>CAKVEW010000007.1 GCA_934746015.1 uncultured Clostridium sp.
AAAATTAGGTATTTGGCCTGAAGATACTTTAACTGCAGATGTAAAATTACATGAAGGTTATAAAGAAAAAATGGAAGGAAAGTATAATAATGTGGAAGTTGTACCAGCTTATTATAAGTATAGTCCTAATACATTTGTACCTATGGCTGAAGCTGGAAACTTACCAACAATTTTTGAAACATGGTATACTGAACCTCAAAAGCTTATCAAAGGAAATTATGTAGCTGACATAACTGATATTTTAAAAGAAAGAGGATGGTTAGATTCAATAAATCCACAAATTAAAACATTGTTGTCTGATGAAAATGGACGAGTTTATGGAATACCTAGAGATGGATATGCTTTAGGTATAATGGCAAATGTACAAATGTTTAAAGATGCTGGATTAGTAGATGCAGATGGACGTCCAATTATACCTAAAACATGGGAAGAACTAGCCAAAACAGCTCAGACCATTAAAGAAAAAACTGGACAAGCTGGCCTTTGTTTGTTAGCTAAAGATGAAGGAGCTGGATGGCATTTTTCTAATATAGCTTGGGCATATGGGGCTACATTAACTCTTAAGGATGATAGTGGTAAGTATACTTCAAATCTTGAAAGTGCAGAAGCTATTAAAGCAATGGAATTTGTAAAAGACTTAAAGTGGAAATATGACTGCCTTACTCCTGATCCAACTAATGAAAATTGGGGAACAGGCTTTGCTAACTTAGGTGCTGGAACTGCAGCTATGTATATTGCAGCTAATGATGCTGTTAATCAACCAACAGAAAATAATGGACTTCCTGTAGAAGATTTAGCATTTTTTGCTATGCCAGCAGGACCTAATGGGGATCAGTACTCATTATCTGGTGGTACACCATATATGTTCTCAAAAAATGCAACTAAGGAAGAAATAAATGCTGCATTAGATTACCTTGAAATAATGGGTAAATCACCAATAGTAACAGATGATTTATTAGCAGGCATGAAATCAGATGCTCAAAATAAGGTTGATCACGGTATACCTGTTATATCTAGATTCCCAGCTTGGATAAATCAAGATGTAATAGATGCTGAAAAGAAAATACAAAAAGAATATAGTAATGTTGATGAAAAGTTATATGAATCATATTTTAATACAATTGCAAAGGATGGAAATCTTCGTTTAGAAGAACCAGGATCAACACAAGATATGTATGCTGAATTAACTAAGGTTATTCAAGGAATTATTACAGATAAAAATGCAGATGTTAAAGAATTAATGAAACAAGCAAACGTGAACTACCAAAAGATTTTAGATGAAAAAGTTAATAATCAGTAAATAATATAAAATTGTTCAAGTGAGTTTTCTTTATAGATAACTCACTTGAGTTTTAAAAGTGAGGTGCAGCAATGAAGAAAATAAAAGCGGGGGAGTTCACATACAATTATAAAAGTTTTAAAAAAAGTGATTTAATAGGTTGGTTAATAATGATTCCAACATTAATTTTATTTGCTTTTTTTATTTGGGTACCATTAATGGAAAATATAAAATTATCACTATTTGAAGCAGAAGGATTAAGATTAGTTAAATTTGTAGGTTTAAATAATTATGTTTCAGTTTTAAAACATCCAGATTTTTGGGATGCATTTAGAAATACTTTTATTTATATTTTTTGGTCGTTAGCTATTGGATTTTTTGTACCTATATTAGCAGCAATTCTAATAAGTGAGACAGTACATTTTAAAGGATTATTTAAGATAGGAATATACTTCCCTAATATTATGCCAGGACTTGCAACTATTATAATGTGGGGATTTTTTTATAGACCTGGGGCAACAGGAACATTAAATATTATATTAAGTAAAATAGGCATTTTACCTCAAGATTGGTTAACAAATTCTAGTTGGACAATTCCACTGATAATAATAAGTATGACATGGAAAGCAGCTGGATCAACTGCACTTATTTATTTAGCTGGAATAAGTAGTATTAACCCAGAGTTATATGAAGCTGCTACAATAGATGGGACTACTGTATTGCAGAGAATAAGATATATAACTTTACCTCATATCTTTTCACTTGGAAAGACATTACTAATACTTCAAATTATTTCTGTATTCCAAATTTTATATGAACCTATGGTTATGACAAATGGAGGACCAAATAATTCTAGTATTTCAATTATGCAATTAGTATATAATTTTGCTTTTAGAGATTATAACTATCCTAAGGCTTCAGCATTATCAGTACTTATTTGTATAGTGCTAGTAATACTAAGTGGAGTTTACTTTAAGATAACAGCTAAAAATGAGAAATAGGAGGAATTGATAATGTTTTTTAATAAGTATAAAGAAAAAGATGAGGGAGCAATTCGTTTTTATGATGTAAAGTCACCAAAAGTAAAAATATTATCCATTATTATACTTGCCCTTTGTATATTAATGTTGATAATAGCATTATTTCCTCCACTTTGGATTTTTCTAGCTAGTTTTAAAGATATAAAAGAGTTTAGAAGTGCTTCAACTATTTTACCAAGTGTATTTGATTTTAAAAAATATGTGGATACTTGGGAAAAACTTAAATTTGCAAAGTATTATATTAATTCTGGAATAATTGTTCTGGGAAGTGTTATTTGCTCTGTTTTATTTAATGGATTGTTAGCATATGCTTTGGCTATTCTTAAGCCAAGGGGACATAAAATTATATTTGGATTAATAATGTGGAGCTTATTAATACCTGCAACAACAAGCATTGTAGCGCTTTTCGTAAATATTAATAAAATCGGATTAAATGGATCATACATACCGTTGTGGTTATCAGCTGGAGCAAATGCTTTCTATGTAGTTCTATTTAAAAACTTTTTTGAAGGTTTACCAAAAGAATTAATTGAAGCTGCTAGACTTGATGGATGTAGTGATTTGAGTATTTTTTATAAGATTATTTTACCATTATCAAAACCAATAGTAATGGTTGTTGTAATTTTTACTATTACAGCTGTATGGTCAGATTTCTTATTACCTTATTTAGTTCTTAATGGAACTGCAAAAGAGACAGTTATGGTTAGACTTTTTGTATATCACAATTCAAATGCAAATGATGTTGATATGTTAAGAGCAGCGGCATTTGCAATAATACCACCAATAATTTTATTTACAATTTTCCAAAAACAAATTACAGATGGTGCCACAGCTGGGGCAATAAAGGAGTAAATATGGCAAAAGTAGCGGATAAATATTATAGTATAGATCCATGGAAGATAATTGAAGAAGGATTTAATAAAGAATATTCACAGGTATCAGAATCAATATTCTCTCTTGGAAATGAATATATGGGAGTTAGAGGATATTTTGAAGAAGGATATAGTGGAGATAGGCTTATTGGTAGTTATTTTAATGGAATATATGAAAGTAAGGAAGTACAAGAAGCTTCATATAAAGGTATTATAAAATCAACTGAATTTATGGTTAATTCTGTTGATTGGCTATATACACGTATTGAAATTGATGATGAAAAGTTAGACTTAAATAAATCAATAGTAGAAGATTTTAGAAGAGAATTAGATTTAAAAACAGGTATTTTAAAACGTTCATTTATCTGGAACACAAAGTCAGGGAAAAAAATAAAATTAATATTTGAAAGATTTTTATCCATGAAAGAAGTTAATATTGGCTGTCAAAAAATAATTATGATTCCATTAAATTTTAGTGGAAAAGCTAATATTATTTCAGGATTAGATTTCTCTAATTTACATGAAGCTGCAGGAGAAAATTATTGGACATGCGATCATAAAGAAATTAATAAAAATTCTGCAAGTATAATGGGAAGTACAATTAATACTATGAAAAGTGTTTTTTCAATTTGTAATTTTAATTGTGACTATAATAATCAAGAGGATATTTATGATGAGAAGAAAGTTTTTAAAAACTTTGAAATAGAATTAACAAAGGGAAAAGATTTTATTTTTTCAAAGATAATAAACAATATAACTAAAGGTATTGATTATGATTCACCTAGTGAAAAGTTTGACTTAAATATAAAAGAAGCTAAAGAAAGAATAAATTTATTAAGTTATGAAGTACTTAAAGAAGAAACTATTAAGTGGTGGGAAAATATTTGGAAAGATTCAGATATCTCAATAGATGGAGATGAATTAAATCAACAAGGAATAAGATTTTGTATTTTCCAAATGCATCAAACTTATCACGGAGCAGAGAAGGGAAGTGTAATAGGAGCTAAGGGATTAACTGGAGAAGCATATAGCGGAAATTCATTTTGGGATACAGAAGCATATTGCCTTCCATTTTATCTTTTTAATAATCTTCATGCAGCTAAACAATTATTGGAATTTAGATATCTAACTTTAGAAGAAGCTAAAAAAAGAGCTGTAGAATTAGATTGTAAAGGAGCCTTTTATCCTATTGCAACTATTAGCGGTAAGGAATGCTGTAGCTTATGGCAACATGCTAGTTTACAATTGCAAGCATCAACTGCAGTTGCATACGGAATTTGGCATTATGAAAATGTAACAGGTGATGAAGACTATATATTTGAAATTGGAGTGCCAGTCTTAGTGGAGATTAGTAGAATGCTTTCCACTAGAGGTGATTGGAATGCAGATAAAACTCATTATGGGTATTATGGAGTAATGGGACCTGATGAATTTCAAATGATGGTTAATAATAATTTCTATACAAACTATATGGGAAAAGAAACTATTGAATATACTTTAGATGTATTATCTAGATTAAAAAATAAAGATTTAAATTTATATATGAATAAAGTTAGAGAGTTAGGAATTAATGATGAAGAGATAAATGAATGGAATATTATATCTAAAAATATATATATTCCTTTTGAAGAAAAAACTAAAATTATTGAACAACATGAAGGTTATTTTACATTACCATATGTAGATATAAGTAAAATACCAATAGAAGATTTTCCTTTATATAATAACTGGACATACGATAGGATTTATAGAAACAGTATGATAAAGCAACCTGATGTTCTAATGGCTATGTTTTTATATAATAGTAAGTTCTCTGAAGAAGAAATAAGAAGTAACTATGAATATTATGAACCTAGATGCATTCATGAAAGTTCACTTTCACCATCTATTCATTCTATTTTGGCATCACAACTAAAAAAGCATAAAGAAGCTTATGATTTCTTCGGCTTTGCAACTAGGATGGACTTGGATAATTATAACAGAAATACAAATGAAGGATTACACACAACATCTATTGCAGCAGCTTGGATGAATATAATATATGGTTTCGGTGGTATGCGTTCAGATAAGAAAATTCTTAGCTTTAATCCAACAATACCGAAGGTGTGGAATAAATATTCATTTAGAATTAATTATAAAAATGATGTAATTATAGTTGAAGTAAATAAAGATAATGTAATACTATTCACTTTAAATGGAAGAAAAATAGAAGTTGAGGTATATGGAGAGGTAAAAATACTAAGTGATGAAGAAACGATAATAGATATTCCAAGTGAATGGAGATGTTAAAATGATTAGTTGGGAGATTAAAGAAAAGGTATTTAATGAGGGAAAGATCTCTGAAAATGGTAATAAGTTTTTAATTGGTAATGGATATATGGGTATTAGAGGGACTTTGCCAGAATATGAAAAAGAGCAATTCCCTGCTATAAATTTATCAGGTATATATGATAAAGTAGGTGATTCTTGGAGAGAACCATTAAATGCTCCAAATGGATTATTTTCATATATTGAATTTAATAATATTAAGTATTCAGTACCTAATAGTGAAGCTTATTCCTTTGAGATATCTTTAAATTATAAGTATGGAATCTTTAGCAGTAAAACAAAGTTTAACACACCAGAAGGATTAATAGAGATAGAATCTGAGAGATTTTCTTCAATGGTTGATAAACACTCAATACTAATGAAGTATAAAGTGAAAACTGAAAAGAAAGGACATCTTTCTATATATACAGGAATTGATGGAGATGTATGGGATATTAATGGTCCTCATTACGATGATATAGAATTTACAAATCAAAATGATAAATTAATTGCCAAGGCTTTAACACATGAAAATAAAAACGTAGTTTGTATTTGTGAAAAAATAAAATATGATTTTAAATATAATGAGGAGATTTTAAAAGAAAAAAATAAATTTTTAAGAAAGATATCTATAAATTCAGAAGAGAATTCAACATACACTATATATAAATTTATTAGTATATATACTAGCAAGGATTCTGAAAATTATTTAGAAGAAGCAAAAATGGAAGTTGATAAATCGGAAAATGCTGGATTTAATAATTGCAAAAATCAACATAAAGCTATATGGGATAAACTTTGGGAAAAATCTGAAGTTATTATAGAAGGTGATGATAAAGCCATGGAAGCACTTAATTATTCTACTTATCATCTTCATTCTATAGCACCAAGACATTCTAAAAGCTTATCAATTTCAGCAAGAGGTTTGTCAGGACAAACATATAAGGGAGCTGTTTTTTGGGATACTGAGATGTTTATGCTTGATTTCTTTTTGAACACTGAACCAGAAGTAGCTAAAACATTGTTGAAATATAGAATTGATACATTAGATGGAGCTATGAAAAAATCTAAAGAATATGGGTATAAAGGTGCATTCTATCCTTGGGAAAGTCAAGAAGGAGGATTTGATGCTTGTTCAGATTACAATGTAATAGATGTTTTTACTGGCAGACCAATGAGAACTTATTTTAAGGATAAGCAAATTCATATTTCTTCAGCAGTTGTATATGGAATAAATAAATATATTAAACAAACAGGAGATTATGACATTATAGCTGATGGAGGATATAAAGTAATAATAGAATGTGCAGAGTTTTACTATGATTTATTAATATCTAAGTTAGATTCTGATATCTATGAACTTAGAGATGTAATTGGACCTGATGAGTATCATGAAAGGGTAAATAACAATGCATACACTAATAGAATGGCTAAATTCACCTTTGAAAGTGCAATAAATGTAATTGAATATTTACAGAAAGATGGATTAAAGGTTATAGAGGACTATAAATTAGATTTACTAAAATTAAAATTCATAGATGCTGCAAAGAAGATATATATAAAAGAACCAGATGATGATACTTTAATAATTGAACAATTTGATGGATATTACAATTTAGAAGATATTAAGATAGAAGATTTAAAGAAGAGGCTAATAAATGATAAAGAATATTGGGGAGGGGCTTATGGTATAGCAGCTGATACTAAAATAATTAAGCAGGCAGATGTAATAACTATGCTTAATATTTTTAATAAAGAATATACAGAAGAGGTAATGCTAAATAATTGGAGATATTATGAGCCTAGAACTGAACATGGATCATCTTTAAGTGCATGTATGTATGCCTTAGTTGCTTGTAAATGTGGATTACCAGATGAAGCGTATAAATTCTTCCTAAAATCAGCACTTTCAGATCTTCAAGGAGGTGGAAAAGAGTGGGCCGGATTAATATATATAGGGGGTACCCATCCAGCAGCATCAGGAGGAGCATATATGACAGCAATTGAAGGCTTTGGAGGAATATATTTTGAAAATGGTGTAGTCAAGGCAAAACCTTGTTTGCCTTCTAATTGGAAAAGTTTAAATTTCAAAATAACTTATTTAAATGAATTATACAAAGTAAATATTGAAAATAATAAAGCTAATATAGAAAAAATCAAGTAGTATTTATATACTACTTGATTTAACAGTTGCTACACTTTCACGCTCTACTATTTTTACAGGTAAAATAGTTTCTGTATTTGGAATCGATTTACCTTCTAGTTTATCTATAATATAGTTTACTGCTAGTTCACCTTTTAGTGGAGCATCTTGATGAATAGTAGTTAAGGTTGGAGATATTAAACTACAAAGATTAATATCATCAAATCCGATAATAGAAATATCTTCGGGGATGCTTTTACCAGCTTTTTTAATTCCAGTCATAATTCCTGCTGCTAATATATCTGCAGTTGCAAAAATTGCTGTTACATCCTGTCTTTTTGCTAAAGATTCACCAAGAGAAATTGTAGTATCAATATCAAGTTCTTGTTGAAATATTAGATCATTATTTATTTCAATATTAGATTCATTTAAAGCCTTTTTATATCCTTCAAAACGTTCTGATACAACCCCAGTATATTTGATAAATGGTGAAGCAAATGCAATGTTTTTATGACCATGATCTATTAAATATTTTGTAGCTAGATAACCACCGTTAAAGTCTTCAAGTCCTATATTACAAATATTTGGGCTTGAAACATAGCTATCAATTACCACTATAGGAATATTAATTTTAGTAAGAATATCAAAAAATTCATCTTCATAAATACCATTTAGTATTAATCCATCAAGGTTCCAATTTCTAAGGAAAAAATTCAAATCATCACTAGTTTTAACAGTTCGTAACATAAGATAATAACCATTTTCGCGTAATCGTGATTCAATGGATCCTATAAAAATAGAATGAAAGGGATCTTCCATAAAATTTTTATTTTCAGAAGTAACAACATGATTTATTACACCTATAACCTTTGAAGAATTGGAAACAAGAGAACGGGCCGACATATTAGGTACATATCCTAAATCCTTGATAGCTTGGTTTATTTTTTTGACTGTATCTGCAGATACACGTCCTGGTTTGCCATGAATTACATTAGAGACAGTAGTACAACTTACACCAACAATTTTTGCAATATCTTTAATTGTTGCCATAGGATTCACCTCTTTCGTTAGTTTAATGTTAAACCTATTTATTATTTTATCATCAAAAAAGTATTATGTATAGTAAAAAATTAGGAGGAGTATAGATTGATTAAAGGAGTAATTTTTGATTTAGATGGAGTTTTAGTTTCAACAGATGAATTACATTATAAAGCATGGAAAATGTTAGCGGATAGATTAAGTATTAGTAAATATACTAAAGAAGATAATGAGAAGCAAAAGGGAGTAAGTAGGTTAGAATCCTTAGAAATTGTATTATCAAAAGGAAACTCTCTTTATTCTAAAGAAGGAAAAGAAATACTAGCCGAAGAAAAAAATAAGTATTATGTTGAGTTACTGCAAGGAATAGATTCAAAAGTAATATTACCAGATGTTATACAAACATTAAATATGTTAAAAAGAAGAGGCATAAAAATAGCAGTAGGGTCAGTAAGTAAAAATGCACCATTAATTTTGGAAAGGGCTGGATTGACAAAGTATATAGATGAAGTGAGTTGTGGACTTGATATATCTAAATCTAAGCCTGATCCAGAAGTATTTTTTATTGCAGCAAAGAAATTGAATCTTAGAAGTGAAGAATGTATAGTAGTTGAAGATTCTAGGGCTGGAATAATAGCAGCAAAGACAGGGGGAATGATTTCTTTAGCTGTGGGACCTGAAAATGAAAAATTAGAAGCTGACTATAATTCATTAACTATGATGAGCAATGTAAATTGGAATGAAATTCTTAAATAATAAATTTATAAGATTTTAAAAAGATTTATAAATTAGAAGTGTTATAAAAACTCCGAAAGGAGTTTTTTTAATTTCTGCACCTTTCGAATTGTATCGATACAATAGACAAAATGTAAATCTTGGATTATTATAAAGTAAATAACTTTTTAGAAGTAGGTGCACTTATGAATGAAGTTAAAAAAGTAGCAACAATAAACGATTTATCTGGAATAGGAAGGTGCTCTCTAACAGCAGCAATACCGGTTTTATCTGCCTTGGGAGTTCAATGTTGCCCCTTTCCAACAGCGGTATTATCTTCTCAAACAGAGTTTGAGAAATTTACTTTTCTAGATATTACTGATGAAATGATTAAATATAAAGAAACTTGGGATGAATTAGGAATTAGATTTGATTGTATTTATAGTGGATTTTTAGGATCAGAAAAACAAATAGATATAGTATTAGATTTTGTAAAAGAAAAGAAAAAAGCTTTAATAGTAGTAGATCCTGTTATGGGGGATAATGGAACTCTTTACGATACATTTACAAATAGTATGTGTAAAAAGATGAAAGAACTAGTATCTGTAGCGGATATAGTTACTCCTAATTTAACTGAGGCTTGCATTTTAACTGGCGAAATATATAAAAAATATGAAACTAGTGATGAGAAAGTAATGAAAATAGCAAAAGAAATATCTAAAATGGGGCCTGAAAAAGTAATAATAACTGGCGTTATAAGAGATAATAAAATTTATAATTTCGCTTATGACAAAATAGAAGATAAGTTTTCAAAGGTGGAATCATACTTTAATAATGAATCATACAGTGGGTCAGGAGATATATTTACATCTATAATTATAGGACTACTTTTAAATGGACATGATTTAAATTATGCTATAAAAAATGCAACAGAATTTATTTATAAATCAATTGAAGTTACATCTAAGTTTCATACTAATCCAAAAGAAGGAATTATGTTTGAGTTATTTTTAAAGGAGTTGATTTTAATAAATGAACACAAGTATTAAAACAAAAAATATAGTATTAACAGCACTTTTTGCAGCAATGATATGTATAACAATTGCATTTTTATTTCATATCCCAACAGGATTTAATGGTGGATACATTCATTTAGGAGATACCCTTATATATTTAGCAGCCGTACTTTTACCTACACCATATGCAATGGCTGCTGCAGCTATTGGTGGAGGTCTTGCAGATACTTTAACAGGGGGTATGCTTTGGGTTATACCAACAATAATAATTAAGCCTATAATGGTGTTGTTTTTTACATCTAAAGAAGATAATATAATTTGCAGACGAAATATTATAGCAGTATTTGTTGCAGGATTTGTTGGATGCTTTGGATATTATTTAGCAGGAGCTATTATTTCAGGTAACTTTATTGCTCCACTTGCAACTTTATATTTAGAATTTATACAACCATTAGCAAGTGGTATAATATTCTTAGTAGCTGGATATTCTTTAGATAAGATAAAAATTAGAGAAAAAATTTCACATGCTTCTGTAAAATAGTTATAAATAACAAGAGGTAATCTTATGAAGGTAATGACATTTAATTTAAGGACAGATTTTCCTTTAGACATTAATAATAGGTGGAATAAAAGAAAAGAAATAGTCTATGAAATTATAAAAAATAATGATTTTGATATAATTGGAGTACAAGAGCTAAATAATAAAATGTTTAAAGATTTAACTTCTGAAATATCTAATTATAATTTTGTAGGGGATCCAAGAAGTAAAAAGTATTTTGTTGAAAGAAATGATATTTTAGTTTCTACAAGGCATAGAATTTTAGATTATAATACTTTTTGGCTATCAGAAAAGCCTGATAAAATAGGAAGTGCTATTTGGTATTCAGTATTTCCAAGAATTTGTACTACAGCTTTAATAGAGCTAGAGGATGGGAATATTATTAGAGTGTATAATACTCATTTAGATTTTTTATTTTCTAAAGCAAGAGAATATGGATTAAGAAAAATATGTGAGTATATGGAAAGTAAGCATGAAAAAGATGACTATCCAGCGATATTAATGGGAGATTTTAATGCTAGTCCAAATAGTAAGGCAATTAAAGAGTTTTCAGAAGGAAAATATGGTGCAAAGAAATTTATAACAGTTCAAGAAAATAAAAAGGAATTTTATTCTATGTCTACATTAAGTAAGTTTAAAGGAAAGAAAAAAGGACTTCATATTGATTATATTTTTGTTACAGAAGAATTTAATGTTAGAAATAGTGAAATAATATATTATAATAAAATGGGAAAATATCCATCTGATCATTATCCCATAAGTGCTGAATTAGAAATTATAGATTGATAAGGATAGTAAATTAAGCTAATTTTTATTAGAATAATTTACTATCCTTTAATTATTTTTGGTCAAATTTACTAATGAAAATGAATAAAAATGGTTATAATTACGAATGAGTAATGTGTTGACTTTATCAATATTCGCATTATATACTTTTATGTAGTTAAACATATGAATAAAATTTCAATATACTAACATTTTACTTTTACGGAGGAATTACAATGGAAAAAAAATTATCTATTAAAACTATAGTTGCAATAGGAATAGGAGCAGCAGTATTTATGATTTTAGGACGTTTTGGTTCTATTCCATCAGGAATACCAAATACTAATATTGAGACTAGTTATGCATTTTTAGCTTTAATGGCAGTATTATATGGGCCAATAGCAGGAGTAGCAATAGGTTTTATAGGACATTTATTAAAAGATTTAGTCTTTTATGGTTCTCCTTGGTTTAGTTGGGTTATTGCCTCAGCAGTAGTAGGTTTTATATTAGGATTAGCATGGAAGAGACTAAAGGTTAATGATGGAGAATTTGAGAAAAAAGAAATTATTGTATTTAATATTTATCAAGTAATTGCAAATGCTATATCATGGATTTTAATTGCTCCTACATTAGATATTGCTATTTATGCAGAACCAAGTAATAAAGTTTATTTGCAAGGTATAGTAGCTGCTATTTCTAATTCTATTACAGTTGGAGCATTAGGTACTTTTTTAATTTATACATACTCAAAAACTAGAGTTAAAAAAGGAAGTTTAGATAGGGAATAATAAATAACTAATTAAAATACTGGAGTCTTTAGATTTCTAGTATTTTTTATTTTAAATAATATAAATAAAAATATATTAATAGATATTGAATTTAATGATTTTTTTATGTACATATTGAAAAAAATATAGTAATATTTAAAATCGGAGATGAAGTCTTCAATCTTATATTTTACGTGTAAAGGGAGATTTGCTATGAAAAAACCTGTTATTGAGTTCAAAAATTTTACTTTCCAATACAGAGCTCAAGCAAAGCCAACATTGAATAATATAAACCTTACTATATATGAAGGTGAAAAAGTTTTTATTGTTGGGCCATCTGGATCAGGAAAAAGCACAATTTCAAATTGTATTAATGGATTGATTCCATTTTCTTATAAGGGAAATATTTCAGGAAGTTTAAAAATAAATGGTAAAGAAACAAAAGATATGAGTATCTTTGAATTATCAAATTCAGTTGGGACTGTTCTTCAAGATCCCGATAGTCAATTTATTGGATTAACTGTAGCTGAAGATATTGCTTTTAAGTTAGAAAATGATTGTGTAGACCAAGATGAAATGAAAGAAAAAGTAAAAATAACTTCTAAAATTGTTGATATAGATAGTCATTTGAATTTAGCACCCTATAGTTTATCTGGTGGGCAAAAACAACGTGTAACATTAGCAGGTGTTATGGTTGGTGATGTAGATATATTATTATTTGATGAACCATTAGCAAGTTTAGATCCAGCTACTGGTAAAAGTGCTATTGAATTAATTGATGAAATAAAAAGTAAAACAAATAAAACAATAGTTATTATAGAACATAGATTAGAAGATGTATTGCATTGTGATGTAGATAGAATAATTGTTGTAAATAATGGTGAGATTATGGCAGATATGACACCAAAGGAGCTTTTATGCTCTAATATATTATCAGAAGCTGGAATACGTGAACCTCTTTATATTACAGCTTTAAAATATGCAGGGTGTGTAGTTAATTCAGATATTAATCCACAACATATAAATACATTAAATTTAGATGAATGTAAAGATAAATTAAAGTTCTGGTATGATAAAACTATAGAGGAAAGTAAAGAAATAGATAGTAAGGTTATATTAGAATTAAAAAACATTAAGTTTGGGTATGAAAATGATAGAGAAATATTAAAAGGTATTTCTTTTAAGGTTAGAAAAGGCGAAATGCTTAGTATAGTAGGGAAAAATGGCGCTGGGAAATCTACAATTTCAAAGCTTATTTGTGGTTTTTATAAGCCAACTAGTGGTGAAATATTATTTAATGGAGAAAATCTCATTAATGAAACCATCAAAGAGCGTGCTGAAAAAATTGGTATTGTAATGCAAAATCCAAATCAAATGATATCTAAAACTATGATATTTGATGAAGTTGCATTAGGGCTTAGAGTAAGAGGAATAAGGGAAGAGGAAATTAAAGAAAGAGTATATAATACTTTGAAAATTTGTGGATTATATGAATTTCGTAATTGGCCAATTTCAGCCCTTAGCTTTGGACAAAAAAAGCGTGTAACAATTGCATCTATATTAGTATTAAATCCAGAAGTGATTATTTTAGATGAGCCAACAGCAGGGCAAGATTTTAAACATTATACAGAAATTATGGAATTTTTAAAGGAATTAAATAAAAAGGGAGTTACAATTATAATGATAACTCATGATATGCATTTAATGCTTGAATATACTAATAGAGCAATAGTATTTTCAAATGGTTTAAAATTAGCAGATGATATTGCTGCAAATGTTATAACAGATACAAATCTTATACATGAAGCAAATTTAAAAGAAACTTCTTTATATGAATTAGCTATAAAATCTAATTTAGAAAATCCAAGAGATTTTGTTAAAAAATTTATTGACTATGATAGGAGGATTAGAGGCATATGAGTAAAATGTTAGAGTATTCAAATATAGATTCACCTATCCATAAGTTAACTGGTGCAGCAAAGTTAATATCATTTATAATATGGGCAATAGCATCTATGGTTACTTATGATACAAGATTGCTTATTTTAATGTTTATTTTAAGTATAGTAGTATTTAAAATTTCAAAAGTAGAATTTAAACAAATTTCATTTGTACTTTACTTTATATTAATATTTTTATTATTAAATAATTTAGCTATATTTATTTTTTCTCCATATGAAGGAGTTCAAATATATGGAAGCAGAACTGATTTATTTAAAATTGCTGGACCATATACATTAACATTAGAACAATTATTTTATCAATTTAATATAACAATAAAATATTTTTCTATAATACCAATGGCTTTATTATTTATGGTGGCAACTAATCCTAGTGAATTTGCAGCATCATTAAATAGAATTGGTGTTAATTATAAAATAGCATATTCTGTTTCTATTGCTTTAAGATATATTCCAGATGTTCAACGTGATTATCAAGATATATCCTTTGCACAACAAGCAAGAGGAATAGATATGTCCAAAAAGGAAAAATTAACAAAAAGAATTAAAAATTCAGCTTCAATATTGATGCCTTTAATTTTTTCAAGCTTAGATAGAATAGAAAGTATAAGTTCAGCAATGGAACTTAGAGCTTTCGGGAAAAATAAAAAACGTACTTGGTATAACGGAAGAAAGTTTGAAAAGGGTGATTATATTACAATCACAATAGCAACAATATTGTTAGTAATGGCTATAGTAGCTATTAAAATTAATAATGGAAGGTTTTATAATCCTTTTATTTAATAAGTATTAATAAAATACCTTATGAAATTATTTATTAATTATAATAGAAGAAGATAAATATTATATTATGCTAGTGTGACTTTAATCTGTAGGGTCATAACTAGCATTATATTTTTTCGTTGTTTTTTATTAATATAGTAAGTTAATATTTGACTTATATTACTATAGAATATATTATAAAAATACATAAATAATTGGACATGGAGTAAGGCGGTGAAAAGATGGAATTAACAAAAGCTCAAGATAAGTTTATAAGACATAAGACATCTGGCTATCAAGTTTTAAAAGGTAAAGAAGGAACAGGAAAAAGTACAGCTTCAATTTACAAAGCATTAAACTTGGAAAATAACTATTGTCTTTATGAAGATGATAAAATACTATTTGTTACATCTAATTATATTAAAAATACTGAAGCTAATAATCTTTATAATAAAGAAAATAATCAAGAATACTTTTATTCATTATTTTCATTAGAAACAAATAGAGTAAATATAGTTACTTTTGAGGAATTAATTAATACATATTATAATGCTTATATTAGAGAAAAAGGACAAGTATTTAAAATAATAGATAAAAAAGAAGCTTTAAAGGTATTAGAAACTTTAAAAAATGAAATAGTAACTTTTTATAAAAAGTCTAAGTTTATTGAAAAAGCTACATTAGATTTTTTATTAGATGAGATATCATGGATTAAAGCAAGTAATTTAACATTAGAAGAATATTTAAATGTAGATAGAAAGGGCAGAAAGAATAGAATTAAGAAAAATTCATATACTAGAGAATCTATTTATATTATTAAGGAAATGTATAATAATAAATTAAACAGTAATTTATTTATTGATGAATATGATCATGTATTATTTGCCCTTGAATATATAAAAAGATATCAAGGAATCTATAGCCACATATTTTTAGATGATATTGAAAAAATGACTAAAGCTGAGATAGATTTTATAAAAGCTATCTATAAAGAAAAATCCTATTCATCTTTTATTTTTATATTAAATAGTGAATTGAATAATAAAGAAAATTCATGGATGATAAAGGGAAGAAAGTTTAATACATTAGGTGTGGATGTAAAGGGAAAAAGCTTTAGCTTTAAATTAAGATTTGAAAAGAAAAAGAAAGCAATCAATACAATAGAAAAATTCGAATATATTAATCTGAAAAATAAAGATGTAGTAGAGTTTAATATAGATACTGCTTCTAATGTTAAAGAGATATTTGATAATGATAATACTATATATAATGAAGATGATTTAATAGATTTACCTATGTATAATAACATAGCAGCAGGTAATCCTATTGAAATGAATGATAATATAGAAGGAACTTTTTATTTACCTAAGTATTGGCTTGAAAGAGGAAAAGATACTTTTATTTTAAGGGTAAAAGGTGATTCTATGGTTGATAAAAATATCTGTGATGGAGATTTAGTTGTTATTAAGAAACAAGCCAATGCAAATCATAATGATATAGTGGCAGCCAACTTAGATGGTGAAGCAACTTTAAAAACATTAAATTTAAATGCAGATACTCCTAAATTAATGCCAGCAAACTCATTATATTCACCAATAGAATTAGCTAATAAAGATGTAAGTATATTAGGTATAGCAATAGGTGTAATTAAGCAAGAGGTAAGCTAAGCTTATCTCTTATTTTTTATGATTATATGTAAATATTTCCCAGAAAATAATTAACATAATATTATTTGTATAAGAATAGGATAAAGTATAGAGGGGGAATATTTATGTCTGATAATTTAATAGTAAATCAAAAAAGAAAAATTATGGATAATATTAACTATGCAAAGGAGTTAAATCTAAATAAGATTTCTGCACTTCTTCTTAGTGATGATGAAGAACTACAAAAAGAACTTCTCACTTGGTTGATTTTTCATGGATATAAGGTATCTTTAACTAAGGATGAGGTTAATATACTAATAATAGAGTGGTAGGGAATATATCATTAAGATATTGACATTATTACGAAAAGTGATATAATTAACCTTATAAGAAGTAAGTTAAAACTTTTAAGAGGATGATTAAAATTGATAGCAATGATTACTTTCTTCATAATAAGTTTGCTATTTATACTAATTGGAATAGCAATAAGCAAATACAAATGTTATTGGTTAATTTCAGGTTATAATACCTCATCAAAAGATGAAAAACGTAATGTTGATATTGAAGAGGTAGCAAAGCATATTGCTAGAATGTGCTATTTAATTGCCTTAATTATTTTTTTAGGATCAATCATTACAACTTATTTTGAAATTTCTTTTTTTCCATTTGCTTTTTTGCTTGTAGCTATCATTTTTGGATATATATTTTACATTCAAAAATTTGATCACAATAAAAAAAGCAAAGCAGAAATTATTTTTATTGTAGTTATTGCCTTTATAACATTTACAATAATGCTAATAACTTTTTCTTCAGGAAAGGAACCAAATAAAATAAAAGTTACAGATACCTCTATTATAATTGAGGGTAATTTTGGAACAAGTATTAAGAAAGAGGACATTAAGGAAGTTGTATTAGTAGATACCCTTCCAGAAATAGCTTTAAGAGTTAATGGATATAGTGATGGTAGTGCAATTAGAAAAGGTGATTTCAAATTAGAAAATGGAGATATTGTAAAGTTATATATTGAAAGTAAGAGTGGACCATATATAAAAATTTCCACAACAAACAATGAAATATATATAAATTATAAAGATAATAATAAAACCACAGAGTCATTTAATAATTTAAAATAGCAAAGGTAAAGGAGCTTAATTAGCTCCTTTATCTTTGCTATTTTTTTCAGCTTTGTTTTTTTCTGATCTCATTTCCCAATGTATGATTAAAGTTAAAAATCCTCTTAGGAGTGTTATTGAAGCTAAAATTATTAGTTCATTCATATTTCTAATAATAACTGTCTTGAGGATTTCTGCAGCAAGTTTAAATTCAAGAGCAGTTGCCATTGAATTTGCGTATTCCCATTTTAAAGGATAATCACTTCCTTTAATTAAAGAGTAGAGATAATGATAAAAGGCCTTAATAGAACCTACACATATAACGAATATACCAACTAATTCTAGTATATTTATTAATGGAGGGAGTATAGTCTTTATAAAGTTTTCTAACATATTTAGTTCCACCTTATTTTTATTATTCAGGAATTTATAAAAAATTACTTTATGAATAATTTTTTATATTATTTAGTATTTCAATAAAAGATAAAATAATGAGTAAATTTAAAGAATTAAGGAATAAATAATAAAAAGAGTTTCAAAATAATATATAATAAAAATATAAATTGATTTTTGGAGATTAAATATGGTAATTAATAAAGAGTTTTATCAAAAAGGAGCAATAGATGTTGCAAAAGATATTTTGGGGGATTTTCTTATAAGAGAAGTTGATGGAAAAAAGATTAAATCAATGATTGTTGAAACTGAAAGTTATATTGGAGCTACAGACAAGGCTTGTCATGCTTATAATTATAAAAAGACTGAAAGAACAAAGCCTCTTTTCGAAGAAGGAGGTATAGCATATGTATATTTTATATATGGATTGTATCACTGTCTTAATATTGTTACTAATATAAAGGATGAACCTGAAGCTGTTTTAATAAGAGCAGTAGAACCATTAGATAATTTTGATTATATATCTAATATAAGATTTAAGAAAAACTATGAAGAATTAAGTAATACTCAAAAAAAGAATTTAACTAATGGTCCTTCAAAGTTATGCAGTGCATTAAATATAACTAAAAGTGATAATTATAAAAAATTGTACTTAGAAGGGGATTTGTATCTAGAATATAATCCAAATAAAAATTTTCAGATAGTTGAGACAAAAAGAATAGGGATTGATTATGCTGAAGAAGCTAAGGATTTCCTTTGGAGATTTTATATCAAAGACAATAGTTATGTTTCGAAAAAATGAATATTTATAATTATTTGTATAAAACTAATAATGATTTACATCAAGGAGGTTTAAATATGAAATTAAAAAAATCATTATCAGTAATTTGTTTATTATTAATATTATCTTTTATAGTGATTGGAGCAGTAGAACCAGAAAAAGCAATGAATGCTAAAAGTCCAATTGTTATTGGTGAAATATTAGATGTAGAAAAAAGTGAAGATAATAAATCTATCAGAATAACCGTTGAGGGTTATATCAAAGATAAAGAAGTAAATAAAATAAAGGTAGTAGGAATAATTGATGATACAACTAAAGTTATGAATTCTTCTAACGATAAAAAAGAAAATATAGAATTGCAAAAGGGTGATTTGGTTTATATGAGAGTAAGTGAAGCTATGACTAAATCTATTCCACCGCAAACTACAATAAAAAGATTATTTATTACAAAGAATAAATAGAAAAATTTAATATATATAAGTATAATATAAATAAATGGAGGATGGAAAATGAATAAGTATAGTAAAGATGAATTAAAAAATAGATTATCAGAAATACAATATAAGGTTACTCAAGAAAGTGCTACTGAAGCACCATACTCAAATGAGTATTGTGATAATTTTCAGGAAGGGATATATGTAGATATAGTTTCTTTAGAACCTTTATTTATATCAGATTCAAAGTTCGATTCAGGATGTGGATGGCCAGCTTTTTCAAAGCCTATTGATAGAAAGTTAATAAATGAAAAAGTAGATAGAAGTCATGGGATGGTAAGAACTGAGATTAGAAGTAAATCTTCAGATTCCCATTTAGGACATGTTTTTTGTGATGGACCAGAAGAATTAGGAGGCCTTAGATATTGTATAAATTCAGCAGCACTAAAATTTATACCTAAAGAAAAGATGAAAGAAGAAGGGTATGAAGAATATTTAAGTCTATTTGATAATAAGTAAAGGTGGTTTTCACTTTTACTTTTTTAAATTTAAAGAGCATGTAGTAATTTACATAATTATTTAATGTTTGTTATAATAAAATAATAAAACCTATGAAAATACAATTACAACCATGGGGGTTTGGAATGAGTAAAAGTATTAAACGTAATAAAAGAAAAAATAATAATAGAGAAAGAGCTTTATATGTAACTGTAAGTGTTTGCTTAGTATTTATGTTTTTAATTGGTAAACTAACATATATAATGATTTATAAGAGTAAAGACTATAGGCATATGGCTCAAGGCCAATGGAATTCTCAAGTTACAGTAAAAGCAAATAGAGGAGATATAGTTGATAGAAATGGATCTATTCTTGCAACATCTATAGATGTTTATAGTGTTGATTTAGACTTAGAAGCTATAGACACACATATCCAAGAAGAAAAAACAACGAAAGAGGAAGTAGCTAAAGAATTAGCAGAAGCATCTGGACTTAGTATTGAAGAGGTAAATGAAAAATTAAATCCTACTAGTAAAGATGGAGTTAAAGTTACTACTAGTACTCTTGTTAAAGGAATAGATAAAGAAACTTCTGATAGAATTAAAGCATTAAATATATATGGAGTAATAACATCTATTAGTCAAAAAAGATATTATCCTAATAATAATTTCTTAGCACATGTACTTGGAAGTGTAAACTCTGATAATATAGGATTAAATGGAATTGAATTAGAATATGATTATGAACTCACTGGTATATCTGGATATAAGATATCTGAAATAGATGGAAGCTTAAAAGAGCTACCTTATCAAACAGTTAAATATTCAAGTCCAGTAGATGGAAAAACTGGTGAGTTAACTATAGATGAAAATATACAGTTAATGGCTGAAAAAGTAGCAGAAAAAGGATATACAGATAATAAGGCTAAAGAAGTAACAATAATTGTTATGAATCCCAATACTGGAGAAATATTGGCTATGGTAAATAAACCAGATTTTAATCCAAACACTCCATATGAAGACTATGAAAATTTTGATGGAGAAGATGATTTTGATAAGCTTCAAAATATGTTTAGAAACAGTGCGATTAGTGATACCTTTGAACCAGGATCAACCTTTAAAAATATTACTATGGCAGCAGTGTTAGAAGAGGGATTAGCAAGTGAAAATGATACATTTTATTGTGATGGCGGAGTGAAATTTGGCTCTACAACTATAAAATGTTGGAATACATCAGGTCATGGAACTCAAACTCTTCCTCAAATATTACAGAACTCTTGTAATGTAGGATTTATGGAATTGGGAGCAAGGCTTGGTAGTGAAAAATTAAAAGAATATATTGATAAATTTGGTTTTGGTAAAGCAACTAATATAGATTTGCCAGGAGAATCTGAAGGTATTGTTAAATCTGTTAGTGATATGAGTGAAATGGACTTAGCAACTATTGCATTTGGACAAACCAATACAGTAAATAGCGTTCAATTGTTAACAGCTTTTAATGCTATTGCTAATGGAGGAGATTTAATTCAACCTCATATAATGAAAAAAATAAGTTATGAAGCTAGTAATGGAACAAAAGTAATTGATAATATATTTGAACCTACTATTAAAAAAGGAATTGTTTCTGAAACTACTACTGCTACTTTAAGGGATTACTTAGAAAGAACTATTAATCAAGGACAACCTATTGGAAGCTTTATGGGTGAAGATAGAAGAGTAGGAGCAAAAACAGGGACTGCTCAAACTATAGACTCTATAAATGGAGGCTATTCATCAGATAAATATATAGCATCTGTTTTAGCTTTATATCCTGTAGAAGATCCTCAGATTACTATTTATATAAAAGTAAATCAGCCAAGTGCAGGACAATATTATGGCGGACCAGTTACTACTCCATTATTAAAATCATTGCTTACTGAATTATTTAATTATATGGATTCTCAAGTATATAAAGAAAAATATACAGAAAAAACACTAGTAGTAGTACCTGAAATTAGAGGGAAAAGTCTTTCAGAGGCTAAAAAGATATTAGAAGAATATAATTTATCCATTGATATAGAAAATTCTTCTTCAAAGGTTACTAACATGGAACCTTATCCAGGGTCATTGGTAGAATCAGGATCAACAATTAGTGTAAATTTATCAAATGATAAGATAGATTCAAATAAGATAATAATGCCTAACTTAAAAGGAAAGACTTTAGAGGAGGCTAGTAATATATTAAATAGCTTGAATTTGAAATTTACAACTAATGGTATGGGTGTTGTAGATGGACAAAATGTTATAGAAGGAAAGCTTATTGAGAAAGGAACGAAGATTTCTTTAGATTTAAAAGAATAAGCAATAGGAGATAAGATGAATAGAATTAATAATATAGATTCAAAGGGCAGAACCAAAAGAAAAAAAGTTAAAAAAATAAATATGAAAAGCATAGATTATGCATTATTATGTGCTTTATTATTATTACTTTTTATTGGGGTAGTAATGGTATATTCATCAAGCTCATATTATGCGTTATATCAAAAGGATGTTTATAATACAGATTATTACTTTTTAAAAGAAATAATATGGACAATAGTAGGTGTAATAGGGATGATTGTAACTATGTCCATAGATTATCATTTTTATAAAAAGATAACTCCTTGGTTAGTTTTAGGTACCATAGCTCTTTTGGTTTTGGTTTTATTTATAGGTGCTGATATAAATGGAGCTGTTAGATGGATAAGATTAGGACCCTTATCATTTCAACCATCTGAGCTTGCAAAATATGTATTAGTTCTTTATTTAGCATTACTTATTGATAAAAGGAAAAATAAAATTAAGAAATTTGGAGAAGGTACAATATTTTATTTATGTATAGCGGCTATATTTGCAGTTCTTATATTACTTGAAAAGAATCTAAGTATTACAGCAATAATTATGATGGTTGCCTTTATAATGATTTTAGTTGGAGGAGCAAAAATTAGCCACTTGTTTTCATTGATACCAGTGGGAGTGGCTGCAGGACTTGCCTTAATATATAGCCAAAGTTATAGACTAGATAGACTTACAAGTTTTTTAAATCCTTGGGCTGATCCATCAGGAGATAGTTATCAATTAATTCAATCGCTTTATGCATTAGGATCAGGTGGAATATTTGGAGTTGGACTTGGAAATTCAAGACAAAAGGCTTTATTTATGCCAGAACCCCATAATGACTTTATATTTTCAATTATAGGTGAGGAGCTTGGATTAATTGGATGTATTTTTATTATATCAATCTTTATGTTTATAGTAATAAGAGGAACTACAATAGCTGTGAAAGCAAGAGATAATTATGGTTTTTTATTAGCTATAGGGATAATTTCAGTTATTGCAATACAAGCTATAATTAATATAGCTGTAGTAAGTGGTTCAATGCCTGTAACAGGGGTTCCAATGCCTTTTATAAGTTATGGAGGAACATCATTAGTATTTAATTTAGGGGCAATGGGCATATTACTTAATATATCTAGACAGAGTAAAGATGAAGAAATATAATAAAAAAGGACTAAAATTCTATAGAAAAAATATTATTATAATGAAGTTATATTTGGCAATTTAGGAGGACTGTAATGAAGACTATACTTTTCACTGATTCTTGTTGTGATTTACCCATAAGCTTTGTTAAGGAAAATAATATTCAGGTTATGTCAATACAAGTGAATATTAATGGTAAAGATATTCCTGATGATTTAGGCGAAAGTATATCATATAAGGATTTTTATGAACTTATAAGAAATGGTAAGTTACCAACAACATCACAAGTAAATGTAGATACTTTTGAAAGGAACTTTAGAAAATATGTTAGTGAAGGATATTCAATAATTTATATTGGATTTTCATCAGCCTTAAGCGGATGTGTTAATAGTGCGAGATTAGCAAAAGAACTTATAGATGAAGAAGTAAAAGATGCTGATATCACTGTAATAGATACGAAAAGTGCATCAATGGGATTAGGACTTATTGTGTACTATGCAGCTAATATGATTAAAGAAGGAAAAGATAAATCAGATATAATTAATTGGATTGAAGATAATAAGCTTAAAGTAAATCATTGGTTTACAGTAGATGACTTAAATCATTTAAAAAGAGGTGGTAGAGTTTCTAGCACAGCTGCAATAGTTGGAACAATGCTAAGTATAAAACCGATTTTGCATGTTGATGATGAGGGAAGATTAATTCCTATTTCTAAGGTTAAGGGTAGAAAAAAATCTATTAAAGCATTATATGATAAGCTTAAAGAAAAAATCGTAGATTCTGAAAATCAGACTGTTTTTATAAGTCATGGAGATTGCATAGAAGATGCAGAAAGTTTAAAAGAATTAATATTAAGCGAAATAAAGGTAAAAGAAATTATAATAAATAATATAGGACCTGCAGTGGGTAGCCATTCAGGACCAGGTACATTGGCATTATTTTTTATTGGAAATAGTAGATAATATGTAATTTAGAGTAAATCTGTTAAAAAACTCCGAAAGGAGTTTTTTTGTTTAATTTCATATAGTAAATTGTTGTAATAAGCTATGAATACTATCCATTAGAATTATATATCATCTAGGTTTTACCTTGAATTATTTTAGCTATAATGATAAAGTATAGTGTAGATTAAAATTTGAACTGAAATTATTTTTATTTTGGCATAAAGGAAGGGTAGTTGTATGTACGAATATATAATAGGTAGATATAAAGGAATAAATAAAGATTATATAATTGTTGAAAATAATGGAATAGGATATAAAGTTTTTACTTCAGGAGCAACTATGTCATCTATGCCTAAAATAGATGAAGAAGTAATGCTTTATCTTGAACAAATAGTTAGAGAAGATTTCATAGGATTATATGGATTTGACACAAAAGAAGAACTTGAGATGTTTAAACTTTTAATTTCTATAAATGGAGTTGGATCAAAAGCTGCATTATCATTGCTTTCGATAAGTAGAATTAATAATCTTAGATATGCAATTATGATGGGGGATGACAAGCATTTATGTAAAGCACCTGGAATAGGTAAAAAAACTGCAGGTAGAATTATATTAGAGTTAAAAGATAAAATTAAAAAAGAAGATTTGGCCGAAGGTATTGAAAATATCG
This sequence comes from uncultured Clostridium sp., assembly GCA_934746015.1. Lineage (GTDB taxonomy): Bacteria > Bacillota > Clostridia > Clostridiales > Clostridiaceae > Clostridium. The sequence goes on from CAKVEW010000007.1 coordinate 25,199, forward strand.
GAGATTTTGAAGATATAGTACCTGAAAATGCTAATAATATAGCTGAAGCATTAGGAGCACTTTTAGCATTAGGATATTCTGAAAAAGAAGCAGAATTAGCTATAAAGAAAGTAGATAAAAGTGATACTATAGAAAATATTATAAAGAATTGTTTAAAGGTTCTTATGGGTTAGGGGTGAATTGATGGAAAGAATAATAACTCCACAAGAAATTTTTGAAGATGGAAGCACTTTAAGCTTAAGACCTCAAAGTTTAGAAGAATATATTGGGCAAGATAAGGTAAAAGAGAGGTTAAGTGTATTTATAAAAGCTGCACAAAACAGGAATGAATCTTTAGACCATGTACTTTTATATGGACCACCTGGACTAGGTAAAACTACATTAGCCAATATAATAGCTAAGGAAATGAAGGGGGAACTTAAGATTACATCAGGCCCTGCTATAGAACGAGCTGGAGATTTAGCAGCAATTTTAACAAATTTAAAAGACAATGATGTTCTTTTTATAGATGAAATCCATAGACTTAATAGAAATGTTGAAGAAATATTATATCCTGCAATGGAGGATTATGTTTTAGATATAGTTATTGGAAAGGGAGCTGCTGCAAAGTCAATAAGACTTGATTTGCCTAAGTTTACTTTAATAGGTGCCACAACAAGAATTGGAATGCTTACTTCTCCACTTAGAGATAGATTTGGAGTCCTTTGTGATATGCAGTATTATACTGAAGAGCAACTAAAAGAAATAGTTATAAGATCTGCATTTGTTTTAAACTGTAATATAACAGAAGAAGGGGCTTATGAGCTTGCAAGGCGTTCAAGAGGAACTCCTAGAATAGCTAATAGATTATTAAAGAGAGTTAGAGATTATGCTGAAGTATATTCAAATTCTGTAATAAGCTTTAAGGAAGCAAGAGCAGCTTTAGAACTATTAGAAGTGGATAGTAAAGGCTTTGATAGAGTTGATAATAAGATTCTTGAGGCTATAATTGATAATTTTAATGGTGGTCCTGTTGGAATAGAAACCCTTTCATATTTTATTGGGGAGGAACTTGGCACCATAGAAGATGTATATGAACCATATTTATTACAAACTGGGTTTATAGTTAGAACATCTAGGGGAAGAGTTGCCACAGATAAGGCTTATGAACATTTAGGAAGAAGTAAGAATAATAGAAAAACAACAGGGGAGCAACAAAAATTATTTTAATTAATATACAATAAAAGATAAGGAGATAATAAAATGAAGGTTAGTGATTTTGATTTTGATTTACCAGAAGAATTGATAGCACAACATCCCTTAGAAAAAAGAGATGCTTCAAGATTGATGGTTTTAGATAAAAATACAGGAAGTATAGAACATAGATCCTTTCATGATGTAGCAGAATATTTAAATGAAGGGGATACTTTAGTATTAAATAATACTAGAGTAATGCCAGCTAGATTAATAGGAGAAAAAGAAGAAACTGGTGGGAAAATTGAATTTTTACTTCTAAAAAGAGTAGAAGGAGATAAATGGGAATGTCTTGCTAAGCCTGGTAAGAGAGCAAAGATAGGTCAAACTTTTGTTTTTGGTGAAGGAAAATTAAAATGTAAAGTTGTTGATATTATAGAAGAAGGCAATAGGATAATTGAGTTTTCATATGATGGTATATTTGAACAAGTATTAGATGAACTTGGAGAAATGCCTCTTCCACCATATATAACAGAAAAGCTTGATGATAAAGAAAGATATCAAACAGTTTATTCAAAGGAAAAGGGATCAGCAGCAGCTCCAACAGCTGGTTTACATTTTACTAAGGAACTATTAGAAGAAATTAAAGCTAAGGGAGTTAATATTGCTTATTTAACTCTTCATGTAGGACTTGGTACTTTTAGACCAGTTAAAGTTGAAGATATAAATGAACATATAATGCATTCAGAATTTTATCATTTAGATAAAGAAAATGCAGACTTAATTAATGAAACTAAAAAAAGAGGAAATAAGGTTATAGCTGTAGGAACTACATCTACAAGAACTTTAGAAACAATAGGGGATGAAAATGGTTTTGTAAGAGAACAAAGTGGATGGACTGATATATTTCTTTATCCAGGATATAAATATAAGGTTATAGATGAACTTATTACAAATTTCCATTTACCTGAATCAACATTAATTATGTTAGTATCTGCTTTAGCAGGTAAGGAAAATGTAATGAATGCATATAATACAGCTGTTAATGAAAAATATAGATTTTTCTCCTTTGGAGATTCAATGCTTATTAAAGAATAACATAAAAGAGGAAGTGAAAAATTGAGTAAAAAAAGATATACTTTATTAAAAAAAGATGGAAAGGCTAGAAGAGGAAGATTTGAAACTGTCCATGGTACAATTGAAACACCAGTATTTATGAATGTTGGAACACTAGCAGCAATTAAAGGTGCTGTGTCATCTATGGATTTAAAAGAAATAGGTTGTCAAGTTGAATTATCTAATACTTACCATCTTCATTTAAGACCATCTGATAAAGTTGTAGCTAATCTTGGTGGCTTACATGATTTTATGAATTGGGATAGACCTATATTAACTGATTCAGGTGGATTCCAAGTATTTTCCTTATCAGGAATGAGAAAAATAAAGGAAGAAGGAGTATATTTTTCATCTCATATAGACGGTAGAAAAATCTTTATGGGACCTGAGGAATCAATGCAAATACAAAGTAATCTTGCATCTACTATTGCTATGGCTTTTGATGAATGTATTCCTAATCCATCAACTAGAGAGTATGTTGAAAAGTCAGTAGCAAGAACTACTAGATGGCTTGAAAGATGCAAAGTTGAGATAGATAGATTAAATTCATTACCAGAAACTATAAATAAGGAACAAATGCTGTTTGGTATTAATCAAGGTGGGTGCTATGAAGATATAAGAATAGAACATGCTAAGACTATTACTAAAATGGATTTAGATGGATATGCTATAGGTGGATTAGCTGTAGGTGAAACTCATGAAGAAATGTATAGAATTATAGATGCAGTTGTACCTTACTTACCAGAAGATAAGCCAATTTATTTAATGGGCGTTGGTATTCCTAGTAATATCTTAGAAGCAGTTGATAGAGGTGTTGATTTCTTTGATTGTGTGCTTCCGGCAAGAAATGGAAGACATGGGCATGTATTTACTAAAGAAGGAAAAATAAATTTAATGAATGCTAAGTTTGAGCTAGATACTAGACCAATTGATGAAGGATGTCAGTGTCCAGCATGTAAAAGCTATACTAGAGCCTATATAAGACACCTGTTTAAAGCTAAAGAAATGTTAGCTATGAGACTATGTGTGCTACATAATCTTTACTTTTATAATAAGCTTATGGAGGATATAAGGGCTGCTATAGATGGAGGATACTTTAAGGAATTTAAAGAGCAAAAACTTAAAGAGTGGGATGGAAGAGCTTAAAGTATTAATTATCTGTTAATAAGATTGACAGTACTACATAAATGTTATATATTCTTTATTATGAAATAGTAAAAAGTTTATATGGAAGGAATGAATTGGATGGAAGCTATATTATCACTAGTAGTACCTTTTGCTTTAATGTTTGCTTTAATGTACTTCTTATTAATATTACCAGAGAAAAAAAGAACAAAGAAATATAATGAAATGGTATCAGCTTTAGAAAAAAATGATGAAATAGTTACAAGAGGCGGAATTATGGGTAAAATCATAATAGTTGAAGATGACTATGTAATAATAGAAACTAGTGCTGAAAGAACTAAATTAAAAATCACTAAAAGTGGAATTGCAAGCAAAATAAATAAAACAGAAGAATAAGAATAATGCCCCCTAGTAAATCATAAAATATTTATTAGGGGGTGTATTTTTATGGAATGGATAAATTATTTTAAAAGCGTATTAAGAGGTCTTCTTTGGTCACTTGTAATCACTATAATTATATCTATAATCTTTTCTTTTATAATGAATAAAGTACCTATAGGGGAGAAGGTTTTTAATATTATTTATGTGGTAATTTCATGCTTGGCTTTAGTAGCAGGATCTATAATTGCTGTAAAATCATATGGAAGTAAAGGGTGGATTGTTGGATTAGCAGTTGGCTGTATATTTTACATAGTACTATATTTAATTGGAATACTATTTGGTGCAGAAGCTACTTTAACAATATATGATTTTATAAAATTTGTATTATGTCTGTTTATAGGACTTTTTTCGGGAATGCTTGGAATTAATCTATAGTATTTTAGTTGAAAAGTAAGAAGATTTTCTTCTTGCTTTTTATTTCTATATGAATTAAAAAGTATTATATGGTAAAATAATACAAAATAAAGAAAAAGTAGTTGATATTACTTAACATAAGTAATATAATTTATATGAAAATGCACTAGAGGGGGAAGAACATGAAAGGGAAAAGCAAAAGTAAGAGCAAAAGTTCAATATTATTTGTACTTTCTGTAGTTGTAATTATGTTACTAGCTCTTGTTGGTTTCAAAGGATTTGAAATAGCAGGTTGGGAAGTAAAATCATTTAATAATGCAATTACAAAGGGCCTTGATCTTCAAGGTGGAGTTTCCGTTTTAATGGAGATACAAGAAGATGATGTTTCATCTGACGTACGTCAAAGAACTAAACAGTTATTAGAACTTAGAGTTAATAAGATAGGAGTAGCTGAAACAGTAGTTACTGAAGAGGGAGAAAAGAGAATAAGAATTGATGTCCCTGGAGCTTATGACTCTAATAAAATAGTGGATGGATTAAGTAAAACTGGTAACTTAGAGTTTAAAGACTCAGATGGAAATGTAGTCTTAACAGGAAAAGACGTAAAAGAAGCAACAGCAATTTTAGATGATACATCAAGACCAGTAGTATCATTAGAATTAAATAGTGATGGCCAAGAAAAATTTGCAGAAGTTACAGCAAATAACATTGGTAAATCTATTAGCATATATATGGATGATGAGGTAGTTTCATCTCCTGTAGTTCAAAGCACAATTACTAATGGTAAAGCAGTAATTAATGGTATGTCATCAATGGAAGAAGCAACAAAACTAGCGGGAATTATAAGTTCAGGTGCACTTCCAGTTACAGTTAAGGCTGTTTCAATTACAAATGTTGGAGCACAATTAGGTTCAGAGGCCTTACCAAATGCAATGAAGGCTGGTGCCATTGGTGTAGGAATAATATTTTTATTTATGATAATTTACTATAGAGTACCAGGAACCTTTGCAAGTATTGCATTAACTTTATATATTACTTTAGTTCTGTTAGTATTTACAGAAATGAAAGTTGCACTAACATTACCAGGAATAGCAGCATTACTATTAACTATTGGTATGGCAGTAGATGCAAATGTATTGATATTTGAAAGAATCAAAGAAGAATTAGAGAATGGGATATCAGTTAAAAGTGCAGTTAAGGCTGGATTTGAAAATGCTATGTCATCAATTGTTGACTCAAACTCAACAACTTTTATAGCTGCTTTAATATTATATTTCATAGGCTCTGGATCTGTTAAAGGATTTGCAGTTACTTTAATGATAGGTATTATTTTAAGTTTATTTACAGCTTTAATAGTTACAAAATCTTTGATGAATCTATCTATTGATATGGGACTATTAAAGAAAAGATGGCAGTTTGGTAAAAAAATAAATTTAAAAACATTTAAAATAGTTCAAAAAACTAAAATTTGGTTTGTTTTATCATCAATAATTATATTAATCGGATTAGGATTTACAGTTTCTAAAGGATTAAATTTCGGTATAGATTTCCAAGGTGGTACTAAAATGGTAGTAGATCTTGGAGCAGATTTTAATAAACCAGAAGCTGATGAAATTGTAAAAGCATTAGTTCCTGATGCTGTTACCAATGAAGCAGCAGACACTCAATATGAAATAAAAGCAAGAGATTTAGATAGCTCTAAGGTATCTGAAGTATTTAAGGCTTTACAAGATAAATATAATTTGGAAGATGAAGCTTTATTATCTCAAGATGAAATAGGAGCTTCAGTAGGTAAGGAGCTTACTAGAAATTCTGTAATTGCTTTAGTTGTAGCTTGTTTAGCAATGCTAGCTTATATTGCTATAAGATTTAAGATGGACTATGGTATAGCAGCTATAGTAGCTCTTGTACACGATTTATTAATTACAATTAGTGTATTTGCTATTTTTAATATACCTGTAAATACACCATTTATTGCAGCTATATTAACTATAGTTGGATATTCAATTAATGATACAATAGTAATATTTGATAGAATAAGAGAAAATTCAAAGAATATGAGAAGAGCTTCTGCTACAGAGATAGCTAATAAGAGCTTAACTCAAACTATCTCAAGATCTATAAATACAACATTAACAACATTAATTACAATTACTGCTGTTAATATATTTGTACCAACAGTTAGAGAATTTTCATTCCCATTAATTATAGGAATTGCTGCTGGAGCATACTCTTCAATATTTATTGCAGCACCTACATGGGTTTTATTAAGAAATAGGAAAGATAAAAAATCCAATAAGAAATTAGTTTAATTCCGAAAATATAAAAAAATAAACCTCCTATATAAATTGGAGGTTCATTTTTTTTCAAGAAAACATTTGTAATATTTATGAATATACATTATAATATATGTGTTTTCTTAAGTTTTATGGAGGAGTTTATAATGCGTAAGTTTTGGGAGAGTATTTATAGTCCAAATTATATTACTGGATATAATCCCTTTATACTTAAAAATATGAGCAAAGCTATTGAACATATGGTAGAAGCTATAAATAATAGAAAAAAGATAGTTATATATGGCGTTCCTAATGTTGATGGACTATGTGCTATATCTTCTTTACATTTAGTTTTAAAGTATTTGAATGCAGATATAGAATACGTAATCTGTGATGAAGATTCTAATTCTTTAATTACTTCTGAAGAAATAATAAATAATGTTAGTTTTTTAGGAGGACAACTTTTAATAACTCTAGGGTTAGATTTAAAGTCAGATGAAGAGGAAAAGCTTTGTGGGGATCTTGGGATAGATTTGATAGTATTGGAAAATAAAGAAGTTAATAATGGAAGAAATTATATATACATAAATCCAAATCAAAAAGGATGTAATTACAGATATAAGAATTTATCTATTAGTGGAATTACTTTTAAATTAATGCAAGCAATTGCAATATATTATAATATAAAAAGTATAAATAAATATCTAGATTTAATTCTTATTGGAGAACAGTGGGCAGAAGTTCCTTTAAAGGGCGAAAATGGTGTTATTTTAAAGGAAGGAAGAAAGTTCTTAATTAATACAAATAACTATGGTTTAAGGGCGATAATGAATTACTATGATATGGTTCAAATGGATGATGAATGCATATTAAAGATTATTAATCTTATCACACCAACTATAAATGCTGTAACTATGATGGATAACGCACGCATTATTATAGAGTTATTAACAACAAATAAAAAGGATAGAGCAGAACAAATAACAAAATATTTAAATAAATCCAAAATGACTATATAATTATTTCTTAATTGCTTTAAAATAAGATTGGTTATAGTATTATTTTTATAAAGTGCTTATAATAATTATATAGTTTATAATTATTAGTGATGGAGGAGTTATCATGGATCTAAAGGAAAAAATAAGAGTAATTGAAAATTTTCCAAAGGAAGGAATTAGTTTTAAAGACATTACAACAGTTATTGGTGATGGAGAGGCTCTAAAGTATTCAATAGACAAAATAGTAGAACACTTAAAAGATAAAAAAATAGATTTAATAGTTGGACCAGAGGCTAGAGGATTTATTTATGGAGTTCCAGTTGCATATGCTATGGGAATAGGATTCGTTCCTGTAAGAAAGCCAGGAAAATTACCAGGGGAAACAATATCAATAACTTATGATTTAGAATATGGTAGCGATACATTACAAATTCATAAAGATGCTATTAAAAAGGGACAGAGAGTAGCTATTGTTGATGATTTATTGGCAACTGGTGGAACAATAGATGCTGTAGCAAAACTTGTAGAATTAGCAGGCGGAGAAGTGGTTTGTTTAGATTTTGCTATTGAACTTACAGGACTTAATGGAAGAGATAAACTTAAGAAATATGAAGTTATGTCTTTAGTTGATTATGAGTTCTAATTTTGTTGAAATAAATAGACAAATATTATATAATAAAAGAAAATGGCTGGTTGTTAAAACCAGCCAATTATTTTAGACTAAATCAAAGGAGATTACCCATATGTATGAAAGCCTATTGCAGAAAATTAAAGAAAATTGTAATAATGTTGATATAAATATAGTTAAAAAAGCATATGATTTAGCTTGTGATGCTCATAAGACTCAAAAAAGGGAATCAGGTGAACCTTATATAACTCACCCTGTTGATGTGGCTATAATTTTAGCAGAAATGGGCATGGATACAAGTACTATTGTTGCTGGCCTTCTACATGATGTAATAGAAGATACAGAGTATACTTATGAAGATATAAAAAATATATTTAATGAAGAAATTGCAGATTTAGTTCAAGGAGTAACTAAACTTGGTAAAATAGAGTATAAAACAAAAGAAGAGCAGCAAGCAGATAATGTTAGAAAAATGCTTTTAGCAATGGCAAAAGACATTAGAGTGATAATTATAAAGCTTGCAGATAGACTTCATAATTTAAGAACATTAAAATTTATGCCAAAAGAAAAGCAAAAACAGAAAGCTAAAGAAACCTTAGATATTTATGCACCTTTAGCTCATAGATTAGGTATTTCTAAAATAAAATGGGAGCTTGAAGATCTATCTTTTAGATATTTACATGAAGAAGAATATTATGATTTAGTTAAAGAAATAGCTGAAAAGAGAGTTGAAAGAGAAACATATATATCAGAAATAAAAGAAGATTTATATAAAAAACTTGAAGATTCTGAAATAGATTGTGATATAGATGGTAGACCAAAGCATTTTTATAGTATTTATAAAAAAATGGTTAATAAAAATAAAAGTATTGAACAAATTTTTGATTTAACTGCAATTAGAATACTAGTTAATACAGTAAAAGATTGCTATGGTGTATTAGGAATAGTCCATACAATATATAAGCCTATTCCAGGTAGATTTAAGGACTATATAGCTATGCCTAAGCCTAATATGTATCAATCTCTTCATACTACTGTTATAGGGCCTCAAGGTAAAACTTTTGAAATTCAAATTAGAACCTTTGAGATGCATAGAACTGCTGAATATGGTATAGCTGCCCATTGGAAGTATAAAGAGGGTGATACTCAAGAAGAGAGAGAAAATACTTTCGAAAATAAGTTAGCATGGCTAAGAGATATGCTAGAATGGCAAAAGGAAACTTCTGATGCTGAAGAGTTTATAGAAGGTTTTAAAATAGATTTATTTACAGATGAAATATTTGTATTTACTCCAAAAGGGGTAGTTATAAATTTGCCAAGTGCTGCAACGCCAATAGATTTTGCGTATAGAATTCATACTGATGTAGGAAATAGATGTGTTGGGGCAAAAGTAAATGGCAAGATAGTGCCTCTTGATTATAATTTAAAAACTGGAGAAATAGTAGAAGTATTAACATCTAAAAATGCAAAGGGACCTAATATAGATTGGTTAAACATTGCCAAGAGTAATCAAGCTAAGAGTAAAATAAGGCAATGGTTTAAGAAAATTAAAAAAGAAGAAAATATAGATAAGGGTAAGGAAGCTTTTGAAAAAGAACTCAAGAAACAAGGTGTTATTTATTCAGAAATAGCAAAAGGTGAGACTTATGAAAAAGCAATTAAGCGATATAATATACACAATATGGAAGATTTGTATGCTGCTATAGGTATAGGACAAATATCAGCTTCATCATATATTTCAAAACTTAAAGAAGAAAATATTGTTGAAAAGCATACTACAGAAAATATAAATAAAGCTATTGATGATCATATAAATAAAACAGATAAAAATAATACTAATCCTACAGCCTCCAATTCTTATGGGGTAACTGTTAAAGGTGTTAGTAATTTAATGGTTAGATTTGCTAGATGCTGTAACCCAGTACCAGGAGATGATATACAAGGATATATCACAAAAGGAAGGGGAGTATCTATTCATAGAAGTGATTGTAGTAATTTAAAGTCTTTAATTAACTTTGATCCAGGAAAAGTAGTTGAAGTTTCTTGGGGAGTATCTAAAGGAGCTGCTTATGTTGCTGAAATACAAGTAAGAGCTGAAGATAGAATTGGAATATTATCAGATATTATGACAATAATAACTGAATCTAAACTACCACTAAATGCTTTAAATGCTAAGTCATCTAAGGGGAATATAGCAATGATAAATATAAAAGTTAAAATAGATTCCATTGAACAACTAAAAGAACTTATGAGAAAAATAAGAAGACTTAAAGGAGTAATGGATGTATATAGAATGAATAATTAGTGAGGATTAATAATGCGTGTTGTGGTTCAAAGAGTAACTTCATCAAAAGTCATTGTAAATGATATTGTTGTTGGTTCAATTAATAAAGGTCTTAATTTATTAATTGGATTTTCAAAAGAAGATACAGAAGAAGATTTGTTATATTTAAAAGATAAAATAGTTAATTTAAGAATATTTGAAGATGAAAATGATAAAATGAATCTTTCACTTTTGGATGTTAAAGGTGATATTTTGGCTATATCTCAATTTACTTTATACGGGGATTGCAGAAAAGGAAGAAGACCTAATTTTATGGAAGCAGAAGGTGGAGATAGAGCCAATGCATTATATGAGAGATTTATTGAATTATTAAGAGAAACTAACTTAAAGATTGAAACTGGAGAATTTGGAGCTCACATGAAGGTAGATATTCAAAATGATGGACCAGTGACAATAATTTTAGATAGTAAAAAGAATTTTTAGTTTAGGAGGAAAGTTTATGATAGTAAAGACATATCCTCTTGGATCTCTTCAAACTAATTGCTATATAGCAATAGATGAAGAAACTAATAAAGCTGCTATTATAGATCCAGGAGCAAATGCAAATTATCTTATTAAAGAAATTGATGCTTTAGGAATTGATATAGATGTAATACTTTTAACTCATTGTCATTTTGATCATAATGGAGCAGTTGCAGAGTTAAAAGATAAATATAAAGTAGACGTATATTTAAATGAAGCAGAAGAAGAATATATGGATATAGATACCACTGGTATCTTTGGTAAATTACCAAAGTTCTATAAATATTTTAAAGAAGGTCAAGAGATAAAAGTTGGTAATTTAACTTTTAAAACTATTTTTACGCCAGGGCATACAAAGGGTGGAACATGTTTTTTAGTAGAAAACAACCTGTTCACAGGAGATACTTTGTTCAATACTTCCATAGGTAGAACAGACTTTTTAGGTGGAAGTTATAATGAACTTATTAATAGTATAGAAACTAAGCTTATGGTATTAGATGATAATGTTAATGTATATCCAGGGCATGGACCAAAGTCTACTATTATGCACGAAAGGATGAAAAATCCATTCTTAGTGTAAAAGGAGAATAAATGGAAGTAATAATTAAATTAAACAACTTAAAATACAGATATGATGTATATCAAATGTTTAATATATATTATCCTTTAGACGAAATTAAGTTTGAAAATAAGGGGAATTATATTGTAAGTATAGAAGAAAGTAAAATTTCATTTTCATATAAAGATTTTTATAAGGAAGCTTTTTCAGAAGAAAATATTAAGGAAGATATAAAGAAGTTAATATTTTCTTCTCTTAGAGAAATAACTGGAGATTATTATCCATGGGGAATATTAGTTGGAATTAGGCCTTCAAAAATTGCTCTTAAGTATTTAGAAGAAGGTAAAAGTGAAAGAGAAATAGTAGAATTATTTAGTAATAAGTACTTGGCTTCAGAAGAGAAGGCTAGACTTTGTATTGAAGTAGCAAAAAAAGAAAAAGAATCAGTAAATAAAGATGAAAAAAATATTGCTATTTATATAGGAATGGCATTTTGTCCAACTAGATGTTTTTATTGTTCTTTTACTGCAAATCCTATAGGTGCCAATAAAAAATTAGTAAATCCTTATTTAGAAGCATTAACATATGAAATTAGAGAAATGAAGGAGTATGTTGATGAAAGAGGGTTAAGAATAGAAAGCGTGTACTTTGGCGGCGGAACTCCAACTGCAGTTAATAATGATGAATTTGAACAAATAATGAAAGAAATATATAAAGCTTTTGTTGAAAATAGAGATTTACTTGAGTTTACTGTTGAATGTGGTAGACCAGATAGTATAACATTAGAAAAGTTAGAAACTATGAAAAAATATAAAACTAGCAGAATAAGTATAAATCCTCAAACTATGAATGATAATACACTAAAGATGATAGGAAGAGGACATTCTTCTAAAGATGTAATAGAAAAGTTCAATTTAGCAAGAAAACTAGGTTTTAATGATATAAATATGGATATGATAATAGGACTTCCTGGTGAAGGTATAAAGGAAGCTAGGCATACAGCTGAAGAAATACTAAAGCTAAGACCAGATAGCTTAACAGTTCATGGATTATCATTGAAAAGAGCTTCTATACTTTATGAAAATTTTATTCTAAAAAAAGGAATACAAATTAAAAAGCAAGAAGAGCTTTCTTCAATGTATGAAATAAGCAGAGAATTAGCAAAGGATTTAGATATAAAACCATATTATATGTATAGACAAAAAAATATGGTTGGAAATATGGAGAATTTGGGATATTCTAAAGAAGGCAAAGAATGCTTATATAATATTGAAATGATAGAAGATAAACAAACTATAATTGCATTAGGAGCTGATGCAGTTTCAAAGGTAGTATTTTTAGAAGAAAATAGAATAGAGAGATTTGGAAATGTAAAAGACATCAGAGAATATGCAAATAGAATTAAGGAAATGGTAGAGGAAAAAAGAAAACTTTTAGATACACTTTACCTTAAATAGGAGGAGATAATATGGAAATCCAAGCACCTAAGGGTACTAAGGATATGTTACCTCAAGATGCTTATAAATGGCATTATGTTGAGGAGGTATTAAGAGAAGTTTCGAAGTCATTCGGGGTAAGAGAAATAAGGACACCTATATTTGAACATACAGAGCTGTTTTTAAGGGGAGTTGGAGAAACTACTGATATAGTTCAAAAGGAAATGTACACTTTCAATGATAAAGGTGATAGAAGTATTACATTAAAACCAGAAGGAACAGCACCTACTGTTAGAGCTTTTATAGAAAATAGATTATTTAATGAAGCTCAACCTACAAAATTATATTATATTATTCCATGTTTTAGATATGAGAATGTTCAAAAAGGAAGACTTAGACAATTCCATCAATATGGGGTAGAGGTTTTTGGATCTAAAGAACCATCTATGGATGCTGAAGTTATTTCTTTAGCAATGGAAGCTTTAAAGAACTTAGGATTAAAAAGTTTAAGTTTAAATATAAATAATTTAGGTTGCCCAAAGTGTAGACCTAAGTATAACGAAGCTTTAAAGAAGTATCTAGAAGATAATTATGATAATCTTTGCAATGTATGTAAAACTAGATTTGAAAAGAATCCAATGAGAATTTTAGATTGTAAAGAAAAAACTTGTAAGGAAATTACAAAAAATGCTCCAATTATTTTAGATTATATATGTGAAGAATGTGATTCACATTTTACTGAAGTAAAGAGATATTTAGATGCTTTAAATATTAAATATAATATTGATCCAGGTATAGTTAGAGGTTTAGACTACTACACTAAGACTATTTTTGAAATCTTAAATGATGATTTTACAGTTTGTGGTGGCGGTAGATATGATAAACTAATAGAAGAGATTGGTGGACCAGAGATGTCAGCAGTTGGCTTTGGATTGGGTCTAGAAAGGCTTATAATGACATTAGAGAAAGAAGGAATAGAAATTCCAAGAGAAGATGTGATAGAGCTTTATATTGGCGCAAGAGGCGAAGAAGCTAAGACAGAAGCTTTTGTTTTAGCTAATAAGCTAAGGTCAAATGGAATAAAAACAGAAGTAAATCATATGGGTAGAAGCATAAAAGCTGAAATGAAATATGCTAACAAAATAGGTTCACTATTTACAACTATTATAGGTGATGACGAACTTCAAAATAAAACTCTAAAGTTAAAAAGAATGAGTGATGGAGAACAATTTGAAGTTAGTTTAGACAATATAGATGATATAGCAAAAGTTATAAAAATAGTTAGGAGGAAGTAAAAAATGGGTGAAGCTTTAAGTGGATTAAAGAGAAGCCTAATGTGTGGAGAAGTTAGAGAAAACAATGTTTCTCAAAAGATCACATTAATGGGATGGGTACAAAGAAACAGAAAATTAGGAGGTCTACAATTTATAGACCTAAGAGATAGAACAGGTATTATGCAAATAGTATTTGGGGAAGAAATTAGTGCAGAAGCTTTTGAAAAAGCTAAAGATGTAAGACCTGAATATTGTATTGCTGTAACAGGAGAAGTTGTATTAAGAGAAGCTCCAAATCATAATATGCCAACTGGATTAGTTGAGCTAAAGTGTGAAAGCTTAAAAGTTCTATCAGAATCAGAAACTCCTCCAATTTATATAAAAGAAGGATTAGATGCAGCAGAAAATATAAGATTAAAATATAGATATTTAGATCTTAGAAGACCAGATATGCAAAAAATATTTATGGTTAGGAGCAAAGTATCTAAGTCAGTACGTGATTATTTAGATGCAAATAACTTCTTAGAAGTAGAAACTCCTATATTAACTAAGAGTACGCCAGAAGGAGCTAGAGATTATCTTGTACCTTCAAGAAATTATCCAGGAATGTTTTATGCACTTCCACAATCACCACAAATATTTAAGCAATTATTAATGGTTTCAGGATTTGATAGATATTATCAAATTGCTAAATGCTTTAGAGATGAAGATTTAAGAGCAAATAGACAACCAGAATTTACTCAAATAGACTTAGAAATGAGTTTTGTTGAAGAAGAAGACGTAATAAAGATGAATGAAGGTTTAATAGCTCACGTATTTAAAGAAGTTGCTGGTGTTGATGTTAAGCTTCCTATAAAGAGAATGACATTTAAGGATGCAATGGAAAAGTACGGTTCAGATAAGCCAGATTTAAGATTTGGAATGGAAATCACTAATATTACAGGAGACGTAAAGGATATGGATTTTGTAGTATTTAAATCAGCAATAGAAGCTGGTGGATCTGTAAGAGCTCTTTGCCTAAAAGGTGGAGCTGACCTTGGAAGAAAGCCAATAGATAAATTAGGTGAATTTGTTAAAACATATAAGGCTAAAGGTCTTGCATGGATTCAAATAAAAGAAGATGGAATTAAGTCTTCAATTTCTAAATTCTTAACAGATGATGTTACAAATTCAATAATTAAAACTATGAATGCAGAAGTTGGAGATGCTATATTTATAGTTGCTGATAAAAATTCAGTAGTATTCCAAAGCTTAGGTGCATTAAGATTAGAATTAGCTAAGCAATTTGATTTAATTAAGGATAAAAATGAATTTAACTTTACTTGGATAACTGAATTCCCTCTATTTGAATACAACGAAGAAGAAGGAAGATATCATGCAGCTCACCATCCATTTACATCACCAATGGATGAAGATTTAGATATGATAGAAACTAATCCAGGAGAAGTTAGATCAAAGGCTTATGATTTAGTATTAAACGGAGAAGAATTAGGCGGAGGATCAATAAGAATTCATAATTCTAAGCTACAACAAAGAATGTTTAAGGCTTTAGGCTTTACTGAAGAATCAGCTCAAGAAAGATTTGGATTCTTAATTGATGCCTTTAAATTTGGACCACCACCACATGGAGGCTTAGCTTTTGGTTTAGATAGAATGGTAATGTTCTTAGCAGGTACTGAAAATATTAAGGATGTTATAGCATTCCCTAAGAACCAAAATGCATACTGCTATTTAAGTGAAGCACCTAATATAGTAGATGAAAAGCAACTTGATGATTTAGGAATATCAATAAATAAAAAAGAAGAGCAATAGTGAAAAGTTAATAAGTAAAAGTGAATAGTTTAGGAAGTAATTTGTTTCAAATTACAAATAAAAAGAGGTAGTTTTAATAATTAAAACTACTTCTTTTTTTATAGAATAATTTACCTAAATTATTGACAATAGTGTATATAAGTATTACTATATGTATATAGATAATATATACACTTAATACACACTTGGAGGTGATAAGTTGAATATAATAATTAGTAATTCTTCACAAGTGCCATTATATGAGCAAATAGAAAGCCAAATAAAAAATCAAATAGTAAATATGATTTTAAAGCCAGGAGAACCTTTACCATCTATAAGGACTTTGGCAAAGGAATTAAAGGTTAGTATTATTACTACAAAGAGAGCTTATGAAGAGCTTGAAAAAGAAGGATTTATAAAAACTGTAGTAGGTAAAGGAACATTTGTAGCTGAAGCTAATAATGAGAGGCTAAGAGAAGTTGCGATGTATGAAATAGAAAATAAACTAGAGGAAGCAATAATTTCAGCTAAAGCAATAGGCTTAACTTTAGAAGAAACTTTAAATATAATAAAAAGTTTGTATGAGGAGGTATAACTATGGAAGCAATTGAGATAAGAGGATTAGAAAAAGAATATAATAGCTTTAAGCTAGATTTAAAAGAATTAGTTGTAAAAAGAGGATATATAACTGGATTTATAGGACCAAATGGATCAGGGAAAACAACTACAATTAAATCTATTATGAATATGGTAAAAGCCGATTCTGGAGAAATTCTAGTCCTTGGAGAGGATATTACTAATAATGTTAAGAGTAAAGAGGAAGTATCCTTTGTTGGAGATACCTGTGGATTTTTAGAAGAGGCAAAGGTTAAAAGCATAAAAAAATCTATTTCTAGATTTTATGAAAATTGGGATAATGATTTGTATAATAAACTAATTAATAAATTTAATATTGATGAATCTGCAATTTATGGTAAGTTGTCTAAGGGGAAAAAGAGACAATTTGAATTAGCAATAGCTTTGGCTAGAAAGCCAAAAGTGTTAATTATGGATGAGCCTACAGCAAATCTAGACCCTATAGTTAGAAATGAATTTTTAGAGGTTTTACAAGAACAAATGGAAAATGAAGATAATACAATTTTTTATTCAACACATATAACAAGTGATTTAGAAAAATGTGCTGATTATATTATTTTCATTTATAAAGGTAAAATTATTTTAGAGGGAGAGAAGGATTTAATATTAGAAAACCACTCTATTATAAAAGGTAAAAGAGAATTATTAGATATAGATACAGAAAAAACTTTAATATCAATAAAGGCAAGTGGATATAATTTTGAGGGGCTTACTGATAATAAAACAAAGGCCTTTGAAACCTTTGGAAATGAAGTAATATATGAAAAACCTACATTAGAAGATATAATGCTTTATTATACAGGGAGGGAATAATATGAGAAGAATTAAAAATTTAATATTATTACAGTATGAAACTGTATTTGCATTAAAAAAGTATATGCTATTAATAACTGCTGTGGCAATTTTTATGGCAATTATACAGCCTGATATGCTTCCTTTTGCAGGAGCACTATTTATTATGGCAACATGTTATAATACTGCATTTTATGAAGAAAAAAGTAAAATAAATTACTTAATATATTCATTACCAATAAAGGAGAAGGAATATATTTTATCTAAATATATATTTGTTGCAATAAATACTTTTATTTCAATGGGGATCTCAGCAGTTATATATATGGGGATGATGTATTTTAATTTAATAGATAAAGAAACTATGGTGCCACTATGGGCATTTATGCTTATGCTATTAGGAATTGGAATATTCATGATGAGTATATTAACTCCATTGGAAATATTACTTGGTTTTGAAAAAGCAAGAATAGCTTTAGTATTTTTAACTGTTTTACCAGTTGTATTTTCAACTAATATAGTAAGCCTTTTACCTAAAATTAATATAAGTAATAGTATATTTAAAGTTCTAATAGCACTTTGTGTAATAACCTTAATTTTAGCATCATATTTTATTACTTCAAATATATATTTAAAAAAAGATATATAATAAAAAGGAATCAAGAAGCTATATTTTATAGCCATTGATTCCTTTTAATTTATATCTTAGTTACATTAATTTATTCTTCACTATATACTTAAATAATATATAAGTAGAATTTGAAGTATTAAAATAAATGGAATTCCTAAGGTGAACTTTATGTGTTTAGTTTTATGGCGAAAAGTATACATACCTACAAGAGTACCTAGACTTCCTCCTATAATAGATATTAAAAATAAAGTGGATTCCTTTATCCTCCATTTATGTTTTATAGCCTTTTGTTTATCTATATAAATAATAATAAAAGCAATAATGTTAATTAAAATTAAATAATATAATAATATCTTTTCCATAATAATCTCCTTAAAAAGTTTTTATAAATTAATTATATAACGGAATTATTATCATAGAAATATAAAATTATTTTATTGAGCCCTGTACAATTCCTTTAATAATATATTTTTGAACAAAGAAGTAGAATATAACTAATGGAATGATAGCTAAAACTAATGCTGCCATAGCAAGTTCCCATTGCTTTGAAAATGCTCCAAAGAAATTATTCATGGCTAATGGGATAGTATTAACCTTACCATTGATAGTTAAAAATGGAAGGAGAAAGTCATTCCATATCCATATTCCATTTAAAACCATAACAGTAACAGTTATGGGCTTTAAAAGGGGGAAAACAATCTTTGAATATATTTGCCATTTATTACAACCATCTATTAGAGCAGCTTCTTCTACTTCTAAAGGAATATTATTTATAAAGCCATGATATAAAAATATACTCATACTTGATCCAAATCCAATATACATAAATATAAGTCCGTAATGAGTTCCAAGCATACTAAAATTTATAGAGTCTATTCTCATTAATCCCATCCATTTAACTAGGGGAAGCATTACAGATTGGAAAGGGACAATCATAGCACTTACGAATAAATAGAATATAGCTTTGCTAGTTTTTGATTTATTCCTTGCTAATGACCAAGCAGCCATAGATGAGAATAGAACTATTAGTGCTATGCTGAAGGAAGTAATTATTAAAGAATTAATAAAAGCAGTTCCCATATTCATTCTTTCCATAGCAGTGAAATAATTTGAAAAGCTCCATTCTGAAGGAAATCCTATAGTATCAGCAAAAATCTCTCTTCTAGTTTTAAATGAGTTTATGAACATAAGATAGAAGGGAACCATATATATAAGTAGTAATAGCCAACCTAGAATTTCTAATATTCCAAGCTTATAATTATAGCTATTTAAAGTTTTTAGTTTATTTTGTTTTCTTCTCATTACATTTCAACCTCCCTTTTCTTAGTAAAATAAACTTGAATTAAAGATATAGCTGTTACGAAAATAAAGAAAATTATAGCTTTTGCTTGTCCTACTCCCATATTGTTAGAAACAAATGCTTCTTTATAAATATTTAAGGATAACATTTCTGTTGGTTTTAAAGGAGTTAAAGAAAAATTTAGGTCAAATAGTTTAAATGAGTTTGCTAAAGTTAAGAATAGGCAAATTGTTATTGATGGTGCTACCATAGGTAAAGTTATATGTTTAAAGCTTTGAATACCATTGGCTCCATCAATTTTACTAGCTTCGATTAAATCAGTCGGAACATTTTCTAAAGATGCAACATAAATAACCATAATATAACCAGCATATTGCCATGAGGAAACTATAAGCATAGCAATTATTGCTGTTGTTCTCTCTTGTAATAGAGAAGTAGAAAGTAGAGTAGAGCCTAATTTACCACCTACAGATGTAAAAACTGAGTTAAATAAAAATTGCCATATAAAACCTAAGATAAGTCCACCAATTAGATTTGGCATAAAGAATCCAGTTCTAAGAAAATTCTTTGTTTTTAAATTCCTTGTAACAAAATAAGCTAATCCAAAGCCTAATAGATTTATAGTAATAACACTAGCAATGGTATATATTATAGTTATCTTAAAGGAATAAATGAACTGTACATCATTAATAAGGTTAGTATAATTAGAAATTCCTACAAAATTGTAATTTGGATTAGCACCATTCCAATTTGTAAATGTATAATATATTCCTATGATAAATGGTATTAAAACTACTGTGATTAAAGCAAATAAAGAGGGTGCTATAAACAGCCAAAACCCCTTATTTATTTTATTTTTTTTATTCATTTAATCATCCCCTTTTACCTATGTAAATATCCACAGGATATACGCCTGTGGATATTTAATTAACTTAGATTATTTTTTTGTTAATGCTTGTATTTCTTCAAGCATTTGGGTTTTATCTATTTCACCTTTAGCATACTTAGAGAAGATAGGTCCTATTTTTTCCATAGAGAATCCGTCAGGTAAGTTAGTAAATGCCCAAGGAATTGTTTTTCCTGCATCACTAAATTCCATAATAGATTTTGCAAGCTTATCGTTAGTTTGAATCTTAAAGTTATTATATGCTGGAATCATTTTCATATCATCTATTAATGCCTTTTGTCCAGTTTCACTTGATACCATCCAATCAAGGAAGGCTTTAGCTTCAGCATTAACTGCTGAATCCTTATTTACTGTCCAATACATAGGAACTCCTACTGGAATGCTTCCACTTACCTTAGTATCATTATTAATAGCAAGAGGAACAAAGCCCATATCGAAATTTGCACCTAAACCATCTAAATCTCCAGCTACCCAGTTACCTTGATGAAGAAATGCAGTTTTACCTAATGCAAAGTTTCCAACTTGTGTACTATAGTCAATAGTATCTAAAGTTGCACCACCGCCATATTTAGTTAATAAATCTACAAGATTCATCCAATCTTTAAAATTTTGATTATTAACTATGTCTGCAGTACCATCAATATAGTTTTTAGTGAATTCATCAGGTTTTTCTTGAGTAGCCAATCCTATATTAAAAGTATGATTTCCTGTTACCCAAGTTTCTTTAGTAGTATAGGATATAACATTTTCCAATCCTAAATCAGCCTTCATTGAATCAAGTTTTTCTACAGCTTCTTTTAATTTATCAAAGGTATCAATAGATTTTGGATCAATTGATGCCTTATCTAATATGTCCTTATTATATGCTAGGCCATATCCTTCTATAGCTACAGGCATACCATATACTTTTCCATCTTTTTTTACAGTGTCTAAAGTACCTTCAAAGGCATTTGAAACCCATTTTTCTGATGTAAGGTCATCTAGTTTATGTTCCCATACTCCTAAATCACCAGCTCCTTGAATCATAAATATGTCTGGTTCTGTTCCTTTTTGGAATTCAGCTTTTAGAGCTGCACCATAGTCGGCACCACCACCAACGGAAGTTACTTCGACTTTAACTCCAGTTTCATTTTCATAATCCTTTGCAAGTTTTTGAAGAGCGTCATTTATTTCAACTTTAAGTTGAAATACTTTCACAACTTTCTTTTCATTATTTTTAGTATCGTTTTCGGTTTTTCCAGAATTAGAAGAACATCCAACAAACACACTAGCTAATAAAGAAGCAGTTAATACAGTTGCTAAAACTTTTTTCATTATAAATCCCTCCCAAAATAAAATTACTTAATAAAGGTCAATGGAAATATATTACATGTATTGCAAAATAATATCAATACTTTATATCATATGTAGATGATTAGCACAAAAATTTTGTATTTTTATACTAATTTGAAAATTGAATAAGTATAAAAAAAGATTAAATTTTGTTCTTATTTTTTTATTTATATGGTATAGTGAACATAGAAAATTTATGTTAAATGTAACGTTAAGGATGAGGTGGAGTAATGAAAAAAAATGAATATGGTTTATTTACTGCCATTGGGATGATTGTTGGAATCGTTATTGGATCAGGTATATTTTTTAAAAGTGATAATATACTTGTAGCTACAAATGGTAGTATTAGTTTAGGTGTTATAGTTTTCTGTATAGCTGCTTTCGGTATTATTTTTGGTAGTTTGACTATCTCAGAACTTGCATCAAGAGAAACTAGGGCTGGTGGAATAATATCTTATGCTGAATATTCTTATAATAAATCTGTGGCATGTGCTTTTGGATGGTTTCATACATTTCTATACTATCCTACATTAATTGCCGTTGTTTCATGGGTATCTGGAATATATATTTGCATGTTATTTGGAATTGAAGCTGGACTAGCTCTTCATACTATTATTGGTTTTGTAGTGATAGTAGTATTTTATACATTAAATTTATTATCAGCTAGATTAGGCGGATATTTTCAAAATGCATCAACTGTTATTAAAGTAATTCCATTAATATTAATTGCTATTGCAGGAGTATTTTTTGGTAATCCTAGTGCAATTAATGGAGGAGACATTGTACATATGAAGTCATATTCTTGGATTGCAGCTATTGCACCAATTGCTTTTTCTTTTGATGGATGGATAATAGCAACTTCTATAGGACATGAAATAAAAGATTCAAAAAAGAATTTACCAAAAGCCTTAGTTATGGCACCACTATTTATACTGTTAATATATGTCCTTTATTTTGTTGGCATAAGTATATATGTAGGGCCAGAAAGAATAATGGCTTTAGGAGATGAACATGTTAATTTAGCAGCCAATATGATATTTGGAGCATGGGGTGCTAAAATTATCTTAACATTTGTTGTTATATCAATTTTAGGTACAGTAAATGGTTTAATAATGGGACATATAAGAATACCATATGCTCTAGCAATAAGAGATATGTTCCCAAATTCAAAAAACATAAAAAAAGTAAATAAATATTTAGAAATGTCAATAAATTCAGCTTTAGTTGCTTTTATAATTTCTTTAGTTTGTTTATTAGTACATTATATAACTCAAAAGTGTAATTTATTACCAAATGGAGATATTTCAGAGATATCAATAACTGTTAATTATCTTTTATATATATTATTATATTTTAAAGTATTTAAAATGGGCATAAGTGGAGAAGTTAAAGGCTTGTGGAGAGGTAAAATCAATCCTATTTTAGCAACAGTAGGTTCACTTATAATTTTATTTGGTAGTTTTTCAAATCCATTATTCTTAATTTATTTATTAATTTGTGGAAGCTTATTATTAGCAGCTATATTATTTTGGAAACTTAGAAATAAATCGAATTAATAATATAAATAAGAGCATAATAATAAATTTGGAGAATTTTAAAAAAATAACTAAAAAAAAAGTGCAAGAAAATTATTTCCATAATATTCCATATGATTTATAATGTTATTTAAAGCAGAATAAATGACTAATAACATATGAATGTGAATATTTAATTAGGAGGATTTTGTCTTGAAGGGAATAATTTTATATTTTAGTGGTACTGGGAATACTAAATTTATTGCGAATAGAATTTCAGAAGAATTTATAAAAAATGGCTGTGAAGTGGAGATATATTCTATTGAGGAAAAAAAAGATTTGAAAAACTTTTCTTATGATTATTTAATTTTAGGTTTTCCGAAATACTTTGAATATATTCCTAAAAATTTTATTGAGTACTTGGAAGATAATTTGTATGATTCCTCAAAAGAAATTAAGACTATGATTTTTTCAACGGGTAAAGATAAATCAAAGACCTATTTTAATGAATTAGAAAAGAAATTATTGATAAAAAATTACAAGGTAATAGTAACTAAAAATTTTCAAATGCCAGACAGTTATACTTTAGGCAAAGGATATAAGAAAATAACAAGACAAGATTTGAGAGAAATATTTGATAGCTCTTTATTAGAAATTAGAGATACTGTAGTAAATTTTTTAACAGATAATTATATGAAGGAAGATATAAATCAACTTACAGCTTCAATTTATAAAACTATAAATAAATTTAAGACTAAGGATTTATATAAAAATTCTTTGAATTTTTCAGTAAATTCTAATTGTGATAAATGTAATTTATGTGTTAATATTTGTCCAACAAAGAATATTGAAAATATTGGAGGATATATTAAATTTAGAGATAATTGTGTAATG
Organism: uncultured Clostridium sp.; assembly: GCA_934746015.1. Classification (GTDB taxonomy): domain Bacteria; phylum Bacillota; class Clostridia; order Clostridiales; family Clostridiaceae; genus Clostridium. Next base: position 49,182 of record CAKVEW010000007.1, read on the forward strand.
TGTTGTAGATGTGTAAATGCATGTCCTAAAAATGCTATAATGTATAAGGAAAAAGAGCACTTGCAATATAAAGAAAATATAGATTTAGTAGTTAGTTAATATATTTAAGCCAATATATAAAGTAACTGTATAACCTAAATAAAGAAGGTGAAAGTTATGAAGAGTAATTTTATTAGAGGTTTTTATAAAATTACTCTTCATAATGAAAGCCTTCTTTTTATATTTATGTAATTAATTTTATGTTATTATTAATAATGTAAAAATTAAATGAGGGGAAGAGGAAAGATGAGGTGTATTTTTAGTAATATAATTAAAGTTATTTATGGAATACTTATAGCTTTCTTTACAATAGGAATATCTACAATTATAGTTTTAAACTCTCAATTTATTTATCATTATTCAATAGATAAATATGGGTTGGATAAAGTTGGAAATATATCTAAAGAAATGCTAATAAATGATTTCAATACTTTAATAAAATATTTACAAAATCCATTCATAGAAAAATTAAAGTTTAATAATTTTTCTATGAGCATAAATGGAGAATTTCATTTTTATGAAGTAAAGAAAATATTTTTATATATCTATGGTATTACAATTTTAATAGCTTTGTTTTTTATTGTATTACTTATAATTAAAAAAATTATGGGTAAAAAAATAGAGCTTTATAAGATGTTAAATTATGGATCAAATACCCTAATATTTATAATAATTTCTTTGTTATCTGTTATGTTCATTGATTTTTCTAAGGCATTTATTATATTTCATAAAATTTTCTTTAATAATGATTATTGGATTTTTGATGAAAAGACTGATCCTATAATTAAGGTTTTACCTGAAGAAGTGTTTATGTTGTATGCTTTAGCTATTATAGCATTAGTTATAGCTGTAATAGTATTATACAAAGTATATTATTATAAAAATAAAATTAAGAATCAGAGTACTATAGTCTAACAGAAAAAGTATGTTATTCATTGCAAATAACATACTTTTTTAAAAAATTAATTTAATAATATTATAGAGCTAATTTAAGAATTTCAAAGGCTTCTTTAGATCTTATTTCAACAAAGTTACCTACATGGTCACAGTGAGCAACAAGTTTTTTAGACATTTCTTCTATGTGCTCATCATTAATATTAACATGACTTAATCTTGTAGGTAATTCAATTTTAGTAAAGAAATTTTCTAGAGCTTCAATTCCTTTTAGGGTAGTTTCTTCAAGATTATTAAAATTAATATCTATATTGAAAACTCTATTAGCAAATTGGGCAAATCTATTTAAGTCGTGCTTATAAACATATTTCATCCAAGCTGGGAATATTATTGAAAGTCCAGCTCCATGAGCTATATCATAAATACCACTTAATTCATGTTCTATATCATGAGTAGCCCAATCACCAACTCTTCCCATACTTAGGGAATCATTATGTGCTACCATTCCAGATAACATTATTTCAGCTCTAGCATTATAGTCATCAGGATTTACATTTAATCTTAAGGCATTTTCCATAATGGTTTTTAAAGCTGCTTCACATAATCTATCAGTTAAATCAACATTCTTTTCATTAGTAAAGTATCTTTCAAGTATATGAGCTATCATATCTGCTATTCCACATGATGTTTGGTATTTTGGTAGAGTAAAGGTAAGCTCTGGGTTTAAAATTGAAAATACAGGTCTTAAAGTTGGATGTCCACAGCTTCTTTTGTACCATCCATCTTCATTTGTTATAACACAACCAGAACTTGTCTCACTTCCAGCAGCAGGAATTGTTAATATAGTTGCAAGTTTTAAACAAGTATGTTTAATTGGAGTACCTATAAATAAGTCCCATACATCTCCATCATAGTTTACTCCAGCTGCTATAGCTTTAGATGAGTCTATAACGCTACCACCACCAACTGCAAGTATGAAATCAATATTATGTTTTCTACAAAGTTCAATACCTTCTCTAACTAAAGATACTCTTGGATTTGGTTTAACTCCTGAAAGCTCAATAATTTCAATATTTGCTTCTTTTAGTGAAGATACAACTTTATCATATAAACCACTTGCTTTTATACTACCTCCACCATAATGAAGTAAAACCTTATTAGTATACTTTTTTATTTCACTTCCAACCTTTTCTTCAGTATTTTTACCAAAAATAATTTCAGTTCCATTTTTATAATTAAAATTTCTCATAGATCCTCCTTAAATATAAATATATATATTTTAATAATACTCTAAATATTGGAATCATTCAAATTATAATAAAATTAATTATTTCATAAGCTTCTTTAAAAGAGATAACTTGTTTTTATATGGTGCAAATCTGAAGGGAAGTTCTAAAAAGGTTCCTCTTTTAATAACAGATTTACTATGAGAAAAAGTATCAAAACTTGCTTTACCATGATATTCTCCAACACCACTTAAGCCAACGCCACCAAAAGGAAGATTTGATGAAGCAACGTGGATTATAGTGTCATTAATTGTAGCACCTCCAGAAGAGACATTAGATAACACTTTATTTATTGAATTATTATTTTCTGAAAAATAATATAATGCTAAAGGTTTTTCCTTAGATTTAATATAATTAATAGCATCATCAATACTTGAATATTCAATAATAGGTAAAATAGGTCCAAAAATTTCATCTTCCATAATATTAGAATTATTTTTTATATTAGTTAAAATAGTTGGCTCCATATATAAATCATCATCATCAAAGCTACCACCATAATATATTTCACCATCATTTAAATAGCCTTTAAGTCTATCTAGAGAATTTTTATTTATTAACCTAGGAAAATCAGGACTAGATTTAATATTACTTCCAAATTGATTAATAATTTCGGATTTTAGTGCCATTAAAAAGTAATCTTTAATACTTTTTTCCATTAATATATAATCTGGAGCAACACAGGTTTGACCTGCATTTAAAAATTTTCCCCAAACAATACGTTTTGCAGCTAAATCTAGATTGGCAGTTTCATCAACGATACATGGACTTTTTCCTCCTAGCTCTAAAGTTACAGGAATAAGATTTTTTGATGCTTTTTCAGCTATTATTTTTCCAACTCTTATGCTACCAGTAAAAAATATATAATCAAACTTTAAATCTAATAAATAAGATACAGTTTCCTTTCCACCTAGTGGATTAACTACTTTTATATATTTCTCATCAAAGTTTTCATTAATTAATTTTTCTAAAAGTAATGCAGTGTTAACACTATTTTCAGATGGCTTAATTATTGCACAGTTACCTGCTGAAATAGCTCCGATTAATGGTGAAATTATTAATTGAAAAGGATAATTAAATGGACCAATTATTAATGTAACACCATAAGGTTCTTTATATATATAACTTTTAGCAGGAAAATGAACTATAGGAGTTCTTCTTTTTTCTTTCTTAGACCAACTTTTTAATTTTCTTATATGAAGATTTAGTTCATCGTAAAGTATTCCTATTTCAGTTGCAAAAGCTTCGAATCCTGATTTTTTTAGGTCCTTATATAAAGCTTCCATAATAAGCTCTTCATTTTCTTTAATTATAATTTTAAGCTTTTTTAATGTATTAATTCTAAAATCAATATTATTAGTTTCGTTAGAGTTAAAAAATTCTTTTTGTTTATTAAATATATTTAAGATTTCTTCCATAATATCCTCCATAATCACATAAAGTATAAATCCAAATAATAAATATATTATATCATTTTTATTCCATAAAATATAAATATTAATACTTTAATTAATTGAAAGATACATAGATAAGTGATAAAATATAGATACCCTATATAGGTATATTAGTATGGAGGAATAAAGATGGACGTAGAGAATGAAAAGCTGAGAAAAGATATAGTTAATAGACTAAGAAGAATTGAAGGCCAAGTTAAAGGAATTCAAGGCATGATGGAAAAAAACGTTTGCTGCTCAGATGTGCTAGTACAAATATCTGCTATTAGATCAGCAATAAATAGAGTTGGCGGTTTAACAATTGAATATTATGCCAATAACTGTTTAAATATAGAAGAAGGTTCAATGGAACAAGAAAGCCTAAAACAACTTATAAAAACAATTAATACCTTTGTAAAATAACAATATTTTTAAATTAATTTTATGGGTTTAATAAAATATTCTGAAAAGTATTTACAATTTTATAATTAGGTGATATATTAATTTCAATAAATTAAAATTAATAAAAGCAATGAAGAGAATAAGTAAAGTTAATGTATCTTTAAAGAGAGTTCTACCTTGGCTGAAAGTAGAGTAAGAAAGTTAATTTGAATAACATCTCTGAGCTATACTCCGAAAGATAACAACTAGTAGGCAGTAATCAGGTTCACCTGTTATAGTGATAGAGTATATAAGTTTTACTTATGTACTTGATAAGGTTATTAATGAAAATTAATAATGAATTAAGGTGGCACCATGGAATATTACTTTCATCCTTTTATAGGATGGAAGTTTTTTTTATAAAAAAATTAGGGGGATTTGTTATGCAAATTGAAGGAATAATAGTACCAAAGGATTATAAAAGTAAAACAACACTAATCGAAACAGAAATTAATATCAAAAAGATTAAAGATTATTTTGAAAGAGGATTAGCTGAAGAACTTAATTTAACTAGGGTATCAGCACCATTATTTGTTGATACTAATAGTGGCTTAAATGACAATTTAAATGGGGTAGAAAGACCAGTGAAATTTGATTTATTAGCTACTGGAGAAAATGTTGAGATAGTTCATTCATTAGCTAAATGGAAAAGATTAAGTTTATATAAGTATGGATTTAAGGTAGGAGAAGGTTTATATACTGATATGAATGCAATTAGAAGAGATGAAGAACTTGATAATTTACATTCAATTTATGTAGACCAATGGGATTGGGAAAAAATAATTAACAAAGAAGATAGAAATGAAGATAAATTAAAAGAGGTAGTAAGAAGTATATATAAGGTATTTAAAAATACAGAAAAGTTTGTACATAAGGAGTTAATAGATGGAGAAAATATATTGCCAGAAGATATTTTCTTTATAACTACACAAGAACTAGAAGACATGTATCCTAATTACTCATCAAAAGAAAGAGAAGATGCCATATGTAAGGAATATAAAGCGGTTTTTATAATGAAGATTGGAGATTTACTTAAATCTGGAGAAAAGCATGATGGAAGAAGCCCTGATTATGATGATTGGAAGCTAAATGGTGATATATTATTCTGGTATCCATTACTAGAAAGAGCTGTAGAGTTATCTTCAATGGGAATAAGAGTAGATAAGGAAGCATTAGATTATCAGCTAAAAGTATCAGGTAATGACGAGAGAAGAGAACTAGATTTTCATAAGATGCTTTTAAAAGATGAACTTCCATTTACTATTGGTGGAGGAATTGGACAATCTAGAATTTGTATGTTCTTTTTAAACAAAGCACATATAGGAGAAGTACAAGCAACTGTTTGGGATGAAAAAAATATTAAGATATGTAGAGAAAATGATATAAAACTATTATAAGCAATTTAATTTGATAAAATTAATATTAATGAAGGTTTTTAGACTTTGAGAAATGTTGACATTATTTAATGATTATTTATAATGGATATATAAACATTATTAAATATGCAAATAACATTTATTAAATTAAGTTTAGTGCAATAAATATAAGGAGGCGGGTTTATGAAAGCATTTGTTGATGAAAATACATGCATTTCATGTGGTTTATGTGAAGGAATTTGTCCAGAAGTCTTCACTTTAGAAACTGGAGTTTCAACTGCAAAAGAAGGAGAAGTTCCAGAAGAATACTTAGATGCAACAAGAGAGGCATGCGATAGCTGTCCAGTAACTGCAATATCAATTGAAGAATAAATAATAGTAAAGCCATATAATGAAAATTATATGGCTTTTTTTATTTATTCTTATATAAATTTTTTTTAGATATTTTTTTAGATATTTTTTCTAATTCTCTAAATTCTCTTCTTCTTTTTGCTCGCAGAAATAGTCGCGTTAAGGTGGAAATGAAAATTATACCTAAGGCTAATGAGCCTGCACTTGCCATAGTATCTATACCTAGTTCAATGGCTTTCATAATATTACCATTAATAGCTTCATACATTGTATAATACATACCACCACCAGGCACTAATGGTATTAAAGCACAAATTATTAATGTAGTTACAGGGGTTTTTAAAACCCTAGCCATAATTTCAGAATAAATGCTAAATATTATTGATGCAATAAAGAAGGAAGAAGTAGTATTAAGGCCTAGACTTTCACAATATATACTAATAAACCAACCTAATCCACCACCAATGCCAGCATAAAATAATTTATTCCCTTTTATATTAAATAAAATTCCAAAACCAAGGGAAACAAAAAAAGCAAAAAGAGACTGTATAAACATAGTTGATATATTCATTATAAACCTCCAAAGGTAGAAATCCAAAAGCTAAGCACAGCACCTGTGCCTATTGCAATTGATATTGCTACTAAAAATGCTTCTACAGCTCTAGTAGAGCCAGCTAGCAAGTCACCAGATATAGTATCTCTTATTGCATTAGTTATAGCAAGACCTGGAACTAAAAGCATAATAGATCCAATAATAGTTTTATCCATATCATTTATTAACCCTATTTTCAAGAAAATAATAGCCATTATAGCAGCTATACCTGCACAAATACTATTTATAAAAAACTGATTTATCTCAAGATTAGAGAATTTTATTGATAGGGATTTTATTATTAGTCCTATGAAAAATGCAGCTATTGCTTCAGGTAATTTTCCACCAAATAGAAAAACAAAACAGAAAGCACCTAAAGCAGAGATTATTATTGAAGTTTTATTATCATATCTTTCTCCATTATTAATAATTTGAAGTTGTTCTTTTAGTTGTGATATAGTTAAGCCTCTATTAATAATATTTCTAGATAAGTCATTAACTTTATCAACTTTATCTAAATCTATAGTTCTTGCAGAAACTCTTCTTATTAATGAATAGGTCTTTCCATTATGACAGATAGAAACCATAATTCCTGTTGTAGTTACAAAGCTTTCAGCTTCTTCAATCCCATAGATCTTACATATTCTCCATATTATTTCTTCAGCCCTATAGGTTTCACCACCAGATTCTAACATGATTTTCCCTGCAAAAGTTGCTACGTGAAGTATTTCATTCAAATCCATAATAATATGCCCCTTACAAACTTAAAATTTCTGAAGGTATTATAACATACCATAATCATATAGTATATATTATTGAAAATAAATAATGATATAATGTTAATAATTTATATTTGAATATAAAATTATTACATATTTTCATTGATTATTATTGAGATTATATTTATAATTTATTAAAAAGTATAAAATATAATGAAATTTTGGGGTGATAGAATGAATTTTGAAAATCTTTCAAAGGAAGATAAAGTTATTGAAGAATTAATTAATAAAGAGTTAAAAAGACAGCAAGATGGAATAGAATTAATTGCTTCTGAAAATTTTACATCTAAAGCAGTAATGGAAGCAATGGGATCATATCTTACCAATAAATATGCAGAAGGTTATCCAAATAAAAGATATTACGGTGGATGTCACGTTGTAGATGAAGTTGAAGAAATAGCAAGAGAAAGAGCTAAAGAACTATTTGGAGCAGAACATGCAAATGTTCAGCCACATTCAGGTTCACAAGCAAATATGGCAGTTTATCTTTCTATCCTAGAATATGGCGATACAGTATTAGGTATGGATTTAAGCCATGGAGGTCATTTAACTCATGGATCACCAGTTAATTTTTCAGGAAAACTATATAATTTTGTTTCTTATGGAGTTAATAAAGAAACTGAAAAAATCGATTATGATGAAGTTAGAGAACTAGCTTTAAAGCATAAACCTAAATTAATAGTTGCAGGAGCAAGTGCATATTCAAGAATTATAGATTTTAAAGCCTTCAAAGATATTTGTGATGAAGTAGGAGCTTACTTTATGGTAGATATGGCACATATTGCAGGATTAGTAGCTGTTGGAGCTCATCCATCACCAGTTCCATATGCAGACTTTGTAACATCTACTACTCACAAAACATTAAGAGGACCTAGAGGTGGATTAATTCTTTGTAAGGAAAAGTATGCAAAACAATTAGATAAAACTATCTTCCCAGGAATACAAGGTGGACCATTAATACATACTATTGCTGCTAAAGCTGTATGTTTTAAAGAAGCCTTAGAGCCGTCATATAAAGAATATATAAATAATGTTGTAAATAACTGTAATATATTATCAGAAGAATTAATAAAACATGGATTTAAAATAGTTTCAGGTGGAACTGATAACCACTTAATTCTTGTAGATTTAAATAATAAAAATATTACTGGAAAAGATGCTGAAAATCTTTTAGATTCAATAGGAATAACTGTAAACAAGAATACAGTACCTAATGAAACTAAAAGCCCATTTATAACTTCTGGAATTAGAGTTGGTACAGCTGCAGTTACAACTAGAGGATTTAATGCAGAAGATATGAAGGAAATTGCATCAATAATAAATGATACTCTTTCTCTAGAAAATCCAGATATAGATAATTTAAAGGTAAGAGTAAAAGCTTTATGTGAAAAACATCCTTTATATAACTAAAATATAATAATTATTATGTTTTAATAAAAATAATTGTTATAATAGAATTATAATATAAATATAAAGGAGACATATATGAAATTAATATCATGGAACGTTAATGGAATAAGAGCTTGTGTTACTAAGGGCTTTTTAGATTTCTTTAATGAAGTTGATGCAGATATTTTTTGCATTCAAGAAAGTAAGCTTCAAGCAGGACAAATAGATTTAGAATTACCTGGTTACTATCAATATTGGAATTATGCTGAGAAAAAAGGATATTCAGGTACTGCAATATTTACTAAAAAGGAGCCTTTAAATGTTTTTTATGGACTTGGTATAGAAGAACATGATAAAGAAGGTAGAGTAATAACATTAGAATTTGATAATTTTTATATGATAACAGTATATACACCAAATTCTAAAAATGAACTAGCTAGATTAGATTATAGAATGGTTTGGGAAGATGCTTTCAAAGAGTATTTAATAGAATTAAATAAAAAGAAACCTGTAATAGTATGTGGAGATCTTAATGTTGCACATAAAGAAATTGATTTAAAAAATCCAAAGACTAATTTAAGAAATGCAGGATTTACTGAAGAAGAAAGAGGTAAATTTACAAACTTGCTAACTGCTGGATTCACTGATACCTTTAGATATTTTTATCCAGATGTAACAGGAATTTATTCTTGGTGGTCATATAGATTTAAAGCAAGAGAAAAGAATGCAGGATGGAGAATTGATTATTTCTTAACATCAAATTCATTACAAGATAAATTGGAAGATGCTAAAATACATACAGAAGTATTTGGATCAGATCACTGCCCAGTTGAATTAAAAATTAATATTTAGTTTTATAAAAGTTACTTTGTCATTATTTTGATAAAGTAACTTTTTATATTATTGGAAAATATAGTATAATAGTAATAAGTGGGGGTGATGTAATGTCAATTAAAGAAGTTAAAAAATATTTACCAAAGGAACTTATTGAAATATTAGAAAAAATATATTCAACTAAACAATTAGATACAATTTATAGAAGCTTTTATAGTGGAAGAAATACAAGCTTTAGAGTTAATAACTTAAAAGGTAATCAAAGCGAGGTTATGGAAGAATTGATTAATAACAAAATAAAGGCAGTAAATCATCCAATCTTAAAAAATGCCTTTATTGTTAAGGATAAAAAGGAAAATGCTTTAAGGAAATTAGAAGTATATAAGTATGGAAAGATATATATTCAAAATATATCATCAATGCTACCACCTTTATTTTTAAATTTAGAAGAAGATAATGTAATATTAGATATGTGTGCTGCACCAGGAGGAAAAAGCTTATATATGGCTGATTTAACTAATAATAAAGCTATTATTCTTGCAAATGATGTTAATGAAGTTAGGAGAGAGAGATTAAATTATAATATAGAAAAACAAGGAGCTTCTTCAGTTATTGCCTTTGGTTCAGATGGTTGCACCATTGGTAAACGTTTAAATATGTATTTTGATAGAATACTATTAGATGCTCCATGCTCAGGTGAAGGTACATTAAAAATTAATTCCAGCAAATACTTAAGTAGTTGGAGTAAAAGAAAGGTAAATCTTGCAGCAAAGCTACAGAAAAAACTAGTAGATAGTGCTTATAATGCTTTAAAACCTGGTGGAATTATGGTTTATTCTACTTGTACATTAAATCCCTTTGAAAATGAAGAAGTAATAAATTATGCTCTAGAAAAATATAGGGATTTAAGGTTAGAAAAAATAGATATTAATTTACCTAATATAATAAGAGGAATAACAAGTTATGAAGATAAAACTTATAGTAAGGAATTAAAAAAAGCAATAAGAATTATACCCAATGATTATATGGAAGGGTTTTTTATAGCTAAATTGTTAAAAGAGTAAGAATAATTAATTTAATCAAAGGAAACTATAATATAAGAATTTATTATAGTTTTGGAGGTTAAAATGAAGAAGTTTATAGCAATAAATATGCTTGTAGTATTATTAATTAGTAGTGGTAATAAACTTATAATGGCAGAAAGCAAAGAAGAAAAAGAATTATTTACTATTTGTATTGATCCTGGACATCAAAAAAAGGGTGATGGTAAATTAGAACCTGTTTCTCCTAATTCTAGTAATAAAAAGCCAAGGGTTTCTCAAGGTACAGAAGGCATTGGAAGTAAAAAGGCTGAGTATGTTGTTAATTTAGAAGCATCACTTTTATTAAAGGATATTTTAATAGGAAAAGGATACAAGGTAATTATGACTAGAGAAAGTCATGAAGTTAATATTAGCAATGCAGAAAGAGCAGAGGTGGCTAATAAAGTCAAAGCTGATATGACTATTAGAATTCATTGTGATAGTTTAAAAGATACAAGCAAGACAGGTGCTAGTATTTTAATTCCAACAAGTAAGTCTAATAATACAAAGTCTATATATGAAGAGAGTAATAAATTTGCTAATATATTAAAAGATAATCTAAAAGAGAAGGGCATAAAGGTTAATGGAATATTTGAAAGGGATGATATTACAGGATTTAATTGGTCCACTGTGCCAGTAGTAATTCTAGAAATGGGATTTATGAGCAATTATAATGAAGATAAGATGTTATGTGATACAAACTACCAAAAGAAGCTTATGGATATAGTAGCTGATTCATTAGAAAAGTATAGGAATCATAGCACAATGAAAAATGAATAATGTAAAATATAAAATTGATGTAAAAACTTCTTAAGGAGTTTTAAAATTGAATATTTTTAGTGATTTGGAGCTGCTTTGTCAGCTCCATTATTACTTGTAGACTTTTACGCTCATAGTTTTAAATATAGCAAAAAGTTCATCACCTTTTTGAATTGATAAGTCTAATAAGGATTTTTTAGTTATTAAAGCTACTAGAGGAATTCCTATATCTAAAACAACCTTTGCACTATTATTATTAATAATTATATCAGAAACAATACCTTTATGAACATTTCTTGCACTGCTTATAAATGAACCCTTACTTAAGATAATATCTTCAGGTCTAATAGAAATTTTAACATTACCTGTAAGATCAGTGCTAACTTGAATTTTTACTAATGAAGCCTCTGCAAATATTTCATCATCTTCTTTAATTATATTTGCTTCATAGGTATTTTCATAACCTTTAGCTTTTAGAAGATATATTTCATATTGTGAGTTAGATATACGAAGATGCTTTCCCATACGATGTGCATCTAAATCACCACGTTTAATCATTTCATACACTGTACTTTTAGTTATTTTTAATTTTTGAGCAATTTCTTCTGGAGTATATAAGATATCATCATTCATTTTCTTCACCTTTTCATTTATTATTATAAAAATAATTTAACATAATATTTATATAATAACAAATAGGATATACATAATATTTTAAAGACTTATTATTATGCATAAATTTTAAATTATAGAGAAGTTTATATAAATAATATGCAATTGACAGGTACATATATTCACATTATAATAGGTATTGTTTGGTTTAGTTCTGTTTTGTTCTGTTTTATTAGGTTTTGACACAAAAATATATGCGAGGAGATTATAAAATGAAAAAGAAATCAGTTTTAATTTTAACTTTAACTTTAGTAGCAACTTTATTTAGTGGATGCACTTCTAATAAAGCTACAAAAGATTCAAATGAAGAAACTACTATTACTATTGCAGCAGCAGCAAGCTTAAAAAACTGTATGGATGATAAATTAATTCCTATGTTTTATGAAAAGTATCCTAATATTAAAGTTCAAGCAACTTATGATAGTTCAGGAAAATTACAAGCTCAAGTAGAAGAAGGTGCTGAAATTGATGTATTTATGTCAGCAGCTACAAAACAAATGAATGAATTAAATAAAGAAGGATTAATAGAAGATAACTCTATAGTAGAGTTATTAGAAAATAAAGTTGTACTTATCGTACCAAAAGGAAATACTAAGGAAATAAAGTCTTTTGATGATATATTAAAATCTGATAAAATAGCAATAGGAGATCCAGCAAGTGTACCAGCTGGTCAATATGCAAAGGAATTATTTGAAAATCTTAAAATTTGGGATGATGTTTCTAAAAAGACAAGTTTAGGAACTAATGTAACAGAAGTTCTAAATTGGGTAGCTGAAGGTAGTGCTGATTCAGGAGTAGTTTATTCAACTGATGCAGCTTCAAATGATAAAGTAGAAATAGTTTTAGATGCTCCAGAAGGAAGTGTTTCTAAAGTTATCTATCCAGTAGGAATAATTAAAGCATCTAAGAATAAAACTGAATCAAAAAAATTCATTGACTTCTTACAATCAGATGAAGCAATGAAGGTTTTTGAGAGCTATGGATTTTCATCTAATAAATAGGAGAATATAATGGATATATCACCAATAATAATATCTTTAAAAACAGCAATATTTTCAATGATTTTTACATTTTTATTAGGACTTTTTATTGCAAAGTTTGTAGTGAATTTGAAGTTGGAAAAAGCAAAGATGATTTTAGATGGATTTTTAACACTTCCATTAGTTTTACCTCCAACAGTAATTGGATTTTTCCTTTTAATGATTTTTGGAGTTAATAGACCAGTAGGGAAGTTCTTATTAGAATTTATGGGAGTTAAGATAGTCTTTTCATGGTGGGCTACTGTAGTAGCTTCTGTAGTAATATCATTTCCACTTATGTACCGCTCTGCTAGAGGGGCATTTGAACAAATAGATGAAAATTTGATTTTAGCTGGAAGAACTCTTGGAATGTCAGAAAGAAAAATATTTTGGCGTATTATTATGCCAAATGCCATGCCTGGAGTTGCTTCAGGTGGAATATTAGCCTTTGCAAGAGGGTTAGGGGAGTTTGGTGCTACAGCAATGATAGCTGGTAATATAGCAAATAAAACAAGGACACTTCCATTAGCTATATATTCAGAAGTATCAGCAGGAAATATGGAATCAGCTCTAGGCTATGTATTAATAGTAACTATAATTTCCTTTATAATTATTATTTTAACTAATTATTTCACTATAAGAGAAAGAAAATTTTTAAAGTAGGTAAGAAGAAAATGAGTTTATTTGTGGATATTAAAAAAGAATTAAAAGGATTTTCTTTAGATGTTTCTTTTGAAACAAATGGTGATTATCTTGGAATTTTAGGGGCATCAGGTAGTGGGAAAAGTATGACACTTAAGTGTATAGCAGGAATTGAAACACCTGATGAAGGGCGTATTGTTTTAAATGGAAAAGTCTTATTTGATTCAAAGAAAAATATTAATTTAAAGCCTCAGGAAAGAAAAATAGGATATTTATTTCAAAATTATGCCTTGTTTCCTAATATGACTGTTGAAGAAAACATAGGAATAGGATTGAAAGATTCTAAGGTAGAAAAAGCTAGAAAGGTAAATGAAATTATAAAAAGCTTTCATTTACAGGGCCTTGAGAAAAAGTATCCAAGACAACTTTCAGGTGGGCAGCAGCAAAGGGTAGCTATAGCTAGATGTATTATATATAAACCTGATATTTTAATGTTAGATGAGCCATTTTCAGCTTTAGATTCCTATTTAAAAGAAAAGCTTCAGAGAGAAGTATTAGAACTTTTAAAGTATTATCACGGAGAAGTGCTTATGGTTACACATAGCAGAGATGAAGCTTATAAGTTTTGTAAAAATATTTCTATAATAGAAAAGGGAAAGTCAATTTTACTAGGTGAAACAAAGGATGTATTTAAAAATCCAAAAGTAAAAGAAGCTGCAATTCTTACAGGATGTAAAAATATTTCACCATGCAAGGTTTTATCAAAAAATAAGATACATGCCTTAGATTGGGATATTATATTGGAGGCAGAAACATTAAATAATAAAAATATTAATTATATAGGAATTAGAGCTCATAATTTTGTGATTGTAGATAAAATTCAAAAGGATTATTTGGAAAATACTATAGAGTGCAAAATAGATAAAGTAGAAGAAGAGGTATTTGAATATAATATACTATTTGAAAACGAAAGTTCTAAGACAAGTATAAGAGATAACAAAATTTTATTTAAGGTTAAAAAGGAAGAATGGGATAATAGAAAAAATAAAGATAAACTATTTTTAAAAATTCCTAAAGAAAGTATTTTACTTTTAGAGTAAGTCTCTTACTTTTTAATAAAAAATATGAAATAGTTTTTATAATTTCAAATAAAATGAGGAATTATTACCTTCAGTATAGAAAGAGATAAATATCATATAAGGGCCACTTGGAGTTTACGAAGTGGCAACAAATATGATATTTATCTCTTTTTTTAATAATGAACATGTATTAGATGAAACTTAATATTGTCATTGCTCCAACCTAAATCATAAGGTACTAAAAGTCTATTAGTATTATGACAGGTTACTAATGGGTATCCCTTAGAGTCAAAGCCTGTAACAGTTGACACATGAGTTATCCTTCCTTTCTTTTCATAAGCTACAAAATCTCCTGGTTTCATATTAAAGGCTTCTTTATAAATTTGTTGGTAAGAGCCTTTTGCAATATAGGATGCTCTACCACTATTCACCATATAATTTTTAAAGCCTTGAGCATTAAGCCAAGCTTTAGTTCCTTCTTTACCACAATAATTCCATGAAGAATTTTTCTTAAAAGCTCCACTTTCAAAAAGAATTTGTGAGGCAAAGTTTGCACAGTCACCACCATCTGGATTATGATCCTTATATTTTGTATTATATTTAAATGTAAGATTTTCATCTTCAGAAACACCACAATACATATGAGCATATTCTATAGCCTTTTGTAATCTTTCGTTAGGTGAAAAGCTAGGAGCTTTTTGATTTAATATAAAATTTTTTATTTCTTCAGATTTTATATTATTTAAATCCAAGGAGTCTGCAAAGGGATCTGTATACCATTCCTTTGTAATAATATATTTATCATCAATTTTCTTTAAATTTAAATAGTGATTAGTACCAAGTCTAAAATGATTACTTATATCTGGTGAATCAATGTAATAATAATTAAAATCTGTTGCTACATCACAAATAACCCCATAGAGGTTTGGTTCTTTTTCAGCTACCTTTCGTATCTTCACAATAGATTGTATATCTTTAAATTTTACAGCTTGTTTTTCTGACCA
This sequence comes from uncultured Clostridium sp., assembly GCA_934746015.1. Classification (GTDB taxonomy): domain Bacteria; phylum Bacillota; class Clostridia; order Clostridiales; family Clostridiaceae; genus Clostridium. The sequence continues at coordinate 64,853 of CAKVEW010000007.1, forward strand.
GTTAATTAAATATTGAGTTTTTTTAGCTTCACTTTCGTAAGCCCATAAACTTACTTTAATATTTAGATTATAAAATCCTTTTAAAAGTTCTGTATCATTAGAAACTATTGCAGCATTTCTTTGAGCAAATAGATTTTCTAGTAAATCTTTAAATTCCTTTTTTACTTCATCAGAAGAATAATCTATTTTAGTAGAATTTGATTCATCCTCTAAAGCAAAACATTGTGAAACAGGAATAATATTAAAGATAAGAAAAACAATTAAGACTATATTAATTAATTTAAGCTTCACAAATAATTTTCCCCTTTCTTAAATACTTATTTGTAGTTTGTACTAAAACTACAAAATTTATATATAAGTTATAAGTATTTAGTTAGGATGTTTTTAGCAAATAAGTAATTTTAACCATATACTATAAATAATTAATTTAAGAGGTTATATAAATGAATAGGTTAAATTATTTGTATGATAATGCTGAAGAAGTTAAATTTGATGATGGAGATAATATAGTTTTTATTTCTGATATCCATAGAGGAGATGGAACATACTATGATTCACTTTTGCCAAACAAAAATATATATAAAACTGCTTTAGGATATTATTTTAAAAAAGGATTTACTTACGTAGAAGTTGGAGATGGAGATGAGCTTTGGAAAAATAGAAATTGTAATGATATTGCTTATATTTATAGTGATATTTTTAAGTTGTTAAATAAATTCAAAGAAGAAAATAGAATTTATCTTATTTATGGGAATCATGATATAATAAAAAATAGAGAAAGTTTTTATACTACCCAATATAAAGCAGTTAAAAAAGTGGGAAATGACTATGGTAAGCATTTTTTTAAATTCATTAAAGATATTCATTTTTATGAAGGTATTAATTTTAAATATATTCCTGCAAATGAAAAGTTTTTAGTAACTCATGGACATCAAGTAGATCCAATGAATTCTAGTTTTTGGCTTTTATCAAGATTTTTAGTAAGATATGTTTGGAAGTTTTTAAATGGTATAGCAGGATTTAATGATCCAACTAGTCCAGCTAAAAATAATAAAAAAGGAAATAAAGTAGACAGAAAGCTAGAAAAATGGTCTAAGGATAATGGTAAAATGATACTTTGTGGACATACCCATAATAGTAGGATGCCAGAACTTAATGATCCGCCATATTTTAATGATGGATGTTGTGTATTGCCTTATGCAATAACTACTATAGAAGTTGAAAAAGGAAATATTTCATTAGTTAAATGGAATATAGAATCCCAAGAATCAGGAGTTTTATGGGTAAGAAGGAAGGTAATAACTGGGCCCTATAGATTAGAAAATTATTTATTGTGGGCAAGAGATGAAAGAATTAGAATGATAGAAGAAGAAAAGAAAAAGAAATAAAGGAGAAATTAAGATGTATTCAATTGATTTACACTGCGATACAGCTAGCAGATTATTATATGAAAATTTAAAATTAAAAGAAAGTATTTGTAAAGTAGATATAGAAAAATTAAAAAAAGCAAGGGCAAAAGCACAAGTTTTTGCACACTTTATAGAACTAAATATTGTTGATAATCCTTATACTGAATTTATTAATATGTATAATAATTTTATTAAGGAATTAAAGGAAAATGAAGATAGCATAGAAATTGTTAGAAACTTAAATGAGTTAGAAAATGTTAATAATAAAGGAAAGATAGGAGCCTTTTTATCAATAGAAGAAGGTGAAGTTCTAGAGGGAAAAGTAGAGAGAGTAAAAGAACTTTATGATATGGGAATAAGGTTTATAACTTTAACATGGAATTTTAAAAATAGTATAGGATATCCTAATGCAGGATATAAATATAAAGACTGTGGATTAACTGAAAAAGGTAAAGAAATTGTTTTAGAAATGGAGAGGCTAGGAATAATACCTGACTGTTCTCATTTATCAGATGGCGGATTTTATGATTTAGTTGATATATGTAAAAAACCTTTTATAGCTACTCATTCAAATGCAAGGAAAGTTACAGATCATTCAAGAAATTTAACTGATGATATGATAGTAAAGCTAGCAGAAAAGGGAGGAGTTATGGGATTAAACTTCTGTGCCCCATTCTTAGGAAATGAAAAAGTCCCTTCAATTAATTCTATGATTCAACATATTAAACATACTAGAAATGTTGGAGGAATTGATGTACTTGCTTTAGGAACAGATTTTGATGGAATAGGAAATGAAGTTGAAATTGAAAATATAGGTGAAATAGGACGCTTAAGAGATGCTTTAATAAAAGAAGGTTTTACAAATTCAGAAGTTGATAAAATCTTTTATGGAAATGTAAAAAGAGTCCTTAAAGAGTGGATGTAAAAGTAGGAGTGAAAAATGGAGAACTTAAAAGGTAAGATAGCACTGGTTACTGGTGCAACAAGAGGAATTGGAAAGGCTATAGCTATTGAACTAATAAAAGAAGGAGCTACTGTAGTTTTAAATTACTCTAAAGATGATTTATCTGCAGAAGAAACATTAAAAGAAATAGAAACTTTAGGAGGCTATGCTAAGTTATATAAAGGTAATATATCAAATTATGAAGAATGCAAAAATATGATAGATTTCGTAATAAGTACTTTTGGGAAAATTGATATATTAGTAAATAATGCTGCTGTTTCCTTTAGAGGATTATTTATGGATTTTTCAGAAAGAAATATAAATGATATATTTGGAATAAATGTATTAGGGGCAATGTACTTAAGTAAGGAAGCTATACCTCATATGTTAGGTAAGGGAAAAGGAAATATAATAAATATTTCATCTATATGGGGGGAAGCAGGAGCTTCTTGTGAAGTATTATACTCTAGTACTAAGGGAGCTATTAATTTATTTACTAAATCCTTAGCAAAGGAATTAGCTCCAATGGGAATAAGAGTTAATGCTATAGCACCAGGAGTAATAGATACGGAAATGAATTCATTTTTATCTAAAGATGAAAGAGAAGAATTAGAAGAGGAAATACCCTTTGGACGATTTGGAAGTCCAAGTGAAGTAGCTAGAATGGTAACTTTCTTATGTAGTGATAAGTGTGAGTACTTAACTGGGCAGATAATTAAAATAGATGGAGCAATGGTTTAGTGCTATCGCACAATTAAAAATGCATAATGCTTAATGAATAATTAAGGTAAAAACTACTTTCAGTAGTTTTGAAATAATATAATTTTCAAATAAGAGGTCGCTATAAGCAACCTCTTATTTTTATCTTTTAATATGTTTTGAGTATTTTTTATATGCCTTTTTTATTGCTATGATAATAAACTTAATTAATAAATAAACTCCGAATATGTAAAGAAATCCATATAGACCATAGGCTATATCTGCAAATTCCATATTACCTCTGTTTGTAAGTTTTTGCTGAATTTCTATAGCAAATACTATAACTATCATAACAGTTAAAGTATAAATAAAAGAAATGGCAGTAATGCTATACTTAGCAAGCTTCTTAAAAATAATTTGTGTAAAAGCAAATATAATAATACCTATTAAAGCCATAAATATAAAGTGAAGTTGTTTATCATTTAATGGATAGCCAGCAATATCTACAATATCCAAGACTTTATCATGCAAATCATTTATAAAACCTGCTACTAATTTTAATATTTCTACCATATGCTTGTCCTCCAATATCTTTAGAGTTATTATAACATAAAATAACAATAATAATAACTCTATGATATAATAGAGTTATTGAGTTTATAAAAAATATATAGTTATAGGATTGTTTAAGAAGGAAGAATATAAAATGATATGGAGTATTTTTATATGTCTATCCTTGTTATGGCAGGAGAAAGGAAATAAAATATGGGAAAAATACTAGTACTTGCAGAAAAACCATCTGTAGGTAGAGATATAGCAAAGGTTTTAAAATCTAATGTAAATAAGGGAGCTTATATAGAAGGAAACAAATATGTTGTAACTTGGGCTTTAGGACATTTAGTTGGATTACAAGACCCTGAAAGCTATGATGAAAAATATAAACATTGGAGTATGGAAACTCTTCCAATGCTACCTAAGCATATGAAACTTACTGTTTTAAAGAAAACATCAAAGCAATTTTATGAAGTGAAAAAACTTTTAAATAGAAATGATATAGAAGAAATAGTTATTGCAACAGATGCTGGAAGAGAAGGGGAATTAGTTGCAAGATGGATAATAGAAAAGGTAGGAGTTAAAAAACCTATTAAAAGACTTTGGATATCTTCTCAAACAGATAAGGCAATACTTGAAGGATTTAGAAATTTAAAATCTGGAAATGAATATGAAAATTTATATAAGGCTGCTGTGTGTAGAGCAGAGGCAGATTGGATAGTTGGACTTAATGCAACAAGAGCCTTAACTTGTAAATATAACGCTCAGCTTTCAGCAGGAAGAGTTCAATCACCAACTTTAGCCATGATAGTTGATAGGGAAGAGGAAATTAAAAATTTTAAGCCTAAGACTTTTTATACTATACATGCTAAAAGTAAAGATATAAATTTCCAATGGGCTAATAAGGATAATAATTTACGAATATTCGATGAAGAGTATGCTAATAAGATAGTAAATAAAATTCAAGGCCAGGATGCAAAGATAATATTAATAACAGAAACTCCTAAGAAAAAGTTCTCACCAGCTCTTTATGACTTAACAGAGCTTCAAAGGGATGCAAATAAGATATGGGGTTATTCTGCAAAACAAACATTATCTATAATGCAAAGACTTTATGAAAATCATAAAGTACTTACTTATCCAAGAACTGATTCAAGATATATTTCTACAGATATAGTTGCTACTATTCCTGAAAGACTTAGAGCAATATCTATTGGAGAATATAGATTGCCAGCTACAGAAATACTTAAGAATAAAATTAATGCAAATAAAAGCTTTGTAGATAATAGTAAGGTTAGTGATCACCATGCTATAATTCCAACAGAACAAAAGCCTAACTTAAGCAATTTAAGTTCTGAAGAAAGACATATATATGATCTTGTTATTAAAAGATTTTTAAGTGTATTAATGCCACCTTTTGAATATATACAAACTAATATAAAGGCAGATATAAATGGAGAAAGCTTTGTTGCTAAAGGAAAGGTAATAAAGTCAAAAGGATGGAAATCCTTATATGATAAGGACTTTTCAGAAGAAGATTCAAAAGAAGAGGATTTAAAAGAACAAGTTCTTCCTAAGATTAGTAAAGGTGATGTAATTAATATTAATAAAGTTGAACTGAGCAAGGGAGAAACTAAACCTCCAGCAAGATTTAATGAAGGAACCCTTTTATCAGCAATGGAAAACCCTCAAAAGTATGTTAATGTAAATAAGGAAGCTGCTAAGACTTTAAATGAAACAGGTGGACTTGGAACAGTTGCCACTAGAGCAGATATTATAGAAAAACTATTTAATTCTTTTGTTATTGAGAAAAAGGGAAAAGAAATAGTTCCAACATCTAAGGGAAAACAATTAATAGATTTAGTACCTAATGAACTAAAATCTCCATTGTTAACAGCAAAATGGGAAAGTAGACTTGATGGAATTAGTAAGGGAAAAGATAATCCAAATGCCTTTATTAAGGAAATGAGAAACTATGCAATAGCTTTAGTAGAAGCAGTAAAAAATGATAATAACAAGTTTGTTCATGATAATAAGACAGGTAAAAAATGCCCTAACTGTGGTAAATACCTTTTAGAAGTTAAAGGTAAAAATGGAGTTATGAATGTTTGTCAAGATAGGGAATGTGGATATAGAGAAAATGTAAGTAGAACTACAAATGCTAGATGCCCAGAATGTAAAAAGAAATTAGAAGTTAGAGGACAAGGCGATGGAAAGATATATGTATGCCCTAATACTAACTGTAATTTTAGAGAAAAGGCATCACAATTTGAAAAGAGATTTGATAAAAAGGGAAAAGTAGATAAAAGAGAAGTAAATAATATGATGAAGAAGATGAAAAAGGAAGCAGAAGACTTTAATAATAATCCTTTTGCAGAGCTTTTAGGAAAGATGAATTTAAAAGATTAATATAATAATTAAAATAAAGGATATATAGTTTTTACTATGTATCCTTTATTTTTATAATATTATAAAAAATAAATACTATAGTAAGAATAATTTAATATATATTTAAATAAAGTATATTAAAGATAAAAAATGTATATATTATTTGTGATTTATGATATAATATGCATATAATTTAATACTATTTTTATGGTTGCATACGCAATAACAGGGAATGAGGTTAGATTCCTCAACAGCCCCCGCTACTGTAAAAGCTACGAAACTCTCAATAGCCACTAGGATAATATCTTGGGAAGGTAAGAGGAATAGGTTTGAAGCTTTAAGTCAGGAGACCTACCATAAAAATTATACACAAAATTTCGGTGGGAAATTAAGGTGGAATTAATATTATGGTATATAAGTCTTTATAGTATCATATATTTTTGTGCGCTAAAGTCCTATGAAAGTAGGGCTTTTTTTTATCGTAATTTAATAAATCGTTATAGTTATAATTAGTATTAAATTGTTTTCGAGCAATTGAAAGGGAGGAGGGATAAGTAGTATGGAAGAAAAAAAAAGAAATTTAGATACTAAGGAGGAGAAGTTAATAAAGATTATTAATGATATAAAATTTGGAGAAATTAAAATTATAGTTCAAGATGGATTGCCTATTAGAATTGAGGAAATAAAAAAATCAATTAAATTATAAGTTAAAAACAATTGTACTGACCAGAAAACTGGAGGTGCTAAGATAATGATAATATTAAAGTTATTTATAATTAAAAATTAGTATATAAATGGAGGATGATTACAATTAATAAGGAAAATAAAAAAATTATCAAAGTCATGGTCAGTTTATTGGTTCTTATGTCTATGTTTTTAAACTTTACAGTTACAGCATTTGCAGGAAATAATACAACTACACCAAAAGGTTATGTCACCATTGCCATAGAAAAATTCACTTTGGGGCTTGGCTATGTAATTGAGCCAGTTAAAGTGCCATTTTATGAAGGAGATAATATTGCCAAATTAACTACTGATTTAATTGGTGAAGGAAATTATGAAAATACAGGAAGCATAGAAAGCGGATTTTATTTATCTTCTGTAAAAGATAATGATATGAGAGAACCTAAGGTACCTCAGTATATATTAGATGAATCTGGAAGTATAGATGATAGAGGAACAGAAGGCTGGCTTGGAGAATTTGATTATACCTTTATGGCAGGTTGGATGTATTCTGTAAATAATAAATTCCCTAACGTTGGATGTTCTGATATTATGCCAACAGATGGAGACGTAATTAGATGGCAGTTTACTGTTTATGGATATGGAATGGACTTAGGAGGTGGATTTGCAGGTGATGCAAACTCAGGATCTTTTGAGGGTTCATATATCAAAATGGCTAATAAGGATATTCTTACTAAAAAGTTAGGTGAGATAAATAGTTCAGAAGATAAAGCTACAATTCTTGCAAAAAATGGAGCACAAGAGGCTTATGACAAGGCTTATGAAGTTATTAAAGTAGCTGAGTCATCTCAGGAAGAAGTAGATTTATCATTAAATAATCTTAATAAAGTAACTAATGAATCTAGTGAAAATTTAGATTTAGTAAAATTTAATCCAAGCTTAAAGGATGCAATTAACGAAACAGCAGCATTAATGTATAAAAATACTCCAAATCCTGCTATTGGAACTGGATCTGGAGAATGGACAATATTATCCTTAGCCAGAGCTGGATATAATGTTCCACAAAGTTATTATGATAAATACTATGAAAATGTGGAGAAGGAATTAGTGGAAAAGAATGGTGTATTGAGTACGGCAAAATATACTGAATATTCAAGATTGATTTTAGGACTTACATCTATAGGTAGAGATGTAACAAATGTTTCAGGATATAATTTACTTGAAAAACTAGCTGATTTTAATAGTGTTAAAAAGCAGGGGATAAACGGACCTATATTTGCTTTAATTGCACTAGATACAAATAAATATGAGATACCAGTGGTACCTGGTGTTACAGTACAAACTACAAGAGATATGCTTATAGATTATATATTACAAAAAGAAATAACTACAAGTGACGGTAAATTAGGTGGATGGGCATTATCAGGGAAAACTCCAGATCCTGATATAACTGCTATGGCATTACAATCATTAGCTCCTTATAAAGATGATGAGAGAGTTAAGCCTTATATAGATAGAGCTGTACAAGCGCTTGCAGATATACAAAAAGATAATGGTGGATATTCAAGCTGGGGTTCAATTAATAGTGAGAGTATAGCTCAAGTTATAGTTGCCTTAACAGCTCTAGGAATAGATCCAACTAAAGATACTAGATTTATAAAAGGAGAAGGAAATTGGATACTTTCTGCTATTATGGAGTTCTACGTTGAAGGTGGAGGATTTAAGCATATATTAGCAGGAAATAGAGATGGGATGGCAACAGATCAAGGAATGTATGCATTAGTTGCTTATGATAGATTTGTTAATGGGAAAAATAGTCTTTATGATATGACAGATGAAGAAATTACTGAAAATTTAGAGGGAAATGTAATATTATCAGTACCTGAAAGAATTAATGGGAATAAAGGTACTGAATTTAAAATAAATGTAAGGATTGGAAGTTTTCCAGAAGGTTCATATAAATTATTAGATGGAATAATTAATATTCTAGACAGTATTGAAATTAAAAATGTAGAAATGAGTAAAAGTATTACTGGTGGATTACCTGACTTTGGAGTGGAAGGGAATAAGATAAGATTAGTATATACTAATACCAATCTTGCAAATATAGTATTTAGTGGAACTGAGTTCCCAGATGATATTATAACTATTACAGCTGTACTTAAAGAGAATATTACAAAAGATACAGAATTACCAATTTCTATAGATACATTTACATTAAAAGCTAGTTCAGAAGCAGCGAGTACAGTATATTTTGATACAAGCAAATCATCTAAAAAGATAATAATTGGAGAGCAAGTAACAGCTAGTGGAAGAATTATGTATGATGGTGATGGAATTGATATAATTCCATCAAACAAATCTGCTATAGCAGTAGAATTTTCAAATTTAACTGGAACTCCTAGTATAAAGCTAAATGATAATATTGAAATGCGTTATTCAGCAGAAATATCTAATAAAACAGGTAAGGTAACTTATGTTGCATTAGTTAATAAAACAGTAGCTTTAGATGGATTAAGCGATATAAATAAATATACTATAGCTAATAAAAAATCAAGTGAAATTAAATTTGGAGATGCAAATCTTGATTCAACAGTAAATGCTCAAGATGCTTTAAATACTTTATCTGCATGGCTACGAAAAAGTGGAACCCCAAGTGATGAAGGTATACTTTCTATGAATGTAACTGGAGATTCAAGAATTGATACTTATGATGTACTTGGAATTATGGAAAATTATATAAATGGTAGTGAATTCAGAGTTATAAGTAAATAAAAATCAAGTAGTATGCAGGCAACCTGTAAGAGTATTTCTTACAGGTTGTATTATAAGTTTAGGAGGATTTTATGATAGAGAAAATTAGAAACTTATCAAAGAAGAAAAAAATAGTAGGAGGTTCTATATTACTAATATTTATAGCTTTAATTATTTTTATATTTATTAAAACTTTAAAAGTTATTCAGACACCAACTATTACACTAATGCCTCCAGCACCTCTAGAATCTTCAAATAGGGAAGAATTTATTGTAGATGTTATATTATCTGATTTGCCTAAAAATATTTATCCAGCAGCTAGTTTAACCATTGGATTTGATAAAAATAAAATAGAGTTTACTGGTACAAAACTTGGAACAATGATGACTTATGGTGATACTACAATAGATGGAAATTCAATGAATATACCACTGTGGGATTGTAACGTAGAAAGAGCAAATGAAATTGGACAAATAAATACTATGTATTTGGATATGACAGCAGGAAAATACTCTTATTCTAGAGAGGGATTTGATAACGAAAAAAATAATGTTCTTCTTAGATTAGGTTTTAAGTTAAAGGATAGCGTATCAAAAGGTGAGGTATATAATATTAAAATTAATGATGCAGTAATTGCTACTATAAATGGAGATATAGATAAAACAAGTCTTGCTACAAATCAAAAAACATTAAGATATAGTAACTGTAAGATAGCAGTATTAAAATAGGGATAAGGGGAGGAATTAATGAAAAAGAATTGGAGAAAGATAGTAATACCATTACTTACAGTAGCAGTATTAGTAATGGGGATTTTAACAGCTAAATCAATTTTAGGCAGGACGAATGGAAGTAGAGTTAATGATATTCCTGAAAATGGAGTTGTATCATCATCAGTTTTTAAAAAACTTATGAATAGCAAAGATATGATGATGTTTAATGGAGATAGCGGTGATATAAAATATCAATGGCTTTTTCGTGGTAATTATATAAAAGAGCCAACTGATACAAACTTATTAATGAATTTTGAAAATTATAAATTAGAGGATATAAAAGATTCAACTAAGTCAGAGTGGATACAAGGATTTCAATTTAATGAAACTAATAGTATTGAATCAAATCCTACTATATCTATAGAACTTCCCATTAAGTGGGACTGTAGTGGAGCTGATATTTATAAGTTTGATGAAGATAATAATATATATAAGGTAATATCAGGAGCTACTGTTGAAAATTCTGAAAAAACCACTATAACATTTACCCTTCTCGATAATAAAGGTAAGTTTTATATAGTAGGTAATGGATCAGCTATAAGCGGTAATATTAATGAGGAAAAAGATAAAACTAATGAAGAAATAGGAAATGTAGATAATAGTGAAGGGACACAAAGATATCTTACAGATGGTATAGCATCATCTGGTAAAAAATCTAAGGAAAAATATGCAGATACTGCAAAAGAGAGAGCTCAGATGGGGTTAGGGTCTGATAATAAAGATAAATATCAGACAGATCCAACACCAGAAGGAAAGCCAGGGCCAACAGAGTGGCAAGATTCAGTTATAGATAAGAACAAAATGAAAAAAGCTACTCTTTCAATTAGATGTGACACTTTATTAATACCATCAAACTATGAGGTTGCTAAAGATAATGGAAAAGAAGAGATGATTCCAGCAAATGGTGTTATATATGCAACTAGAGAAGTGGAATTTTATGAAGGAGAATCTGTTTTTGATGTACTATTACGTGAAGTTAAAAAGGAAAAAATTCATATGGAGTTTTCTATGACTCCAGTATATAACAGTAACTATATTGAAGGGATTAATAATCTTTATGAATTTGATGGTGGAGAATTAAGTGGATGGATGTATAAGGTTAATGGATGGTTTCCAAACTATGGCTGTAGCAGATATCAACTTAAAGAGGGAGATACTATAGAATGGGTATATACCTGTGATTTAGGTAGAGATGTAGGATGCGATTGGTTAGGTGATGAATAAATATGAGTAATTCTTTTAAAAGCTTTCACCCTATAGTAAACTTCTATTACTTTGTAGTAGTTATATTCTTTAGTATGTTTTTTATGCATCCTATATTTTTAAGTATATCTCTTATTTGTTCATTTATATATTCAGTGGCATTAAAGGGAAAAAAGGCAGTGAAGTTTAATATTTTGTATATGCTACCATTATTAATTGTAACTGCATTTATTAATCCAGCCTTTAATCATGAAGGAGTAACTATTTTATTTTATTTAAAAGGTGGAAATCCCATTACTCTTGAATCAATTATATATGGCATAGCTGCAGCAATGATGTTTATATCAGTTATATTATGGTTTTCTTGCTATAACGAAATAATGACATCTGATAAGTTTATTTATTTGTGGGGCAGAATTATTCCAGGGATTTCACTTATTATTTCTATGGTTTTAAGATTTGTACCTAAATATAAAGCACAAATTAAAAATATATCAAATGGACAAAAATCTATAGGTAGAGATATAAGTAATGGCAATATTATTACTAGAGCAAAAAATGGGATTAAGATTTTATCTATTATGACTACTTGGGCTTTAGAAAATGCTATTGAAACAGCTGATTCTATGAAGTCTAGAGGTTATGGATTAAGAGGTCGTACAAGCTTTTCTATATTTAGATTTGATAAAAGAGATAAGATTACTTTATCTTCAATGTTTATATTAACAGTAGTTATATTAATAGGTTATTGGTTTGGAAAAAATAGCATTAAGTATTTTCCTTATATAAAGATAGAACCAATTAGTGCTTTTAGTATAGTAGTATATAGTTCGTATTTTTTACTTTGTATTACTCCTGTTATAGCAGATTTTAGGGAGGAAATTAAATGGAAATATTTAAAGTTAGAAACTTAATATTTAAATATCCACTAAAGGATACACCTGCACTAAATGGTGTTAATTTATCAATAAAACAAGGGGAATTTATAGTTATATGTGGAGAGTCAGGTTGTGGGAAAAGCACTTTACTTAGACAATTTAAAAGTACTTTAACACCTCATGGGGAAAAGTATGGAGAAATTTTCTTTAATTCTAAGCCTATAGAAGAAATTAGTATGAGAATGCAAGCATCAGATATAGGATATGTGCTTCAAAGTCCTGATAATCAAATTGTAACAGATAAGGTTTGGCATGAATTAGCCTTTGGACTTGAAAGCTTAGGATATGATAATAATACAATAAGGCTTAGAGTGGCAGAAATGGCAAGCTTCTTTGGAATACAAACATGGTTTATGAAAAATGTAACTGAATTATCAGGAGGTCAAAAGCAACTTTTAAATCTTGCATCAATAATGGCAATGCAGCCAAAGGTATTAATTTTAGATGAACCAACTTCACAACTAGATCCTATTGCAGCTGGAGATTTTCTAGAAACTATAAAGAAAATTAATAGGGAGCTTGGAATAACTATAATTATGAGCGAGCATCATTTAGAAGAGGCTTTTAATATGGCAGATAGAGTTATTGTAATGGATAATGGAAAAATAATAGTAGATGATACACCAACCTTAGTTGGGAAAAAATTAAAGGAAATAAATCATAAAATGTTTCTTGCAATGCCATCTGCAATGAAAATATATTCAAAGGTAGAAAATGATTTAGAGTGTCCAATTACAGTGAGAGATGGGCGAAACTGGATTGATGAACTTTTAAAGGATAAAGATATTAAACATAATGAAGTTGAAGAAAAAAATATAGAATTAGAAAGTCTGAAAAAAAGAAAGATTATTAATGATAATAAGTTAAATATTAAAGAATTTGGATTAAAAAAAAGAAATGAAATTAATAGTGATATTGCAATAAAAATTAGGGATGTATGGTTTAAGTATGATAAAAATGAACCAGATGTTATTAAGGATTTATCATTAGAAGTGAAAAAGGGAGAATTCCATTGTATTGTTGGAGGAAATGGTACTGGAAAAACTACAGCACTTTCAATTATAAGTGGAATAAATAAGCATTACAGAGGTAAAGTTGAAATATTTGGTAAGGATATAAAAAAGTATAATAGCATGGAGCTTTTTAGAAATAAATTAGGAGTTCTTCCTCAAAATCCACAAGTCTTATTTGTTAAAAAGACAGTGGAACTAGATTTATATGAGGCCTTATCTGGATTTAAATTAAGTAAGGAAGAAAAGACAAAAAGAGTTAGAAAAATTGCGAGTTTAGTAGAGATTGAGGATTTATTACTAATGCATCCTTACGATTTAAGTGGTGGTGAGCAGCAAAGAGCAGCTCTAGCTAAGGTACTTTTATTAGAACCTAAAATTTTACTTTTGGATGAACCTACCAAAGGAATTGATGGACATTTTAAAATAAAATTTGCCAGGATATTACGAAAATTGCAAGTAGATGGAATGACTATTGTTATGGTTTCTCATGATATTGAATTTTGCGCTGAGTATGCTGACAAATGTTCATTATTCTTTGATGGAAATATAGTTACTTCAAATACTGCTAATAAATTCTTTTCAGGAAATAGTTTTTACACTACATCTGCAAATAGAATATCAAGACATATTTTTAAAAATGCTGTTACTTGTGAGGATGTGATTAAGCTATGCCAAGAAAATCAAAGATAGATAAGGAAAAAATAATGATATATGAAGATCAATTTGAGAAAAAAGTAGAAGAGGATGTTAATGAAATTAAATTAATAAATAATGAGAAGACTATAAAAAATAAGTTAAGCGAAAGAACTATATTTGCTACAGTATTGATATTAATAGTTATTCCAATAACTATAGCCTTTGGAGTATTTGTGCTAAATGATAGAAAGTATTATTTTATAAGTATGCTTATAGTTTTATATACAATGATTCCATTCTTTATGGTATTTGAGAAAAAGAAGCCACAGGCAAGAGAACTTATAATAATTTCAGTTTTAGCAGCTATTGCAGTTGCTGGTAGGGGGGCTTTTTTCATGATACCTCAATTTAAACCAGTAGTTGCAATTGTAATTATTTCAGGAGTATGCTTTGGAGCAGAATCAGGATTTTTAGTTGGATCCATGACAGGTTTTGTTTCAAATTTTTTCTTTGGTCAAGGTCCATGGACTCCATGGCAAATGTTTAGTTTTGGAATAATTGGTTTTTTAGCAGGAATATTATTCAAAAAAGGAATGCTTAAAAAGACAAGGTTACCACTATGTATATTTGGTGGAGTTTCTACATTTGTTATTTATGGAATAATAATGAATACGGCATCGTTATTTATGTTCTCTTCAAAGATTACATTTAAGGCGTTGATGACATTTTATATATCAGGAATCTCATTTGATGCAATTCATGCTATAGCTACAGTATTTTTTTTATTTATAATATCAGATCCAATGATAGAGAAATTGGATAGAATAAAGATAAAGTATGGGCTTATAGAGAGGTAGATAATTAAATTACAGAGTGATATTTTAATAAAAATTAATCCTTTTGCAGAGCTTTTAGGAAAGATGAATTTAAAAGACTAATGTAATAATTAGATAGCAAAGGAAACATGTAGAAATACTTGTTTCCTTTGCTTTTTTTAATTAAAAATACAAGGTATTTTGATTAAAATGAACATACATTTATTAACCAATATTTGGTATAATTCTCTTATTAAATATGGGAGGCGCAGTATGGATGAAATGATTTTGATTGGAATTAAAGTAGTAGCCATAATCCTTGGAGTAATAATATTACTTTGGGTTATAGGCTTTAGGATAATTCCAAATGATAAGGTTGGTATTGTTGAAAAATGGTGGTCTACAAAGGGATCATTAAAGGAACAAATAATTGCATTACAAGGGGAATCTGGATATCAGCCTGCATTACTAAGAGGAGGTATTCATTTTAGAACTCCATTTATTTATAAAGTTCACATAGTTCCTTTAGTGACAATACCTCAAGGGAAAATTGCCTATGTTTTTGCAAGAGATGGTAAGCCTCTTGAAGCTACACAAACTTTAGGAAGTGTAGTTAAAGAAGGAAACAACTTTCAAGATGTAAGAGGATTCTTAGAAAATGGAGGGCAAAAGGTCCACAAAGGGGAATAATAAGAGAAGGTACCTATGCCTTTAACCTTGCACAATTTGTAATTATTACTGAAAATAAAACTTATTATTTGAAAATGGGAAATAGACAAGAACTAGATACTATATCGACTATGTCTAGATTAATTTCTGAGAGAAGAGGATTTGAGCCAGTAATAATTGAAGGTAATAGTGATTTAGTAGGAATAGTAACGGTCCATGATGGACAATCATTAGGATCAGAAAATATAATATGTCCTATAGTTGGTGATAATCATAATGATGAAAATTACCATAATAATTTTCAAGATATTGATGCATTTTTAAGAGCGGGTGGATATAGAGGTAGACAATATCAAGTTTTAGCAGATGGTACTTACTTTATAAATAGATTATTTGCAACAGTAGAGTATATTCCTAAAATTATTATTCCAGTTGGATTTGTGGGAGTTGTTGTTTCATATACAGGATCAAAAGGGGAAGACTTTTCGGGAACTGACTATAAACATGGAGAACTTGTTAAGAAGGGCTATAGAGGAGTATGGAATGAAGCGTTAATGCCTGGAAAATATGCTTTTAACACTTATGCAGGAAATATAATTAAAGTTCCAACAACTAATGTAATATTGAAGTGGATTAGTAATCAAAATGGTAGTCATAAATATGATGAAAATCTTAAAGAAGTAAATTTAATTACTAAGGATGCCTTTGAACCAACATTACCACTATCTGTTGTATTCCATATAGACTATAGAAAAGCACCTCTTGTAATTCAAAGATTTGGAGATATAAAGATGCTTGTAGACCAAACATTAGATCCTATGGTATCTGCATATTTTAAGAATATTGGACAAACTAAAACATTAATAGAATTAATACAACAAAGAAATGAAATTCAAGCTCAAAGTTCATTGGAAATGAAAGGAAAATTTGATCATTATAATTTAGAATTGGAAGAAGTATTAATAGGAACTCCTGGAAGTTCTAAAGCTGATACTAATATTGAAACTATATTAACTCAGCTAAGAAGTAGACAAATTGCAAAAGAGCAGCTTGAAACTTATGAAACTCAACAAAGGGCAGCAGAGAAAGAAAAGGAACTTAGAGAAGCTGAAGCCATTGCAAAACAACAAACTACATTAACAGAATCAGATATTAATATTAGAATCCAGGAAAATCAAGGCAAAGCAGAACTTATGAAGGCTAAGCAAGATGCTGAAAAAATACAAAAGCTTGCAGAAGCAGATGCTTATAAAGTTAAAAAGCAATCTGAAGCGGAAGCCTTTAAGATAAAAGTAACTGCAGAAGCAGATGCTGATAAAGAAGCAAGAGTAGGTATATCAAAGGCTATAGCTGCAAAAGAACAAGTAAATGCTTATGGTGGACCACAATATAAAGTTATAAATGATGTTATGACTTCCTTTACAAATGCAATAAAAGAAGGAAAAATTGATATAGTTCCAAGAACCCTTATTAATACTGGAACAGAAGGGGAAGGTAATGGAGCTAATGCTTTTGAATCTTTGGTTATGCTTCTACTTAGTGAAAAATTGACTGCAATTGGAGAAAATAAAACTATTGAAGAATCAGCTGATATATTAAGAATAAAGGAAGAAATAATGAATAATCTAAGAGAAAAAAATCCTATCGAGTTAGAAAGTTAATAATTGGTATTTTTTATAGGAGAGTGTTTACTCTCCTATAATTTTTATCTAATTAAATTATAATTTATAATTTTGAAAAGGTATATTCATCTAATTCTACAATCTCGTATCCGCCCCAATTTTTACCCATAGACTTTGTTTCTGATTTAGTAAAACCATTCTTCAGCAAAGCTTTAGATGAATAGATGTTTTCCTCCATAACAAATGCCTTAAGTGTTGAAATATTCATCTCTTCAACCAGATAAATTTTAAGCATAGATATCACTTCCGTAGCAATTCCACAATGCCAGTAATCCTCATTCAATCTGTATCCTATAGTGATTTGATTGAGTTTTTTCTTATAATCAAACATCTCAGCCAAACCAATTAATTGATTAGATTCTGTGGAAAGATATATTCCAGCAATAATTAACTTCTTTTTGTCAAAATCTCTTCCTCCAAGATTACGTATTGCTGCCAATAAGTTTCCTTTACTTTTTTTGTATAAAAATGGTGGAATAAATCTATATACATTATCATTCTCTGTGATTAACGAAAGAGCCTCTATATCATTCTCAGTCATCTTTTTTATTGTAAGCATTTCACTGCAGATATTAGGAAATGTATCAAACAATTCTTTCATGTGTATCCCTCCTCAAATTCAAGTTATGCAACTAATGGAATTTTATGTGACATAGACTTTTTTATCATTTAATACTGATAATTTGTTAATAATTAACAAGTTTGTGGGTTTAATTTTTTCATATATAATGCAGTATCCTTATATTTAAATTATACTATTTCTACTGGTAATAATAGTATAATTATTATAAAATTCAGAAAAAATAAAAAATAAAAAAAGGTTAGGAATTTATTGACAATTTATATTGTAGGGAATATAATAATTGAGTAAGAAAAAATAAAGTAAAAAGGAGGTAGGAAAGATGTTAAATATTATAAATGGTTTTAGACCTATTAATAAAAATCAGATAATGCAAAAAAATAATTGTATTAATAATCCTATCTCATTGTGTGAATTTAAGATTTAAAGAATTTATGCAGTTTTACTTTATAAAAACTACTTTTATTTTAAGTTAAAAGTGTAATTTTATAAAAAAAGTAATTAAGCCAGGGTTATTACCAGGGCTTTTTGTTTTATTTAATTTTATATTAAATAAAACAAAAAGTTATGGATTTCCTTGGCCTTTTTATATTTATTAACATATGAGGAGGTTATAAATAAAAAATATAAGCAATATATGAAGCAAAAGGGGGAAAATAAATGACTAGAATACTTAAATATGTTTCAAAGTATAAAGGATTATTATTCTTTGGAACTTTTGCAATGATAGCAGTAATTGGCGTAGATCTTTTTATGCCTTATATTCAAAAGGTATTTATTGATGAAGGTATTATTCAAGGAAATTACAGTATTATAAAGAACATTTTAATAGCAATTTCAGCAATTACAATAACAAAATCAATTTTGGGGTATTTCAAGGAACTTCTTTATGACTATTTAAGCGTAAAGGTTCATGCAGATATTAAAAATGATATGTTTAATCATATTCAAAAATTAGAATTTAAATATTTTGATGAAATGAATACTGGGGAGCTAATGTCTAGAATAGGTGAAGATGTTGAAAATATCTGGCAAACTCTTAGCTTTGGTTTTAGATTATTTATAGAAAATATAATTTATTTTGTTATTTCAACAATAATTCTATTTTCATTAAATTGGCAACTAGCTTTAGCTTGTTTTATTATTATGATTCCAATAGGCTTTATGGGAATTAGTTTAGAGAAGAAGTTTGGAGAAAACTATGGTAAATTAAGTGATAAAACAGCCGAAATTACAACTACTGCCCAAGAAAATATTGCAGGGGTTAGACTTGTTAAAGCCTTTGCAAGAGAAAAATATGAAATGAAAAAGTTCTTAAAAATGAACAGAAAATTTTATGATTTAAGCATGGAACAAGGAAAAATAATTGGAGATTACTTTCCACCTATTGAATTTTTAACAAATATAGCTTTAGTTGTAATGATAGTTTATGGTGGTTTCATTGTTATGAAAGGGAATATAAGCATTGGAGTATTAGTAGCTTTTAGTGGTTATATTTGGAATCTGATATGGCCAATGAGAATGCTAGGAGAATTACTTGACTTACTTTCAAGAAATACTGCTTCAGCTAAGAAGATATTTGAAATAATGGATAAAGAACCTGAAATTCAAAATATAGATAAAACTTATAAACCTAAAGAATTAGTTGGAGATATTATATTTAATAATGTTAGCTTTAAATATAAGGATGAATATGTTCTTAAAAATATTAATTTAGATATTAAGGCTGGAAGTACAGTAGCCATAATGGGAACAACTGGTTCTGGGAAATCTACTTTAATTAATTTAATTGGAAGATACTATGATGTAACTGAAGGAAATATAAAAATAGATAATGTGGATCTTAAGGATTATGATTTAAACTTTTTAAGAGAAAAGATGGCTATTGTTCCACAAGATACCTTCCTATTTTCAGATTCAATAATTAATAATATAAAATTTAGTAATGAAAATGCAAGCTTTGAAGAAGTAGTAAAGGCAGCAGAATTAGCTTGTGCTTTAGAATTTGTAGATGGATTAGAAGAAGGATTCTATACAGAAATAGGAGAAAGAGGTATGGGCTTATCTGGAGGCCAAAAGCAAAGAATTTCAATTACTAGAGCTTTGATAAGACAAGCTAAAGTATTGATTTTAGATGATTCTACTTCAGCTTTAGATATGGAAACTGAATATAATTTATTAAAGAATTTATCTAATAGAGAAAATACTAGTACAACTTTTATTATCGCACACAGGATTTCAGCTGTTAAGAATGCAGACCTTATAATCTATCTAGAAGATGGAGAGATAAAGGAAAAAGGAACTCATGAAGAATTATTAAAGCTTAAAGGAAAATATTTTGATATTTACTGTAACCAATTTAAAGACTTTAATCTTTTAGAAGAGGAGGTTATATAGATGGAAAATAATGCAATAAAAAAAGATGAAGAAATAATGAGAAGAAATAAAAGTGAAATAATAATAAAACTTTTAGCTTATTTAAAACCTTATAAATTAAAATCATTTATTGTTATTTTATTAATGATTTTTGTTATGATTTCTGGAATTGTGAATCCTCTTTTACTTAAAATAGCTATAGATGATTATATTGTAAATCAAAATGTTACAGCACTGATTATGATTGGTGTACTTCTAGTAGTATTAAATTTAGCAGCTTGGATAGTATCGAAAATTAGATGGACAATGATAACTTCAATAACTAATAATATTTTAGTTAATATAAGACATGAATTATATAGCCATATTCAATATTTATCCTTTGATTTTTTTGATGGAAGACCAGTAGGGAAAATCTTAGCTAGAGTAGTTGGAGATGTGAATTCTTTAAAGAATTTATTTTCACAAAGCATTCAATCCTTTATTCCTCAAATTTTAAATTTAATATGTGTTACTATAATTATGTTTATTCTTAATATAAAACTTGCTTTAGCCTGTTTAGCACTTTTACCTTTATTAGGAATTGCAATGTTTTGTATTGAAATTATTTCAAGAAGAAGATGGGAAGTTTATAGAAATAAAAGATCTAATTTAAATGGATTTACCCATGAAGATTTTTCAGGAATAAAAGTAGTAAAAGGATTTGCTAGAGAAAAAGGAACTGAAAAAAACTTCAAATCTATGGTAGAGGAACAAAGTGATACATTTATTGATGCAGTAAAAATTAATGATATGTTTTGGCCTTTAGTTGAATTATCTTGGGGGCTTGGAACTGTTATAGTATTTTTAATTGGATATAAATTAGTTATAAATAATGAAATTGAAATAGGTACTTTAATAGCATTTTCTATGTATGTGGGAATGTTTTGGAGACCTATAATGAATCTATCTAGTTTTTATAATAATTTAATTACAAACTTTTCAGCTGCAGATAGAATATTTGATATTTTAGATATAAAACCAATTATTAAAAATTCATTAAATGCAAAGGAAATTGGGGAAATTAAAGGAATAGTTGAATTTAAAAATGTACATTTTGCTTACGATGAAAATAATGAGGTTCTAAAGAATGTGAGCTTCAAGGTTAATAAGGGTGAAAAAATAGCATTAGTTGGAGCAACAGGAGCAGGGAAGACTACAATAGTATCTCTACTTAGTAGATTTTATGATCCTACTTCAGGTGAAGTTTTAGTTGATGGTAAAAATATTAAATATGTAGATTTAGAATCTTTAAGAAGTCAAATGGGAATAATGCTTCAAGATACCTTCTTATTTTCATCAACTATTATGGAGAATATAAGATATGGAAGATTAGATGCAACAGATGAAGAAGTTATAGAAGCAGCAAAAGCAGTTAATGCCCATGACTTTATAATGAAGCTAGAAAAAGGATATGAAACTGAGGTGAATGAAAGAGGATCAAGACTTTCTTTAGGACAAAGACAACTTGTATCCTTTGCGAGAGCCTTACTTGCTAATCCTCGAATTCTAATTTTAGATGAAGCTACTTCCAATATTGATACTCAAACAGAAAGATTAGTGCAAGAAGGAATTGAAAAGCTTCTTCATGGAAGAACTTCCTTTGTTGTTGCTCATAGATTATCTACAATTAGAGACTGTGATAAGATTATGGTTATAAATGATGGCCAAATTGAAGAAGCAGGAAATCATGATGAATTACTAAAAAATAAAGGTAGTTATTATGATTTATATATGGCTCAATACAAATTCTTAAGTGAAGGAGTATAGATTATAAATTCTTTATTTTAAAGTTTTGTAAATAAGATTTTCTTAATGAAAAGATTTAATAAAAAAATAATTTAATAATTTTGTATTAATAAAAATAAAGGTGATGGAAGCTAATAAATTCCATTGCCTTTTTTATTTGTAAATAAGAAAGTAAATTCCATTTTTATTCAATTATTAATAATAATATTTATATAATCTGCATAGAATTTAATAAAACATAACATAAGGATTAAAGGGTAATTTAAGATGAAGGGAGGAAAGAATTTAGTGCAGGATTTAGAAAAAATTATTATTGATGATAATATATTTTTCGTAAATGGGATTAAAGGATTTATTAAAGATTATGAAAAGGAAACTGATAAAATATACTTAAAAGAAAATATTAATTTTGAAAAAGTATACCAATCAAAAAAGGATACTATAAAATATATAAGAAATAAAAGAAAAAAATATAAAGAAAAAATTTTATCTATAGAAAATAATATTATTATATTAAGCAATACTTTAAAAGATTTAGAGTTTGAAAGAAATTTAAGAGCAGAAAAAATAATAGACAATACTAATATTAATAATGAAGTTAAAGAAAGTTTAGAAGATATTGTAGATGCAATAGAAGAAAATAAGAAAATAATATTTATTGAAGAAGATAAAATTATAAAATTAAGAGAAGATTATAAAAAATTTAATGATGCATCTTTAGAAGAAGAAAAAATAGTTTATATTTTTTTTAATTATATTAAAAGAGAATATATTAAATTTAGAAGGAATATAGTTAAATTTCTAAATTCTAATATTTTAACTGAAACAGACTTGATTTTAACATACGAATATCTTTTGATTGTAACTAAAAGAATGATATGTATTGAGGAGGATTTATTTGGTGGATAATTATTTAAAGGAGGATTTACTAAAAGAAAATGTAAAAGAAAAAATTAAGCTACTTTATAAGGATATAGTAATAGCGGATATAAAAGAAGAAATAATTAAAAGCAAAGAGGAAGTTTTAGAGAATATTAATGATGGAAATAATAACAAAAAAGTAAATAAGGAAATACTTAATAAGTTAGATCAATTACTAATTATGGTGGATATGATTGAAAATAAAGAAGAAAAGGATATAAATACCATTGCTAAAAATAATAAAATCATTATTATTTTAAATATTATAATAGTTATATTTTTATTAATTAGATTTTTCATATAGGCTTTAATATTTATTTATACATTAGTAAGAGTTAAAAAGACAGGAGCTGTAAAACCACAACTCCCATTTTAAAATAGAAACTCCGCAAGGAGTTTCTTCTATAATTCTGAATTTTAGACTTTAAATTTCTTGATAGCTTTCTTCATCATTTGCTTTCTTTAGAGTAAATTCAAATTTAACACCATCTTCAGTATTAAATAAAGAATAGGAACTTTCGTGTAATTTTAAAATCCTTTTTACAATAGCAAGGCCTAAGCCATTACTATTATTTGAAGAGTTTCTTGCCTTATCTATTCTATAGAATTTATTATATAAATTATCTATTTCCTCTTCAGGAATATATGCTCCTTTATTTTCAATAGAAATAGTAACTAACTCATCATTGGTATTTAGTTCTACAATTACTTTATTATTATTAGGCGTATACTTTAAAGCATTACTTAATAGATTAGTTATAACTTGCTCTAATTGAAAAATATCACCTAAAATATAACAATATTCTAAATTAGTATTTAGTTCTAATTTTATGTTTTTTGATTCAAATTCTAATTTAAAGCTTTTTATTATTTTTTGAATTAATCTTAAAATATTGAATCTTTCAATTACTAGCTCTAAATTACCTGATTCTAATTTTGAAAGCTCTAGCATATTAGTAACTAATTTATTCATTTTATGAGATTCATCTATTATGGTATCAAGATAAATTAAGGCGTCCTTTCCAGTAGCTATACCATCCTTTAAGCCTTCAGCATATCCTTCTATAATTCCTATTGGAGTTTTTAAATCATGAGAAACACTTGCTACAAAGTCTTTCCTCATCTCCTCAAGTTTACGCTCCTTTTCAATGTCCTCTTCTAATTTTTTATTTTTATATTTTAAATCTTCTAAAGCATTTTCTAAAGTAGAAGATAAAAAATTCAATGTTTTTGCAAGATTTCCTATTTCATCATCAGAAGTTGTTTCTTCACATTTAGCTGTAAAATCCATGGCTGACATTCTTTTAGCAACTTTATTTATGTTAACTAATGGTTTAGATATTAAATTGGCATAAACAGAAGAAAGGAAAATTCCAACTAAACTAAATCCTAAAAATAAATAAAAATAAAACTCTCTTATTACATCAGTAGCTTCATTTATAGGTTTCATTGAAGATACAGTTACTATAATAGAATCATTCTTTTGATTTAATGACATTGGAGTTAAAATACCAATCTTTGTAGTATTACTAAAAGCATTTTCAAAAACACTAGTTTGTGATTTTCCAGTAGTAAGAACTTTATTAATAAGATATTTATCATCTATAAGTTCTTTACAGAAGGAGGTTAGTGTTTGAAAATCATCACTATTATTATAATTTAGCAGATATTTAAGATTACCATCTGTAGAAAATATAGCTATTTTAGAATTTGTATCCTGTTCAAATCTAAGTAAAGCTTCTGTTAATCTATTTTGATCTGAAATATCATAAGAATACATATTGCTGAATTTTATTGCTTCTTTAGTCATATCTTTAATTTTTTTATTTAAATAAAAGTCCTCAAAAAATAAAATTTGAAATAGCATACTAAAAATTAGTACCATAAATATTAATCCAAAGGTTATAAAAAATAATTTTTTTGACAGACTAAATTTATTTTTTAGCTTCAAATCTATATCCACTTCCTCTAACTGTAATAATATATGAAGCCTTTTCTCCAAGTTTTTCTCTTAACCTTTTTATATTAGTATCTACAGTTCTTAAATCACCATAATAGTCCAATCCCCAAACATTATCTAATATGGTATCCCTTGACAAGGCTATTCCTTCATTATCTGCTAAGTAGCATAAAAGTTCAAATTCCTTAGGAGAAAGATTAATAAGCTCATCATTTATCTTAACTTCGTGGGAAAGCTTGTTTATAGTTAAACCATCATATTCATTTAAACTTGAGAAAGTATCTTCAGAGGTTCTCTTAAGCAGTGCCTTTACTTTAGCTATTAATACCTTCGGAGAAAATGGCTTAGTCATATAGTCATCTGCTCCCATTTCATAACCAAAAAGTTTATCTTCTTCTTGTCCTTTTGCAGTTAGTAAAATAACAGGTACTGCAGAAACTTTTCTTATAGTTTCTAAAACTGTTATTCCATCAACTTTAGGCATCATTATATCTAAAATAACTAAATCTATTTTGTTATTTATAAAGTAGTTTATACCTTCATCCCCATCAGCAGCTTCTATAATAGTGAAGCCTTCTTTTAAAAAATAATCTCTTAACAAGAATCTTATACGAGTTTCGTCTTCAATTAATAAGATATTCTTTTTCATAAAAGCCCTCCTTTTATTGTTAATATAATTATTATAAGTGCCAATAAAAATAAGGTAAAGTATTATTACAAATAATTTAAATCAAAAAGCTTTAATAATATAGATTATTACTGCAAACATAGATATAATAATATTGTTATATTTTTAAGATACTCATATTATATTTTAAATAAGATAATGTGAGAGATGGGTGGGCTAGAATGTTTAAATTGAATTTTGATGTAAAAAAGCATCTTTTAGATAATGGCTTAGAAGTTGTAACTATAAAAAAAGATACTAAGGTAACTTCTATAAATGTTGGAGTTAAGGTTGGATCTTTATATGAGAATATAAATGAAAAGGGAATATCTCACTTTATTGAGCACATGTTATTTAAGGGAACTAAAGGTAGAACTTACGAGGAGTTAAATGATGAGCTTGAGTTTTTAGGGGGAGAGTATAATGCTTATACTGATTATACTTCAACTGTTTATACTATAAGTTGTTTAGAAGAAGAACTGAATAATGCTATTGATATATTAGGTGATATGATAATTAATCCTGCTTTTGATAGTGAAGAATTAGAAAAAGAAAGAGGAGTAATTCTTGCAGAAATGAGGGCAAGTAAAGATGATATAGAAGATTTAAGCTTTAAGAGAACTAATGAAGTAGCATTTAAAAATAATCCTTTAAGATATGATGTTGCAGGGTTAGAAAAGAATGTTAAAGCTTATAAAAGAGAAGATTTATTAGATTACTATAATACATATTATTTACCTAATAATTCATTGATAACTATAGTATCTTCCTTAGAACATGATGAGGCACTTAAAAAAATTGAAGAAGTATTTTCTTCATGGAAAGCTGGAGAGACAAAGGAAGTAGTAATAAGCGAAGAAGGGAATATTTCTAAATCAGTAACTACAATTAAAAAGAATATAGAACAAAACACCATAGTTTATTTATATACTTTTTATAACTTAAGTAAGGATTTAGAATTGCCACTTAGAATACTAAATCATAGATTGGGAGAAAGTTCTAATTCTTTATTATTTAGAGAAGTAAGAGAAAAAAGAGGACTTGCTTATGATATTTATACTAGTATAGATATGACAAATAATGTTAAGACTTTATATATCTATACTTCAGTTGGAGAAGAAGATTTAGAAGCAGCTAAAAAAGCTATAGATGAAACTATAACATCAGTAAAAAATGGAGATTTAGAAATTGGAGAAAGGGATTTAGAACTTATGAAAAAGGTTCATAAGACAGCAGTTATATCTACTTTAGAAGATCCATCTGAATTATGTAATTATATGTTACATCAAGGTTTAGATGGAGAAGATTTTTATGAATTCCTAGAAGATATGAAGAGACTAAACAGTTTAGATATAAATAAAATTCATAAAGTAGCAGAAACAGTCTTAAATAATCCAACAATTCATATACTGAAATCTAATTAATGTGGAGAAATTTATGGATGTAATTACAAAAATTGAAGTACAAAAGAGAAACAAAGACAGATCTAATATATATATTAATAATGATTATGCATTTTCATTAAGCAATGAGTTAGTTTATAAAGAAGGACTTAAAGTAAATGAAAAAATAGACATAGATAGAATTAATTCTATTGCAAAGGAAGATAATTATTTGAAGTGTAAGACTACAGCTTTAAGAATAGTTGAAAAATCCTATAAAAGTGAAAAAGAATTAATAGATAAACTTATTCTAAAAGGCTATGATAATGAAGCTATAGATAAAACTATGAATGTATTAAAAGAATATAATTTTATAAATGACGAGAATTATGTTAAAATGTACATTAAAGATAAAGTTAAACTAGTAGGTAAAAAAAAGATAAAATACGATTTAGCTAAAAAGGGAATTAGCGATAAAATAATAGATGAAGAAATTTATAATATAGACAGTGAAGATGAAAGGAATACTGCCTATAACTTAGCAATAAAAAAATATAATACTATAGCTAAAAGAGAATCAGATAGATTTAAGTTATCACAAAAGCTATATAGATTTTTATTGTCAAAGGGATATGGCTACGATATAGTTTCAAATGTTGTAAAGGAAATTACAAAGGTGGAGGATAACTAATTTTTTAAAGGAGATGCATTAATGATTGCATATTTACCACATATTATATGTACCTTATTAATGATTTTTTCAATAAAAGATAGTATTAAAGGATCATTAGAAGATGAAAGTGCTAAATATTCATTAAATAGATTAATATATTATTTTTCAATATTTATAACTTTTTTTCTTATGTTTTTAAATTTAGAAAAGATATATTTAATTATTTTACAGTTTATTAGTAATAATCCTAATTTAATTATTTTTAATAATAGTATTTTTAAAGCTTTAATTTTAGGCATAGTTTTTCTTTTAATACAGTCAATAATATATTGGGTATTAAAAGCCTTAAATGAACCTTTAACTAAGGCTTATAATATTTTGTTAAGTAGGGGTAAATTTAGGATAATTTTATTTTCTACGATTTTTGGATTATTAAGAGGATTAGTAATAATACTTATAATTTTTATGGGTATAATTTCATATAATACTACTTTTGGAAAAGAATATAAAATTAATTTTTTTAATAGTATAAATGGCTATAGTAGGCTAGAAAGTATTGTTTCAATAAATAAACCTATTTTATCTTATAGTGATTTTAAAGAATATTTACCAGCCAATTCAAATGTGATTATATACTATAATGGTGTTACTTTAGAAGAAGGAATAAAATCATTACCAGAGATAGATAATAAAGCAAAAGAAATAGTAAGTAATGCAAAGACAGATAGAGAAAAGGCACAAAGATTATATGCTTGGATTGGATCTAATATAAGATATGATTTTGATAAAGCTGAAAAAGCATTAAGTCCAGAAGGCGTTTCTAATAGTGGATCAATTGAAGCGTGGAATAGTAGAAGTGGAATATGCTTTGATTATGCTTGCCTCTACGTTTCAATGTCTAGAGCAGTTGGATTAAAAACTAGAATAATCACTGGGGAAGCTTATGATGGTCAAAATTATGGGCCTCATGCATGGAATCAAGTTTATTTAGAGGATGAAGGAAAATGGATTAATGTAGATCCTACTTTTTACTTGTCTGGAAATTATTTTGACAATGCTGATTTTAATAAAGACCACTTAAATTCAGAAGTTGCTGGAGAGTGGATGTAAGTAGAAATATTTTAAGTATAGATATTAGATTAAAAGAAAAAAGTCCTATTACCGAAAAGAGGTCATAGGGCTTTTTTACTTTTTGATAGTATTAATTTAATTGCTTTTTCACAATCTGTATCTGATGAATCTAGGGACCAAGCCATATTAAAGTATATTAATGCTTTTTTTACATCTTCTTTCATTGCATAACAATAAGCTAAATTGAAATAATATTTGCTTTCTTGTTGCATAGTTAAAGCTTTTTTTATCATTTCCATTGCTTTATCGAATTCTTTTAATTTAATGAAACATACACCACAATTATAATATGAACATGCTGTATTTTCATTATTTTCAATGGATACCTTGTATAGATCTATAGCTTTTTCATAATCTTTAAGATTATAATATTTGTTACCTTCATTAAATGAATGCATAGACACCTCCTGGATAGTCTTTCTATTAATATAATTATTTCCTAATTAATTTATTATTATTCAATATATGTATTTTTTATATTCTGTGATAATAAAAAATATACATATATAATTTGCACAATACAATTCGACAAAGTTTTTCAAAAATCACTTTATTTTTTTAGATTTCTTTAATATAATGTATTTATGTTTTTTAGAAAGGACAATATAGATCAGGAGAGATGGTATGTGTAAGAAAAATCCTTATATTTTAGTATTAGGGGCATCAATAGTAGATATTATAGGTTTTAGTAGAAAGAAGTATCAAAAAAGGGATTCAATACCTGGGCAAATAAAAATATCTTTAGGTGGAGTATGTAGAAACATTGCTGAAAATTTAGCGAGAGTTAATGTTAATACAGAATTTATATCTATTTTAGGTGGGGATGATCAAGGAAAAAATATATTAAACAACTCTATTAAGATAGGGTATAATATGAGCAATTCTTTGATTTTAGAAGATGAATATACTCCTACATATATGGCAGTTTTAAATGAAGATGGTGAGATGGAATCTGCTATAGTAGATATGGAGTGTTTAAATAAAATGGACTCTTCATTTATAGATTCAAAAGCAAGTATTATAGAAAATGCAGAATATGTTATTTTAGATGCTGATAATCCAGAACTTCTAGAATATATATTAACTAAGTTTGCAGGGAAAACTAAATTTATTTTAGATCCTGTTTCAGCAACAAAAGCAAAAAAAGTAGAGCATTTAATAAAATATTTTCACACTATAAAACCAAATAGGTTAGAAACAGAACTTTTATGTGGATTTAAAATAGAAAGTGATAATGATTTAATTAAGGCTGCTAATTATTTTAGATCTTTAGGGGTAGAAAATGTATTTATAAGCTTAGATGCTGATGGAATATATTATAAAAATTCAAAAGAAGAAGGCAAAATTAGAACTACAGCAGTTGAAGTGAAAAATGTAACAGGAGCAGGAGACTCATTTGTTGCAGGTGTTGGATATGGGTATATGAATAATTTATCAATTAAAGATACGATAAAATATGCCATTGCAATGTCTATAGTTACTATAACTCATGAAGAAACTATAAATCCAAGTATGAGTGAAGAGTTTGTTAATGAGTTTATTAAAGATATGGAGTGGATTGAAGGATAATTACATAAAATATATTTCTTTTACATAAGCTAATGATACAAGCTTGGAGGTGAAAGAAATGAGTAAAAAAAGTAAAAATAGTCATAAAAAGAATATTAATCATAATCCACAAGTAGAAAGTGTAAAGGCAGCCTTTGGAGAACCAAAAGCAAAAGAACATGATAAAAAGGATTTTATAATTTAATTCTTTCATTTCTTTAATATTGACAAAAATAATAATATATTATAAGATAACTTTACAAAATCATATATTAAAAGCAATGAGAAAGAGGAGTAAGGAATACTGTATATAAAGAGAATGAAGGTCACTGGCTGAAAGCCTTCTATATTAAAGTACCCTGAAGGTAGCTTTTGAGCATCTTTACTGAAATTAAGTAAGTAAAGGCGGCTGTTCTTAGTCGTTAATAAATAAAGAGCTTAATATATTTATTATGTTAAGAATAAAGGTGGTACCGCGAGTCTTCGTCCTTTTATGACGAAGGCTCTTTTTATTTTATACAAATTTAATTGATACTAACACTAGTTGATTAAATAAAGGAGGAAAATGATATGTCAGAAAAGAAAAACTTAGCCACAACTTATAACCCAAAAGAGTTTGAAGAAAGAATTTATAAGAATTGGGAAGAAAAAAAATATTTTACACCAATAATTGATAAAAGTAAGAAGCCTTTTTCAATAGTTATGCCACCACCAAATATAACCGGTAAGTTGCACTTAGGTCATGCCCTTGATAATACTCTTCAAGATATGCTTATAAGATTTAAGAGAATGCAAGGATATTGTACTTTATGGCTGCCAGGACAAGACCATGCTTCAATTGCTACTGAAGTTAAGGTTGAAAACGAACTTTTAAAAGAAGGTTTAGTTAAAAAGGAAATGGGAAGAGAAGCATTTCTTGAAAAAGTTTGGGAATGGGCAGATGAATATAGAGGCACTATAAGAACTCAGCTTAAGAAAATGGGAGTTTCTTGTGACTTCTCTAGAGAAGCCTTTACTATGGATGAAAATTTAAATAAGGCAGTTAGAACTGTTTTTGTTAAATTATATAATGAAGGATTAATTTATCAAGGAAATAGAATAACAAATTGGTGTCCAAAGTGTACAACAGCACTTTCAGATGCAGAAATAGAATATGAAGAAAAAGAAGGCTTCTTCTGGCATATAAATTACCCATTAGCTGATGGAAGTGGATATTTAGAAATAGCAACTACAAGACCAGAAACATTACTTGGTGATACTGCAGTTGCTGTAAATCCAAATGATTATAGATTTAAAGATTTAGTAGGAAAGATGATAAAGTTACCTTTAACAGATAGAGAAATTCCTATAGTTGCTGATGATTATGTTGACATTGAGTTTGGAACTGGTGCTGTTAAGATAACACCTGCTCACGATCCTAATGACTTCCAAGTTGGACTTAGACATAACTTACCACAAATTAGAGTTATGGATGATCATGGGGTTATTAATGAGCTTGGAGGAAAATATAAAGGCTTAGATAGATATGAAGCTAGAAAGCAAATGGTTAAAGATTTAGAGGAACAAGGCTTATTAGTTAAAGTTAAACCTCATACTCATAATGTTGGAACACATGATAGATGTGGAACTGTTATTGAGCCTATTATATCTAAACAATGGTATGTTAAAATGGAATCTTTAGCAAAACCAGCTATAGAAGCAGTAAGAAATAATGAAACTAAATTTGTTCCAGAAAGATTTGATAAGATTTACTTCAATTGGATGGAAAATATTCAAGATTGGTGTATTTCAAGACAATTATGGTGGGGACATAGAATTCCAGTTTGGTACTGTGATGATTGTAGAGAAATTATAGTTGAAGTAGATGCACCAGAAACTTGCCCTAAGTGTGGCTCTAAACACTTACATCAAGATGAAGATGTGTTAGATACTTGGTTCTCATCAGCATTATGGCCTTTCTCAACTTTAGGTTGGCCAAATAAAACAGAGGATTTAGAATACTTCTATCCAACAAATGTTTTAGTAACTGGATATGATATTATTTTCTTCTGGGTTGCAAGAATGATATTCTCGGGAATACACAACATGGATAAAACTCCATTTGATACAGTTCTAATCCATGGTATTATAAGAGATTCTCAAGGAAGAAAAATGAGTAAATCTCTAGGTAATGGTGTTGATCCATTAGAAGTTATTGATGAATATGGTGCTGATGCCTTAAGATTTATGTTAGTTACAGGAAACTCACCAGGAAATGATATAAGATATATTCCAGAAAGAGTTGAAGCAGCTAGAAACTTTGCAAATAAGATGTGGAATGCATCTAGATTTGTTATGATGAATCTTGATAAAGAAGTTATGGATAAGTACGCTGATTGCAAAGAATATAGTTTAGCTGATAAGTGGATTCTTTCAAGAATGAATACTTTAGTTAGTGAAGTAACTGAAAACATGGAAAAATATGAATTAGGAATTGCTCTTCAAAAAGTATATGACTTTATGTGGACTGAATTCTGCGATTGGTATATAGAATTAGTTAAGGGCGTATTATACGGTGAAGATGAAAAAGCAAAAGGAATAGTTTATAATGTTTTAAATGAAGTATTACAAACTGGACTTAAGTTATTACATCCTGTAATGCCATTTATAACTGAAGAAATATATACTACATTAACAGATGGAGATTCAATAATTGTTTCAAACTGGCCAGAGTATAATGAAGCTCTAAGAAATGAAAAAGCTGAAAAAGATATGGACTTTATAATTGAAGCAATTAAAGGTTTAAGAAATGTTAGAGCAGAAATGAATGTTCCACCATCAAGAAAGGCTAAGGTTATAGCACATGCTACAAATGAAGCAAAAGAAGCCTTTACATCAGGAGTTAACTATATTGAAAAATTAGCATCTGCTTCTGAAGTAGTATTTATAGCTGATAAAAATGAAGTTCCAGAAAATGCAGTATCTTTAGTTGTTAAAGGCGGAGAATTATTTATGCCGCTTTTAGACTTAGTAGATAAGGAAAAGGAACTTGAAAGATTAAATAAAGAAAAGAAAAAGCTAGAAGGGGAAGTTGAAAGAATTGACAAAAAGCTTTCTAACCAAGGCTTTGTAGCTAAAGCACCACAAGCTGTTATAGATGGTGAAAAAGAAAAGAGAGAAAAGTATCAAGAAATGCTAAATGCTGTTTTAGTTAGAATAGAAGCTTTAAATTAGTGAAGAACTAAAAGGTAATAGTGAATAGTTAGTGTTGTAATTTGTGCCAAATTACACAAATAAACTTAGGGAGTATCATTAATGGATTGAAATCTATTAATAATACTCCCTTTAATTTATTTATATTAAAATATTTGTAAAATAGTATTAGCTAAATTACTACTTGGATCTTTTTCTAGAACTTCTTCTGCTATTTTAATTGCATCATAAGGCTTTAAAAATGGTGTTGGTAATGTAGAAAAAATCAGAATCCACTCTTTGTAGTCTATGTTATCATCATACCTTAAAGCTTTTTGAATATGATAAAAAGCTAACTCCTCGTAAGATAAAGGTGTTAATACTATAAATATATAATAGGACATTAAATAATTGGCATAAGCTAGTTCTTTAAAAAGATTTTTAGCTTCAAGGGTATTTATTTTATTAATTAACCAAAAATAAAAATTATTTCTTAAATAGTAATCGCAATTCTTTAATTTAACTAGTTTTTCTTCATTTATTTCGTATATAGATATTTTATTTAAATCTAAATCTAAAATTTCGTTTAAATCATTCATCTTTAAGCTCCTTTGTTTACTTATAATAATTATAGTATAAAGGTTGACAAAGAAATTTAAAAGTGATAAAAATAGGTTAATTAATACTACATAATAAGAGAGTAGGTTGAATATGACAGGATGGATAATTTACAATGGAACATTAAATGTTCCAAAGATAAAAGAACTTGTAGATTCCTTAGTTAAAGATGCTAGGGAGTTGAATATAAATTTAGAAGCAATTAAAAATACAGAATTAATTCCTATGTACTCAAATAATGGAGAAGCTAAACTTATTCATATAAAAAAGGTTGAAGAACCAAGTTTTATAATTTTTTGGGATAAAGATGTATTACTTGCAAGTCATATAGAAAAAATGGGCTATAGAGTTTTTAATTCTAGTACTGCTATTAAGAATTGTGATCATAAGGGTCTTATGCATTTAGTTCTTTCAAATAATAATATAAATATGCCTAGAACAATTTTATCTCCAATGATATTTGATTATTCATTAAATAGGGAAGATTACTTAATAAGTTGTTATGAAACCTTAGGAGAAAGTGTAATTATAAAAGAATCTATGGGATCATTTGGAATGCAGGTTTACTTAATAAATAATAGGGAAGAATTTATTAATAAAGTTAAGGAGCTAAATAAGAATAAAATAGATTTTATAATTCAAGAAAATATAAAAAGCAGCTTTGGAAAAGATATAAGAGTTAATATTATAGGAAATAAAGTTATAGGGGCTATGCTTAGGGAATCAGAAACTGATTTTAGAGCTAATATATCTCAAGGTGGCAAGGGTACTTTAATAGAGCTAAATAAAGAGCAAGAAGAGATTGCACTAAAGGCACATAAAGCACTTGGATTAGATTTTTCAGGGGTGGACCTATTATTTGGAGATAATAATAAGCCTTTACTTTGTGAGGTAAATTCAAATTTAAATTTTCTAAGCTTTGAAAAGATATGGGGGCAAGGCTTTGGGAAAAAAATAATAGAATATATTTTAGGGGAAATTTTATGATTGATGGTATTTTAATATACAATGAAAAAGATGTAGAGAAAAATAAATCATACATAAGTTGGCTTATTGAAGAGGGAAGAAAAAGGAAACTTAATATAAAGCTTTTATTAGATAATGAAATTAATGATTTAAAAAATAATTTTAAATTTGCAATAAATAGATCTAGAAATTTTAATATTACATATAAGTTAGAAGAAGAAGGAATTAGGGTTTATAATAACTATAAATTTTGTATTTTAGGTAATGATAAATTAATTGCTTATGACTATGTAGAAACATTAGGAATAAAGTATCCAAAGATTTATAGTAACTTGGAGGAAAGTTTTCTAAGAAAAAAAATTATAGAAAAACCTAAAAATGGCCATGGTGGTACTGATATTAAAATAGTTGAAGACTTTAATAATTTGGATTTTAGTAAAAATGTTTATCAAGAATATATAGAGGACTATATTGGAGATATAAGGTTTTATATTATAAATAACAAAATTGAACATGCTGTAATTAGAATTCCAAAAGAAAATAGCATTATATCTAACTTTACAAAAGGCGGAAATGTTGGTATTTATAATTATTCTAACAAAGAAGAAAAGATTATTAATAAGATATTAGAAAATTTAAATATAGACTTTGGTGGAATAGATTTTTTACTTTTAAAAAATGGAGAAGTTTTATTTAATGAATTTGAAGATGCAGTTGGAAGCAGAATGCTTAGTCATTTAGGCATAAATGATACAATGGAGAAATTTTTAAATCATATTTCAACTGAGATTAAAGGGATGGTATAGAATGAAAGACTTAGACACATTAAAATATTTAGAAGAACTTAGAGTACTTGGATCAAATTATGGACTTGAACGTACAGAAAGATTATTAGAGCTATTAGGCAATCCACATAAAAATTTAAAATTAATACATATAGCTGGTACTAATGGGAAAGGTTCAACATCTGCAATTCTAGGTAAAATATTAATAGAACATGGATATAAAGTAGGATATTTTAATTCTCCACATTTAGAAGAAATTGAAGAAACCATAAGAATAAATGAAGAAAATATTAAAGAAGAGGATTTTATAAGCTTAATAAGGGAAATAAAGCCTTTTGTAAATCAAGTAGTTAAGGAAGGATTTAATCATCCAACTGAATTTGAAGTTTTAACCTGCATAATGTTTTTATATTTATATAGACAAAAAGTAGATTTTGGAGTTATAGAAGTAGGCCTAGGTGGAAGACTTGATTCAACAAACGTATTAACTCCTATTTTATCAGTTATAACCTCAATTAGTTTAGATCATATGAATATTTTAGGTGATACAATAGAAGAAATAGCTAGAGAAAAAGCAGGAATAATTAAAAGAGGAGTTCCTATAGTTACTTGTATTCAGAAGGATGAAGCAATAAAGGTTATTACAGAAAAATCTATAAAAGAAAACTCCAATTTAATTATAGTTAATCCTAATAATTATAAGTTTTTAGGCATTAATAAGAATAAAACTATAAATCAAGGTATTTTAGTAAATATTAAAGGTAAAGAAGAGGTTATAAATTTATCTTTGCTAGGAGAACATCAAATTATAAATTTATCTTTAGCTATGGAAGCTATAAAAGAATTAGATAGTCTAAATTATATTAATATAGATATAGATAAATTAAAGGTAGCTACTAAAATGGTAAAATGGAAGGGAAGATTAGAAATCTTAGATGAAAAACCTTATATTGTAGTTGATGGTGCCCATAATGTAGATGGTATTAAGTTTTTAAGAATGAATATAGAAGAATACTTTAAGTACCAAAATTTATATTTAATATTAGGAATTTTAGCAGATAAAGAAGTAGAAAAAATGTTAGAGATAATTGCACCTATGGCTAAAGAAATTTATACAGTTACTTCTAATTCAATTAGAGCTACGAGTTCAGAGGATTTAAAAAATGAAGTTCTAAAATATAATAAGAATTCTTTGGCCTTTGAAGATTATGAGGATGCAGCTAATTATGCAATTAATAAAGCTAAAGAAGATGATATAATATTAGCTTCTGGATCTTTATATATGATTGGTAAAATGAGAGAAATAATTAATAAGATAATAAGTAATAATTACTAAGGGGGTAAGATAACTCTTTTAAAAAAAATAATATGAGTATATAATAATATTTGTATAATAAAATGCAAATTATAAATATATCTTAAGGAGGCTTTTAATATGGCAAAGCATTTACACATTATGGCTACTGAAGGAGCAATAGCAGAAACAGTATTACTACCAGGAGATCCACTAAGGGCTAAATTTATAGCAGAAACTTACTTAGAAAATCCTGTTTGTTATAATACAGTTAGAGGAATGTATGGTTATACTGGTACATACAAAGGAAAAAGAATATCAGTACAAGGAACAGGAATGGGATTGCCATCACATTCAATATATGTAAATGAATTAATTAGATTTTATGGAGCTAAAAGACTTATTAGAATTGGATCAGCTGGCTCAATAAATGATAATGTAAATGTAAGAGATATAGTATTAGCACAAAGTGCATCTACTAATTCAGGAATAAATAACAGAAGGTTCTTAGGAATGGATTATGCTCCAACAGCTAACTTTGATCTTTTATTAGAAGCATACAATAAAGGAAAAGAAAAGGGAGCAAATATAAAGGTTGGTAATGTTTTATCTTCAGATTTATTTTATGATGATACAAATGTAGGCGGATTAAATTTATGGGCAGAATATGGATGCTTAGCTGTAGAAATGGAAACAGCAGAGTTATATACACTTGCTGCAAAATATAACGTAGAAGCATTATCAATATTAACAATTTCAGATCATGTATTTAAAGGAATAGAAACAACACCAGAAGAAAGACAAGAAAGCTTTACAGA
Organism: uncultured Clostridium sp.; assembly: GCA_934746015.1. GTDB lineage: Bacteria > Bacillota > Clostridia > Clostridiales > Clostridiaceae > Clostridium. Next base: position 102,686 of record CAKVEW010000007.1, read on the forward strand.
CATGATGGAAATTGCCCTAGAACTAGCAAAATAATGAAAAATGAAAAATGTAGAATGTAAAATTAATGATGAAACTCCTTAGGAGTTTCTGAAATGAATTTTAAACTCTATTAATAAAACTCCGAAAGGAGTTTTTTCCATAATTCTACATTTTTCATTTTACATTTTAGATTGTGCGTAGCACAAAAAGGAGGTGTTTTTATGATAGATTTAACTTTACTAGGGTGTGGTGGCGGAATGCCTATGCCTAATAGGCATCTATCTTCTCTTTTTATTAATTTTAGTGGGAGAAAAATATTAATAGATGTAGGCGAAGGAACTCAAGTTGCTATAAGGAAAAATAAATTAGGATTTAAGTCTATTGATTTAATATTAATAACTCATGCACATGGAGATCATATAGTAGGTTTACCTGGCCTTCTTGCAACCATTGGGAATAGTGGCAGAGAAGAACCATTGACTATCATTGGGCCAACAGGGATAAAAGATGTTATTAAGGGGCTTAGTGTGTTATTTCCATATTTACCTTATGAGCTAAAGGTAGAAGAAAATAGAAAAGAATTGGGATTTACTTTAAATAAAACTAATTTAGATTTATGCGATATAAATAAATCTGAGGTTATTCTAAAAACAGAAGAGCTTGCTCATTCAGCACCTTGTTTAGGCTATAGTCTTTATTTTAAGAGAAGAAGAAAGTTCAATATAGATAAAGCTATAGAAATGAATGTTCCTAAAGTTTTATGGAGTAAATTGCAGATAGAAGAAATTATTAATTTTAATGGTATTACTTATGATAGTTCTATGGTTTTAGGTGATGAAAGAAAAGGAATAAAGTTAAGTTATATTACAGATACAAGACCCAATGAAAAAATAGTAGAATTAGTTAGGGATAGTGATTTATTTATATGCGAAGGTACTTATGGAAGTGATGAAGATATAAATAAAGCTATTAAAAATAAACATATGACTTTTAGAGAAGCTGCAAACTTAGCCAAAGCTTCAAAGGTTAATGAGTTATTACTAACACATTTTAGCCCTACTATGAATGAACCTAAAGATTACATAAATAATGCTACAGAAGTTTTTAATAATACTGTAATTGGTGAAGATGGAATGACAAAAGCCTTAAAGTTTTTAGATTAAACTTTAAGGCTTTTTAGTTAGTTGCTTGAAGCAGCAGCGGCTGCAGCAGCACTAGCAGCAGCGGCTGCAGCAGCACTAGCAGCAGAGGCAGCTGCTATTTGCATAATTATTACTACATTTAATGTAATATTGTTTGTAGTATCTATAACCTTATTCTTAACTAGAGAATCATTATTTTCAATAGATTCTAAGGAAAGTAAAGAAGCTACTATCATATTTCTAACAACAGAATTTATAGAGAAGCTTCCAAAGCCACGTTGCTTTCTTAAAAATTTACTCGATGAAATAATTTCTTTAGCAAAGCTTTCATAGTCACTAATAGTTAAGGCTGCAACTCCTAAAATAGGTAAAGAGTAAGCAGTTAAAGGAGTTGAATATTTTTTTAACACCTTATTTAATATAATTACTTTATTACATTTTTCTTCTGAAGTACCTTCAAAAAGAGAAAGTATATGGGTTAGAGCTTGTAGGTTATTTCCAGCCCAAAAACCATTTTCCCTTAAAATATCATAACATTTTTCCATATCTATAAAGGTTTCATCTAAATTGCTAGATGTTACAGCAATTAATGCAGCTGAACTTATATCTTCTTGACCTGTTAAAAATAAGTGGTTTTCTTTCATAAGATCATAGGCTTTTCTTGTATTTATTACAAGGGTATCTACATCATTAGTTCCTTTATAGCTATAAATTATTTGAGCAGCTAAAACTAAAAATTCATTAGTAAAAAAATGCTTTTTTAGTTTATTATATATACTCATGATTTCATTAAAGCTTTCTTCTGGATTGTTTTGAATTGATAAATTAACAGCAGTAGTAAGTAAGTTATTTCCTCTAAAATTTGAGAAAAAGCTAGAATTATTTCTAATTAAGTCTATGCAGCTATTAATTTTATCTACATCAGCATAAACTTCTCTAATGGTCAAATTAAGAGCACTACATCTTTTGAAAGTACCCATTCCAAAAGTAGATTTTACATTGTCTAAGGAATTACTATTTTTAATTAATAAATCTAGTTTGCTTTCTATCATATTCAAAGTCCTTTCAAATATTATACATATAGTATAAATATAATTTAGAGAAAAGTCAAACATTATAACTTATTAAGCGGTATTAAATAACTTATGATTTTACTGAAGGTTTTATTTTATAAATATAATAAAAATGGTATAATGGTAAAGATAGGAGGGGATGAAAATATGAAGAAAAATAGTAAAATTATATTTGGTTTATTGGTAGCATTTAGTATGGTATTTGTAATTGTAGGGTGTAGTAAAAAAGAAGAAGTTAATACATTAAAGAAGGAAATATCTTTTATTGCACCAAATGGAGTTCCAGCAACAGCTATATCTAAGATGATTAAAGAAAATATCCAAATAGATGATAATTATAATATTAATTATTCTATTGAAAATACATCGGATACTTTAGCTACATCAGTTATGAAGGGGGAACCAGATATAGCAATAGTTCCATCAAATTTAGCAGCCCAAGCCTATAATAAGGGATTAGGATATAAGTTAGTGGGAACTACAGGACTTGGAGCTTTATATTTAATATCAACGGAAAATGATATAGATTTAAATGAATTAAGTGGTAAAGAGGTTTATAATATCGGAAGTGGATTAACACCAGATATAGTTTTTAAAGCTCTTTTAAAGGAAAGTGGCATAAATGATGTTACATTAAGTTATGTTGGAGGACCAACTGAATTAGCACCAGCTATTCTTGGGGGAAAAGCAAAATATGCAGTTGTACCAGAACCTACATTAACAACTATATTAAATAAAAATCCTAATATAAAAGTAATTGCTAGCTTGAATGATTTGTGGAAGGAAAAATTTAATAGTGAAAGTGGATTTCCTCAAGCAAGCTTAATTGTAAAAGAAACTTTAATAAATGAAGATAAAGATTTTATAAATAAGTTAATAGAAGAGGTTTCTAATTCAATTAATTGGGTAAATAAAAATAATAAAGAAGCTGCAACATATTCTATTGAAAATGGATCACAAGTTGATGAAGCTATAATAGAAAAATCAATTTCAAATAGCAGCATTATATTTATAAATGCAAAAGATAATAAAGCTGACTATATTGATTATTATAAAGTTTTAGAAAAGGAAAATGCAAAATCTATAGGAGATAAAATACCAGATGAAAGCTTCTTCTATGAAAGATAAAAAGCTTATTTTAATATCATTAATTATTATTATACTTATATGGATATTAATATCTAATATAATGAATAATTCTATATACCTACCTAAATTAACTGAGGTTCTTAAAGAATTAATTGATATAGTAACAGAAAAAAACTTTTTAAAAAGTATCGGCTATTCTTTAATTAGAGGTTCCTTTAGTTTTTTAATAGCTCTTTTATTTGCAGTTATAATAGGTATTATTTCTAGCTTTAATAAGATATTTTATAATTTCTTTTATCCTATTAATTCAATATTAAAATCCATACCAACTATAGCTTTTATTCTTATAGCATTAATTTGGCTAAATAAAAATTATGCGACCTACTTAATTGGAATAATTATTTCCTTTCCAATTTTATATGAAAGCACTTTGAATTCTATTTTAAATTCAAATGAAGACTTATGTGAAATGCTTGATTCATTTAAGGTTAATTATATGGATAAGCTATGCAATTTACATCTTCAATCAATTTTATTAAGTATTTCTCAAATTGCAACATCAACATTTTCTTTAGTTTTAAAAGTAGTAATTGCAGGAGAAGTTTTTGGACAACCAACCTTTGGAATTGGAACAGCAATTCAAGGAGAAAAAATAAATTTTAACACTGCTGGAATATTTGCTTGGATAATTATTGTTGCAATATTATGCTTTATCTCTGATAAGATAATTAATAGTTTGAGTAAGAGATTTTTAAAAGGTGGTAGATATTTAGTTGATTAGTTTTGATAATATAAATATATCCTTTAATGATAAAGTACTATATAAAGATTTTTCTATTAGTTTCAAGGAAAATAGTATTAATTTTATAATGGGTGAATCAGGAATAGGTAAAACCACTTTAATAAAATATTTAAAAGATGAACTTTTATCAAAAGATAAAAAAATAAGTGTAACTTATCAAGAGAGTAGATTAATACCTTGGAAAAATGTTTATAAAAACTTAGAATTAGTTATAAAGAATAAATATAGTAAAGAAGAAAGAGAGTATATTATTAAAAATATATTAAATGATATGAATTTATCAGGGACCGAAGGCTTGTTTCCTAATGAATTAAGTGGTGGAATGAAGCAGAGGGTAAGTATAGCAAGAGCAGTTATTTATAATGGAGATATTTTTATTATGGATGAACCATTTAAAGGTTTAGATAAAGATAATAAAGAAAAAATAATAAAGTATTTAAAAAAATATTTTCAGGATAATAATAAAACTGTAATAATAATAAGTCATGATATAAACGAAGTAAAAGAATTTATTAGGAATTATATGCTCCTTAAGGGTGAACCTGTTGATAAAGAAATAGTATCAATATAAAAGGAGAATGCACAATGTCATTTATATAAGATTTATTTCTTATCTAAATGACATTGCTATATAGTCTTATATTTATTGACAATACAAAAATAATTAATTAATATAAAAGAAAAGAAGGATTGCTTGTTTGAAAACGTTATACCGATTTAAATCTCAAAATTGTGCAGGATATTGTAAGTTGAATAAATACAGTAGGATTATAAAAGTTTTTAAAAAGAATTTTGACATCTGGAGATGAACTAAGCACATGATTGCTGGAGGCAAATAGCTGTTACAAAACAGAAAAGGCTTGCAAGAAAAGAAAGATTTAATGGGGGTATTGAAAATGTATAAAAAAGAGAAGTACAACAGAGAACCTGCATATGTATTTTATAATGCTAACCCTAAAGGTAGAGTAACAGATGACTGTGTAATACGTGTAATTTCAGAAGCTGAAGATAGATCCTGGGAAGAGGTATTACGACAACTTGTAGATTATTCTATCAAAACTGGATATATGGTAACGACAGTAGAAAATTATACGAAGTATTTTGAAGAGAATGGCTGGAAGAAGATGAAGCAACCAATAAAAAGTGATAAAAAGAAGTATAAGGCATATGAATTTGCAAAGGTATATAATGGAAGATGTCTTGCTCACGTAGGAACAAGACATATGAGTTATCTGTGTGACCATAGTTGGTATGATATTTGGGACTGCACAGATGGAGTTGTAGGAAACTATTGGGAGTATGTTGGAGAGAAAAAATGAAACTTATTATCACAGAAAGGAAGGTCAAAATGGAAACATTGTATGGTACTTGTTCTGAAAACTGTGCTGGTTTTTGTAAAAAACACAATTGCAATATGACTGTAAAGCAAATTAGAGGCAGAGAGTGTCTTAAGAAAAATTGTTGGCATCTTGTAAAGAATGATAATCATGAATGGTGGCAGCAGAGGGAGAGAACGAAACAAAAGAGAAAGAATAGAAAAGTAGAAATTGAAAATATGTGCCAAATGTATTAAAGAAAAGGCTAAATGATATTTTGAGAGATGTGGATAGTATTATTTTAAATAAACCTTGATAAATAGATATTCTATTTTTCGTGTTATCAAAGTATAAAAAGATCATATAAAGGAGATAAGTTAATGTATGAAAAAGAGCAAAAAGAAGGATTTATAGAATACTACTTAAGGTCTAAAGTCATAGCCAGCACTTCTTTATATGCGATTTTAAAAAAAACAGAACAATTTGAAAGTGAAGCAAATAAAGATGTATCTGAATTTAATAAAGATGAAATCTTAAAGATGTTTAAAGAGTTTAAGGCAAAATCAGTAAGTTCTTTATTAAACTATACAGTAATTCTTAAAGATTATACAAGATATTTTAATTATAAACTAACTGGTACAGCAACAGGGGGAGCCTATGAAGAAATAAGTAAAAAAGATGTAAAAGATTTAATAGATAAGTCTGCAAGTTTTTTATTGAGCAGAGAGGAAGTAACAGAAATAGAAGAAAATTTATATAATGCATCAGATAAAGCATTGCTAGAGGCACTCTGGGAAGGCATTGCTGGTCCTAATATGCAAGATATTACTGATTTATCAGAAGAAAATGTATATAAAGATAAATCAATAATTATCGTAAATAGGAAAGAATATCCTTTGACAGATAGAACGTACAAGCTTTTAAAGGATGCATTTTCTGAAACAGAAATAATGAGTTATGGGAATACCATGCGTGTTATCCCAGTAAAGGGTAGAGGAAGATTATATAAGGAAAGAGCGAATGTAAGAGATATAGATAGTGAAGATGTCCGTTTTAGATATGTTTACCGCAAAATTCAATTATTTAGAAAACAAGCTGATATTCCACAGCTTACTATGAAAAATTTACAGGCATCAGGGCTCTTGTATTATTTAAAAAAAGGAATGAAAGAATCTTGCCTAGATATAAGGGGCTTTTTAAAGACAAAATCAGGAGAAGAGTTGGCGAAACGTTACGGATTTGGGGATTTTTATATAGAAAATATATGTCGAAAGTATGAAGAATATATATAAGAATAGAGTCAGTAGCTCAATAGTAAGGGAAAGACTTATGGCTAATTTGCCAAAGGGAAAGGAGGAATTTAATGACATTAGAAGATTTTTTAGCGTTTCTTGAGGAGGATTTCAAAAGGAAAAAGATTTTTGTGGCAAATCCTCAAAGGAAAATGGATTTTGCAAAAGCATACCGAACTTTAGAGCAACTTATCAACGATGAGGACAACATCAACGCGCAAATGTGGTGCGAAATGGGCGAACTCATTAACGGATATGCCGTCATCAAAGTTTCGGCAGACTGGCTTATCGTAAGGGAAATAGATAAGTTCTATGAGGCAGTTAGAGCTGCAGACAATTTTGAGATTTTTGCCGTAGAAGATGGCATGGTGCAAATTAACATTATATTCCATGGTGTGCGTTCGAGGGTTAAGTAAAAAAGAAAATAGAATAATTTCCTAACAAAGAACAAGAAATTATTATTGACAGTATTGCTTATGACTATTTGAAATGTAGATTTGACGCGATAATTTAAAGGTACTTTCAATTACAAATCCACAAGGAAAATAGGTGCATTATGTCAATAAAATGCCAATTTTTGCAAAAGGTACTTGACAAATGCAAGAAATATGAAACGTTTATAATACGAAATTAATTGAGGGGGTTGAATATGAGCAAATTATATGATGTTTCAGGAGCAAATCTTGAGGTAGTGTCTGCCGAATTCATAGAGAATAAGATGAATGGTGAAAAATATTATCATGCAGTCTGTAAATGCAATAACAATACAGTTCTTATTACAAAGAATGTTACTACAGTAGATTATGATATTGTAAAGGATGTTCTTAGTAATATTTATGAAGTTCCACATAAGTATCTTGGAAAGGTTTTGCAGAATGAGAACAATGTACTTGTAATGATTGGTAAACACAGAGAGGACGCGTCCTTCTATATAATCTATTATGGATATGATGTAAGCTTCGACACAATGTTTGATGCTTATGAGTGGGTACATTACCATAATGATTTTGCGGCTAGTAAGTATATGTACACAGAGGTTCATAATGGACATCAAGAGGAAATTAAATTCAAGGATAAACTATGAAGAAATACTTTTTAGATTATGTAAGTACTACTTGTCCATATAAAGAAATATAAATTCTTTAAATATCTACATAAAATTAGAAAAATAATATATAGACCTAATGCTGTGAAAAGCTATAATAATCAATTTAGATAAGTTACTAAGACTAAAGCTATCTTTCAGAAGAATGAATAATTAATGAGGATTTTATACCTTACTACTGTTGATACAATTAAGAAATAGAATCAATTAATACTATTATGGGTCATAATTTTAGCTTAATTATCATTCTTCTTCTAAGGTCATTTAAACGACCAGTTATTCTAAAAAATATTTAGTTTAATTCTTAATAAATTTCAAATTTCTATGTAAAAATTATTGACATACTTCATTTTTTATTTAAAATATAATATGGTATTTCTCGTATTGTGAATTAAATAACAAAAAATCATCATAGTGTGATTATTATCACAGTTTATAGAATTTATAAATGCTAAAATATAATAGCTTAAATTAATTTCTATTATTAGAAGTGGAGATGTAAATAATATGAGAAAGATTCAATCAACTTGTAACTTATGTGCTTTAGCATGTAATGTAGATTTTTATGTCGAAGGTGGAGAAATAAAGAAAGTTTCCCCTACTAAGGACTATCCTGTTAATAAAGGATTTTGTTGTATAAAAGGTTTAAATTTAGATAAGCAACAAACTAAAATAAAGGCAAGAAAGTCTCCATTATTAAGAGATGAAAATGGAGAAATGAAGGAAATATCTTGGGAAGATGGAATCAAGGTATTTGCAGAAAAAATGACAAGTATTCAAAATAAATATGGAAAAGAAAGTGTTGCCTATATTAGTACTGGCCAAATGACTACTGAAGAAATGGCTTTATTAGGTCACGTTGGTAGAAATTATATGGGTATGCATGGAGATGGAAACACTAGGCTTTGCATGGCTACGTCAGTTGTCGCACATAAACAATCCTTTGGCTTTGATGCACCACCATACACATTAAAGGATGCTGAGCTTTCAGATACGATATTCTTAATTGGAGCTAATCCAGTAATAGCTCATCCAGTATTCTGGGGAAGAATAAGAGAAAATAAAGATGCTAAAATAATTACAATAGATCCAAGAAAATCAGAAACAGCTTTAAATTCAGATTTATGGATTGATATTAAGCCAAAGGCTGATTTAGTTTTAATGTACACATTAGCTAATACATTAATTCAAAATAATTGGATTGACAAGAACTATATAGAAGAACATACTGAAGGATTTGAAGAGTTTAAGAATCATGTTTCTAAATTTACTTTAGAAGATGTAGAAGAAAATACAGGAATATCTAAAGAAAGAGTTCAAGAACTTGCAGAAATAATACATAACGGTAAAAGAGTATCTTTCTGGTGGACAATGGGTGTAAATCAAGGATACCAAGCGGTTAGAACAGCTCAATCAATAATAAACTTAGCTTTAATAACTGGAAATATGGGAAAACCAGGAACAGGAGCAAATTCACTAACAGGACAATGTAATGCTATGGGTTCAAGAGCTTTCAGTAATACTGCAGGACTTTATGGAGGAGGAGATTTCGATAATCCAGTAAGAAGAAAAGCTGTTGCAGAAGCTTTAGGAGTAGAGGAAGATGTACTTATAACTAAGCCTACATTACCATATAACGTAATAATAGAAAAAGCTATTGCGGGAGAAATTAAAGGATTATGGGTAATTTGTACAAACCCAAGACATTCATTCACTAATAATAAGCAATTTTTAGATGCTGTTAAAAATTTAGATTTCTTAGTAGTTCAAGATATATATGAAGATACTGATACAGCTAAACTTTGTGATTTATATTTACCATCTGTTCCAGCAATTAAAAAAGAGGGAGTACTTATAAATACTGAGCGTAGAGTATCAAAGGTTAACCCTGTTATAGCTAAAGAAGAAGGTGAACTTTCTGATTATGAAATATTCTTCAAAATTGGTGAAGAATTAGGAATGGGAAGCTTATTAGATAATTGGAAGACCCCAAGAGATGCTTTTGAGTTATTAAAGAAGTGTTCTAAGGGAATGCCTTGTGACATTACTGGGGTTACTTATGAAATGCTAGAAGGTGAAAATATGAGCGGCTCTAAAGGTGTTCAATGGCCATTTAGAGAAGGACAAGTATTAGAAGAAGATGAAAGAAGATTATATGAAGATGGAAATTACTATACACCTTCTAAGAAGGCTAAGATATTATTTGAAGATATAGCTGAAAATCCAACAAAGACTTCTGATGAATTCCCTTATATATTTAATAGCGGAAGAGGAACTGTTGGACAATGGCATACTCAAGTTAGATCAAGAGAAATTGATCATAATAAGATTTATAGCAAAGTATCTTACGTATTAATGAATCCAGAATTAGCAAAAGAATTAAATATAGAAGAAAACGAAAGAATAAATATTACTTCTCAAAACGGAAAAACTAGTGAATTTAATGTTGTGTATTCAGAAAATGTAAAGAAAGATCATCTATATGCACCTATTCACTATATAGAAACAAATTCACTTACTCCTTCAGTTTATGATCCTTATTCAAAGGAACCATCTTTTAAAACTGTTGCAGTAAATATTTCTAAGAAGTAGGAGATTTAAAGATGAAAAGAATTAAAATAGATAGATCTAAATGTGTTGGTTGTTTAACATGCACAACAGCATGTATAGTATCCCACAATTCAGAAGATACAAGAAGCAGAATAACTATAGATAGTAATGGTAAATATGCACCAATCTTTTGTAGACATTGCGATAGACCAGAATGTGTATATACTTGTATGACAGGGGCTATGAGTAAGGATAAAAACACAGGAAAAGTTACTTATGATAAGGAACGTTGTGCAAGCTGTTATATGTGTATTATGGCATGTCCATATGGGGTATTAAAGGCAGATAGTAGAACACAAAAGGAAATTATGAAATGTGATGGATGTAAAGAGGCAGGATCTCCACAATGTGTAGCAAGATGTCCAATGGCAGCTATTACATTAGAGGAGGTATCTAATTAATGAAATATGTAGTTATAGGAGCATCTGCAGCTGGAATTAGTAGTGCAAAAACTTTAAGAGAATTAGATAAGGATGCTGAAATAGTATTAATTTCAAAAGATACTGAAGTATATTCAAGATGTATTTTACATCATTATATATCTAATCATAGAAATATTGAAAAATTAAATTTTACATCTAAAAACTTTTTTGAAGAATACAATATAAACTGGATTAAAGGGGTAGAGGTTCTATCTTTAAAGGACGAAGAAAAGTCATTAACTCTTTCAAATGGTGAAACTATTAAATATGATAAGTTAATGATTTGTAGTGGTGCATCTGCATTCATTCCTCCAGTTGAAGGTTTAAGAGAAGGAAAAAATGTAGTAGGTCTTAGAAATTTAGATGATGCAATTTTAATAAAAGAAGAAGCTTCTAAGGTTAAAAATGTTGTTGTGTTAGGAGCTGGACTTGTTGGAATAGATGCTATTAGTGGACTTATAGACACAGGTGTAAATATTTCCTTAGTAGAAATGGGAGATAAAGTACTTCCTATCCAATTAGATAAACACACTTCATCAGTATATGAAAGTAAATTTTCTGAGAAAGGTGTTAACTTAAAGCTAGGAGTTAAAGCAGAAAAGTTAATACTTGATGAAGAAAATAATCCTAAAGCTTTATTAATAAACACAGGTGAAGAAATCCCATGTGAATTAGTAATAGTTGCAACTGGTGTAAGATCTAATATTGGATTCTTAGCTGATAGTAATGTTGAATGCGATAGATTTGGTTTAATAATAGATGAAAAAGGAAAAACTAATATTAAAGATATATATGGAGCAGGTGATGTTACTGGTAGAAATCCAATATGGCCAACAGCAGTAAAAGAAGGAATAATTGCAGCTCATAATATGTTAGACAAGGAAATGATAATGACAGATTTCTTTGGAAGTAAGAATACAATGAATTTTGTTGGAATTGCTACTATGTCATTAGGAGATGTTGAGCCTAAAGATGATACTTATAAAGTTGAGATAAGTCTAGATAAAGATAATTATAAGAAGATAATCCATAAAGATGGCAAAATATATGGAGCTATAATTCAAGGAGATTTATCATATGCAGGTGTTTTGACTCAATTAATTAAAGAAAAAATAGATATATCAAAGGTTACTAAAAATATTTTTGAAATAGACTATGCTGATTTCTTTAACTTAGAAAAGAATTTTGAGTTTAGCTATAAGTAAAATTATTTATATGGGAATTAGTTTTATAATTTCCATATAAATTTATTTTTAAAATTAAAAGGATAATTTTAAAAAGTATAGAAATAGTTCATATATAATACTTTTTAAAATTAAGCTTAAAGGATGAAAAATTATGTCTAAAGTAATAAATATAGTTGGAGATAAATCTAATGTAGGAAAAACCTTTGTTATGGAAGGAATTATAAAAGAACTTAAGAGAAGAGGCCTTAGTATTGCAACCATTAAGCATGATGTTCATGGTTTCGATATAGATAAAGAAGGTAAGGATACATATAAGCATAGAGAAGCAGGAGCTGAAACTGTAATTATATCTTCTCCTAAGAGATTTGCTTTAATAAAGGAAGTTAAGGAAGAAATCCCTTTAGAACAAATTATTAATTTAGCTATGGATAAAGATGTAATTTTAGTGGAAGGCTATAAAAAGAGTGCTTTGAGGAAAATCGAAGTATATAGAAAGGGTTATAGTGATAGAATTATATCCCAAAAAGAAAACCTAATTGCAATTGCTAGTGATGAAGATTTGGATTTTGAAGATATTTTAGTAGTAAAAAAAGACGACTTCAAAAAAATTGTAGATTTAATATTACAAGAAAAAGATTATAAAATTTAATAATATAATCAATAAAATTTTCTAGAGTATTTGTTTCCTAAGGGTTTTCTATGGAACTTATACCTGAATTTAAATTCACAGGGTACATATTTGAAAAAATAGTATCTCCACTTTTATGGGAAGGAAAATAAGTTGATTTAAATATCATTTTAAGATTTAGGTTTTAAAATCTAAATCTAATTTAAAACTATTTATAGTTACTAAATATATTTAAATTTAGACTTATTATTCACAAACATATGAATAATAAGTCCTTTTATTTTAGGAGGAATATTGTGAGGTCCTTTATTTCTTTAGAAGAAGCTTTAAAAATTTTAAATAGTAATATAGAAAATTTAGATATTGAGGAAGTATATTTATTAAATGGATTAAATAAGGTTTTAGCAGAGGATGTATATTCTAAGATTAATAATCCTCCTTTTAATAAATCAGCAATGGATGGATATGCTCTAATTGCTGAGGATGCTTTTATAAATAATAAGATTAAAGTAATTGATAAGATTTATGCTGGAGGAAATAGTAATAAACTAATAACTAAAAATACAGCAATAAAAATAATGACTGGAGCTCCAATACCTAAGGGAGCCAATGCAGTTATTAAGCAAGAAGATGTAATTGTAGAAGATAATAATATAGTCATAAGAAAAGAAGTTTCTGAAAATCAAAATATTTGTCTTATAGGTGAAGATATATCTAAAGATGATTTACTGGTAAAGGCTAAGAAAAAACTTGATTATTCAGATATTGGAATTATAGCTAGCTCTGGAATAAATAAAATTAAGGTTTATAAAAAGCCAAAAGTTGCTTTTTTTAGCACTGGTGATGAAGTTACAGATATAGGTGAAGAACTTAAATACGGTAAAATCTATAATAGCAATAAGTTTTCAATTATTTCAAGGTTGTTAGAGCTTGGATATGAAGTGAACAATGTTAATCATATAAAAGACGACTATATAGAAATAGGAAGAACAATAAAGGAAGCTTCTAAAGAAGCCGATATAATTATTACTACTGGTGGTGTATCTGTAGGAGAAAAAGACCTATTAAAAGAGGCAATTAAGAGTGCTGAAGGTGAAATATTATTTTGGAAAATAACAATTAAGCCAGGGTCAGCAGTCTTATGTAGCAAGATTAATAATTCTATTATTATTAGTTTATCAGGAAACCCAACAGCTGCATTAACTACTTTTGAATTATTAGTAAAAACCTCTTTAAATAAGCTGTCAGGGGCAAATAAAGCTGAGATTGCAAGGGAGAAAGCAATATTAGCAGAGGGTATTATAAAGAAAGATTTTAAACATAAATTTCTAAGAGGATATTTTGAAATAGAGAATTGCAAACAGAAGGTGTATGTTACACAAAAAAAATCTGGTAACGGAATATTAAAATCCGCATTAAATTCAAATTGCATTATTGAAGTTAATCCTAATAATGAAGAAATACAAACTGGGGATTTAGTAGATATTATTAAACTTTAGGAGGAAAAATGATTAATAAGACTTTAGCAATATTAGCTGGTGGAAAAAGTAGCAGGATGAATTATAAAAATAAGGCATTATTAATTTATAAAGAAAAAACTTTTATAGAAAACATTATTAATTCAGGAGAAGAATTTAATGAAATAATAATAATAGCTAATAACATAGAAGATTATAAAGGGCTAAATTTAAAAGTTTATCCTGACATATATATAGGAAATGGGCCCTTATCAGGTATTCATTCTGCACTTAAAAATGCTAAAAATCATAAAGTCTTATGTATAGCCTGTGATATGCCATTAATATCTAAGAAAACTTTAGATTTAATTGGAAGTATAAAAGGAGACTATGAGGTATTAGTACCTAGAATTAATGATAGACTTCAACCAATGTGTGCTATATATTCTAAAAGTCTAATTCCTAAAATAGAAAAGTCATTATTAAATGGTGAAAATAAGTTGCAAAGGTTTATATTATCTACAAAATATAAAGTTTTAGAAAATAATTTATCCTTAAAGGATTTTTCAAATATAAATACAGAAAAAGAATATAAATTACTGGAGGAGATTTAATGTATACTGTTGGAATCATTACTAGTAGTGATAAAGGATATGCAGGAGAAAGAGAAGATAAGAGTGGAGCAGTTATAAAAAGGATAATGGAAGAACGAGGACTTAAAGTTGAAAGACAAATTGTTCTACCAGATGAAAAAGAAATGCTAAAAAAAGAGTTTATTTATATGAGTGATGAATTAAATTTAAACTTAGTTTTAAGTACTGGAGGAACAGGATTTTCCAAAAGAGATATTACTCCAGAAGCTACAAAAGAAGTAATTGAAAGAGAAACTCCAGGAATTTCTGAAGCTATAAGAATGCTTAGTTTGGAAATAACTAAGAGGGCAATGTTATCAAGAGCGGTCTCTGGAATAAGAGGAAATACTTTAATAGTGAATTTACCAGGAAGTCCAAAGGCTTGCCAGGAAGCTCTAGATTTTATATTAGATGAATTAATACATGGTTTAGGAATTTTATTAGGTACAGAAAAGGAATGTGCAAGAAAATAATCATAATATAGGAGATGTTTCATATGAAGATGATTAGTGTATACGACTCAGTTGGATGTATTTTATCTCATGATGTCACACAAATAATACCTGGAGAATTTAAAGGAAGATTATTTAAAAAGGGACATATTATTAAGGAAGAGGATATAGAAAAGCTTTTATCTATAGGAAAGGAACATATATATGTATGGGAACCTAAAGAAGGAGAATTACATGAAAATGAAGCTGCAATAAGATTAGCTAATCTTGTTCTTGGTGAAGGCGTAAGTAAATCCTCTGAAATAAAAGAAGGAAAAGTAGATTTTTTTGCTGATAGAGATGGAGTATTAAAAATAAATAAAGACGAATTATTTAAGCTAAATACCCTAGGAGAAATTATAGTATCAACCTTACATAATAACACTCCAATTAAAAAAGGTGAAAAAATAGGAGCTACTAGAGTCATTCCATTAATAATAGAAGAAGAAAAAATAATTAAAGCAGAGGAATTAATAGAGAAAAAAATAATTTATGTAGAAGAAATAAAAGAAAAAAAGTGTTTACTTATTACTACGGGAAATGAAGTTTATAGTGGCAGAATAAAAGATGCTTTTTTACCTGTAATAAAATCTAAACTTGGATATTATGGCAGTGAAGTAATAAGACAAGTAATTTTACCAGATTCTAAAGAAAGAATAATTGAAGAAATAAAAAAAGGATTAGATGAAAAGGTAGATATGATAATTTGTACTGGTGGTATGTCAGTAGATCCAGATGATGTGACTCCAACAGCTATTAAAGAATCTGGAGGGGAATTAGTTACTTATGGATCACCAGTTTTACCAGGGGCTATGTTCTTGTTAGCTTATTATGGAGATACTCCAATACTTGGAGTGCCAAGTTGTGCTATGTATTCTAAAAGAACAGTATTAGATTTAGTTCTTCCAAGGGTTTTAGCAGATGAAAGATTAACTTTAGAAGATATAGCATATTATGGTCATGGTGGATTATGCTTAGATTGTAAGGTCTGCACATTCCCACATTGTTCCTTTGGAAAGTAGGAGGATTTTATGGATAACAAATTAACTCATTTTGATAACAGTGGAAACGCTAGAATGGTGGATGTTTCGGATAAAAATAAAACTGAAAGAGTTGCCGTTGCAGTTTCAAGAATAAGAGTAAGTGAAGAAACATTATCTCTTATAAAAGAAGGCAAGATAGGTAAGGGGGATGTGCTAGGAGTTGCTAGAATTGCTGGGATTATGGCAAGTAAACAGACATCAAATTTAATTCCTATGTGCCACCCTTTAATGATTTCAAGCTGCAATGTAGATTTTGAAATAAATGATAAAGAAGCTTGTATTGATATAAAGGCTACAGTGAAAATAGTAGATAAAACTGGAGTAGAAATGGAAGCATTAACAGCAGCTAGTATTGCAGCATTAACTATATATGATATGTGTAAAGCTGTTGATAAGAGGATGGTAATAGAAGAAACTCATTTACTTAAAAAAATAGGAGGAAAGAGCGGAGAATTTAATTTTTATGAATAGCTCTTTAATAAGGAATGAAAGATAAGTATGGCAGAGAAATAGATTATTTAAGAATTTCATTAACTGATAGATGTAATTTAAGATGTATTTACTGCATGGAAGAAAAGGAAAATGATTTCTTTAATGAGGAAGAAAAACTTACAAAAGATGAAATATGCAAAATAGTTAATGCTTGTTCAAAACTTGGAATAAAGAAAATACGATTAACCGGTGGAGAACCTCTAGTAAGAGAAGATATTGTTGAATTAGTTGAAGAAATTAATAAAATACAAGGGATAGAAGAAATATACCTTACAACAAATGGAATATTACTAGAAGATAAAGTTAGTATATTAAAAAAAGCTGGGTTAAAGGGTGTGAATATTAGTTTAGACTCATTGAAGGTTGGAATGTTTAATAAACTAACACGCCTAGGAGATTTGAAAAAAGTATTAAACTCTATAGATAGATGTTTGGAACATGGTATAACTGTTAAAATAAATACGGTTATGATAAAGGGCATGAATGAAGATGAAATTTTAGATTTTGTAAATCTTACATTAGATAAAAATATAGATATTAGATTTATAGAACTTATGCCAATAGGAGTTGGTAGTAAGTTTAAAGGGGTAAGCAACGAAGAAATTCTAAAGTTAATTAATGAAAATTATAGTGATATAGAAGAAGTAAATAAAAATATAAATATAAATGGTGGACCAGCAACTTATATTAAATTAAAGAATGCTAAGGGTAGAGTTGGTTTTATAAGTGCTATTAGTAATTGCTTTTGTGAGGATTGTAATAGGATAAGGCTTACATCAGAAGGATTTTTAAAACAATGCCTTCACTATAATTACGGCATTGATTTAAAAAAATTGCTTAGAAAAGGAGCAAGTGACGAAGAAATATTAAATGTAATAAAAGATAATATTTACAATAAACCAGAAAAACACTTATTTATGAGAAAAAGTGAAAATAAAGAATTAAAGTTTATGAATCAAATTGGAGGATAATTAATATGTGCAAGGTATTAGCTGTATGTACAAGTAAACATAAGGGGACTTTAAAAAATGAGGTTAATGAAGCTATTTTTATAGAGGATTTTGGGATAGAAGGAGATGCACATGCAGGTAAATGGCATAGGCAAGTTAGTTTATTAGCATTTGAAAAAATAGATGAATTCAGAAAAAAAGGCGGAAATGTTGATTTTGGAGCATTTGGAGAAAATTTAGTAGTTGAAGGCTTTGAATTAAATAAGCTACCAATAGGTCAAAAAATAGAAGTAGGAGAAGTATTACTAGAAGTAACTCAAATAGGTAAGGAATGTCATGATAAATGTGCTATTTATTATCAAGTTGGAGAGTGTATAATGCCAAGTAATGGTATCTTTACCAAAGTTTTAAGAGGAGGAAAAGTAAAGATTGGAGATAAATGTACCCTTTTAGAAAATGAAAAGAGAACATTTACTTTATAAAAAATTTTTAGTAATTCTAAATAAAGAATTAGTACATTAATTATAGAAGATGATAGATGTTATATTCCTTGAGACTTGGATTTTAAGAAGTCTCAAGGAATATAATATCTATCTCTTTTTTTTATATTTATGAATTTATAAAAAGAGTATTATGTGAATAACTTAAGTAAATCCTTGTAATACTAAATATGAAAAGAATATGAAATAAAGGAGAAATATTATGAAGGTTGTAAGATCCACTTGTAATTATTGCTCAATAGCTTGTAATTTTGATTTTCATGTAGATGATAAAGGGTTTATAGAAAGAGTTAAACCTGCTGAAGATTATCCAATTAACAGAGGCTTTTGTTGTGTTAAGGGCCTAAATTTAGATAAACAAAACACCTTATATGAGAATCCTGTTTTGCCACTATTAAGGAAAGAAAATGATGAATTTGAACATATATCTTGGAAAGATGCTTTTAAAATTTTTGCTGAAAATGTAAAAAGAATTCAAAAAAAACATGGGAAAGAAAGCTTTGCATTTTTAAGTACTGGACAACTATTAAGTGAAGAAATGGCATTGGCAGGACATATTGGAAGGACATTTTTAGGTGGAAATGGAGATGGGAATACTAGATTATGTATGGCTACAGCTGTTGTAGCTTATAAGCAAAGTTTTGGATTTGATGCACCACCTTATACTTTAGAGGATTTAGAACATTCAGATGTAATGATATTTATTGGTTGTAATCCAGTAGTAGCTCATCCTATTTTATGGAGTAAAGTTATAAAAAATAAAAATGAAAACAAAAAAGTTATAGTAATAGATCCTAGAAAAAGTGAAACTGCATCAAGAGCTGATATGTGGATAGACATTAAAGCTAAATCAGATATTAGACTATTTTATACTATAGCAAATGTGTTAATTGAAAAAGGATGGATAGACACAGATTTTATAAGAAGTAATACAGAAGATTTCGAAGGATTTAAAAATCATGTTAAAAAATATGATATTAATGATGTAGAAGAATATACAGGAATATCAAAGGGGAGAGTTTTAGAACTAGCAGAAATAATTTATAAAGGTAAAAGAGTTTCTTTTTGGTGGACCATGGGAGTAAATCAGGGCTTTCAAGCAGTTAGAACTGCACAATCTATTATTAATCTAGCACTTATGACAGGGAATATAGGAAAGCCAGGAACTGGACCAAATTCTATAACAGGTCAATGTAATGCTATGGGATCAAGACTATTTAGTAATACAACAGGTTTTTATGGTGGAGGAGAATATAGTGATGAAAAGAGGAGAAAAGCAATATCTGAAATATTAGAAATAGATGAAGATATTTTACCTAAGAAGCCAACAAAGCCATACAATGAAATAGTTGATGGCATAAATAAGGGAGAGATTAAAGCGTTGTGGGTTTTAGCAACTAACCCTTTAGTTTCTTGGATTAATGACTTAGAGTTTAAGAAGGCAGCAGAAAAATTAGAGTTTTTAGCAGTCCAAGACATATATTCGGATACTCAAACCTGTAGATATGCCCATTTAATCCTTCCTTCAACAAATGGATTAAAAAAAGAAGGACTTATCATTAACACTGAAAGAAGACTATCTAAAGTTCAACCAGTACTCGAAAAAAAAGAAAATGAATTAACTGATTATGATATTATGCTTGGAATAGGTGAAGCTTTAGGTATGGGAAGTTTATTAGATAAATGGAGAACTCCTAAGGATGCTTTTGAAATATTAAAAAAATGTAGCAAAGGCATGCCATGTGATATTACTGGAGTAGATTATGATGCTTTAAATGGATCTAAAGGAGTTCAATGGCCATATAAAGAGGGAGAAGAGGATGTAGAGGAAGAAAGAAGACTATTTGAGGATGGAAAGTTTTACACTCCAAATAAAAAAGCTAAATTTATATATGAAGATATTTTAAATCCTCCATTTGACAGATCTGAAGAGTATCCATATATTTTAAATACTGGTAGAGCAACTGTTGGTCAATGGCATACACAAACTAGAACAAGAGAAATACCAGATGTTGAAGCAATAATAGTTAAAGAAGGATACATAAATTTAAATACAGATTTAGCAGAAGAATTAGGTATAAAAGAAAATGATAAAGTGAAAATAAGCTCACCAAATGGTGTAACTAATACTTTTTTAGTTAAGTTAAGTAGAACAGTAAAAAGTGGAGATATTTACGCACCAATGCACTATATAGAAGCTAATTCAGTATTGACTTCAGTTTTTGATACGTATTCAAAGGAACCTAATTATAAGTATGTACCAGTAAAGATTGAAAAGATAAAAGGTGATAACTATGAAGAGAATTAAAATTGATAGAAAGAAATGCATTGGATGTTTAACCTGCACTACAGCTTGCAAGGTTTCTCATGGTTGTAGAGATACTAGAGGCAGAATAGTAATTAATAGTGAAGGAAGATATGCACCAATTTATTGTAGACATTGCACTAGACCAGAATGTGTTTATGCATGTCCAACGGGAGCAATGAGAAGAGATGATGAAACTGGATATGTAATTTATGATAAGAGTAGATGTGCAACTTGCTATATGTGTATTATGGCATGTCCATATGGTGTATTAAAAATGGATTATCAAACTAATAGAGAAGTTATGAAGTGTGATATGTGTTTATCTACAGAAAGCAAATACCCTCAATGTGTAGATAAATGCCCTATGGGTGCATTAACATTAGAGGAGGTTAAGGAATAATGAAATATATAATAGTTGGTGCATCAGCATCAGGAATAAATGCAGCAAGAACTTTAAGACAATTCAATAAAGAATGTGAAATAATATTGGTATCTAAAGATGAATATGTATATTCTCGCTGTATACTTCATCATTTTTTAGATGGAAGAAGAGAAATAGAAGCCTTAGATTTTACACCAGATAATTTTTTTGATATCTATGATATAGAATGGATTAAGGGTGTAGAAGTAGTTGGAATAGATATTAAGGATAAAAAAATAAATTTAGACAATGGAAAGAGTATAGAATACGATAAGTTGTTATTAGCTGCAGGTGCATCTTCATTTTTGCCACCAATAGAAAATCTAAGAACAGCTAATAATGTTATTGGATTAAGAAATTTAGATGATGCTATTAAGATTAAGGAAATGGCAACTAAAGTAAAAAATATAGCTATATTAGGAGCTGGCCTTGTAGGAGTAGATGCATTAGCAGGATTATTAGATTATGATGTTAATTTAACATTAATAGAAATGGGTGATAGATTACTCCCACTACAGCTAGATAAGTATGCAGCCAGTAAGTATGAAGAAAGGCTGAAAAAAGAAGGGGTTAGCTTAAAGTTTGGAGTGAGAGCAGAAAAAGTGATTATTGATGATGGTAATAATCCGATTTCAATAAGGTTAGACACTGGAGAAGAAGTTCCTTGTGAGTTGTTAATTGCCTGTGCAGGAGTAAGAGCAAATGTTGGATTTTTAAAGGATAGTGGAATTGAATGTGATAAATTTGGATTGATAATTAATGAAAAAGGGGAGACAAATATTAAAGATATTTATGGGGCAGGAGATATAACTGGCAGAAATCCAATATGGCCAACAGCTGTAAAGGAAGGAATGATAGCTGCAAATAACATGGTAGGAAAAGAAACTTTTATGGAAGACTTTTTTGCTAGTAAGAATACAATGAACTTTTGTGGGTTAGCAACCATGTCACTTGGATTAGTAGCTAAACCAGATGATACTTATGAGGAAGTAATAGATATTGATGGTAAAGATTATAAAAAAATAATATATAAAGATGGGGCAATTTATGGAGCTATAGTTCAAGGAGATTTATCCTATGTAGGTGTTTTGACTCAATTAATTAAAGAGAAAATAAATGTAGATAGAGTTAAAAAGCCTTTATTTGATGTTGATTATTCTGATTTCTTTAATGAGACAGAAAATTTAGAGTTCGTATATTAAAAAAGTAGGTGATGAATTGGGAAATAGAAGTATAATTAAAAAGATTAAGAATATGCCTGTACCAATTTTGCCTACTATGGTCGGAGCAGCAACATTATCAAATGTATATCAAATATTAGGATATAATTGGATTAGACACATAACCATGATTATTACTACAGTTATTTTAATTGCATATATAATAAAAATAACATTATATTTTGATACTTGTAAAAGTGAATATAGTAATACAGTGCCAGCAAGTCTTTATGCAGCATTTACAATGTTATTAATGATTTTAGGTTCCTATTATTTTAGTTATAGTAAGGTATTAGGAAAAGGCTTATGGATTATAGGAATAGTATTACATGCAATTCATATAGTAATATTTACATATAGAAATGTATTTTTAGGAGTAAAAAAAGAAACTTTTGTACCTAGTTGGTTTGTAACTTATAATGGTATTATGGTTTCAACTGTTGTTGGAAAGCCTATGAATGAACCTTTTTTAGGAAAGATTATAGTTTATTATGGGATAATAGTATTTATAATAATTTTACCTTTTATGATTATTAGACTAAGGAAAGAGCCTATAAATGAAGCTTTATTTCACACACAAGCAATTTTATTGGCACCATCAAGCCTTTGCTTAGTTAGCTATTTAAATTTTATAAATAATCCTAATAAAATTTTAATTGGCATTTTCTATATAATAATTTTATTAACACTATTATTTATAATATATATGCTACCAAAGTTTTTTTCTTATACTTTTACACCTGGTTTTGCAGGATTAACTTTTCCAATGGCTATAGGAATAGTTGCCTCTATAAAGGCTTCTACGTATTTTAATGATATAGGATATAAATCTTTATCATATATTGCTAAAGAAATAAGTGGAATTCAAATATACATAACAACTACAATAATAGCTTTTGTATTATATAATTTTATTCACATTTTAGTTAAAAGTTATAAGAAAAATTAGATATAATGAGGAGCTATCCTACAATGTAAAAGGAATATATTTTTAGTAAGTTGTTTTAAATTACTTTATTAATTCTATATATTACAATCTAGATTTTTAATTTAGGGCTGTTTTAACAGTCCTTTATTTACTTTTATTTAAAAAGCGTGATAATAATCACAGAAATATAAGAAGAATAAAGTATAATTAAGAAGAAATTTTCTTTACTATGCACTAATAAGTGAAATAATTAACATAGTTAAGAAATAAAATTGATTTAGTAGTATTATTGAATTAATTTAGGAGGTAGACATGAAAAATAATTTACTAAAAAAACTTGAAAATATTCCTGTTCCATTGTTACCAACTATGGTTGGAGCTGCAACATTATCAAATGTTTATTCAAGCTTAGGATATAGCTTTGTAAGACATTTAACTATGTGGATTGCAACTATAATTTTATTAGCTTACTTAGTTAAAATTATAGCATTCTCAAATACTTGTAAAAAAGAATACTCTAATACAGTTCCAGCTAGTTTATACGCAGGATTCACAATGATTACAATGATTTTAGGATCATATTATTTTGAATATAATAATATTTTAGGTAAATCATTATGGTTTATAGGTTTAATATTACATGCAATACATATATTAATTTTTACATATAGAAATGTTATAAAGGGTGTAAATAAAGATACTTTTGTACCAAGTTGGTTTGTAACTTATAATGGAATCATGGTTTCTGTTGTAATAGGTGCTTCAATGAAAGAACCTCTTATTAATAAAATAGTATTATATTATGGAATTTTAGCTTTAGTTATAATAATGCCTTTTATGATTGTTAGATTAATAAAATTACCTTTAAAGGATGCTTTATATCATACACAAGCAATATTATTAGCTCCATCAAGTCTTTGCTTAGTTTCATATTTAAATGTTATAGAAAATCCTAATAAAATAATTACATACTTATTATATATATTAGTATTTGCAACTTTACTATTTATTTTGTACAAGCTTCCTAGTTTCTTTTCCTTTGACTTTTATCCAGGCTTTGCAGGACTAACATTCCCTATGGCTATAGGTATTGTTGCATCAGTAAAAATGTCAGGCTTTTTAATTAATAATGGCAATGAATTACTAGGAAACATAGTAAAACAAATATCTGGAATTCAAATCTATGTAACAACAGCTATAATATCATATGTATTATTTAACTTCTTTAAAATGTTCTTAAAAGCAATAAAAGAAAAATAAAACTATTATTTAAAAATTTGCATCTTATTTGATGCAAATTTTTTTGTTAAATATAAAAAAAGTATTCACAAATTATATTAAATGGAGTAATATATAAATATAGAGAATAAACATATCGGAATAGTAGGAAAAAAGGAGAGGTAAATATGAAGATAGCAAAAAGCTTAGTTCAATTAATAGGAAACACTCCATTGCTTGAACTTGAAAATTACAATAAAGAAAAAGGAACTTTAGGAAAAATCATAGCAAAACTAGAATATTTTAATCCAGGTGGTAGCGTAAAAGATAGAATTGGATATGGAATGATAGAAGCCGCTGAAAAAGAAGGAAAATTAAATAAAGATTCAGTTATTATTGAGCCAACTAGTGGAAATACTGGTATAGCATTAGCTTATATATCAGCAGCAAAGGGATATAGATTAATCTTAACAATGCCTGAAACAATGAGTATTGAAAGAAGAAACTTACTAAAAGCTTTAGGCGCTGAATTAGTATTAACTCCTGGAGCAGAAGGAATGAAGGGGGCTATAGCAAAAGCCAACGAACTTAAAGCATCAATTGAAAATTCAATAATACTACAACAATTTGAAAATCCAGCAAATCCACAAATACACAGAGTAACAACTGCAGAAGAGATTTGGAATGATACAGATGGAGAAGTGGATATAGTAGTTGCTGGAGTTGGGACAGGTGGAACTTTAACTGGAATAGGAGAAGTTCTAAAGGAAAGAAAATCTGATGTGAAAGTTGTAGCTGTTGAACCATCAAATTCTCCAGTTATTTCAGGTGGAAAGCCAGGACCACATAAGCTTCAAGGGATAGGAGCTGGTTTTATACCAAAGAACTTGAATGTTTCAATAATTGATGAAGTTATTAAAGTAGACAATGAAGATGCATTTAAAGCATCAAAGGATTTAGCAAGAACAGAAGGCTTATTAGTTGGAATATCATCAGGTGCAGCAATAGTTGCAGCTGCAGAATTAGCAAGTAGAGAAGAAAATAAAGATAAAAATATAGTTGTAATTTTACCTGATACAGGAGAAAGATATTTATCAACTGATTTATATAAATAATTTATTATTAAGTCATTGCTATTTTTAGTGATGACTTTTATTATATAAAATATAGAATAAATAGAAAAAGGTGATTAAGTGAAGATTTCAACTAAGGGAAGATATGGCTTAAGGGCCCTAATTGACCTATCTATTAATATGGATTCTGAAAATGTTACTATTAAATCTATATCAGAAAGACAGAATATTTCTGAAAGATATCTAGAACAAATTTTTTCATTATTAAGAAAGGCTGGTATTATAGTAGGTAGAAAAGGCGCACAGGGTGGATATAGTTTAGGTAAAGAGACAAGTGAATTGACTATACTAGAAATTTTAAAGGTTTTAGAAGGGGATAATATTTTTATAGATATAAATGATAAGGAAGAAAATGAGTTAGAAGATTTTATAAATAAAAATTTATGGAGAGATATAAACTTTATAATTAAAGATTATTTCAATTCTATAACTCTAGAAAATTTAGTAGACAACTATAAGAAGTCCAAAGATACTCTTATTTATTATATTTAAGAAAATATCATTTAACTTAAGTTTATAGTATTAAAATAATTATATATTATTAAAAGGGGCTGTCGCACTAAAAGTTAGTGCACAGCTCCTTTTTTGATAAAATAAATAAACCCCAGACTTTAAAAGTC
>CAKVEW010000008.1 GCA_934746015.1 uncultured Clostridium sp.
AATACAACATAAAAAGCGCATAAATTCCTACATTTTCATGTTGGAACTTTTATGCACTTTCATCTTAACATTTACATTATTTCAAGATGCATATGAAAATATTCTTTTTTGACCCTCTAGATAATGGCGTAAATTAATAGCATTATCTTCGACAGATACAATCTCATCAAACTCTCTTTATATGCTGCTAATTTTTTGTATATACTAAAATGCTATTCATCAATTCTCTAATTTCTTTACTTGTGAACTCAAGATCAATTTTTTCTCCTCTTTCTTATGCCTTGTCAATTTCATTTAAAGAACTTATAAGTCTATCTATCATCTCAATTTCTAATATATCTTTACGTGCATTATCAAGATATGAATTAAATACCTCTCTAAATTCAAGTACACACTCTGTCACTTCTACTTCATCCTTTTTCTTAAATGATTAATATATATTCCTCCGACAGTTGTTGCCACAGTGATTAGTCCTAGAACAATAACTAACTCTTTATTATATTTAGCAACTTTCGTTATGGATGCTAAAGCTGAAGATGTCTTCTTGCTTAATGACTTTGAGTCATCAAGATGTATAACAATACGTGCATATTAATCTCTCACTACCCAGCTGATCTTTTTAATGTACCTGATTATATTCCTAAATATATATTATCTGGAACCTCTAGTGTACCTGGTAATTATGCCATACATCATCCCTCCAATTTAATTTTATTTTAATATTGCAATAAATGACTTAGAAATTAATCTAAATTTTTCCTCAACATTACCCTGTATTATATAGTATTGTACATCTTTACTATTTTCTCTTAAATTAAAAATACGATATATAAAATACGAATCTCCTTTTTCTTTAGATACCTCAGCCTCACGAGAAGATATAAAAAAAGGCCTGGTTATATCACCCTCTGTTGTTTTCACTTCTATGTATATAGGTACTATATTCCCAGAATTGTCTATCGTTACAGATTCTATATCATAACCATATCCATCTTTCTTTTTTGCCACATGCTTTATTTGCAAAATTAAATCATCCCTACCAAGTGCATGCAATCTTTCCTTTTCAATTTTTATGGCTATACTTTCTCCACGATCCCCTTTCTTCTTTTTGTTCTTTCCCTTAATGCCAGCCCCTTCCTCATCTGTACTTTTAACAAGGCTATCCTTACTTTCAGTAATTTCAATTCCATCTGGAGGAGCAACTTCGCGTGCAACAACTAAATCTACATCGAACTGATACTCGATTTCTTTTTTCCCATTTTCTTCAACTTCTATTGAATCTTCAATTTCAGTATCATCCGTAGTCTTTTCCAACTCAATTGTAGAGAATATATCATTCACAAAATCACGGCCAACGCCATACTTATCAGCATATTCTTGGCAAGCTTGACGAGCATATGAATTGTAACTATTGAGAATTTTATATCTATATTGGAAGAACACGTATGCATTGTTAATTGCGACAATCATTACATCCTTATCAAAGTCTCTTTCTATTTTTTCAAATAGCATTACAAGAATATCTTTTCCAACATGATTTTTAGGGAATGGTCTTTTATCGACTATTGCAGCATATAAACATAAGTACTGCTTAGCTGATGATTCTTTACAATTTGCTCCGGTAGTGATATTCTCAAGTAGTTGTTTTCTTTCTTGCCTACTGGTTAGCGTTTTTTCGCTGTGCCTTAACTTATAATATTGATGGCAATATGAATAAAAGACCTCAAATTCCTCTCTTGTCATTCCTAATCCCATAAATACCACCCCCATTTTTATCATTTATTTTCCATATTGTTATTTATTATTATCGTAGTAATCTTCATACTACTTAAATAATACATAACGTATTTCAATATACTTTTCAAATCCAGTCGTTTTCTTTAATTATTCAACATTATTCAACATTATTAAAATTCAATTGATTTTCTCATCTAAAATTAACTTTTCTTCTTTTACATTATTCTTATATACTATTATATAATTTGCACTTTCATATGACTGATAATGTTCATACCCTATGTATTCCTGTCTTTCTCAGGATGAAAGTAACATTTACTTAATATAATAACCTAATTAAGCTTCTTCTGGTCTTGTTGGACCTTACCACAACTTTTCTCTCCCTATATTTTAATTAAAGACTTTCTATTTTTCTAGATATCACGATACTGATTTTGCCTTTCAAATATACTATAAAAATGATACATTCATTTTATGTAGAAACTCTACCAGCATGTGAACATGATTTATTCAAACTTTGTCTTCTATTATATTTACGCCTTTTAATTTACTTAATTTTCTTAGTATAGCACTACTTCTAGACTTTTTCTTCATAATAATACTTTTCTTCTATATTTCGCTTAAATACAATATGTATTTTTAGTTTAACTTTGTATGTGATAAACTATGTACATCATTCTACTTCTGATATTAAATTGCAATTCCCAGAGAGTTTTTTATTTTTCTAATAGCTATAAGCTATCTAGAACCCCACGTCAAACGAATGGTTTTCCAAATACAAAAAATTACCTAAGATTAATCCACGTAATCCACGGTAATTTTTAAAAAACTAATTATAATAATTTTTAAAGAAACTTATTTTAAATTTAATCTATGCCATTCTAAGTATGGTTTCATTTCTTCTGTTACGTCAATTTTTATATCATCTGATAAAGATAAAATTTTTATATCGTCCTCGTTAAGAGTATCTGAAATTATTATTTCTCCGCTATCGTTAAATGAGATTAGATATTTATCAAATAAAGAATCATGACTTGCACATAATAAAAGCCCGTTATTAACATCCAATCTTTCATTATCAGCGGCTTTAGACCAAGCTTTAATATGGCTTCCTATAAGTAATTGATTACAATGTAATCCACAAATACAGCATTCTCCATTATATTTTTCTATAAGAAGCTTTTTAAATAAGCCTTGTCCAACTCTTACCTTCACCAAAGATTCTTTTTCTGTATCTGTTAAACTACCAATTTTATTTAACAGTTCTTCTACATTATGTTTTTCCTTTGATTTTTTTCCCTTTAATGTACTCTGGTTAATTTTAGTTTTTAATGGTATAGCTGCCGGTATTGATGAATCAAGTTCAATATTTCCGTCTGCCTTTAACAACTCTATATACTTTCCTAAGTATTCACTAGTAAATGTATAAATAGTATTGCCTCGACTATCTTTTGTTTCAGAAATTTCTTCATTTAATGCATTTGCTAATTCTTCTACCTGAACTTGGCATGATTTTTGAGTATGATTCCTATTTGATGCAACATCCCAAGCAGCAAAAATCGGTTCTATTGGTGTATTTTCATATATACCAATTAAAATAGTTTTTTCATTATCTGTTATTGATCTATTAAATCCAATATTATTTACCCTATCTGGAATTTGTATTCTTTTTTCAGACGGCCTATTTCTCCCTTTTCCTCCATTAGAAATTCTCCAAGCGTAGATATATAAATCTATATTTTTTAAACCATCAAAAAATATAGCATGGTATGGTTGGGAATTGTTTTGAATCCACTCAAATCCATAGTCATCCCTATTAAGCGAATTGAAAATTATCTCTTTAATTCTTGCTGGATTTGGTCCTGTTGGCTCACTTCCTATACTTATAGATCCCGTCACATTAATCTGATTAAAACTCATAATTAAATACACTCCTTATATATAAAGTCATGTAATTATTTTACCGCATTTGCCATTAATTGTATATATAATAATATTTATTTTTATGAAAACATATTCTTTAGAATCTTTATCACTTATATTTCTACTTTTCAATATAATATTTTCTACTTAACTCTACTAACATCATTCATTATTTAAATAAGTGTACTATCATATATTATTATCCTCAAACATTTCTAATAGTAAGTACCTTAATGACCAGTACTATTATATGACTTAGTTAATTTTAATGTTCTCGTTACTTTATACTAACACCAACTATAAATTGTAACCAATCTAATAATTCATATTAATTCTATTATTTTAGAGTAGTAAGTAAAAACTAAAATATTATTCTATCTTCTTGAAAGCTTTTTCGATTTCAGCACTTAACCTTAATATTTCATTTTGATTTTCTTTTACTACATTATTCATTAAGAATTTTACATCAATTAATATACCTTGGACTCTTTCATATTCTTTAGTACATGTTTTCCAAACTGCAGTACTTTCACCTATGTTTTTTATAGGGAGTAATGAATAGAAGTGTGTAGAATCACATCTATTAAAAGGCATTAGAAATGCATTATACACAGTAACATCACCAAACTTTTCAGGATTTGTGGCTATATATTCTCCATATGTAATCTGCTTATTAATCGAAGTTGACTCTGGTAAATGCCATGGATTCCCTGTAACGCCATATTTATAGTACTTAGCGTCAAGTACATACACCTTACCATTACAAAGCATAATTGTATCAGGCTCCAATGCATTATTTTGACGTTTTCCTCCATCTCCAAGATGCCAACTTGTCCTTGGAAAATAATTACCTTTATTACAAACACCAAAAGTATAGTCAATTAGCTTTTGCCAAACATACTCAAAACGTTCTGTACCAAAGTAAAATCGCTTTGGTACGTCTTTTTGTCCTAGATAATTGATCATAGCAATCATGCTATTAAATAATTCTTTGTGTTTGTCATTAAAAGTTCGTCCTAATTTTTCATAAACCACAGACAAGAACATTTTCTTATCGAAGTTCCTAATTCTAGGTTTGCGTGGCATTAAAGATGTATATATCCATCCAAGTTTCTCAAAACTTTCATACACGCAATACTCATGAACGAGCGATATAAGGCTCTCATCATTTGAAACGCTATCCTTTACTATATATTCCAAATATATCGGAGAAGTATCTTGCATTAATGCTTTTTGATGCTTAATTGTTCTTGCCCAATTTATTTTACCACGATAATTTTTCTTATACTTTATTTCATTCTCTGTATAGTAATCATTATTTATATAATCGCTTATAATTGACATATAAGCTTGTATTGGGAAATCCACTTTTTCAGGTAGCTTTATTTGATTTATTGGGAGTTGTTGCTCTTTACGATTTGCATGCTTTGACAACACAGCTATTAGGTTTATAATATCCTGTCGTAATTCCTTTTCATCACCAGATATATCGTAACCCAAAGGAAAATATACTTTAACTCCATCTTCTTGAGATTTGATTCCTACAAAACTATCACCTTCAAAATTAGTAGCAACTCTACACCAACTTCTTAAATCACGTTCTTCAACATCTGTCATAATCATGCCTCCATACTTAATCTATTTGTGCTAATAATAGATTGACAATCTCAGGCTTGAATATCTTAAATCTTTCAATTCCACTACTTATATTAAATGTCTTTACGACTTCTTCCAAAGTACGATAGTTATCCATAAAGATAGAAGATCTAGAAAACTTAAATGCGTCATCCCATAGATACTTCAATACTTTTTCAGCAAAATTACTATTATCTCTATCCTCATATAGTTTTAAGTCTTCAGACCTAACAAAATATGCACCTAAACGCTTGTCCTCAGCAGAAGATATACCGATACTATTTTCAACTATTAAATTATTAAAAATAGTATTAAATTTTTTCCACTTAATCCTTGTATCTAAAATCTCAGTATCTGCATGGTATGCTAAATTAACATTATTTTCAATCATCTTCATTTTCCAACGGCGTTGAAATGCTGTATCCAGTGTAAACACATTTTGATCCGAAGTATTCATAGTTGCAAGTATATATAAATTTGATGGCAATGAAACTAAACACTCCTCATCTGAATAAACAACTTTTGCTACATCTGAGTTTGATATACTATATTCACTATTACCATTTTCATCTCTATCTAATAATTGAAATACCTCTCCAAATATTGCTGGAGCATTTCCACGATTAATTTCTTCAATTATTAGATAAAATTTTTCTTCTGGATTATTTTGTGCCTTTTTCAAAATACTTGTAAAAGGCCCCGAAGTAAATTCATAAGTAATACGTCCCTCCCTAACCCTTGGTAAAATCTGACCAACAAAATCTGAGTATGTATAATCTGGATGGAATACAACTCGCTCCATATATAACGGATTGTTACAGTATTCTGTTTTAATAGTATTACTTTTTCCAGAGCCAGGAACTCCATATAAAAGAATATTAGTTCCACCTTTTATTCTATTTTCTTCAACTATTTCATATGTAGAATCAGTTTCTTGAGCAAAATGATTATTTAGTTGATCTACAGTAGTATCATGAATCCACTCTAAATTTTCAAGATAAAAGTATAGAAATTCCTTT
Organism: uncultured Clostridium sp.; assembly: GCA_934746015.1. Classification (GTDB taxonomy): domain Bacteria; phylum Bacillota; class Clostridia; order Clostridiales; family Clostridiaceae; genus Clostridium. The sequence goes on from CAKVEW010000008.1 coordinate 6,315, forward strand.
CTAAATGCACATGCATATTCATTTCCTTTTAATTGTTGAGCGAATCCATCTGATAAAGCCTTCTCGATTGTACTATTTTTAATTTGTTTTGATATAGTATTCACTGCTGTAGAGTATTTTATCTTAAAAGTACATAATATTGTCTCGCCTTCATTCGTACTACCTACTCCCAATAATATAGCTTTTTCATTGCAACTTAATTTATCAAACGCATAATTATTTGAATATCCTTTTATTTGAATTCTCTGTTCATATGAAAGATTTTCTCTACCACCGAATGTAATCCCCTTTGCACATACAACTATTTTCCCATGCTTATTAGTCATGACCTCATAAAGTTCTGAATTATTATCAATTTTGTTTACATTTACACTTTCCCCAAAAACATTAAATATGTCCTCTAATTTTGATTTCATAAATTTCACTCCCCCACACCTTCATTAATCTAAAAATACTGTTTCTTTATAGCTTCTGCTATTTGCATTACCAATAATGGTGGAACTGCATTCCCTACTTGTCTCCATTGTTCTTTAAAATCCCCCACAAGTTCATAATCATCATCAAATGTCTGTATTCTCTTTATTTCAGAAATTCTTAAAAATCTGTTTTTCCAATGAAATGGCCCTTGATTGTTAGAGAAACTTGCTTGTATAGTCCAGGATGGCCTTTCTGGAGATAGTTTTAATAAAAATGACCAATATCTTGATCTCCATTTAAATATTGGTTCTGGATAACCTCTTTCTTCAGTAAAATAAAGATAGTTATCTCCTGGAGGAACTAGTTTTAATAAATCTTTATGTTTTGATCCTGCCTCCATTTCTTTATCTTCAGGTAAATCATAATCTAAATCACCAATAGCTTCACTACATGTAACCCAAGGTTTCATACCCTGATGAAGTAATAGATTGTACTTCTCTGGATCATAATTAGTTTCATCTGGGAACTTAAAAATATCGCCCTCTCCCTTCTTTATTCCAACGCATATAAATCTTTGCCTGGTTTGAGGTACGCCATAATTAGCAGAATTAATTACTCTGTATGAAATATCATATCCTAATCTTTCAGACTCTTCTTTTAATAAATCAAAAGCTGCTTGATGTGGTTTAAAAACAAATCCATTTACATTTTCAAAGAAAAATACTTTTGGGTTTAATTCCTCCAGCCCTCTAAAATACTCATATAATGTAAATGAATTTTCATCCTCTAATGCTCTTTTTTTATCCTTTAAATAAAATCTACTTTTTGAATATGCAGGACATGGAGGGCCTCCTACAAAACAATCTATTCTCTCTAAATTATTTTCTTCTAAAATCTTCTTAAAGTCTACCTTTCTTATATCTACACACTCAACTTTTTTTTTGTTATTTCCTCTAATTTTCGCATTACGTTCCAATGTATTACAAGCTGTCTCCCAAACATCAGTTGCGTAAATTATATTGAAGCCAGCTTTTTCAAATCCTAAATCTATACCACCACCACCAGCGAAAATACTCACAACATTAATCATGTGTTCTCCTCCTTTTATTGATTTACTCTATTATACTTTAGTGCTTTAAATATGTAATAACTCTATAAATATTTCTTCTAACATAAATACAGGTATACTATTACCACTTAATTTATATATTTTAGTATCCATGTCTTTTATTTTTTCATAATCATCTATATCAAAACATTGTAATAATAGTGACTCTTTAGGGGTTATTTTTCTTATAAATCCTTTATTAGATATCACATTATACCTTCCATTTAATTGTGCTGATAAAGTAGTCATCAATCCATTTTTAGAATATACCCTATATTGTTGACTAGGTTGTTTATTATAAATATTTTTACTATTTAAACATTTAACTTTTCGCTCTATTATTCCCATTTCTTCTGGAATTGCATTACATACATTATAATTTTTTGCTTCTTTCATAATCTTATTTTTTATTTCTTCTTTAATATTATCACATTCATCATCAACCAAAATATCATATAAATTTAACATAGGTCTTTCTGATTTTTTAGGAATATCGAAATCCCCTTCTAAGCTTGCTACAATAAATACTCTTTCCCTATTTTGGCTTATGCCAAAATCTTTAGCATTTAACAACTCATACTTTACAATATATCCAATTTCCTCCAAGTATAAAACTATTTTATCTAAATCTTCTTTAAATTTATTATTTAAAAGATTCTTTACATTTTCAAAAATAACATATTTAGGTCTTTTACTTTGAATTATCCTAATTGCATCCCATACTAAACTGCTTCTTGTTCCTTCTTTCATCCCCATCTGCTTCCCATTATGACTTATATCTTGGCATGGGAAACCAGCAATAAACATATCAAAATCTTCTAATTTTTCTTCATTTATTTTTGATATATCACCTAAATTATTATTTTCTCCATATAATTTTTTATATGCTATTATAGCATCATTATTTATTTCTGATGTATACACAACTTCAAAATCAATACCTATATTACTTAATGCTTTTCTTGGAGCCCCAATACCAGCAAATGCTTCGAATACTTTTAAAGCCATCTTCCCACCTCTTATTTCCTCATTAGTATTATATATTACTTTTATTTTTACGTCTAATTTAACTTAATAATAATCAACTACAATTATATATCATATTTATTGTCTTTGAAAAGTAAATCTAAATATTACCTACAATTATATTACATAGCAAGTGGGGTACTAATGATATGCACCCCAAAAATTAGACACTGAAATTAAGGAGTGTATAATATAAAAAAGGGGTGCATATTTTATGGTAAAAAGAAAAAGATATACCGGAGAAATTAAACAAATGGTAATAGAAGATATTAGAGATAATAATTTTAGTTATGCCGCAGCTCAAAGAAAATATAATATTGCTGACTCTGTTTTAATTAGATGGGATAGAATATATTTAGAAGAAGGTGTAGAAGGTCTCTATAAGCAGCACTGTGGAAGAAAAAAAGATAGTAAGAGTAAAGAACTTAAAAAACAGTCTAATAACCAAACAAAAGAAGACTTGCTTGTAGAAAATCAAAAGCTTAGAATGGAAATTGAATACTTAAAAAAATTGAATGCCTTAATTCAGAAAAAGGAATTATCAGCCAAAGAGATAAAGCACAAATAATCTATGACTTAAGGCATATTTACAAGATTAAAGAGCTGATAAAGATAGCAAATATTGCAAGAAGTACATATTATTATTACTTAAAGTTATTTGAAAAGCCAGATAAATATTCAGAGATTAAGAAACTAATTCAAGAGATTTTTCATAATCATAAAGGTCGTTATGGTTATAGAAGAATAACAATGGAGTTGAAAAAAATAAATATCAAAATTAATCATAAGACAATACAAAGATTAATGAAGATTTTAAATTTAAAATGTATGGTTAGGCTTAAAAAGTATAAATCATATAAAGGTGAGGTAGGTAGAATTGCCGACAATATTTTAAAACGTGATTTTAAGGCGGATAAGCCAAATTTAAAATGGGTAACGGATATTACAGAATTCAATCTGTTCTGTCAAAAAGTATATTTATCCCCTATTTTAGATTTGTTTAATGGAGAAATAGTAAGTTACAATATTGGATATAGACCAACTTTTGATTTAGTATCTAGTATGCTAACAAAAGCATTTGAAAATTTACCAAATAACACAAAACTAATACTTCATTCAGATCAAGGTTGGCATTATCAAATTAAGCCATATCAAAGGATGCTGAAGAAAAAAGGTATTACTCAAAGTATGTCAAGAAAAGGTAATTGCTTGGATAATGCTGTTATAGAAAATTTCTTTGGTCATTTGAAATCTGAGTTGCTATATTTACAAAAATTTCAGAGCTTAGAGCATTTTATTGAAGAACTTCATGAATATATTTATTATTACAATAATAATAGAATCAAAGCAAAGTTAAAAGGACTTAGTCCTGTAGAGTACAGAAATCAAGTCCTTCTAAATTATTAAACTTAATAATGTCTAACTTTTTGGGAGCAGTTCCTTAGTATCCCACTAATACCCCCGGGCATAATATCTTAATTTAATATTGTAATATATCTATTTTTATCTTAGTTCCAATTGTTCCTTCTACAATTCTATCTATAATTTCACTTTTCCTATTTCTACTCTTAATGTATACATTTGCTCGCTTAGCTATTTTCTTTAAATCTATTACGTTAAATTTATTTAGATATTCTAATGCTTTATCTTTATTTGAATAAGAATACACCTTATTTATTACTTCTTCTACCTTTTCTTCTGTGTTATTTATTTTCTTACATTTGGGACTTTTTTCTTTATCTATTAAAGTTATTTTCTTTTCTCCTTTGATTAATGAATTTAAATCTTCGTCTTTAAGTTTTAATATGAAATCAAAAGCTAATTTATTTACTAAAAGTATTTCTTTCTTATTCATATTATTTTACCTCTCTTAAAAACTCATTTTTAAATTCTTCAAAGTCAATATCTATACAAGATTTCTTTTTATTAATGCTATTTAAAACAAAAGGAATTGAGACTATTATCTATTTCATTATCGTTGCTTCTAATACTACTTTTGAAGGCTTTAACTCCTTTAATTTTTTTAACCTCTTGGAGATACTGATAATGCAAGTTCTTAGGTTTACCACTTATTATCTTAACCATAGTTGGTAGTAATCCTAAATTTTTAACATCCATCTTATTAAATTCTCTAAGATCAAACTCATCTATACCTTTTGAAACTTCATCTCTTAACTTTTCAATATGCTCATATAGTGTAGGTGCACCTACTGTAGATAGATAATCTAGCTTTGTTGGTATCAAATAATAATCCGAGGCATAAATTGCACTTTGTGTTATTAGATCAAAACTTGGTTGGCAATCTAATAATACAAAATCATATTCCCCATCAATAGTCATTATTTCGTTCTTTAATCTTGATATGCAATTTAGTCGATTCCTTGTAAGATTTCTTCTCCAAGGACCTTTTCTAAATCTATCTGTATCTCATATAAATCAGTACTAGATGGAAGTAACCCTATAGCTTGTCCTCCATTTTTTACAATAATATCATTAGCCTTTAAATCCTTAGTAATATAATTCTTTATGTTATCTTTATTATTATTAATTAATGTATTAAAGAAAGTTTTTATGGTTTTATCTTTTTTATAAGCCTTTTTCCAAACCTCAACATCTATATAAGAAAATGTTAAACTAGCTTGTGGATCTAAATCTACTAATAATACTTTATATCCTTCTAAAGCTAATAAAGCACCTAAATTAGATACAACTGTACTTTTTCCCACTCCGCCTTTGTAATTTACAATAGAAATAACTTTCACAATAATTTCTCCTTTTACATACTCACTTTCTATATATACTACAATATCTTTTAATTAATCCATAAATACCTTTTTAAATCTTATTTTATATTTATCTAAATAAAAATAAGCTAATAACTATTAATAACTAGTTACTAGCTTATTTTCTATGCTAATCAATATTACTTTTTAAAGTTCTGTGTACTTTTTACTTGTTCCTTTAGCCTTTTCTACTGGATACTTCTTTTCGTTCTTGTCCATTTTCTTATCCATTATTTCTTCTATATTAACTCCTAGAGAATCTGCCATATGTAAGCAATAAATCATAACATCAGCTAATTCTTCACATACCTCTTCTTTATTATAATTATCATTCCAAAGGAAATGTTCTAACAATTCCCCTGACTCAATACTTATTGCCTTTGCTAAATTTGCTGGTGTATGAAATTGTGACCATTCTCTATCATCTCTAAATTTTCTTATTCTATTTTTTATTTCTTCCATAAATATTCTCTCCCTTCTTAACTTTAGTGTACTCTTTTAATTATGAAATCACATTTTTTATTAATCTAAGTAGTTATAATAAACATTAAAGTAATACTTTATCCATATTATTTTCGATATCTTTAAATTGAATATTATAATTTATTAACTCAATTCTATTTTTCAAATATGTAGATAAAGCTTTATCAACACAATAAATATAGCATCCCTTTTGTCCTCTTGTCATAAGAGTTCTATATGTATTTTTAATTATTTCATCTGAAATATCTAAAGCCTTCTTTGGATTTTCTTTATATAATTTCTTTATTCCGTTTAAACTCTTATCTGTTTTTGCTCTTTTGGTGAAATCTGTTATAATCCTTCCATTTTCGAATCTAATATCTTCGCCAATAATTACTCCAACATAATCAAATTCTAACCCTTGAGCTGTATGAATACATCCAACTTCATTGATACTATCTTTGTCTATAGCCCAAGTTTTAGTATTACTTAAGTTCCATTTCATTTTAAAGTCATAATCATCAATTTCAATATCATATTTATTAATATCCTTTTTACTTACCCAGTCCCAACAATATCCCGCCAACATTCTTGCCTTGTTATTCTCATTATTTAAATTCTTTATTGTCTTATATACTTCATTAGGATCATCAAATATTTTTATATCATAATTAAAATCAAATCCGTCAAAATTACCTGTATTCTTTATTTCTAGCACATCGTCTATCCATGATAAATAACCATCACTACCATTGCATCTAAATTGTGATGTCAATTCTAATTTTGTTACTTTTGCATTAAATTCAGAAGCAAATTTCTCTATCTCTGAAATACTACCATTATCATCCATAGTAACTCTTTGATTTTCATCAATGAAAAATACTGAGACTTTAGATGAATTAATAATTTCCTTTACTTGGTTTTCTCCTAAGTTCTTAAATATACCAGATTTTTTCATAAGTCTATGTGCTTCATCAACTAAAATAACATCTATTTCATTGCTATTTACATCTATAAAACATCCTGATCCTTTAAATAAATTATCTATATATTTCTTACTATATCTATCTCTTAACTTTTTATTATATACTTCTCTAGGTGCTGAATTTTTTGATACATAATATGTTAATAAATTTTCTGATAAAAGCTTTACTAATAAATTTATGGCTAATACAGATTTTCCTGTACCAGGTCCTCCCTCTACAATGAAAACTTTCTTTTCTCCAGATAACATTGCTTTTTTAGTTGATTTTCTTATTTTTTCAAATACAACCTTTTGATCATCAATCATTAAAAACTCTTCATTACCTTGAAGCATTAATAATAAATCATCTTGAAGGGATTTTGACGGTCTTATTTTACCATTTTCAATTTCAAATAATCCTTTCCCTTCATCACCCTTTTTAACAAAATTAGATATGAAATTTCTTAATTTAACAGCATCTCCCTTAGTAAATACAGGTGCTTTATATATATATTCACTATAGGCTTGGCTTAATAATGGATCATCATTCTCTAAACAACTATAATTGTGTAAATATGCACATGGATGTAAAATTATTTTTTCTTTTTCAACTGAATCATTATAATCTTCTATTAAAGAAGCATATGACCATGCTTGATATGATGGATGTGTAGTTTTAACAATATGTCTATTAATTAACGTCCTAACAACAGCATCTTCATCATCAACTTTTTCTATACTCTCCCATTGTTTTAATTCAACAATTATAATATGTTCCTTCTCATTCTCATCTAATCCAGTAATAATAAAATCTATTCTTCTTGAAGTAGATGGTATTCTATATTCAATAGCTACTCCACAATTATCTGGAATACTATCTGAATTTAAGGCTTTATACATATATTGCATTGAATTATCCCATGACTTAAATTCTCTATAATTAGATTTGCCTATCTTTTCTTTATACTTTTTATCTATTTCTAAGCTAATTTTATCACTTTCAACATGTTCCATAAATTCTGATTTTGATGCCCTATAAACTATCATATATCTCACCTTTTCTATAAACCTTTTATCAAGTATATATTTACTTCTATTATACTATAGTTAATGAACATATATAATTAAAATCTAATATATCATCTTCAAAAGTATCTATTAAGAATTCCATTACTGCATCAGAATTATTTCCTATAATCCTTGAAAAAATTACAATATAATCTTTTATGTCTTGAGTGTTAATTTCTTTTTCTATATTAATACAATATCTTAAAAATACAGCATGTCTTATAAATAAATATTCTAATATAATCATTTCCAAGGAAATAATTATCTCTTCTAAATCATCACTAATACAACTACTTAAAACCTTTGATACAATACAGTTTTCCATTAAATTATCATAGTCTTTAAATAGAATCTTAAATTCTTTCCAATTATTAAAAAGCTTTTCTATATTAATTTCTTCAGCAAGTTTATAAATATCTTTTAGTGTTTCCTTAAAAAGAGGAACATTTCTATAGTTTTCTATTATATCTATAAATAATGAATTTATTTCTTTTAAGTCTTTTATATTATCTTTATTTTCATAAACTTTATATTTATTTAATTCTTCTTTTATATAATTTTCAGATTTATATTTATCTAAAAGCTCTATTAAAGCTTCATAATCTAAATCATCATTATCAAGAATATTAAAAAGTATATTGTAAGAAAGAATAATCTTATTTTCTAAACTAATATCTTCTATTTGAAGTATATTAACTATATTTTCTCTTATTTTTAAGCAGCCCAAATCTTCAATATAAGATAAATCTTCATTAGACTCTATATTAATCTTTTCTTTCATATTGCTAATTATATTAACTACTTCAGGACATGAACAAGATAAAGTAAGTTCTTTTACATCTTCAAAATCATTTTCTATTCTGGGAAAGCTTTTACAAGTTGAAGATAAATATTCTTCACCATGGTTTATAACTATATTGCATAACCCTTCATCAGTTAATAAAGGACATGCTCCCCTTGTCTCCTTTTTTATTAAGTAACTATCTTCACCATTACTTTTTATAAATCTTACATTATCTAAAAGATAGTTAAGCTCATCTTTTTCTTTCCACTTATTATAAGTGCTAGTATCTACATTTATATCCCAGCCCTTACAACAGGTAAATCTACATTTATCTGCTGTACATTTAAATTTATCATATCCTTTTATCTTTAAGATATTATCTATTTTTTTCATATAATAACCCCAACTTCTACTTTAGTTTAGTATAGTTCTTTTAGCTTTAATCATTAGATATTAGCTCTTTAACTTCAATTAATGGATTTCTATATCTATTCTTCTTTAAAGTTTTATTGCCAATATTTATAGCTTCTTTAGGACATATATTTATACATGCCATACAATCAGTACAATTTCCTAACCATATTGGCTTATTATTCATCATTTTAATATTATCTACTGGACAAATGGCTTTACACATTTCACAGCCTATGCATTTATCATTAACATTAAATGCCTTGTCTTTATTTTTAAATAAGTTTTTCCAAGCCTTATATAATATTTTCTTGCTTTTATAATTAACCTTCTTTACTTCTTGCTTTTTAATAATTTCAATAAAATCCTTTATTATATCCTCATTTAACTCTATTGATTTAAGAGCTCTCTCCTTTGTTGGATTTTTCCCTGCTCTTGTGTAATTTGAAATATATTTTACACATAAGTAATTACTAATCTCCCCCTTATCCCCTAAAAGTTCATTAATGTGAGGAAAGCTTATTTTAGCTTTTCCTCCTCCAGTAACTCCTACTGCAAAAATATATGATTTTTCCTTTATATTTAATTTAGATATAAACTCCTCAACAACTATAGGTAATGAGCCACAATGTATTGGATATACAAAGCCTATTACATTATCTTCTACATTAAAATCCTCTTCTTTTAAAGCCTTTGGTATAGATATTAACTCACAATTTTCTACTGATTCTTTGATTTTTTTAGCTACATATAATGAATTTCCTGTGGCTGAAAAATAATAAATTTTCATGTTCCCTCTCCCTTTATCTATTTACTATAATTTTAATTTTAAATGAAATATATAAATTTGCAATTAAGTTAAATATCAAAGGTAATACACATTATTCTTTTCTTTCGGATAATCAAGAAAAAACACTTCATATCTTTTGACATATCCATTAAATATATGTATAATATAGCTTGTTTACGAACTATAAATTTATATTTATAAAAATAATTCGTATAAAAGAGGTAAGAATGGATAAAGTATTTGATTATGAAGATATACAATTAATACCAGGAAAATGTATAGTAAACAGTCGTTCTGAATGTGATACATCTATAACGTTTGGAGGGAGAACCTTCAAGTTACCTGTAGTTCCTGCAAATATGCAAACTATTATAGATGAAAAAATTGCAACTTATCTAGCTGAGAATGGATACTTTTATATAATGCACCGTTTCAAGCCAGAGCAAAGAATGGCTTTTATTAAAGATATGAAAGAGAAAAACTTATATTCTTCTATAAGTGTTGGAGTTAAAGATGAAGAATATGCCTTTATTAAAGAATTAAAAGCAGAAAATCTTTCTCCTGAATATATAACAATTGATATTGCTCATGGACATTCTGATGCAGTTATTAATATGATTAAGCACATTAAAAAGCATTTACCAGAAAGCTTTGTTATTGCAGGAAATGTTGGAACACCTGAAGCAGTAAAAGAACTTGAAAATGCTGGTGCCGATGCTACAAAGGTAGGAATTGGCCCTGGAAAAGTATGTATAACTAAAATTAAGACAGGCTTTGGTACAGGGGGGTGGCAATTAGCTGCTCTTCGTTGGTGTGCAAGAGCTGCAACTAAACCCATTATTGCAGATGGTGGTATTCGTACTCATGGGGATATAGCTAAATCAATTAGATTTGGTGCTTCTATGGTTATGATAGGTTCACTATTTGCTGGACATGAAGAATCCCCTGGGGAAACTATTGAAAAAGACGGAAAGATTTATAAGGAATACTTTGGTTCTGCTTCTGAATTCCAAAAGGGTGAAAGAAGAAATGTTGAAGGCAAAAAAATGTTTGTGGACTATAAAGGTTCTTTAAAAGATACCTTAGTAGAAATGCAACAAGACCTTCAATCATCTATTTCTTATGCAGGCGGTAAAAAGTTAGAGACAATAAGAACTGTTGATTATGTAGTTGTTAAAAATTCAATTTTTAATGGTGATAAAGTATATTAAAATTACTTAGGCAAAAAATCTACTGCTAATTTAAATATTAACAGTAGATTTTTTTATTTTACATCCATAATTATTCTAATTTAATTTTTTAGAATTTATTTTTAAATATAACTTATTAACAGCATAATATTTAAAATTGTTACTATTCCACCTATTGTCCATAGCATAATATTTTCTCTTAAGGTATTCTTATACTCTCCCATAACCTTTTTAGATGATGTTAAATATATTTGAGCAAAAATAGTTATTGGGAGTTGTACACTTAATAGCATTTGAGAATATAACAATCCTTTAAATGGATTACTAATAAAGAATATTATTATTAATGCAGATATAATTGTTATTAAAACTCCTAACTTACTGTACTTTTCATTTATATCATAGGATTTCTTAAATAATCCTGCAAATATCGATCCTCCTGCCATTCCTGCTGTAACGCAAGATGCTATTCCTGCAAAAAGCAATGCTATTGCAAATATTATTGCTGCTGAATTTCCTAGTAGTGGCTTTAATAACTCTTGTGCTTGTTCAAGTTCTGATACTGAAATATTATTTTTAAAGAATGTTATAGATACTAGAACCATTGCACTATTTATAATAAAACCTATTATCATAGATAAAATTGTATCCATGTATTCATATTTTAATTGTCTCTCCATAATAGCTTTATCTTTAAGATTCCATTCCCTACTTTGAATTACTTCAGAATGTAAAAATAGGTTATGTGGCATAACTACTGCTCCTAGTACACTCATTATTATTGGTAGAGATCCACTAGGAATAGATGGTACTACCCATCCTTTAACAGCTTCTCCCCAGTTAACATTAGTTAAAGCAGATTCAAATATAAATGAAAATCCAATTATTGATACAAACCCAATAATAATTTTTTCTATCTTCTTATATGAATTTGAAAAAAGCATTAAAGTTATAAAAATTGATACTATCAATGACCCTAATTTTATAGGAATATTAAAAAGCATTTTCAAGCCTATAGCTGCACCTAAAATTTCTGCCATGGCCGTTCCTATTGCTGCTAATATTGCTGTTGAAGTTATTATTTTACCTATAGCAGGCTTTATATATTCAGTTATAGCTTCAGAAATACACAAACCTGTAACTATTCCTAAATGTGCTGCATTATGCTGTAATATTATTAACATTATTGTAGATAATGTTACTATCCATAATAATTTGTATCCATATTCTGAACCTGCTGAAATATTAGATACCCAATTCCCTGGGTCTATAAATCCGACTGTTACTAATATTCCTGGTCCTATAAATTTCAAAAATTCTTTTCCGCTGAATTTTTTATTTTCTCTTATGAAATTACTTTTTACCCTTTTTTTCATCACAAATTACCTTCCTTACTATTAAGTATAGTCCTTTTATATAAAATTACAACTTTACACTATTATTACTTTAATTTATCAATTAATTATAATTGCTTAATATAAACAATATTCTTTTAATAGTAATACTGATAAAGGAAAAAATTATAATTTAAAAATATTAAACAAAAAAAAGCCATCTATGTACATTTGTACTATATAGATGACCTTTCATTATTTACTTATTAATAAATATTTTTGCTAAAATACCTATCTCCTCTATCTGGTAAGATAGTTATTATATTCCCCTTATCTATTTTCTCTGCTAATTTCAAAGCTACAGATAATGCTGCACCTGATGAGCTTCCTACTATAAGTCCTTCCTTTAATGCAATTAGTTTCACCATATCATAAGCTTCCTTATCTGAAACCTTTATAACCCTGTCTACTAACTTCATATCCATGGTATTTGGTATAAAGTTATTTCCTATACCTTCTATATCATAGCAGCCTTCAATTCCTCCTCCCATGGTGGAACCTTCTGGATCTGCTAATATGGCTTTTATATTTTTATTTTTTTCCTTTAGATATCTTGCTACTCCTGTAAAAGTTCCTCCACTTCCTGCTCCAGATACAAAGTAATCTATTTTTCCTTCCATATCTTCGTATATTTCTTTAGCAGTTGTTTCATAGTGGGCAAGTGGATTTGCTTGATTCTCAAATTGCCTTAAGCTTATTGAATTTTCTATGGTATTTAGTAATTCTTCTGCTTTTTTTACTGCTCCAAGCATTCCATCTTCTCTTGGTGTGTTTATAATTTTAGCTCCTAAGGCTTTCATTAATGTTTGCTTTTCTATTGAGAACTTTTTTGGAACTACAAAAATTATATTATAACCTTTGTTTATTGCAGCAATGGCTATTCCAAGGCCAGTATTTCCTGCTGTTGCTTCTATTATAGTGTAGCTTTTTTTTAATATACCCTCTCTTTCTGCTGCTTCTATCATGTAAACTCCTATTCTGTCTTTTACACTTCCTCCAGGATTATTTCCTTCAAGCTTTGCAAATATATTTACCCCTTCTTTTATATTTAAATTATTAAGTTTAATTATTGGGGTATTCCCTATTAACTCTTGAATATTATCTATATATTTCACTACTGAAACCTTCTTTTAGTGCTTTTTTGGCATATTCATGTGCAAGCTCTATGGAATGATCTCTGTAATTACCACATTGAAGCTCATTAGCTGCCGGAACTTCTTTTTCTTCTAATACTTTTTTCAAGCTATAATTTAATGCTTCTATTACATCATCTACTTCTACTTCACCCCAAGCAGTCATATAAAAACCTGTTCTGCATCCCATTGGTGAAATATCTATTATAGTCTCTATTTTTTCTCTCATAATTCCTGCTAGTAAATGCTCTAAGCTATGAATTGCAGCTGTTGGCATTACCTCTTTATTTGGCTGCATAAATCTTAAATCAAATTTTGAGATATTATCTCCATTAACTCCTTTTTGCATTCCACATTTTCTAACATAAGGTGCTTTTACCTTTGTGTGATCTAATGAAAAACTTTCTACTTTAACCATTTACTTTACTCTCCTTTAATGCATTTTCTATATCATTTATTAAATCTTCTACATTTTCTATTCCAACAGATAATCTAATTAATTTATCTACTATTCCAACCTTTTGTCTTATCTCATAAGGTATTGCTGCATGAGTCATTGAAGCTGGATGACAAACTAAGGATTCAACACCTCCTAAACTTTCTGCGAAGGTTATCAGCTTAAGACTTTCAAAAAACTTCTTATAATCATAGCTATTTTTTATAACGAAGGATATTACTCCTCCATAGCCTTTAGCCTGGCTTTTTTGAATTTCATATCCTGGATGGTCTTTAATCCCTGGATAATATACTTTTTCTATTTCTTCCCTATTATTTAAAAACTCTGCAATTACCTTTGCATTTTCATTATGTCTGTCCATTCTAACAGCTAGGGTTTTAATACCTTTTATTAGCATAAAGGAATCAAAGGGTGATAAAACTCCTCCTGTTGAATTTTGAATAAAATGAAGTCTTTCTGCTAGTTCCTTACTATTAACAACAGCTACTCCAGAAACTGTATCACTATGTCCACCAAGATACTTAGTGGCACTGTGAATAACTATGTCTGCACCAAGTTTAATTGGCTTTTGAAAATATGGCGTCATAAAGGTGTTATCAACTATAGTGTATATTCCATTTTCCTTAGCTATATTTGAAACTTTTTCAATATCTGTTATATCCATTAATGGATTTGTTGGAGTTTCTATAAATATAGCTTTTACACTTTCATCTATACTTTTCTTTACTTCTTCTAGATTAGAAGTATCAACTAATTTATATTCAATTCCAAAGTGATTAAATACCTTATCTATAACTCTAAAGGTTCCACCATATAAGTTGTTTGAAATAACTATGGTATCTCCAGATTTAAAAAGGGAAAGAACAGCAGTTGTAGCTGCCATTCCAGAAGCAAATCCAAAACCTCTATAGCCTTCTTCTAAATCTGAAACTAATTTTTCTAATGCTTCCCTTGTTGGATTTCCTGTTCTTGAATATTCATATCCAGTATTTCCCCCAAAACTTGGCTGCTTATAAGTTGATGTTTGATATATAGGTACATTTACTGCTCCTGTTTTTTCATCTCCATCTATTCCTCCATGAATTAATAATGATTCTATTTTCATCTCCTATCCTCCTATTACTTTTTAGTTCCTTTTGCTATAAAGATTCCTGTTTCAGTGTATTCTCCCTTACTTGAATAACCTTTGCAGCTTAAGTCTGTATTTTCAATTTGTATATTTTTAAAGCCAGTTTCCTCTAGCCAATTTATTATTTGTTCATTTGAGAATCCTAGCCATTCATCAAACATTTCTTCTCTAGCCCATTCCCCATCATGCTCCATAACATCAGCTATAATTACTACTCCATCCTTTTTCAAAACTCTATGCATTTCAGATATTGCTTTTTTTGCATCCTTTATATGATGAAGTGCCATATTTATAAAAATAACATCTACAGAGTCATCAAAAAGTGATAAGTTGTCAAGGGAAGATTTAATAAGATATAAGTTCTTATAATTTTTATCTAATATATTATTCTTTAATTGCTTAAGCATATTACTTGAATTATCAACAGAAAAAATTATACTTGCCTCATTTACTAAGGCTAATGAAACGAAGCCAGTGCCACAACCTAAATCTGCTACTACTTTATCCTTTATATTTGTTAATGATAAAAGTTTATATTTTAACCTCTCTTCAAAATACTCACTACGAATTACATTCCAACTTTCAGCTATAGAATCAAAATATTGTACAGAATTCATAATAACCCTCCTTATTTTTATTAAATATTTTTATATTAGTTAAGCAATTCTTCAAGGAAATACCCCAATCAAAAGCACTTTTGAAATTATACTTACTAATAATGAAACAAATTAAAAACTAATTTTAGAAACTCCCTTAGGAGTTTCATCCCCAATTCTACATTCTTAATTTTTAATTTTACATTTTGCGTAAGCAAATCAGCATTTTTGCCTAAGCAAAAAAACTTCTGCCTCTAAAAACTTAGAGGCAGAAGTTAACTTCCACGGTTCCACTCTAATTATCTTTTATATAATAAAAATTATATAAAGATATCTCAATCTTTTGGTACAAATATACCTCAACGCTTTAACGGGCGTTCCCGCTGAAGTCTACTAATATTTCGATTCAGAGCTCAGAGATGCACTTCAATTAATATCTACTTAAAACCTCTTCCACCCAAGGAGGTTTATCTCTGTAAGCTTTTATTAACCTACTCTTCTCATCTTAGCCGTTATTTCCTATCGGATTACTTTGATATTTATAATACATTATATCACAAAACATTAAAATGTGTACCCAAAATATTTATTTTATTAAATATTTAATAAAAGTATAATTCCAGCAATATGAGAAACCAGACTTACAATTAAAGCTATTATTCCTAAAACAAGTGAGATTATAAACTTTTTATTTTCTTTATAAGCTTTCTTTCTAACTGACATCACTATAACTATAATTGATAATATGTATCCTATTAATGGACTTAATACACCACCTAATAAGCCTATTACTCCTAATATAATTGCAACTATAGCTTTAGAAGATTTTTGTGAAACTGAATTGCTTTCCATAAATATTTCCCCCTATTATTATTATACTAATATAATAACATTATTATCTAACCTTGCAATTAATTTCTATATATTATGCACAATAATTAATCATTTATATATTTATAATCTATAAATATCAAAGTTATCACAACATTTTTTGCTTTTTAATCTAGTACTCTTTAAGCAAATAATTAATATAATAAATATAATCAATTTTATTGAGGTAAAAAATGAATTTTAATGGCTGGGGAAATTTTGAGGACTTATTTAGATCCTGTGGTTATACTAACTATTCAGGAAATAGTGATACTGATGGTTGTAGTGATATTCCTAACGGATTCCAAAGTATTCATCCAGAACTTTTTGTAATAATAGGTGAAATTCTTGGGAATATAGTAGCTGGAAGTGTTCCTTTTAATGTACAAAACTCCATTGGAAACTGGCTACAATTAGTTGGGCAAGCTATTTTAACATATAATGCCCAGCAACAATATTTTCAATCTGGTCCAGGCAGATATTATGAGGCTAGAAACTATAATATTGTTAATCCTTTTTGTGGCACCTCTTCTCCAAGTACAGCTGCCTATACAGCAAATCCAGAAAATGCAGCAAGAGCATCAGGTACATCTACTTCTTCAAAGACTTCTAACTCAAAAGGAAATTCAAATAGGATAGAAGAATTAGAAAAACAGGTTCAAGACTTAAATAATGAAATAAAACAAATTAGAATATTACTACAAAAAAAATAAGCTAGTAGCTTATAAAAAGCTAGTAGCTTATTTTACTAATATTCTTTACTAAGAATTTATCTTTAAACGGATATCTTAAGGTCTGAATTAATAGTACTACTATATTTAATAATCTTAACTGGGCACTTTTCAGCACACTTTCCACAGTTTATGCATTTATCGTAGTCTATTTTCGCAAGATTATTTTCTACTGTTATAGCATCACTTTCACAAACTCTAGTACATAATTTACAGCCTATACATCCTGTTTCACATACTAATTTAACATCTTTACCTTTATCATTAGAAGAACATTGAACTTGATATTCTGAACTATATGGAATCATTTCTATAAGGTTATTAGGACATACTTTTATACACTTCCCACAGGCAACACATTTTTCTTTATCTACTACTGCTATTCCATCTATTATATGGATAGCATCAAATAGACAATCTCTTACACAAGACCCATATCCTAAACACCCATAAGAACAAGCTTTATCTCCTCCACCTGGAGCAATTACTGCCTTAGTACAATCTTCAATTCCATAATAATTGTACTTTTTCTTAGCTTTATCGCAAGTTCCTCCACATTTTACAAAGGCTACTTGTTTTTCAGTCTCTTCTAAAGCTACTCCCATAACTTCACTTATTTGCTTTGCTACTGTAGGTCCACCAACTGGGCAGCTATCAGCGGCAGCTTCTCCTGATGCTATAGCCTTAGCTAATCCATCACAGCCAGGAAATCCACAGCCTCCACAGTTATTACCAGGAAGAAGCTCACGAACCTTTGACTCTTTTTCATCTACTTCAACTTGTAACTTTTCTCCTGCAATTCCAAGCAATATACCTATAATAATACTAATTACTCCAAGAACAGTGGTTGCTATTATAATCTCTCCCATTTTCTCTCCCCCTATAGTCCAGCAAATCCCATAAAAGCAATTGCCATAAGTCCTGCTGATATTATTACTATAGGCATTCCCTTAAAGGATTCTGGTATATCATTATGTTCTATTCTCTCTCTTATCCCTGCAAGTATTAAAATAGCAACTAAATATCCTACAGCAGTACCAAAGCCTGATACTATACTAAAAATAAAGCTTTGAAGGTTGCTTGTATATTGTACTTGAACATTTGTAAGGGCAACTCCAAGAACTGCACAATTTGTAGTTATAAGAGGAAGATAAACTCCAAGAGCCTTATATAAACTAGGAATATATTTTTTTAGAATCATTTCAACTAATTGAACTAAAGCAGCAATTACTACTATAAATACAATAGTTTTCATATATTCAAGGCTAAGCTTTACAAGTATAAAATTATAAATAAGATTAGTTATTGCAGATGAAAGAGTTATAACGAAGATAACTGCTCCTCCCATTCCAACTGCTGTTTCTGTCTTTTTTGAAACTCCTAAGAATGAACAAAGCCCTAGGAATTGATTAAGTAATACATTATTTATAAAAATTGTAGTTATTAAAACTAAAATTAAACTTTTTACCATAATTATTTCCCTCCCTCATCAATTCCATTAACTATTTCTATTTTTGAACTACAACCTTGAATGCTACATCCAGCACAGCCTGTACTACAGTGATCTGATGAATTATCTTTCTTATTAGTAGCACTAGGTGCATTAAATTTATTTTGCAATGCTGTTAAAAAAGCAATTACAAAGAATGCTCCTGGAGCTAGTACAAATATGGATACTGGTTCATAAGAAGTTGGAAGTACTTTAAATCCAAAAAGCATACCACTTCCTATTAATTCTCTTATAGCACCAATAACTAAAAGCCCTACTGTAAAGCCTAACCCCATTCCAATTCCATCAAAAATAGATGATACTACATCATTTTTAGCTGCATAGGCTTCTGCTCTTCCAAGAATTATACAGTTAACAACTATAAGAGGTATATAAATACCAAGGGATTTATATAAACTTTCATAAAAGTATGCTTCCAGTAACATTTCTACTACTGTAACAAAGGAAGCTACTATAACTATATAAGCAGGCATTCTAACTTTATCAGGTATTACTTTTCTAAGCATTGATATAAGCATATTAGACATTACAAGAACTACAGTAGTTGCAATTCCCATTCCAATCCCGTTAATAGCTGCAGTAGTTACCGCCATAGTAGGACACATTCCAAGCATCATTACAAAAGTAGGATTTTCTTTAATTACTCCATTATAAATACGTTCTGTACATTTATTCATTTATTAAAAAGCCTCCTTACCTAAAATATTTTCTTCTGCAAATACTAATGCTGAATTTACAGCTTCAGTTACCGCAGAAGTTGTAATGGTAGCTCCGCTTATAGCATTTATCTCATCTTCAGCAGATGCACCTGATTTTGTATATTTTATTTCTTTAACATTTTTTCCTGCAAATTGTGATTTAAATTCATCATCTTTAGCCTTCATTCCAAGTCCTACTGTTTCACTAATAGAAAGTATTTCAAATCCCTGAATTTCCCCTTCTTTATTAAGTCCAATAGAAATTTGAATATTTCCACCATACCCATTTGGTGAGGTAGCATTTATTATATACCCTAGAGTTTCATTATTTGATTTGGCAATTAATACTTCATCTACTTTAGTACCATTAAAACCTTTATCCTTTAAGAATTCTTCAGAAGTATTACATTTTTCAACTAAGGTCTCATTTTCTTCAAAACTATCTGCTTCTTTAAACATTCCTCTATAAGCTCTGTTTTTCTCTTCTGTCCTAGCATAGGCAATAGGCTCTCTTGTTACATTATTAACTGCTGCTAATGTAAATCCAGAAACAATGGTTATAATTAAAAGTATTACTGTATCTTTGATTATTGTACTTTTTTTATTAAACATTTATTCTTGCCTCCTCTCCAAATGCCTTTGGAAGAGTATATTTTTCAATAAGAGGTACCATCAAATTAGATAATATAATAGCATAGGAAACCCCTTCTGCTGAACTTCCATAAACTCTAAATATTGCTGTAAGGAACCCTAATAAAACTCCATATATTATTTTACCTTTTGGAGTTATTGGGCATGTAACATAATCTGTTGCCATAAAGAAGGCACCTAACATTAATCCACCCCCAAAAACATTCCCTATAAGGTATTCTATGTTAACTCCTTTTCCACCTAAAAGATTCATTACTATTATAAATCCAATAAATGACCCTATATATGTCATTGGAATTTTAAGAGAAATTATTCTTTTTCTAAGAAGATAAATTGCTCCTATTAATATTGCAATAACTGAAGTTTCTCCAATTGTTCCACCTGTTGTTCCAAGAAACATACTTAATAAATTATAATCTCCTCCAGTTTTAACTGCTGAAAGTATAGTTGCAGATGAAACTCCATCCACCATAGCATATCCACTTACAGCTGCATGTCCATTCATTATAATTCCTTTAAGTGTATTATCTGCTGCAATTCCAAAGTCTGTCATAATTCTTGAAAATGAAATAAGTAAAAAACATCTTGCAGCTAGTGCTGGATTCATAAAATTTTGTCCAAGTCCTCCAAAAAGTTGCTTTACAATTATTATTGCAAAAACTCCACCTACTATTGGTATCCAAAGAGGTATAGTTGATGGCATATTATATGCTATTAAAAGACCTGTTACTAGTGCACTACAGTCACTTATTGTAATTGATTTTTTCATTCCTTTTTGATAAATGTATTCAGTAAGTATGCAAGTGGCAACACTTATTAATATTATTAATAATGCATTTAATCCAAAGTTATATATTCCAAATAACCCTGCTGGGATTAATGCAATTGCAACATCAGCCATTATAGTTTTAGTACTTTCTTTACTTCTCACATGAGGCGATGCTGATACATTATATAATTCACTCATTTTAGATAATTCCTTTCCCCATAAATATTTTCTTTTCCCCTAAGTATTTTTATAAATTAAAATTATTTATTATTTCTTTTTTCTACTATCTAAAACACTTTTCCTACTTTGTTTAAAAGCTTGAGTAATTCTTCTTTTAGCAGGACAAATGTATGTACAGCTTCCACATTCATAACATTCCATACCATTAATAGCTATAAAGGATTCATTATCTAAACCTTCTATAGTTTCAATTGCTTTTTGAGGTATAAGATTGCTTGGACACACTTCCACACATCTTCCACAACGAATACAAGCTGTAGGTTCATTTTCTGCCACTTCATCTTTTAGAAAGCATAAAAGTGCAGAGGATGTTTTAGTTACTGGTATATCAAGAGTAAATATAGCTGTTCCCATCATAGGTCCTCCTGAAATAATCTTTTCTGGTGTTTCTTTAAAACCTCCAGCCTCTTCTACAAGTTCAGAATAATTTGTCCCTGTTTTCACTTCAAAGTTTCTAGGATTATTAATAGCATCTCCTGTTACAGTAATTATTTTTCTCATAAGAGGTGTTGATTCACAAACAGCCATGTAAATAGCCACTACAGTATCAACATTATCCACAACACAACCTGCATCTGCTGGAAGCATTTTTGAATTAATTTTTCTACCTGTACTAGCAAAAATTACTGCACGTTCTGATCCCTGTGGATATTTAGTCTTAAGAACTTTTATTGAAATATTATTTTCTCCTTCTGTAGCTTTGCGAAGGATTTTTATAGCCTCTGGTTTATTATCTTCAATTGCAATTATTCCCTTGGCATTTGGAAATAAGTGTAGAATTACCTTAAGTCCCCCAATAATTTTTTCAGGCATTTCAAGCATAACTCGGTAATCTGAAGTTAAATAGGGTTCACATTCAACTGCATTTACTATTACGTAATCTATTGCATCATCATCTTTTGGCGTAAGCTTAACATTTGTTGGGAATCCAGCACCTCCTAAACCTACTATGCCTGCTTCTTTAATATAATTTCTTATTTCTTCTTTAGAAAGTTTTGTGTAATCTCTCTTTTCTCCAACACCTGATATAGTTTTGTACTCGTTGTCATTTTCAATAATAATAGACATAACTTTATTTCCTGAAGCTATAAGTCTAGGCTCAATAGCTTTTACAACTCCTGATACTGAAGATATGACATTAGCAGAAATAAATCCTGTAGCCTCCCCTATTTTTTGTCCTACTAGAACTTTATCCCCCACTTCAACTATTGCTTTTGCTGGTGCTCCTATATGCTGAGACATAGGATATACCAAATTCCCCTTAGGAAGAATCTCCTTTATTGGAGTATTTTTCGATATTTCTTTGCCATCATTGGGATGAATCCCACCTTTAAATGTACCCAATTTCATAAAATCAACCCTTTGCATTTAAATTTTTTGACAATTTAATTATAGTACTCTATTACCAATTAAACAATTCCACAGGAACATTTTTTTCTTGCTATTACATTTTTTCCTACAATTTATATTGTCTTACATATTTATATTTGTTTAATTTAATATTATCCACATACTATTATTTATCGAACAAATGTAATATATCATAATATAAAATAAAAAAATCACTTATCTATTCAAAATAGAAAAAGTGATTTATAATTTGAATTTAAAAATATATTAATTGCTATATTATCTTTTCCATCTACATACTATATCTTCAATAGTATCTATAAGTAGAAATAGTATTAATCCTAATATACTAAGTATAAGTATTCCAGAATAAAGATCTATATAGTTAATTCTAGACCATGCATCTTGTATAAAATACCCTACCCCTACACTAGTTCCATATGCTTCAGAGAAAAATAATATAGAAAAAGATGTTCCTATAGATAATCTTATATTAGTTAATATATCTGGAAATATTGCAGGTAATGTTACATGGTAAAATAATTCTAACTTATTTGCTCCTAAACTTAATAGCATATTATAACTTTCTTTGGATACATTAATTACAGAATCTCTTACAGAAACTATAATTTGAAATACCGTAATTAAAACTATCATAGTAATTTTAGATCCATCCCCAAGGCCAAATAAAGTCATTACTATTGGTAATAAAGCCATTTTGGGGATTGGATAAGTGAAATATATCAACGGATTTAATAATTTATTTATCTTATCAGAATATCCCATTATTAGTCCTATAAAAATTCCTATGATAAATGATATTAATAACCCAATTCCTACTCTATATAAACTTGCATATATATGTTTGTAAAAATTATTTATTAATAAATTGGGTAAGTTAGAATATATTTTTTGTGGACCTGGTAATATTCTAGAATTCATTATTAATGAAAATATATACCAAAGTATATTTAATATTATAAAACCTTTAATAAAAGTCCAAGTTTTCTTGAATTTCTTCATTTAGTCCACCCACCTTTTACTAAGGCTTTTATATAAGAAAAATGCTTAGAATAGTCTGGATGATTTTTATACTCCTTATTATTAAATAAAATATTATCTATAACATCTATTATCTGTCCTGGTGTATTAGATATTACTATAATTTTTTTCCCCATGTACAATGCTTCATCTATACTATGAGTTACAAAAAAAGTATTGCTTTTATTTTCATTCCATAAATCTAAAAATAACTCTTCTGCCTCTTCTCTTATAATTGCATCTAATGCTGAAAATGGTTCATCCATTAACAAAAGATCAGGATTCATCAAAAAACTTCTCACAATAGAAACTCGTTGTTTTTGACCTCCACTTAGTTCTTTTGGATATCTATGCTTTAAGTCATATATATCTAACCTTTTCATCATTAAATCCATCTTCCTAATAATTTCTTTATTATCTAAGTTAGATTTTTTTATTTTTAATGGTAAAATACAATTTTCTTCTACTGTTTTCCATGGCAAAAGTCCAAAGTTTTGAGGAATTAACCCTATATTATGAATATGAGGGTTAAGTTTTTCTGAATTTAGAATTACTTCACCCTCATATTCTTTTATTATTCCTGATAATACATTTAATAAAGTTGTTTTTCCACAACCTGAAGGCCCTATTATTGCACATATATCTTCAGGCTCTATGTCAATACTTATTGGGCCTAAGGCTTTTACTTTTTCCTTTTTAGATTCATAGAAAACAGATAAATCTTTTATCTGTATCATAAAATCTCCCTACAAACCTATTTAATAAAATTATCAACTATTACATCTTCAGCTTTTAAATCTTTACTTATTATCCCATTATCTTTTGACCAATCAAATACTGATTGAACCTTATCTGCAACTGGTAAATAATTTGTATTAAGTTCTGGTAATATTATGTTACCTTTCGTATCTTCTGAATATCCTACTGTTTTTATAACTATATCTTCATATTCTTTTAGGTCAGTATTTTTCATGTATTCTACAGCCTTGTTATAGCCTGAAAAGAAAGCTTTTATAGCCTCTTCATTATTATCTATTTGATCTTGTAAGAAACCTATTGCCGATATCATTATATCTGCATTATCTATAGTAGCTAATCCCTTACCACCATCAGCTATTGCTGTATCATTAAATGGAGCTGGAAGTATAGCTGCATCTACTTGTTTATTTCTAAGAGCTTCTAATCTTGCTGGCATTGCTGGTATAGCAATCTTTTCTATATCACTTGAATTTATTCCATTTTCTTCAGCTATATAGTCTGATAAGTAATCTATCATAGTATTTTCTGATATAGCCATTTTCTTACCCTTTAGATCTTCTAGCTTTTCTATTCCTGAATCTTTACCTACTACTAGAGTCCAAGCACCATTTGTTGCTCCTGTAATCTTCATATCAATTCCTGAATTTTGATAGATAGAAATAGCAATTTCGTCAGCAATTACTCCATCTAATTCTCCGGCTTGAAGTGCAGCATCTCTGTCCTTAGCTGCTGTAAATAATTGAAAATCTAATTCTAATCCTTCTTCTTCAAAGTAACCTTTTTCATTAGCAATTACTATTGGTACAATATCTATTGAGCTCATTGCACCAAATCTTAATTTCTTTGTTTCTTTTACTTCTTCTGTTTGAGTCTTAGTGCATCCTGCCATTGTTCCTACCATAGCTAATGCCATAAATGTTGTAAGTAATCTTTTAAACTTCATAATTTGTATCCTTCCACTTCTTAAATAAACTATTTTCTATATTTAAATAATCTAATATTTTACCAATTAAGAAATCTACTATTTCATCAATACTTGATGGATGATGATAAAAGCCTGGCATAGCAGGAATTATTCCTACACCCATTTTAGATAATCTGCACATATTTTCTAAATGTATTGTATTTAGAGGTGTTTCTCTAGGTACTATAATTAGCTTTCTTCCTTCTTTTAGAGCCACATCTGCTGCTCTACATAGTAAATTTTTAGACAAGCCATTACTTATTTCAGCTAAGGTTCCCATTGAACAAGGTAATATTATTACTGCATCATATTTATTCGAACCACTAGCTACTCCAGAAAACATATTGTTATTATCTTCGAGTTTTATATTACTATAATTTGAACTTAGTTCATCTATCCATGTTTTCAAATTAATTCCTAGCTCATATCCAAATACTTGTCTCCCTTTTTCTGTTGCTACTACATTTATTTGAATACCCTCTTCAACTAATACTTCTATTAATCTTTTAGCATATATACTACCACTTGCTCCTGTAATCCCAACTACTATTTTTTTCATCTCTACCTCCTTATAATAAACAATCTATAACTCCAGTAACTAAAAAAACTATACTTATAACTTGATTTATACTATAGGATGCTACTTTTACATTTTTTAAATTATTAGGACTAACTAGTTTGTGCTGTATTACAAATAATACTGCTATTATAGCTAAACCTATATAGTATATTGCCCCTAGCACTGGAGTTAATAATCCAACTAAAAATAAACAAATTAGTGCAATTATATGGAATCCCCTTGATATAAGTAATGCATTTTTTACTCCAAATTTAGCAGGTATTGAGTGTATACCATTTGCAGTGTCAAACTCATAGTCTTGAGCTCCATAAATTATATCAAAGCCAGCTACCCATAAAGTATTAGCCGCTCCCATTACTAATGGTAATAAACTTATTTTACCTGTAACAGCTAACCAAGCTCCTACTGGGGCTGCTGCTGAAGTTATTCCTAAAACTATATGACATGCCCAGGTAAATCTTTTAGTATAAGAATATATAATCATTAAAAATAATGCTATTGGCGAAAGTATTAAACATATAGTATTAAGTTTCCATGCTGCAAATACCATAACTGCAAAACATATTACTACAAATATTAATATTTCTTTCTTATTCATTAATCCTTGTGGTATTTGTCTAGTAGCCGTCCTTGGATTTTTTGCATCTATTTCTGCATCTATAACTCTGTTTAAGGCATTTGCTCCTGTTCTAGCTCCTAAAAATGCAATCAATATCCAAAATATAGTTGAAAAATCCAATTTGTTATTTCCTGCTATTAGCATAGATATTAATGCAAATGATAATGAAAAAATAGTATGTGAGAACATTACTAAAGTTCCGTAATCTAAAATTTTATTTTTTATCTTACTTAATTCCATATTCATTCCACCTTCTATCTACATAATCTTTCATTTCTTCTGTCATTTCTATATCCTTTGGCCATTCTCTAGTATGTCCTTCGCTTGGTAATTTTCTAGTTGCATCTATTCCTACTCTGCTATCATTTGATATTACTAAATCTCTCTTAGCATCAATATTATTAAATACCTTCCAAGCTACAATAGATAAATTTTTAGGATTTACTTCTTTATCAACTACTATAACCATTTTAGTATACATAGTTTTTTCCATTTCCCATACAGAGTTCATTATCTCCCTTGCATGGCCTGGATATTTTTTATCTATTGATACAATTACGCAACTATTAAAAACTTCTTCTAATGGAAAGTTTATGTCAATTATATCTTCTTTATTTCTAAATTCTTGCCAATTTTTATCTGATTGTTCCTTTATTTCATTTGTAATTTCTACATCCTTTTGACCTTCTCTATCCTGAACTTCAATTGGCCATTTTTTAGTTGCATCTATTCCTACTCTGCTACCATATAAAGGTGTATTAGAAGCATGATCTAAAGCATCTAGTGGGCCTTCTGCTATTACTATATCCCTCTTGGCATCCATATTATTAAATACATTTAAAGCTACAGCCTCTGCATCTTGTGGATCTATGTCTTTATCTACAACTATAACCATTTTAGTGTACATCATTTGTCCCATTCCCCAAACAGAATTCATAATCTTATTTGCATGGCCTGGATATTTTTTATCTATTGATATAATTACACAGCTATGAAAAACTCCTTCTAATGGGAAGTTTATATCTATTATTTCTGGATTCATCATCTTAAGTAATGGTAAGAAAATTCTTTCAGTTGCTTTACCCATATAACAGTCTTCCATTGGTGGTTTGCCTACTATTGTTGTTGGATATACTGGATTTTTCTTATGAGTTATGCAAGTTACATGAAAAACTGGATAATCATCAGCTAATGAATAATATCCTGTATGATCTCCAAATGGACCTTCTAATCTTAACTCCTCATTTACATCAACATATCCTTCTATAACAAATTCCGCATCTGCTGGTACATAAATATCATTTGTTATTGATTTAACCATGTTTATTGGAGCTTTTCTTAAGAAGCCTGCAAACATCATTTCATCTATCATTTTAGGTAGTGGAGCTGTTGCTGCATATGTAATAGCTGGATCACAGCCAAGTGCTACTGATATAGGCATTCTCCCACCTAATTTTTTATACTGTTCGTAAATTTCTCTACCATCTTTATGCCAATGCCAATGCATACCTGTAGTATTTTTATCGTAAACTTGCATTCTATACATACCCATGTTTTGTATTCCTGTATCTGGATCTTTCGTAATAACTAAAGGTAATGTTATAAACTTGCCTCCATCCTCAGGCCAGCACTTAAGCACAGGTAACTCATTTAAATCTGGATCATGATTTATAACTTCTTGGCAAGCTCCCTTTACTGGTAGTTTTATTGGCAAAACACCTACCATTCTACTTAATCTTGGTAGAGATTTAACTGCATTCATTATCCCCATATAATTACTCATATCAATAAGTTCTTCAATAACATTTCCCATGTCATTTATATTTTTAACTCCTAATGCCATTCCCATTCTTTCATATGTACCCATAGCATTTATAAGTACTGGATATTTAGAACCTTTAACATTTTCAAATAATAATGCTTTCCCATAACTTTTAGATACTCTGTCTGTTATTTCAGTTATTTCTAAATCTGGATCTACTTCAACTTTTATTCTATCTAATTCGCCTTTTTTATCTAACTCTTTTATAAATGCTTGTAAATCTTTAAAAGACATAATTACCTCCTAAATTTAACCTTATTGATTTAAGCTCTATATTGTTTTTATATAAATGTTATAATGTTGTATATAATTAATCCTACAGGAGGACTAAAATGCTAACCTTAACTAAAAAGTTTAAAACTTACAATATTAATTGTACTGCACTGAAAATGGGTAATGACTGGAACATAAGCATATACGGTGGTGATATTCCTCATATAGGTGCTATTGCACTTGGAATACCTAGACCTAGCCTTGAAAATAAAAATAAAATAAGTTCTTCAGTATCTGTTTTAACAATAACTGGACACAAAGAGGATATTATTGTTCAAAAGATAGCTAAAATATTATCAAGTACTCTTAACAATACAGTAGTTGTAAGTTGTGGAATACATATTAACGATATCTCTTTTGACGATATACAAAATCTAAATTTAGTTATCGACAATTTAGTTAATGAATTAATTTCTAAAATCTCATAACTTAAAAGTGTAGTATTTAAAACTTGTGTAATCTAAATGCTACACTTAGTATAATTTAATACCAATTAATTATATTACTCAGTTACTAATTTAACAATTAAATATGAATACTTTTTTACTATAATTATATTTATTTCTATAATAATTAAAAGAAGCTGTATTAACAGCTCCTTAATTTACTATATAATAATCCTATGATAATATCTTAATTGCCAAATTAGAAAAATATTTAGCTGCAATAATTAATGCAGCTTCATTTAGGTTGTAAGATGGATGGTGCCATTCCTTACTTCCTCCAACTCCCATCCAAATAAAAAATCCTGGAATTTTAGTTTGATATAAAGCAAAGTCCTCACCGCCAGTACTTTGTTTTCCTTCTAATACTGTATATCCTAATTCTGTGGCAGCTTCAGTCACTGCTTTGGTTAACTTTTCATCATTATAAACCCCAGGCAAGTATGGATACCATCTAAAATCTATTTTTGCCCCAAAGGCTGATGCAATTCCTTCAATATTTTTCTTAATTAAATCAGGAATATTATTTCTGACATCCTCTTGAAAAGTTCTTACTGTGCCTTCTAGATGAGCTTTTTCAGGTATTACATTCCAAGTGTTACCTGATTGAAATCGAGTTATACTAATGACTGTATTACTAAATGGACTTAAATTTCTGCTTATAACTGTTTGTAATCCAGAAACAATTTCACTAGCTGCTATAATTGGATCTATAGATTTTTCTGGGATTCCTGCATGTCCACCTATTCCAATAACATCAATTTCAAATCTATCTACACTTGCCATAAGTGAACCTGCTTTTATGCCTATTGTTCCTACAGGAAGATCTGGTTTATTATGCATTCCAAATATAGATTTTACATCCTTTAGTGCCCCAGATTTTATAATTATATCTGCACCCTTTGCATTTTCTTCTGCTGGTTGAAATATAATTCTTATCTTTCCATGTAATTGTTCTTTATATTTGTTTATAAGAATAGCTGCTCCTAAAATTGCCGAAGTATGAAAGTCATGGCCACATGCATGCATTATTCCATAATTTTTAGAAGAAAAATCTAATCCTGTTTCCTCTATAATTGGAAGTGCATCAATATCAGCTCTTAAAGCAATAATTGGTCCTTCATAATCTCCTTCTATTTCAGCAACAACTCCAACACTTAAAGGTAAATCTAATATTTTTATATTTTCTTCTTTTAGCCAATTAATAATACGATTAGTAGTTTCATATTCTTTCATAGATAATTCAGGATTTTCATGTAACTCCCGTCTATATTTAATTAGTTTATCACTTAATTTTTTTTCATTTATTGATGATAGCATCTTGTCTATCTCCTCTCTTGTATAAGACAATTACCTTTATACTTATTACTAGATTAGTTTTTAATGAATTTAACATCATATCTAGTATTTATTACTTTATAATATTCTACTCTTCTATAAAAATTACTATAAAAAACAAAGAAAAAAATAGAGTTGTAACTCCTTTCATCCTACAAAGATTGTAGTCAATAGTTACAACTCTATTTATATTCTTTATATTATTAATTATTTTCGAGTGCTTTTAATGCTTTATTTAAGAAAGTCATTACAACGAAAGCTAATAAAATAAATATAATCATTATATAGAAAACTGGTAGATAAGATGCTTTTGCATCATATATTTTCCCTGCTCCAAAATTACCAACAAATACAGCTAAAATACCATAACAATTAATTAACGCAAAATTCATTCCCATGTATTTTTGACCATAAATAGTTTTGCAGAAGTAAGTCATAATTAATAAAATACAACCAAAGGACATTCCACAAATTAAATAGCCAACGCCTAATAATGGAATACTATTAATTAATTGTGATATTATCAATATAGCTGCTCCTATTATGAAACCTATATTAGAAATAAGCATTGTTTTTTTACGTCCAATCTTATCACATAAACATCCACCAATTAATCTTCCACTTCCATTTCCTATACTAGCAACACCAGCTATCAAAGCTGCTAAAGTTACATTACCATTGCTCATTTCAGTTGGAAGTGTGGCTCCAATTCCAATAACTGCAAGACCTACACTTCCAAGTAAAAACATCCATAAGAAAAATAAATAGAATGTATTACTTTTAAGCATTTCAGCAGTTGTTACATCTTTTATTACAACCCCTTGTCCATTTGCTTTATTAACAGGAAGTTCTGCAATCTCATTTTCTTTAGGTACTCTAATAATAAATGAACTAATTACTACTATAATAAAGAATGAAATTCCTAAAGTCATAAATACATTACGCCAACCAAAATCACTTGAT
This sequence comes from uncultured Clostridium sp., assembly GCA_934746015.1. Lineage (GTDB taxonomy): Bacteria > Bacillota > Clostridia > Clostridiales > Clostridiaceae > Clostridium. The sequence continues at coordinate 37,648 of CAKVEW010000008.1, forward strand.
AGCACTGAAGAAATTATTGGTCCTAAAATAAATGCTCCTAACCCATATCCCATTAAACAAGTACCTGATGCTACTCCGCTCCTATCAGGAAACCATGCAATAATGTTAGGTAATATACCATTATAAATTAACCCAATGCCACTGCTACAAATAATTCCATAGAAAATATATAGATTGGATAATGTTTTTGTTCTAGATGCACCTATAAATCCTACTAGCAATAAAATTGCTCCTATTATAAATACAACTTGAACTGTTTTTTTCTTAAGTATTTGACCACTTATTAAATTTCCAATTGTAAAACTTGTAATTGATATAACAAACACTAATGATGTTGAGCTACGTAACCATCCAAATTCTGCTTCTAATGGTTTAACAAAAATTGACCATGCATAAATCATCCCTAAGAATAACAATAATATTGTCCCAGTTGCTAGAATAACAAGCCTTTTTGTTTTTGCCTTCATTTAGCTCACCTCTCCTAACTTATTTACAGGATAGTTTACCTTTTCTCCTTTAATAAACCTTACTGATTCTTCTGCTACTTTCCTCTTTAATTCTTGAGATGCTTCTTCTGAATACCAAGCCATATGTGGAGTAACTATAAGATTTTCATGTTTAAATAATGCTGCCTCTGGATTTGTAGGTTCTTTTTCTAAACAGTCAAGAGCTGCACCCGCTATTTCTTTATTAGTTAAGGCCTCATCTAAATCTTTTTCATTAATTATTCCGCCTCTTGATACATTAATTATAAAAGCAGAATTTTTCATTTTCTTAAAAGTTTCTTTATTAAATAAATTTTCATTATTTTCTAATGGACAATGAACAGATATTACATCAGCCTCTTCTATAATTTCATCTATAGTAGACTGCACAATAAATTTATTTTCTTCTGTTTTTCTAAAGAAAGGATCATATCCCATTATATTAAATCCTAAGGAGTGTGCTTTCTTAGCAAATTTAAATCCAATTCTACCAAGACCAATTACACCTACATTTAATGTAGAATTTCTTCTTATAGGTATAGCCTTAATATAATCCCATTTATCATTTTTAGTATAGCTATTCATTAAATTTATTTTACGAGTTAATGTAATCATTAATGCTATAGCATGATCAGATACTTCATCTACTCCATAATCTGGTACATTACATATTTGTACACCTAATTCTGTTGCTGCTGCAACATCTACATTATTAACACCTACACCATATCTAACAACCATCTTTAAATTATTTAAGCTTTCCATTACCTTTCTAGTAATTGGAGCATACTGATTAATAATAACAGTTGCTTCCTTGCAATTATTTATTACATCTTGTTCAGTAATACATTGTTTCAATTCAAATTCAATATTAGCATCATTTAAAACTTTACTTTCTATATTAATATCTTTATGGTCACAATCACTTATAATAACTTTATTCATTTTAAGTTCCCCCATGTTTTCATAATTTCAGTATTATATTTAATACTCTTTTATTTTTCTAATAGTTCTTTTATATAATAAAATAATATAGGAATTGTTCATCTCTAATAGACAATTCAAAAATTCTTTGCTATTATTTAGTGTGAATGGCAAATAGGTCAATAAACCATTCACACTAAATTGCTATAATTGTTTTTTATTTAGTCTAGATGCTGATATAAATATTTTGTGTTTTCGACTGCCAATCAAAACTGATATTTATATCAGTATTTTTATAATGGAGAATGTTAAAATAATCTATTTAACTAAATATCCACCATCAACTGGAATAACTGCACCATTTAAGTAATTTGAAGCTTCAGAAGCTAAGAAAATTGTAATTCCCTTCATATCATCACCTGTTCCCCATCTTTGTGCTGGAATACGATTTGTAATTTCTGAATATCTTGGATTATTCTTATCTAATAATGCAGAATTCATTTCTGTTGCCATATATCCTGGTGCAATAGCATTTACATTGATTCCTTGAGAAGCCCATTCATTAGAGAAAGCTTTTGTTAATTGAGCAACTGCACCTTTACTAGCAGCATATGCTGGAACAGTAAACCCTCCAAAAAACGATAACATTGATGCTACATTTATTATTTTTCCTTTTCCTTGTTTAATGAACTCTTTAGCTGCTAATTGACAAAGAACAAAAGTAGCAGTTGAATTTACATTCATTACATAATCGAAGTCTTCTAATGGAAACTCTTCACTTTTATGTCTTGCTTGAACTCCAGCAGCATTAACTAAAATATCTAATCCATTCATCAATGATACAGCTTTATTAAAGGCTTCTACTCTAGCTTCTTTATCTTGTAAATCTACGCTAACGCCATGACATTTAAAGCCCTTATCACAAAATTCCTTAGCTATTTCATATACTTTTTCATTACTACCAAAAATGGTAACCTCGCATCCTGACTCCATTAATCCTTCTGCCATCCCGTGACCTAGTCCTCTTGTTCCCCCTGTAACTATAGCCTTTTTGTTTGATACATCAAATAAATTTTTCATTTTCTTTACTCCTTTCATTTTAAACAATTATTTCAATTTGATCTTCTTTTTCATATTCAACTACATTTATGTCATTCATATAAGTTCGTTCTGGTAAAACAATTAGCATATGTACTTCATCATTATTTAAAGGCATTGGTGCCTTATGCCATACTCCAACATTAAACTTAACAGCTTGTCCCTTTTTAACTATAAATGCTTTAGTTTTTTCTGGAACAATTTCTTTTGAACATGGTGCTACGTGAATTATAATATCATCATCAAGTGGAACTACTATTTCAGAGGTATGATTATGACATTCTACCACACTAATAATTCTTTTCTCAGGTTTTGGACTTACCATTGCTGAAAATCCTATTGGCATTTGACCTGATACTGGATAAACAATATGATCTGGATAGAATATTCCAAAATTATTTCCTTGTGGTTCTAAATAATTATAAAAGTCTCCAAATTCGCTAAAATTCTCTTTTGTAATTTTTTCTGCTTTAATTTGTCTCATTTTTTTACCTCACAACCTTTCCATTACTATATCCATCTACAATTTTATTTATTTCATCTTCAGTAACATAACTTACATCTCCATAGATAGTATGTTTCATAGCAGCAGATGCAATAGCAAATTCTAAAGCATCCTCCATTTTTTTATTACTTAAAATACCATGAAGGAATCCTGCACAAAAAGCATCACCTGTTCCTACTCTATCAACAATATGAAGCATATACCTCTTACCGATATATATATCATTTTCATCAGCTACAACAGCACTATAAACATTATCTGATGCTGATATAATTTCTCTTAAGGAACTAAATAAATATTTAAAGTTGTATCTTTTCACAACCTTACACATATTCTCTTTATTTACACAAATAGAATACTCTCCATTAATAAAATCAATATCTTTATCTTTATATCCTAATACCATAGCTGCATCTCTTGCATTACCTAAACAAATATCTACATATGGCATTAAATCATTCAGCATTTGTTGTTTTTCTTTAATTTTATCAACCCAAAGCTTTGCACGATAATTTAAATCAAAAGATGTTGTTATATTTCTCTTTTTTGCTTCTTGCAACGCCTTTTTAGTTATTTTAGAGCACTCTTCACTTAACACTGGAGTAATTCCTGATGTATGAAATAAATCTACATCTTTAAATATTATATCCCAATCAAAATCATCTAACATTGCATTTGCCATTGATGAGTTTGCTCTGTCATAAATTACATTTGCTCCTCTAATTGAACATCCATTTTCTAGAAAATAAATTCCTAAACGATTTCCACCTCTAACTATCTTTGAACAATCTACATTACATTTCTTTAAAGCTGCAATTGCTGAATCTCCCAATGGATTTTTTACTAGCTTAGTAACATAAGCTACATTATGACCATAATTTGCTAATGATACTGCAACATTTGCTTCACTTCCACCATATGTTGCATCAAAGTTATCTGCTTGAATAAAGCGTTTATAATCATTTGGAGATAATCTTAATAATATTTCTCCCAAAGTTACTATTTTTGACATACCTTCATCTCCTAGTTTTTCTTAACTAAGTGAATTGCAAATCCACCAATTTCATTTTCTAAATAAACTACAGTAGGAATATTATTATCATCATATATAATACTATTTTCTTTGAATTTGACTCCTAGCTTGCTTAATTGATACATTGCTCTGTCTACATAATTTGTAGCAATCGCTAAATGACCTTTTTCCCCATGAAATGGAGCTTTCATTGCTTCAACATATTTACCCGCAAATATTGAATTAGAATTTTCCCTTTTTTCAAATCCAAATAAGTTACTGAAATTATCACATACTTCATTAGCTTCATTAGCATTGTTCAAATTAACTCCTAGATGTGTCATTTCATAACCTAGCATACTATTAACTGCTTTTTTAGTTAATAATTCAATTTCATCAAATTTCTTTTCTTTAATTAAATCACTTTTAACCATCCAGCTTCCACCACAAGCAATTATATTTTTCTTATCAAGATACCCTTTTAAATTACATTCATTTATTCCTCCTGTTGGAATAAACTTCATCTTTCCATAAGGACCTGCAAAAGCATTAATCATTTCTACACCACCACTAGCTTCTGCTGGGAAAAACTTAATAACGTTTACATGATGGTTAACAGCTTTTGCTACTTCACTCGCATTTGAACAGCCCGGAATAATTAAAACATTCTTGCTAATACAATAATCAACTACCTCATCAATATAGCCTGGACTAATGATAAATTTAGCTCCTGCTTCTATTGCTTCGTCTACTTGTTCTTTATTAATTACCGTTCCAGCTCCTACTAACATTCCCTCGCATTGATCATTAATAATTTTAATGGCTTTTTTTGCTGCATCACTTCTAAAAGTTATTTCAGCACAATTTAGTCCTCCATTAATTAAAGCATTTGCTAAAGGTACTGCATCTTTTTCATCATCAATCTTGATTACAGGAATGATACCGATTTTACTTATTTCTTCTAATACTTTATCCATCTTCTCCCCCAATTCATCATATCAATTTTTTCTCTACAATGATATTATAAACACTTTTCTATTATAAAGTCAATGATTCGTATGATGAATTTTAAAAAAAGTCTATAAAACTGCTTTTCTTTTTTAAATATTAAATGTAGAGCATATATTTTTATTAAAAAATAAAAGATACCCCATCAAAAAAAGAAAACTTTAAAACGATTAAAAACCATTTTAAAGTCTTCTCCAAATGATATAATATTTATTTATTAAACTTCTTATCCAAAATAGCTTGTCGATTAACACTTAAATGATTAATCATTGCATATCTCGCACTAATAGGATCTCTTCTTTTTATTGCCTCAAAAATCTTTCTGTGATAAAAAATAGTATTATCAATCATCTTATTATTTGTCATATCAATGCTATCATGAATTGAACTATGTACTATTGGGATAATTTGATTGATTACTCTATTTCCACTTGCTTCACATATATATTTATGAAATAAAATATCTTTATCAGCATAATATTGATTACTTTTTATTGCCACTTCTACTTTATCACACTGTTCACTTATTTTTTCAATATCTTCTTCTGTTGCATTAAGTGCTGCCATAGCGGCAATTTCTGGTTCTAATATCAAACGTGTATCTAGCATATCCAAAATTAACTCTTCATTATCTAGGAATTCTAGCCCAAAAGGATCTTTTATAATTCCAATATTATCATGTATAAAAATCCCAGCTCCTTGACGAATAGTTACTATATTCCTAGAGGTCAATATCTTCAAAGCCTCTCTAAGTGTACTTCTACTAATGTTCAAACTAGTACATAATTCATCTTCCTTGGGTAATTTATCTCCAGGTTTCATTTTATTAAATTTAATAATTTCTATAATGTCATCAGCACATATTTCTGATAGTGATTTCTTTATATTCTTCAATTTAATCTCCCTTCTATCACTTATATTACTCATCTATTTATTTTATCATCTATGTTCTTAATATTATGTATTGCAACTATTAAAACACTCTATAATTTTTCAATTTCATTTTACATTGTACTGTTAAAATTGTAAATTATTTTATATACTTATATCAATATTATATAAATTGAAGTACTATAATCTCTCCCTTTAAAGCTCCTTATAAATTTTTAATTTACTTAATAATTAAAAAGAAAAAAGGAACCACCTTTGGAATTCCTTAAAATTAAGCAAACTATCTCACTTCCTGTGTTGGCATCACCCAATTCAGTTCTAATTCTCGAAGTTTGATTACTTTCTATCAGGCTGCTTCACAAACTCCCCTGACTATATCTTATTAAAATTAATTATACCAATATGTGAATCTTTTGTTAGCTTGCATATTAATTACTTCTATTATAAATTTATTAATTTCAATAAATTACCTGTGAATAATCATTAATTATCTAGTGAATAATATTTGTTGATAACTAATATCAATATAAAGGAGAGATTATATATGTCATTAATAGGAAAGCAAGTAGATCCTTTCAAGGCAGATGCCTATCAAAATGGAAAATTTATTGAAGTAACAGAAAAAAGTTTAAAGGGTAAATGGAGTGTATTTTGCTTCTATCCTGCAGACTTTACTTTTGTTTGTCCTACTGAGCTGGAAGATTTACAAGATCAATATGAAAATCTTAAATCTCTTGGAGCTGAAGTTTATTCTATTTCAACAGATACTCATTTTACACACAAGGCATGGCATGATACATCTTCAGCAATAGGTAAAATTGAATACATTATGATTGGAGATCCATCACATACAATTTCATGGAACTTTGATGTTCTTATTGAAGAATCTGGTCTTGCTGATAGAGGCACCTTCATTATTGATCCAGATGGAATTATTCAATGTGTTGAAATTAATGCTGGTAATATTGGTCGTGATGCTAGCTCTATAGTAGACAAAATAAAAGCTGCTCAATATGTAAGAAATAATCCAAAGGAAGTTTGTCCTGCTAAGTGGAAAGAAGGTTCTAAAACATTAACACCTGGTTTAGATCTTGTTGGAAAAATTTAATAGGTAATTTATTATGTTAGATAAAAGTATTAAAGAGCAGTTATCAACCTACCTTGATATGTTAGAAAATGATATTACTATAAAGATAAGCATAGGTAATGACAAAGCTTCCTTAGAAATTTCTGAACTTATAGATGAAATAGCTTCTATGTCTTCTAAAATTCATGTAGAAAATGCTACTCTTAGAAGAACTCCTAGTTTTAGTGTTAATGCCATGAATGAAGATACTGGGGTTACTTTTGCAGGTCTTCCCCTGGGGCATGAATTTTCTTCTTTAGTATTAGCATTACTACAAGTAAGTGGAAGAGCTCCTAAGGTAGATGGAAGTATCATAAAAAGTATAAAAGCAATTGATAGAGATTTAAATTTTGAAACCTTTATAAGCTTAAGTTGTCATAATTGTCCTGATGTTGTTCAGGCTTTAAATCTTATGAGCATCTTAAATCCACGCATTACTCATAGCATGATAGATGGTGAAAGCTTTAAAGAAGAAATAGAAGCTAGAGATATTATGGCTGTTCCAACCATCTTTTTAAATGGTGAACATTTTGATAGTGGTAGAATAAGCTTAGAGGAAATCTTAACAAAACTAGGTGAAAAGAAGGATAGTTCTTCTCTTAATGATAAAGATATTTTTGATGTTTTAATTGTTGGTGGAGGTCCTGCTGGCTCTAGTGCAGCAATATATTCTGTTAGAAAGGGTCTTAAAACTGGAATTGTAGTTGAACGCTTTGGTGGTCAAGTGATGGATACCATGTCAATTGAAAACTTTATTAGTGTTCCATATACAGAAGGTCCAAAACTGTCTAGAAACCTAGAAGAACATGTGAAAAGCTATAATGTTGATATTATTAGTTCTGAAAGTGCAAAATCAATTACTAAAAATAACAATTATATAGAAATAAATTTAGATAGTAATGCTACTCTTAAAAGTAAAACTCTTATAATTTCTACTGGGGCAAAGTGGAAAGAACTTGGTGTACCTGGGGAAAAAAAATTTAAAAATAAAGGTGTGGCTTATTGTCCTCACTGCGATGGTCCAATTTACAAAGGAAAGGATATAGCTGTTATTGGTGGAGGAAACTCTGGCATTGAAGCTGCTATTGACCTTGCTAATGTTGTAAAACATGTAACTGTATTAGAATTTTTACCTGAATTAAAAGCTGATGCTGTTTTACAAGATAAGTTATATTCTTTAGATAATGTAACTGTGCTAAAAAATGTTCAAGTTAAAGAAATTAAAGGAACTAATAAGGTAAATGGTCTAGTTTATATTGACAGAAGTACCAATGAAGAAAAAAGTATTAATTTAGAAGGAATCTTTGTTCAAATTGGCTTAGTACCTAATACAAAGTGGCTTAATAATACTTTAGATATGAATAAAATAGGCGAAATCATTGTAGATAAAAAAGGTTCTACAAGTTTAGATGGTGTTTTTGCTGCTGGAGATTGCACTGATAGTCCATATAAACAAATAATTATTGCAATGGGCTCTGGAGCAACAGCTTCATTAAGTGCTTTTGATTATCTTATACGTAATAACCAGAATAGATAAAGATTATTCTCAGAGTAAAATTTTATTAATTTTGAATATAAAAATGAAGTCTAAATGTTATGTATAAATATCTAACATTTAGACTTCATATTATAAATAATTACTTTTCTTAATTCACTCTAGTTTAAATATAATGAATCTGTATTAAATTCTTTATCTATCATTTTAGTTTTATACATAAAGTCTGCTACATTTTGTAATGCTGTACGGTCAGCTTCTGTTATTTCAATATTAAAATCATATTGCTTGAACATTTCTTCTACTGCTGATTTTTCTAAACCAAGGTCCTTAGCAACCATTTCCATTGATTCATCATGATTTTCATTTATAAAGTCAAGCACCTTAGATTGAGCTTTAATAAATAAATCTATTTCTTCTTTATGTTCATTATAAAAATCTTCTCTAACAGCAACTACATTTACTCCATCAGTTAAGCCTTTTCCATCAGCAATTAAGTTATATCCTTGTTCCTTTGATTTATATGCATTTGCTCCAGCAACTAAAGCTGCATCAATACTTCCAGCATCTAATGCTGCTTTTGCATCAGGAATAGACATATTTACATAGTTTACATCTTCAATAGTCATTCCTGCTTTTTCAAGATATGATACTAATAATTGATGTAAAGTAGTTCCAACAGGTCCTGCCACTGTTTTACCTCTTAAATCTTCAGGTGATTTAATACTTGCATCCTTTGAATATATAGTATAAGCTTCTGGAGATCTACCATATACATTTAATACTTTTATATCTGCACCATTTGCTGCTGCTAAAACTGCTGAAGTTCCTCCAAGAGCATATAATATATTAACATCACCTGATGCTAATGCTTGAGTTTGATCAGCTCCAGATGTTATTTCTGCATACTTAACAGTTACTTCCTTACCATTATTTTTAAACTCTTCTTCAATAATGTTATTATTTTTTTGTACTATACTTGGTACATTTAGTGGTGATTTTACATGAGTTATTACTAATTCACTTAAATCTGATTTTTTAGAATTTCCTACTGATGAACAACCTACCATAGATGTTATAATTAACGCTCCTGATATAATTGATGTTATTATTTTATTTCTTAATTTCATTTTTCTTTCCTCCAATTAGTATGTTTTTATTATTGAACCTTTAAGTCATTCAGTATTTTCTTTTTAATATTTAAATACTTATCACTTAATAGGTCCCTGTCTTTATTTTTCTCATCCATTTCATATTGAGATTTAATTCTTCCTTTTTCTAAAACTACTATTTTATCCCCAAGAACTAAGGCCTCATCTATGCTATGGGTTACGAATAAAATTGGACAATTTCTCTTATTATGTATTTTTATTAGTTCTTTTTGCATTTGTTCTCTTGTAAAATAATCTAGTGCAGAAAATGGCTCATCCATCATTATAAAATCTGGTTCATATGCAAAGGCCCTAGCTATAGATACCCTTTGTTTCATTCCACCAGACAATTGATTTGGATAAGCACTATAAAATTTTTTAAGTCCTACAGTTTCAATAATTTCATTTATTTTTTCTTCATCTACATACTTATCTTTTATTCCAAAGGTTATATTCTTTTTTACATCTAGCCATGGCATTAATCTGTCTTCTTGAAATACATATGCTTTTCTACTAATATGAGTTTCCTTTATTTCTCCTTGATCAAGTTTTTCTAATCCTGCTACAAGTCTTAGTAAAGTAGTCTTCCCACATCCACTTCTTCCTAAAATCACTGTTATTTTATTCTCATGTATATCTAAATCAATACCATCTAAAACTTTTATCTGTTCTTTTTCAACAGTATAAAACTTGCTTACCTTTACTAACTTAATCCCAGCCATTATTACCTGATCCTTTCAATACTTTATCAATTACAAATGCAAATAATCTATCTGTTATGTAACCAACTACTCCTATTACTAAAATACCTACTATAACATTATCTGTTCTAGACATTTGTTGAGAGAATAAAATCATATGTCCAAGACCTGTTGAAGCTGCTATCATTTCGGCACTTATTATAGCTCTCCAGCTATATCCAAGTCCTATTCTCATCCCAACTAATATATCTGACATAGCATATGGAAACATTATTTTAAAAAAGCTTTTTACCTTTGAATACCCATAAACTTGTCCAACTTCAATAAGCTTTTTATCACAGCTTACAAAGCCCTTAACTGTATTTAAATATATAGGGAAAAAAGAAGTTAAAACTATTATTGCTATTTTTGTAGTTTCCCCTATTCCAAACCATAGGATTAATAATGGTATTAAACTTAAAGGTGGAATGTTTTTTAAGAATTGAACAATAGTCTCGTAGTAATCAGTAGATTTAGGAAGTATAATCCTAAGCATTGCTAATATAAAAGCTGATATTGTTGCTATAAAGAATCCTTTTATTACTCTTATAAAACTTATAGATATATCTTCAAATATTTCTCCAGATAGTATCATTTTATATAAACTATCAAGCACTTTAGCTGGTGATGGTAGTATATAAGAACTTACTAAATTAAGCTCTGTTACTATTATCCATATTAAAAGTAATGCTATAATTGAAATCCATGTTTTTATAAACTTTTTTTTATTCATTTATTAACACTCCATCTCCATTATTGCATCCATAGTATATGTCATACCTTTACCTCCATTCATATCTTTTGTTAAGTTATGTCAAATTCCATTTAATGTCTTACGTTTTTATTAGCATAATTTACTAAATTCAAAACAAGTATACTACAATTGATATTGAATATCAATATTATTTATTTATAAATAATTATTTTTTCTTAATACATTTTAAAAACTTATTTTGAGTAAAAATAAATTTCTTAGCAAAACCTTACTAAGAAATTTATAAAAAATGAATAAATATTAATTTTGATAATTTATATCTTGAGTTGTTAAGTAATTAAATACTTTTAATTCTTTTCCTTGTAATTTTTCTTTTTTCATATCTATGGCATTTATTCTATTATTATCATAATTTTTGTAATAATAAATACACTTCCCCAAATCCATACAAGAAGAATATAATGTCAAATCCTCTAATCCTTCTTTAGTTATAACTCCACCCTTAACCATCTTTACGTAATCAAGCATATGAAAAAATTGTGTAACTGCATTTATATCATTATCAATTTTTGGCATATTTGCTCTAATATATGCAATTCTTACAAACCTTGAAACTGATGCAAAATCCCCTGGTATTCCTAAAGTACCAGCTCCAATTCCTAATGGTGTTAATTCTTGATTGCTCCATTCAGTATCTTTAGGATTATTAGGAGTAATAAACATATACTCATTTAAATTTGTTAAATGCCAATCAAAAGTAGGATTATTAGTCATTACTCCTACAGTGTTATCATAACAAGCAAACTTCTCCTTTGTTTTTTCAATAACTATAGACTTACCACTTTTATCACTAACCATCCAATGAAGAGTTGGACAAGGTGTCTTTTCATTAATTGGAATATCCACTAATTCTATATTTTCAATACTATTTTTAACCTCATCTACAGTATCATGATTAGATAATATCCATTGAATAAAGTCATAGGGAGGAATATTAATTTTACCTTCAACAGCTTTTTCTTCAAAAAAAGCATAACCTTGAAAGTTTAACCCTGCAGCAGCTAATCCATTTTCATTCATACCATCAGCTATTGTTGGATGGTTATCAATAACTGTTCCCATCCCAAGTATTGCTCTATTATTTGTTATCATATTACCTGTAACTATATCTTTAAATTCATAGGATCTTGGAATTATAATAACTTCTTGATTGAAAGTATAGGCTAAATCCATATTACGTCCAAAGAAATAATTACCTTTATTTGAACTTATACTTAATGCTGTACACATAACTACACCTCTCATTTTAAATTATATATTTCTATTATGTCTTTAATTAATTATACTATACTTAATTAAAGATACTTTCATAATCAATAGTAACTAAACATAGAGCTACTCACCTATATCTCTATTAACATAATGAATGAGAAAAATAATATTTCTCCAGAAGAAATAGAAAGTAATAATTCACTAGCACCTAGTAAAAATTTTAAAGTGATTAACTCTATAGATTATGACTTAACTACTTAAGATCTGAGATTAAATTGTAATAACATATCATAAAATAAAAAATAAGCTAGTATAACTTTTATCAATACTAGCTTATTTCCATTAATTTATCTATTTCTTCTTTGGTTAGTTCTCTCCACTTTCCAACTTCTATTCCTTCAGAAAGTATACTTACTATCCTTATTCTTTCTAATTTAATAACATTATATCCAAAGGTTTTGCACATTCTTCTTATTTGTCTATTTAGTCCTTGAGTTAATATTATATTAAATGTATTATTATTTATTCTTCTTAACTTACAAGGTCTTGTAACTGTTCCTAGTATATTAACCCCCTTAGACATATTATTAATAAACTCATCATCAAAATCCTTATCTAAAGTTACTATATATTCTTTTTCATGATAGCTTTCTGAAGATAATATTTTATTGGCTAGATCTCCATCATTAGTCATTAGTATAAGGCCCTCTGAATCCTTATCTAATCGTCCAACTGGAAAAACATAATCCTTATAGTCTAAAAAATCAATTATATTATCTTTTATTTCTCTTGATGAAGTACAAACTATTCCTTTAGGCTTATTCAAGGCTATATATATTTTTTCCTTTTTCTTAATTTTTTCTCCATCTAATAATATGTCATCACTTTCTTCAACCCACTGTCCTTGCTCACATAGCTTTCCATTAACTATTATTCTTTTATCTTCAATTAATCTACTTACTTCTTTTCTTGAGCAATACCCATAGTTACTTAATAATTTATTTATTCTCAAAGCAAAATTTCCTTCCTATTATGAAAATTATATGTACATTTTTATCTTATTAATAATACTATAATTAATTAGTTTCTTTCAATTAATAAATCTCTTTACCATACAATAGCAAAAATCAATCCCTCTCTTTTACAACTGTATTGAAACCATTTTACAACTGTTTTGTAGTTTTTTTATACCTATTTTATAACTACTTTTATATAACTTTATTATAATATTTTTCATTAATCTTTTAAATAAAGATATTGACAACCTAAAAGAAAACAGTTATGATTTATTGTTTCTGGTATCTGTGGTGTTACTGAACCTGCTATATATGGTCTGTCATTACCAGCAAAGAAACAAGATTACATTCCTCATGGTGATATAAAAAGAGTTCCATTTAATATTAACCTTGAAGAAGGTATAAGTGACTTAGAAAAAGAAATTTTATTTGATTATCCAACACATAATGATATGGGAGACTGCTTGAATTACATGCTTCGTTCTCGTTGGACAAGAATTATTTATAAAGGAAAATCTATTCCTGAAAGAAAATGTAATAAAACACATTACACTCGTGGAGATGTTGTAATGGTTAATGATAATCTAGCCCATTATCGTGCTGAAGTACAAATCGTATTAAAAGATATGGAGGTAGATGGTCAACGTAACTTAGTTGGACGTATCTCAGAAGACGAAATTATGTTATTAGACTATATGAAGGGTACAGAAGTCTTCAGCTTTATCAAAGAAGACTAAAAAACAACTTCTCATTTCTTTAAAAAAGCTCTATGTAGATAGACTCTCTTTAATGAGTGTCCATCTATATAGGGTCAATTTTTTATGAATCTTTTTAAACTAGCATATAGAAATTTAAAATATTATTAGCATTTTAATAATATAGTTTATTATCTTCAATAATATTTAAAACATTATTATTTGCGGTAGCTACTCTTGGAATCTTAATTTGATTTTTGGAAATTCCTTTTTTAAACAAAAATTCCTTTACCTTATTAAAGGTTCCCTCTTCAACTATTATTATCTTAGGCATAGCTAGTCCATTTTTCCCTCTAAATCTTTTATATGCTAAATTACAGTTTCCCAACTCTTGATCTAAGGTAATCTCAATATTTTTAACTAATTGCTTTGTAGCCCTTCCCTTAATTTCAAAATAAAATTCATATCTACCAGGTGTTATTGAGTTATTAGTAACTGTGGTATAATCTATTAAATCAAGTTTTAGTCTTTTTTTTGTATTTTCAATTGCATCCGTTAAATGCTCTTCAGTTGTTTTTTCTGATACCATATTTAATACTTGATTCCTTCTATATAAAAATTCTACTTCAGGTGAATTGTTATAAAAGTCTACTACCTTAATAACATCACCTAATCTATACCTATAAAGTCCTGTATAGGTAGTGATAACTAATTCATAGCTTTTTCCTATTTCTAACTCATCTGCAGAAAGGGTTTTAGGGCTCTTTTTATTAAATTCTTCTATTGGTATAAACTCATAAAAAACTGTATCTGGTATTACTACATATCTTATTTTACTAGCATATGGATTTATCCCTATAATACCTTCTGATGCTGCATAACAAGGTGAATATATAGGTGTATTTCCAGAGTAATAATTAACCATATCATTATAAATTGAAAAATTAGCTCCTGTAACAGAAGCAATATATTGAAAGTTCGGCCATATTCTTTTACAAATCCCCTTAAAGCCTTTTTTAAACTCTTTTTCTAACTCATCTGCCCTAGCTGCATTTGGTAATAAATATTTATTTAAAGCTTTCCTAGTCTCATCATCAATATTTAATGCTTTTCTTAATCTTCCTTTACGTATATCTTTTACTAAACTATCGGAGTTATTATCCATAACCCTTAATAAATCTAAAACATTTGAAATAAATACTCCAGATATATATAATAAATTTTTTTCTCTTAACCCAAAGAGCACATGCAAATAAAGTGATGCTTCTTTATCCTTAATTTTCATAACTTCATAGGGCGAAGTATATAAATAAGGTAATATATTCTTAATGCTATTTATTCCTCCAGATGTTGCTGAACAAATAGGAGTTCCACCCTCGGTATAAGTACTCATAACAACATCAGCTATCATTAATCCTCTTCCATAATTCCATTTTTCTTTAAAATTATTATAGGCGAATTTATTCATCAATAATGCCATATATTTTGATGCTTTAATCCTACTTGTTTTTGTTACAGGAATTAGTTTTTGCTTACCTGTAGTCCCTGAAGTATGCCCAAAATACTCAACCTTTTTTGTTATTAATATATTTTTTTCGCCCTTAGCCATACGTTCAATATAATTGTCATAATAAGAGTATTCTGTTAATGGTACTTTTGACTTAAAATCATCTATTGTAAGTATATTTTTAAACTTAAGCTTTTCGCCTATTTCACTATTAGCATTTTTAGATAAAATATCAAACAACAAATCATCATTTACTTTCTTAAAACTTTTAGTTTGCTTATTAAAATTTTTTTCTACAATTCCTCCACAACTAATCATTGTCCTATAGAGTACCTTACTCATTATGGACATATTTCTACACATCCTATGATTATTTTCCATAGATATTATATGAAGCTGCTTAAAAAATGGTATTAAATCATAGCAATTAAGTTAAAGAGTCATATTTTCTATCTTTATTCTTTCTAATATTTTAGAAGGCTTTAATGACTATTATATTATCAATTGCTATAAAATTACTTGACAAATTATTATCTGATAATTATTATTAAGTAATTGATAATAATTATCATTATAAAGTGAAAATCAATGTATTTTATACTATCTTTAAGAACTACAAAAATTCAGATTCTATAGTTCAAAGATTGAAATATATTGATATAAATAAAACCTAGATAGTAAAGCTATTACATAAAAAAGGATACAGATATTATATTCTTTGTGACCTCACAGGCTCCAAGTCGCCAGAATATAATATCTGTATCCTCATACACGGAAGGAAAGGAATTTATAAAAAATTATTCACAGGGTAATATTTTTATAAATTCCTAGAAAGTAAAAAACGCAGGTTACAGCGTCAAAGATCTAACAAATAAGGAAGGAGATAGTTACTGTAAAACTAGTAACATTATAGAAGAAAAAATTATTAGACTTAACCATATATTAGACATATCCAAGTAATAAACAAATTCTAAAATAGTAAAAGAAAAAATTCATTATTTTAGAAAATTAGAATATAGATGGTATGATAAAAATAGTTTTTATAAACTTTTATAATTTTTCAGTAACAGATTAATAATGGAATTAAAAATTTTAGAACTCAGCGCCTCTCACGCATTTGGTATGAAGGACACTGGAAAAACTGATCCTTACATATCAGTAATTGATGAATATGAACTTGAATCAACTGATTTATCTAACTACAACGTTTTGTTAATTACATATTTTGCCGATCAAGAGTACTTATATAAACATAAAGAAATCATTGAAAACTTTTTAAATGAAGGGAAAGTAGTTGTATTTTGCGGACATTTATTCCGTAAATGGTTACCAGGTTGTTCATTATTTATGCCTAAAAAAATTAATGGTTATAAAGATTATTTTGTACAACCAGTTCCTGGATCACCTTTATTTAATGGTGTTGAAATAGATGATATGGTTACTAATAAAGGTGTAGCAGGATTTTTCGCGCGTGGCTATTACTATGCTCCAGAAAATGCTGAAGTTTGCTTGACCTTTACAGATGGAAAAGTTATCTCTTATATAGATCGCCATACAACAAATGGAACAATAATTGTTCATGCAGGTAGAAATATTTTAGGCTATAAAAATTCAAAGAAAACAACAAAGAAAATTAGTGAACAAGCACTTTCTTTATTAAAAGAAGAAGTATGCGGAGGTGAAAATTAATGAGAAAAATAGCAGTAATTTATAGTGGACATGCACCTCATTATCGTACTTTTCATGAACCTAAATACGCACAATATATAGAACAACTAATATACTTACCAGAATTTTATGATACTGACCTTACTCCATTTGATGTGCTAATTGTACCCTCTCAACTTAATTCAAAGTTATTATTAAAATCTGCTGAAAAGATTCGTGAATTTGCTGATGATGGGAAAACAGTTCTTGTATTTGGCCCACAACCTTGGGAATGGGTACCTAATCAAAAATGGGAGGAACGTCCAACAAACTTCTGGTGGTGGCTAGAAGAAAATGCAGATAGTGGATTAAGAGTTAAAAATGAAGATCATCCATTTTTCGACTATTTCACATTAGAGGATTGTACTTGGCACCAACATGGTGTATTTTGGCCACCAGCCAATACAACAACATTAATTGCAACAGAAGATAACGGCTCCGTATTATATATTGATGAAGTATCAACTAAAGGAACTTGGATTATTACAACCTTAGATCCTGACTATCATTTTGGTTCTTATTTTATGCCCGCAACAGAGCGTTTCCTTGATGCCTTATTCCCATGGTTAAGCATTGGAAAACTTACAAAATAAATAATTCTATCAATATACATTAACTAAAAATCTAAATGAAAAATACTAGGTATCAAGCCTAGTATTTTTTAACTTCTTATTTATAGATTTATTATTTAATAGAATACCTTACCATTAGTAGACTATATTAAATCTTATTTTCCCTCATTAAATTCCTTATGCTATTTATTAATTTTTACTAATTATATTTTATAATTATGCAAATTTACAATATTAGCCTTATCAATAAATCCTGCTTTAAACCATGGAAATTCTTTAATTACATTTTCTATTGATTGTGATAGCCATCTAATATAAGGATCATAAATATAATTTATTAAGTTCTCATCCTCTATATGATAATAAGGACATAAGTCAAATTCTCTTGTTCCCAATATTATTACACCAGAAAAGTGGTAAAATAATAAGGGTGAATCATCTAAATACACAACACTATTTTTCTTGGAAACTTTATAATTTTTTATATTCCATAATGCAGCATTTGCCCCAATGGAGTTTACTATATGCACATTTTTAAATATATTAGGCCACTCTTCTACATACCTTTGGTCACCAAAAGTTTTATTAACTACATCATATTCAACAGTACATTTTTTTAAGCATCTCTCCCCCCAAAGTCTCACTGCCACTTTTGCCTCATTATTATTTTTAAATCCTACAAATCCTGTATTATATACTCCACTTAATTCATAATAGAACTTAAATTCTTCTGAATTTCTATGATCTATGAGAAAAATTGATGCATTAGGATTCTCATTAAAAATATAATCTATATCAGAAAAAAAGAATAAATCCACATCTACATGTGCATAATATTTTGCGCTGTCATATTTATTAATAACATAATATAAAAAAATAGGTTTTAGCGTCCAACAATATTCATGAAATATTCTATTAGACTTAGCTACTGCTAAATCATCATTATTTTTCTCTACATCCTTTAATTGTACTAAAATAATGTTTTTAAAGCTTATTTTATTTAGTATTTGGTAAACAGAGTCATTCATACATAGAATAAATAACTTAAAATCACTACAACAGTTTTCTAAAGAAACATACATTGGTATTAATTTAAATAAATTTGATTCCGATAAAATCATTGATAAATGATATTTGCTCATAGCCATCCTCCTCTTCAGTACATTTTTTTATTTAATAATAAACATTATATACGTCTTTTATTACGGCTAGCATGGCTTCTGTAAAGTATTTAATTCCAAATGTATCTCTTAAAATTTTAACTTCCATAATTAATTTATTTACATTAACATCTATAGTTGGCATAACTTTATTTATATCTGTAACACCTTCTATAACATAACGTCGTCTACAAGTCTGAAGTAATTCTAAAAACGTATCTAAAAGCGTCCTAAAATAGCTTACAGATATCATGTTATTTATATCTTTAGTTATTTCATTAAAATCATAATCATTAATTGATGTTATACCAGAAGTACAAACTAATATTACATCCAAGAAATAATTATTATTGTATTTTTTACATATATAATTTATATTCTCACGAGTTTCAGATATATTAATATTGCTAGGATGTTCTTGATGAACATTTAATATATTTTTATCAAATATAAATTTACTTCCAGATTTATATAGCCTTATTCCTAAGTCATAGTCTTCAAATCCATAGCCAACTATATCTTCATCAAACATTCCTACTTCTATTACTCTATTTCTTTCTGCAGAAGCATTATTAGTTATAAAAAATCTCCAAGGTAAAAGATAGTCTTTTAATTCTTCATTATGATTTTTCAATATCTCTCTTAGTCCTCGCATAAATTCTGCATCTAAGTCAAAAGATTTATTTATATAGCTTCCATCAATTATTGATTCAACATCTATTAATGGATACTTATCTGTTATATTAGAATTTTCATCTTGTTTAAGCTCAGTTTCACCTAGATAGTTTTCAATGCTTAAAGCTAATTCTTTGTAATAAAAAGTAAAAATTCTTTTCCATGGAATTCCACATACAACTATATCTTTTTCTTCATGATTTTTTAAATGTCTAGTTATAAAATCTTTACTAGCTATCATGTCACTATCATGGAATATTAGAATATCACCAACAGCTCTTCTTATTGCCTCATTTCTTCCACGAGCAATCCCTCTATTTTTTTCAAGTCTCACAAATTTAAAAGCAAATTTAGCTTTAAAACTTTCTAACATTTCTAAAGTATTATCATTAGATCCATTATCAACTACAATGACTTCAAAAATATTGAAGTCACAATCTTGATTATTTAAGGATATAAGATTGTAGTATAATCGCTCTTTAGAATTATATGATGGTATTATTACACTTGCTTTCATATCTTTCCTTTCCTCCATAATGTTTTCTAATTATCATCAACAGCATTAATAGTAATATATTCCTTAAAATCTGGATCTATCTTTTCAACATCATCAATAATTTTCCCCAATGCTCTTTTGTATATTGGATAAATAAATGGTATATTTACTCTATCTTCTTCGTGAACTTGCCTAATATCATATTTACTAATTATCCTAAAACCACTAAAGTGATAAAATATCAATTTGTTATTATTAACCATTATATTATCATTTGCAACTGTAAAATTATATTTGGAATAGTTCCAATGTCCAATATTTATTCCTTGAGTTGTTATTTCATAAACATCATTAAATAGGAATGGCATATCATCAAGATACTTTTGATCTCCAAATTTATTATCTTCTGGATTTGAAGTACAACTATCTACACACATTTTATCCCACCAATTAACGCACTCTAATCCATTGGCATCTTTTTTAAAGCTAATAAATCCAGAGTTAAAATTTCCAGTGAGAGTTTGCATAGTATGATTAAACTCTTTAGAATACATAGGCAAAAATATTTCTCCACTAGATAGTAAAACAGAAGCATATGGTTGATTTTCAAATATTATATTAGGATTTTGGTAAAAAAATAAATCTGAGTCTATATAAGTTACCCTTTCAATTGAGTCATCTAAAGAAAAGATATACTTAATAAAACCAGGTTTTAATGTCCAACAATATTGATTTAATTTTCTTGAAGCTTTAATTTCTAACAAATCTTCTCTATTTAATTCATAAATTGTTACTAACGCTATTTTATCTAAATTAATTTCTTTAAAGAACTCATAGCATTTTTCGTCTGCACAAAGGATATATACTTTAAAATTATCCATGGTTTTATATAATGATAAAAAGCATGCAATTGCCTGAATTAATCTAGTCCTTGATACAACCATACAAAAAACACTCTCTTGCATTATTTATATCTCCTTTTTAAGAAAACCTTTATACCATTCTATAGTTTTACTTAGACCTTCATCAACAGTATACTTTGGACTCCATCCTAATACAGTTCTTGCTTTCTTTGCTGATAAATATTGATGTATTATTTCATTACTTCCTTGATTTAATACTATAGGCTTTATATCACTACCCATAACTTTCAATATTTTATTAACTAGTTCTAAAACTGTTAATTGTATTTCATTACTAAAATTAAAAGCTTGTCCCCCTAAATTAAGCTCTACAACTTTTTCAGCTAAATTAATATATGCCTCTACTGCATCCTCTATATAAAAATAATCACGAATGAAGCTTCCGTCACTTCTTATTACAGGAGCTTCTTTATTTAATATAGATTGAATACTTTGTGGAATAATTCTATTGAAATTTAAATCTCCACCACCATAAAGGTTTCCACATCTTGTAATACACACTGGTAGTTTATAAGTTTCATAATACGTTTGAGCAATTAAATCTGCACAACTTTTTGAAACATCATAAGGGTGCTTTCCTTGAAGTGGCATATTTTCATCATAAGGAAGTTTTTCTTGATCACCATAAGCTTTATCACTAGACGCTACTATTACTTCCTTAATTAATGGACTTTTTCTTGCTGCCTCAAGTATATTCCATGTTCCTTCTATATTAGAAATAAAAGTTCCTAATGGGTTTCTATTTGCAACTCCAACAATAGCTTGGGCAGCTAAATGAAATACTGTTTCTATTTCATATTCTCCAAGTATCCTCTCTATTAATAAATAATCCTCTAAGGAACCATGCACAGCATTAACCTTTTTATATTCTTCTCCCATATATATATTTGATTGTGGTACATAATCTCTTACTAATATAGTTACATTAGCTCCATAATTTACTAACTTTTTAACTAAATAACTTCCTAAAAATCCAGTGCCACCAGTTACAAAAACATTTCTATTATTCCAAAATTTATTTACCATATTTTCCATACCCCTTTTCCTTCGTTCCATATTTTATTTACATTGTTTATATCGTTTAAGGTGTCCATAGCAGTCCAAAAGCCATTATGCATATATACTGCTAATTCATTATCTTTGACTAATTTTTTTAATGGATTTTGTTCTAAAACACAGGTTGTGTCATTTTCTAAATAGTTAAATATTTCTGGTTCAAAAACGAAAAAACCACCATTTATTATTCCATCAACACTCTTTTTTTCCTCAAAAGACTTAGCTACTCCATCTTCTACAGTTAAAATTCCATATTGGCTTTTTTTGTTTATTCCTGTAACTGTTGCAATTTTGCCCTGTTCTTTATGAAATTTTAGTAACTCATCTATATTTATATCTGCTAGTCCATCTCCGTAAGTCAGCATAAATGTTTCATTCCCAATATACTTTTGAACCCTTTTTAATCTTCCACCTGTCATAGTTTCAATGCCTGTATCAATGAAGTTTATCCTCCAAGGCTCTGGTTCAATATCAATATTAATATCCCCACTTTTCATATCTAAAAGAAAACTTCTAGTTTTCCATGAATAATCTACAAAATATTCTTTTATTTTTTCCCCCTTATAGCCTAACAAAAACATAAAATCATTAAATCCATAATGACTATATATTTTCATTATATGCCATATTATAGGCATATCCCCAACCTTACATAAAGGCTTAGGAATATTCATTGTCAGCTGACTCATTCTAATTCCTCTTCCGCCAGCAAGTATAACAACTTTCATCTTTTGTCCTCCATTATTTTAATTAGTTTTGTTATTTCTCAAATCTAGTATTGAATCAAGGTCTAAATATCCACAATGATTGTATTCATCGTATAAAATTATAACTACTAAAAAATTTACACATCTATCATATATATTAGAAGTAACTATCTCATGACTTATATTTATAATACATTTATCTTTAATAAACTCATTAATATCACATTCTAATTTTTCTGTATTTGTTCCTTTTAATATCCTTACCTTCATTTTTATTACCTATCCCTTATCGGTTTTCATAATATATATTATTCATAAAGTTTTATTGTGATACTGATTTTCATGTATTACATTTAAATGTAGAAATTTCTCTAATAACATATTTATTTCATATAAATTTTAATATTTTAAGGTTTATCTATCACTTATAAATTTATTCCTTGAGGATAGTAAAATAAGTTATAGGGATCATAGCTTTCTTTTACAATTTTTAACCAAGATACATTATTACCAAAATAATTATATAAATAGTTAGGTATATTAATATCACAATAGTTAAGATAGCCAAAACCTGCATAGGGAAGTAATGATTTTCTTAAATTATTTACCCATTTAATTGTATAATTAGCATACATACTATATTTAATTTCCCATTCAGCAACAATTTGTATTAATACTTTAGCTTCTCTATGAGGATAAGCACTAGGTAAGTATTTATTTTCTGCAATTCTTCCTCCCAACAGAAGAATTTCAACTTCTATAGGTGGTTGTATCTGTGGTGAGTTATCTAAATGCTCAAATATTATTTTACAAGGTTCCTTTCCTAATAATTTATATGCTAATAGCCCTGTATTCTTAAATCCCTTTGGAGTAGAATTAAAGCTCAAATATTTTTGTATATATTCCTTAAAACTAATCTGCTCTATTGTAAAGCTTATTTTATTAGGAACTTTTAATAAATAACTTAATGTTTTTTCCATTTCCTTTTCTGTGCTTCTTAAGCCTACCCCATAAAAATTAATATCATTTTTAGTTATGGAAAGTCCAATGGTATATCTATTATCTAAATCCTCTCCTAATTTTTGAAAGGCTTGAATTACTTCATACCTATTCTCTTTAGTCCATTTTGCAGTTAATACTGTTACCTTATTAATAAGATGAACTTTAAAGGTAAAGGATACTACTACTCCAAAGTTATTACTGCCTGCTCCTCTTAATGCATAAAATAAATCTTGATTTTGATATGAATTAGCAGTTATTAGCCTACCAAATGTATCTACTATTTGTACCTCTACTAAATTATCACATACTAGTCCATATTCTCTTTGTAAATAACCAACTCCTCCTCCTAATGTAATTCCTGAAACACCAACACTTCCACAACTTCCTCCAACAAATGCAAATCCATAACTAGCCACCTTGTGATAAAGCTCTTCTTGGCTATATCCTGCCCCAATTTTTATATAACCTAAGTTAGTATCTATTTCAAAATCAAGTAAATTAGAAACATCTATAACAACAACATCATTTCCAACAGAAAATGATTCATAGTTATGGCCACCACTCCTACAACGTATATTTAATCGGCGATTTTTTGCCCAACTTACTGCATTAACTACATCTGTTATATTATTAGGATATACAATAGCCATTGGGTAATAACTAAAATATAAATTTTTTCTCCTACGAAAAAGATTATAATCTTTATCTTCTTTAGTTATAACAGTTCCCGTTAAACCTTCTATCTTATTCATTTTCTCTATCACATTTCTCCCATTTTTTACTATAGCCTATTCTTATAAATTTCTTTATATTCATTACTTTAATATTAATATCTAGTGTTTATTAAATTTATAGAAACAAAGTAGATTATAATAATATCAGATAGAACTTATTGGTATTCAAAATGTAATAAAAACCCTAGACAACACATTCTTATATTGTCTAGGGTTTTATTGTGGAGGTCATGGGGCTCTAACTTATAGTAGAACATCCTAACCTTCTACCATCATAGTCTGTATATTAAAATTATCTACTTATATTCTATACAGCTAGGAACATAATTTACTAGCTTAATAAATCTTACTCTAACTAGAGCATTGGCTAAATTTGCCTTAGTTTTCTTATAACCACCATTTTACCACTTATCAACAAGCATAAAAAATCCTGGGAGCCAAGCAGTTATAATTCCTTCAAATATGGCTAAATAAGGGACAAACTTTCCAAGATTTTTCTTTAGAATTATCTCTATAAATGCTGTAAGCCAAAGTATTCCCCATAATACCCATATAATACTCATTTTCCAATCTAAGTCTCTTGTTAAACTAAGATATGCACATGGTATTGTATTTACAGCTACAAATAAGCTATACCATGCATAAGGTCTCTTATCTAAATTAAATATACTATTTATAGCTATAAATAGATATGTAAAACCAAATAATAATCCTGTACCTACTGCATAGTAGTCACCCTCTATTACATTCACAGTATCAATTATTACTGCTAAGGCACCTGTAAATAAATTCATTACAGCAGTTGACTTTTCATCTATATTACATAATCTGCTTATACCATTATTTATTAGGACTATTCCTACATATAACAATACTATTCCTAACATCTGTATTCACAACCTATCTTATTAATATTTACGTATACATAATTCTCTAGAATTTAAAAACTCCTTTCTTATAAAGTTATGACATAACTTTATTGCACTCTCTATATTTTGAGTTAAGTTCCCTAACACTCTTAATACAAAGCCATTTACCTCAAGTTCTGATATACCAAAGTAAATTGGTAAATTTAAATTTTTCATATGATTTCTTAACTCTTCAATAACTTTTGCATTAATATTTTTATTTATTACAAGTAATGTTCCAAAATTTTTATATCCTTCAAAAAAGCCTAATTTAGTAACATCCTCTTCTCTTGGATTTACTAATAAATTATCTAGTAAAACCATTTTATTATTTAAATATACACTTGTTTTTAATTGTGCATTACTATATTGAAATTCATTTCCTTCCTTTGACCATCCAGATGTAATTCCATCACTATATATTAGTGTTGCACCTTCATCCATATAAATATTATTTACCTGCTTATAAATTGCATTCTTATATAGTATTACACTATCTGTTATATACTCTAAAATACTGTTTTTCTCTAAATTTATTAGAGTTTCCTGTTCAGTTTTCTCTCCATGTTCACATTTATATACTTTTGTAGAGGCTTGAGTAGTTATAATTGATCTTGTATCTTCCTTTAGATTAATGCTATATTTATATTTTTCACCTTCAACATATCCTCCTCCAAGACCAACTATAAAATAAGTTGATATTTTTTCACTATCAAGATGAATGGTGGGAGATACTTTTATTAGACCATTAAATCTTTTTTCACTTATAATAGTATTTCCATTCTTTTTTTCTAATACTATTTCAAATTCTCCTGCATACTTAATATTGCTCATATTACTTAATTCCTTCTAATAAACAGTTCTTTTTAATCCAAGATAGAACCTCATTTACACCTTCATCCTTTTTTAAATTAGTAAATATAAATGTATTTTCTTTTCTAAATGTTAATGTATCACTTCTCATAACTTCTAAGTTTGCTCCAACATAAGGTGCTAAATCTATTTTGTTAATGATAAACAAATCACTCTTTATCATTCCCTGACCTGCTTTTCTTGGAATCTTCTCACCTTGTGCTACATCAATGATATAAACGGAAAAATCAACTAAATCTGGACTAAATGTTGCCGCTAAATTATCTCCACCACTTTCTAAAAAAATAATATCTAAGTCATTAAATCTGCTTTTCATTTCTTCTATAGCAGCAAAATTCATAGATGCATCTTCTCTTATTGCTGTGTGTGGGCATCCGCCTGTTTCTACTCCAATAACTTTATCTTCACTTAACACGGAATTCTTCACTAAAAATTTAGCATCTTCCTTTGTATAGATATCATTTGTAATAACTGCACAATTATATTCATCCTTCACTAATCTAGTTATTCTTTCTATTAATAAAGTTTTTCCACTTCCAACAGGGCCTCCTACCCCTATTATTACTGGTTTTTTCATATAACTCACCCTTTCATAATCTAATTAATTTTAATTATTTAGCTTTTGAATTTTAAGACATAAATAATCTAAACTCCAGTACTTCATGATTTATCTGAGCCAATTCAATTCCTGGAGTACTTGCACCAAAAAAGCTATAATCTAAGTTTTTAATCTTTTCGTATAAGACTTTAAAATTCTCAATACATTTTTTAAGAATTATCTGACCATCTTTTTGTCCTAGTGGTATAGCCCTGACACCATTTTGAATAAGTGTTGAAATTGTGCTATACATATGAAAGCTTATAGCTTCCTCTTCAGAAAAATTTAAAGTATACATAAGCAATCCAAAGACTATAGCTGGATGACCAAAAGCTTCTTTTGTATTAATTTTTTCTTCATATTCTTTTAAAAGCTTACTATCATATAAATCAATAAAAAGCTTAATCATTCTGCTAGCTATAAGCTTTGAAGCATTTCTAGTTTCTTTAGCTATAGCTTGAACTGTAATGATTCTATCAAGTTCTAAAATCTTTTCTAATTCATTATTATTTAAATATTCATATAGCATCCTAATTGCTAATCCATCACTATAAATAAATGTATTATTTAAGAACACATGAATATATTCTTTTAAACTCTCTATGTTAGTAATCTTATTATTTCTTAAATAACTCTCCATTCCATATGAATGATTAAAAGAACCTATAGGAAAGCTAGAATCACATATTTGTAGTACACGCAATATATTTATAATATTATTTTTATTATTTTTAGTGTCTGTGTGCAAATTCAACATGTTTAAAGGCCTTTTTTAAAATTATATTTTCTCTTGAATAGTTAATATTATCTCTTTTTAATTCTTCTTCTACTAACCTATCATATTGGATTATCATTTTATCATCTTCAAATTGTGCTTGTAGATGCCTATTCCCTAATGCGTGTGCTATTATTCCCATTTCAGTTATAGTTTTTGGTTTAATAACTAAAACGTCTTCACTATTAACTTTCACTACTATAAGTTTCTTATCTGTATTATATAGAATATCACCATCTGTTAGTTTTTCACTATCTTCTAATGTTATTCCGTATTCTCTATTATGGTCTGAAGTTACTCTTATGATTCTTTTAAGCATATCTTCACTATTTAAATATATTGTCTCAATATGATATTCATTTAAATTATCTATTTCATTGATATTTCCTATTACCTTATGAAAAATCATTCTCTACCTCCTGAATGCCTACGGCATAATGTAAAATGTAGAATGTAAACTGTAGAATTAAGGTGAAAACTCCTTGTTTAGAATAAGAAATATCTTTGAGCTAATGGTAATTCTTTTGCTGGATCACAAGTTATTAACTCTCCATCTACAGTAACATCATAAGTTTCTGGATCTACTCCAAGTTTTGGAGTTGCATTATTTAATTTCATATCTTTCTTTGTTAAATTTCTTATTCCACCTACTGGTAGTATTAACTTTTGCAATCCTAATTCTTCTTTTATTCCATGTTCGTATGCGTATTTAGAAACAAAAGTGGCAGAGGTTGGATATTTTGCTTTTCCATATGCTCCAAAACAATCTCTAAAAATTTCTGGCTGACATGTTGGAATAGATGCATTTGCTTCTCCTATTATTGATCTATTTACCATACCACCTTTTATTATTAAATGTGGTTTTGCGCCAAAGAATTGTGTATCCCAAACTACTAAATCTGCCATTTTCCCAACTTCCACAGAACCTACGTATTGTGATATTCCTTGTGCTAATGCTGGATTTATAGTATATTTCGCAACATATCTTCTTACTCTATTGTTATCATTTTCTTCAGAGTCGCCTTCCAATATTCCTCTTTGTATTTTCATCTTACTTGCAGTCTGCCATGTTCTAGTAATAACTTCACCTATTCTTCCCATAGCCATTGAGTCAGAACTCATAATACTAAATACACCCATATCTTGTAGGATATCTTCTGCTGCAATTGTTTGCTCTCTTATTCTTGAATCTGCAAATGCAATATCTTCTGGAACTTTAGGGTCTAAGTGATGACATACCATAAGCATATCTAAATGCTCTGCGATTGTATTTATAGTAAAAGGTTTAGTTGGATTAGTTGATGCTGGTATTACATTAAGTTTAGAAGCTACTTTTAATAAATCTGGTGCATGGCCGCCACCTGCTCCTTCAGTATGATATGTATGAATTGTTCTACCAGCAAAGGCTTCAATTGTATGTTCTACAAATCCGCCTTCATTTAATGTATCAGTATGTACTGCAACTTGAATATCATATTCATCTGCAGTTTTTAATGAATAATCTATTGCTGATCTCGTTGCTCCCCAGTCTTCATGAACCTTAAGCCCACAAGCTCCTGCTTCAATTTGTTCTGCTGTAACTCTTATATTTGCACCACTACCTTTTCCTAAGAAGCCAAGATTTATAGGAAAGGCTTCTGCAGATTGTAGCATACGATGAATAGACCATTTTCCTGGTGTTGAAGTAACAGCATTAGTTCCATCAACAGGACCTGTTCCACCACCTATAAGGGTTGTTATTCCTCCTTCTAATGCAACATTAACAAGATCTGGACTTATATAATGTACATGGGTATCTATCCCACCTGCAGTTATTATCCTTCCTTCTCCAGCTAAAGCTTCTGTGCTTGGTGCTACTATAAAATCTACATCATCCATAGTATAGGGATTCCCCCCCTTACCAATAGCTAAAATTTTACCATCACGAATACCAATATCAGCTTTATATATTCCTGTGTAATCTATAACAGTGGCTCCTGTAATGATAAGATCTGCAACCATAGGATTTTCTCTGCTTTCAATTGCATTTTGACCCATTCCATCTCTTAAGACCTTGCCACCACCAAATTTACATTCATCACCATATCCTGTATAGTCTTTTTCAATTTCAATAATTAAATCTGTGTCACCTAGTCTTATTTTATCCCCTTTAGTTGGTCCAAATAATTCTAAATAACGATGTCTATCTATTTCAAAACTCATTATTCTTTACACCCTCTTCCATCTAAATATCCATCAACTAAATTACGTAAACCGTAAACTCTTCTAACTCCACCTATATCTATTAAATTTATTTCTTTTTTATCTCCTGGTTCAAATCTAACTGCAGTACCTGATGGAATATCTAATCTTTTTCCATAAGCTTTTTCTCTATCAAATTTCAAGAAGTCATTCACTTCATAGAAATGATAATGAGAACCTATTTGTACAGGTCTGTCTCCAGTATTTACAACCTCAAGTTTTATTGCCTCTTTTCCTTTGTTATATTCTATAGTTCCATCTTTTATAATAAATTCTCCTGGTATCAATTATATCTGTCTCCTTTCTTAACGTATTGGATCATGTACTGTAACTAATTTAGTACCATCTGGGAATGTTGCTTCCACTTGAACTACATGAATCATTTCAGGTATCCCTTCCATTACATCACTCTTACTTAAAATTTTTGTACCATAGTCCATTAAATCCTTTACTTCTCTGCCTTCTCTTGCCCCTTCTAAGAGCTCATTAGTGATTATTGCTACAGATTCAGGATAATTTAGCTTTAAACCTTTCTCTTTTCTTCTCCTTGCTACATCTGCTGCAACAACAATCATAAGTTTTTCTTTTTCTCTATCTGTTAAATGCAATTAATTTTCCTCCTTTTTTATATTAATTAAGTATTATCTATTATTTGTAATTTTCAAATAAAGATACATAATTCTAGAAAAAAAATAGGATATAAATATTGTATTCCTTGCTCCGTCGCTAGCTCCAAGTCGCCGTAATACAATATTTATATCCTTCTATACTAAAGGTAATAATTCCTCATTTCATTTAGCATTATGAAAATTATTATATTTATTTTCTATGGATTTATAAAAATATTACCCTAGGATTAAATTTTTATAAATCACTTCCTTTTGTTTTGAAGTGTAATAGTGATAATGGAAGCTCCAAATCACCTTCCTCCATAATTTCTTTATTGCTAAGTATGGAATGGGTAGGCCCTTCTTGTATAATCTCCCCATTATTAAATACTAAAACTCTATCACACACATCAAGTATCATATCTAAATCATGGCTTGCAATAACTATTGTTTCTTTTAAATCTTTTATTAAATTTATAACTATCCTTCTAGACTTTGGATCTAGGAATGCTGTTACTTCATCCATTAAAATTATTTCAGGATTCATAACTATAATTCCTGCTATTGCTACAACCTTCTTTTCTCCACCTGATAATTTATATATCTGCTTATTTTTTAATTTTTCAATTTGAAATTCTTCTAATATCTTATCTATTTTTAATTTTATTTTTTCTTCATCTTCTTTACTGCTTCTAAGACCAAAAGCAATATCATCATATACAGTATTCATAAAAAGCTGATTATCTGACTCCTGAAACACAAAGCCTACTTTTTTTCTTATTTCCTTTAAATTTTTTTTATTAAGCAAAATACCATTTACAATAATTTCCCCATTTTCTGATGATAGAATACCTGTAAGTAATTTTAGCATTGTAGATTTCCCAGCCCCATTTGCACCTATAATCCCAAGTTTTTCTCCTTCTCTTACGTAAAAAGATACATCTTTTATAGCTCTATATCCATCTGGATATTTGTAAAAAATATTATATGATTCTATTATTTTTTTACTCATAAATCCTCCGAAACTCATATCAAAGTCTGATTATTATAGAAAAACTAGAATTACTGCAAATGTAACTAAATATAAAAAGTCAATACATCCTGCTCTTTTATTACTATTGATGTGTAAATCCCCATCAAATCCTCTAAGTTTCATTGCTTCATATACTTGCTCTGATCTATCTATAGTTTTTAAAATCATTTGTCCTATTATCTGCCCATAATCTTTAATAGTCATAGATTTTTCTCCTAGAGTCCTTAATTCATAAGCAGATTTCACTCTATAGCACTCCTCTAGCATCAAAATTATATATCTATACAACATTAATATCTGCATTATTAAGATGTTAGGTATTTTTAGTTTTTTAAGTCCAACTGCTAAATTATTAATTCCAGTAGTTACTATTAAAAGGAGTCCACCCACTAAAGTAAAAGTACATTTAAATAGCAGTAATATTGAAAAATAAATCTCTGAATAAGAAAAATCTATAATTAAGTTAACTACTGAAAGTCCAAGCACAATAGGTAAAACAAATACTACTTTTTTTAAAATAAACTTTACTGGTACTTTTCCAAACACAAATAATATTATTGGATAAAATACTATGCATATAATATCTGATATTATAAATTGCTTTATTGAAAGTACTTTTATTATATAAATAATTGTGACTATGATTTTTATAGATGAATCTATTCTGTGAATCATAGAATACTTATCCCCTAATTCATCTATTTTTCTAATGTTAGATATAGCTTTATCGATATAATCCATATTATTTATCCTCAAATTTATCTTCTATTTCATTTAATTTACAATTAACAGCATATGTTTTTTTCACTCTTGTGGAAAGATAAGATATTAAAGCTATAACTACTATTGTAATAATAACTCCAACTA
The DNA here is from genome assembly GCA_934746015.1 of uncultured Clostridium sp. GTDB lineage: Bacteria > Bacillota > Clostridia > Clostridiales > Clostridiaceae > Clostridium. Next base: position 70,223 of record CAKVEW010000008.1, read on the forward strand.
CTCCAGATATTACTTTCCCTATAATTTCTTCAGTCGAAGATAAATTATCAGACTTAAATCCATAGTCTAATAAAAATGCGGTTTTATTTTGTACTTCTTCTGCCTTTTCATGAATGTAATTATTAACACTTAATTCTTCACTTCCTGAAGTTTTTAAAATAGACCATTCAAGTCCATCTGGATGTGATGATGCTAAAAGTGAAATTACTCCTCCAATAACTAATGCAGCTGCTAGAATAATAGAGATTACTTTTTTCTTGGTCATTTTATAATTTTTTGTTATAGCTGTTTTTTCCAAAATATCTGGTCTACTGTCATATAAAAAGTTAAGTACTATTCCTGTTACTATTCCTTCTACCATGCCAATAGCTAAATGTATAGGTTGCATGAAAATAATAAAGGTTGTAAATGGTAGTTTAGTTACCCCTGATGCTAATGTCTCTAATACAACTGAAAATGAACCAAATTGTAATCCAATAACTGAAGCCAAAATTGATGCTATCATAATTCTTTTCTTAGAATAATTTTTACTAATTATCTTTTTATAAATAAGTTTATATCCTACAAAACAACTGAAAAAGCCAATGTTTATAATATTACATCCTAAAGCTAAAAGACCTCCATCACCAAAAAACAAACATTGAACTGTTAGTATAGATATAAGTGATAGAAAGCCAGCCTCTGGACCTAAAATTGCTGCAAGCAGAACTCCACCTGCAATATGTCCACTTGAGCCTGTACCAGGTATTGAAAAATTAATCATTTGAGTTGCAAATACAAAAGCTCCTACAACTCCCATTAATGGTATTTTATTTTGAATATCTTCTTCCTTTCTTATCTTATTAACTGAATAAGCTGTAACTCCAGTTGCTGCAATAAACATTGTGCAGCCAACCAATGGAGTTACTAATGCATCTGCCATATGCATTTTTCTTCCCCCTGAACATTATTGTTTCTAAAATATACTTATTCATTTTTATTATTTTATATGCAATTTACTTTTTCCATTGTAAGAACTTTCTTATATATCAGTAATTCATTAATATTAGTTTTATTCGCTAATTTAGCTAACTACAATACTTTCATTAAAACAATAGTTTAATACCTCTACTATACCATCATTATCATTATCCAAAGTTATATATATAATCTTATGACAAAAGAAAAAGAGATAAGCAATATTACTTACCTCTTTCCCATTCAATTATATTTACATTGCTAAATTACTATAGCTCTTCATAAAACATTCAAGCTTTGAAATAATACTTTTTACGCCACCTTTAATATCACTTTCTATATTTATAACAAATACAGGTTCATGAAGCGACATTCTTAAAAGGGCCCATCCTTCTTCTTCTTTACAATTTATTTTTATACCTTCATAATTATTAGGTTCTACACTCCATCCATCAACTGAAGGAGCATACTCTTTTAATTCTTTAATAATAGTATTACCATAGTCTTTAAAATCTTCATTTGTAATTTTAATTCTTTTTTCTTCACTTTCAAGAGAATGCTTTAATTCTTTTATTAATTCAGATATATCTTTATTTTCCTTCTTTAACTTTGACATCTCTATTAGAATTTTTACTACAAGATAAGCTCCATCATCTAAGAAATAATTTTCTCTTAAAGCTGCATGTCCAGAGGTTTCTATTGCAAGAGGACAATCAATTCCCTCTTTATTTAGTCTCTTAGCCTCATTTATAACATTCTTATATCCTCTTTTGAATCTATAATGGACACCACCTAACTTTGTTATAAATTCTGTTAACCCTGTAGAAGTAATGGAATCTGTAACTATAGTTGTCCCCTTATCTTTTTCTATAACTATAGCGGATATTAAAGCTATAAGAGAATTCTTATTTATTTCCTCTCCTGACTTAGAAACTATTGCTGCTCTATCAACATCAGTATCAAATATTATCCCTAAATCTGCCTTTGATCTCAATACTGCATTTCTTATAGATTCCATAGCTTCTTTATTTTCTGGATTAGGTATATGATTTGGAAAATTTCCATCTGGATTAAGATATTGACTTCCTTCAATATCTGCTCCAAGAGTTTTTAGAACTTTAGTTGCAAAAAAGCCCCCTGCTCCATTTCCTGCATCCACTATTATCTTACTTCCTTCTAATGGTCTTTCAATATTTACAGCTTTTTTAACTTTATCAACCAATAACTTAGAGTAATCTTCTATTAAATCTATATTTTTAATTTCTCCTGGTGAAATCATTTCATCTGTAGAATTATTTACCTTATTACTTGCTAACTTTACTATATTATCAATATCCTCTTTTTCGCATCCTCCATCTAAAGTAAAGAATTTAAGTCCGTTATAATAATAAGGAAGATGACTTGCTGTAATCATTATAGCTCCATCACACTTATAATTATCTAATATTGTAGTCATAAACATGGCTGGAGTGGTGCTAAGTCCACAATCATATACAGTTATACCTTCTTTAGTTAAAGCATCCTTTAATGCTTCTTTTAACATTGGACCTGACAATCTTGAATCTATACCCACAGCTACTTTTAAATTAGCCTTATTAGGATTTTTATTTTTTAACCATTTTGAAAAACCATATCCTATTAATGATACAACTTCAGTTGTTAAAATCTTTTTATTATCTTTTGTATCTATTGCAATTCCTCTTATGTCAGTACCATTTTTCAATTTTTTTAATATGTCTCTATTAGATAAACTTGTACTCACAATTATCTCCTTTTATTATTTATACTAAATTGACTTAACTGCTTCTACTATGTCTTTCGAAGTAAGTCCGTAATACTCTAATAATTCATCTGGAGTTCCTGATTGTCCAAATACATCTTTAAGACCAACTCTTTTAAGTTTTACTGGGCATTCTTCAGATAATACCTCTGCTACAGCTGAACCTAATCCACCTATTATACTATGTTCTTCTGCAGTAACTACCTTTCCAGTTTTCTTTGCTAAACTTACTATCATTTCAGTATCTAATGGTTTTATAGTTGATATATTTACTACTGTTGCTTCAATATTTTCTTTACTTAAAGCTTCAGCAGCTTCTAATGCTTTGCTTACCATTATTCCTGTAGCTATTATAGCAACATCCTTTCCTTCTCTTAATATTTCTCCTTTACCTAATTTAAATTCATAGTTTTCATCATGAATTACTGGTGTAGCGGCTCTTCCAAATCTTATGTATACAGGTCCATAATATTCTGCTGCTGCATATACTGCTTGTTTTGCTTCTACTGCATCAGATGGATTTATTACTACCATATTAGGTATACTTCTCATTAAAGATATATCTTCAATAGCTTGATGGCTTCCTCCATCCTCTCCAACTGTAACACCAGCATGAGTAACAGCTATTTTTACATTTAAGTTTGGATAAGCTACTGAATTTCTTATTTGTTCAAAGGCTCTTCCTGCTGCAAACATAGCAAAAGTTGTTGCAAAAGGAATTTTACCACAGGTTGCTAATCCTGCTGCTGTTCCTATCATATCTGATTCAGCTATTCCCATATCAAAAAATCTTTCTGGTGCTACATTTTTGAATTCTATACTTTTTGTTGCCTTTCCTAAATCTGCATCTAAAACTACAACATTTTCATTTTGGGCTAATTCCTTTAATGCTGCTCCATAAGCTTCTCTTGTTGCTATATTCATTATTGCTCTCCTCCTTTTAAGTCACTTAAAGCTTGTACTCTTTGTTCTTCATTTGGTGCTGTTCCATGCCAAGCTGCTTGATTTTCCATAAATGAAACTCCCTTGCCTTTAACAGTTTTAGCTATTATAGCTGTAGGCATTCCTTTAACTTCTTTTGCTTTATCTAAAGCATTTTTTATTTCTTCAAAATTATGTCCATCTATAACTAATACATTCCATCCAAAAGCTTCAAATTTCTTATCTACTGGACTTACATTCATAACTTCTTCATTTGATCCATCAATTTGTAATCCATTAAAATCTACAAAAGCAACTAAATTATCTAACTTATAGTGAGCTGCACTCATTGCTGCTTCCCAAATTTGTCCTTCTTGAAGTTCTCCATCACCTAATACTGTATAAACTCTATACTCTTTTTTATCTAGCTTTCCTGCTAATGCCATTCCATTAGCAGCTGATAAACCTTGTCCAAGAGATCCAGTTGACATATCTACTCCTAAAGTTTTCTTCATATCAGGATGACCTTGAAGATGTGATTTGAACTTTCTTAAAGTTTTAAGTTCTTCTCTTGGGAAGTATCCCTTATTTGCTAAAACTGCATATAATGCAGGTGCCGCATGTCCTTTAGATAAAACAAATCTATCTCTATCTTCCCATTTTGGTTCATTTACTTTAATATTCATTTCTTCAAAATATAGAAATGTTAATATATCTGTTACTGATAATGATCCACCTGGATGTCCTGACTTAGCTGTAGCTACCATATCTACTATGTCTATTCTTATATTTTTTGCTATATTTTTTAATTCTTCAATATTCAAACTTTATTCCTCCTTGCACTTAGCAATGTTCTATACCTCAATGTAAAATTAATAATGAAAAATGTAGAGCTGCTTAAGCAGCTCCTTATCTTTTATTTTTCTCTTGAATTTTTTATTATTTCACGAATCTTAATTGCATTATTAGCTATATCTTCACTACTTCCAGTTGTTAACAATCCACCAAATCCGCATACTTCAACTCCATTTTCAAGCCATATATGTAGATTATCTAAAGTAATTCCACCACTTGCTAAAATAGGCATATCTGGTAGTGGTGTTTTAAATACCTTTACTAATTTAGGACCATAGAAATCTGATATTGGAAAAGCTTTTATAAAAGAAGCTCCCATTGTTAGTCCATCTACAGCTTCTGTTAAGGATGTGCATCCTGGTGCATATGGTATTTGATATCTATTGCAAATTTTTGCTACATCTTCATTGTAGTTTGGTGCAATAATAAATTCTGCTCCATTTAAAATAGCATGACGAGCTGTTTCACTATCTAAAACAGTTCCTGCCCCAACACAAAGTGAATCACCATATTTTTCTTTAAGTCCTTTAATTACTTCCCCTGCATTATTTAGTGTATAGCTCATTTCCATAACAGGTATTCCACCTTTTATACATCCATCAGCAATTTCACATGCACGTTCAATTGTCTTTGCTCTTACTATTGCAAGTGCACCAATTTCTACCATTTTATTAATTATATTAACCTTCTTCATATTATTCACCTCAATATTTCACAAATCTTCTGAATCATAAGAATTCTATAATTAAATATAGTTTTCTTATAAAATCTTATTTAGTAAATGTTTTTTTGTACTCTTCAACTACCTTCTTAATTTCTTCCAAAGCTTCCCCTGCTGGTTCAGTTACAGGTAATCTTGCTGGTCCAACATTAATTCCATTTAAAACAACTGTCTTTTTTATAACAGATGGAATTGTTCCAAGCTTTAATATACGACGAAGTTCTTCAATGCTTTCTTGAGCCTTTTGTGCTGCTTCAAGATCTCCTTTTATAAAGTTATTATAAATAGCAACATCAATTTCTGTTAAGAAATTTGCTGTAGCTGCAACGGCCCCTTGACCACCAGCCTTTAATATTTCAAGAATAAGTGAATCTGATCCTGAAAACACTCCAAAATCTTCATCTTTACTTACTTCAAGATAAGCCTTCATATTAGCTAAATTTCCACTACTGTCCTTAATTCCAACGATATTTTTTACCTTTGATAATTCACGCACTGATTCTGGATCAATATTTATTCCAGTTTTTCCAGGCATATTATACATCATAATTGGTAAACTAACAGACTCTGCAATAGCTTTATAATGTAAAATTAATTCTTGTTGTGTTGGAGGTACAAAGTATGGTGTAATAATTGATAGTGCACTTGCACCAATTTCCTCCATTCTTTTTGATAAATTTATTACTTCACGTGTTGAATTTCCACCTGTGCCAACAAAAACAGGTACACGATTGTTAGTATGTTCAATAACAATTTTTGCAAATTCAACCTTTTCATCATCTGTAAGAACATGACATTCACCATTTGTCCCTAAGATAAATAATCCATAAACTCCTCTATCAATTAAATAATCAATTAATTCACGTGTTGCTTGTGCATTAATATTTTGATTTTCATCAAGTGGTGTTATCATTGCACATATAATGCCTTTATAGTCCATTGTTTTATCTTCCTTCCCTTATAGATTGTCCAAGACTTCCACCTGGATGCCATTTTAAGTATTGCTTAGCATCTAGTCCTTTTGCCTCTTGCAGGGCAACACTTAATGATTGTAATACTATAATTTCAGCAATAATTGAAGCTCTTGGTGCTTTATTAAGATCGTCACCTTCTTGTTTAACCCCAGCAAATAAAAATACATCTGAAGCTTCTTTAAGCCAAGATTTTTCATTTCCACTAACGCCTATAATTTTTGCTCCATTTGCTTTTAATGTTTCAATAGTTGCTTTTAATTCTTGTGTTTCTCCACTATTTGATATAGCAATTACTACATCATCTGGTTTAACTTGTCCACTTGAACCATGTACTGCTTCTGTACCATCAAGGGTATAAGCTGGAGTTCCTGTAGAAGATAATAATGAAGAAATATATCCTGATACATGTCCTGGTTTTCCAATTCCCGTTACATGAACACGTCCATGATTTTTTTCTGTTTCAAAAATTAATTCACAAGCTTTATTTATGTTTACTTCATCAACTGATGATATAAATCTTTCTACTTCATTAGATAATCTACTTAAAAATTCTGATAGAGTTTTGTCTTTCATAGGTCTCCTCCTTAAAACTATGGAGCTGCCTAAGCAGCTCCATCATATGATAAAAGTGAAATGTGAAATAAAATTATTTATAGTAATTTAAAATAGCTTAAATAGGTTTGATAATTTGTAAAATCTTATGTAGTATTGTTCCAACCACGTTGTAGTCTACATTAGGGAAGGTTGCACCTTGTACTCCTAAAGATCCATATAGTGGATATAAAATTGTAGGTAAGAATGCAAGTAATAATCCAACAACGAAGGATCCTAAAACTGCACCTCTCCATCCACCTGATGAATTACCAAATACCGCTGCTGTACCTCCTGAGAAGAAACATATATGGGCAGCTGGAATAATTACTACAGGGAATACACTTGGTAATGCAGCCATAACAAATACTGCTAATAATCCTGCAGCATATGCTGAAATAAATCCAATAATAACTGCATTTGGTGCATATGGGAATACTGTTGGCACGTCTAATGCTGGACGTGAACCTGGTATAAATTTTTCAGAAATAATTACGAATGCTGCTGTTATTTCAGCTAAGAACATACGAACACCTGACATTAACACTGACATACCAGCTGCAAATGTGAATGCTTGCACAATTGGGAATACTAACCAATGTGTTGAACCTGCAATTCCTGTTGCAAATTCTTTACCTGCTTTTAATGTTGCAAGATAGAATAAAATTAACATTACTATTGATAATCCCATTAAGAAATCTCTAAAAATTGATAACCAACCTGGGAATTTGATGCTTTCTGTTGTATCCTCTTTATGTTTTGAGAATATACGTCCAATATAACCTGATAATCCATAACCAATCATATTGAAATGACCAATAGCTTGTTCATCTCCACCTGTTAACTCACGCATAAATGGTTGACAGAATTGAGGTAATGCTGCTGACATAAATCCTAAAATAACTCCACCTACTATAATAGTAGTTGTATCGCCAAAGCCATGAGCTTTCATAATTAAAGTTAATACACAAGCAAAGAATAAACTATGTCCTGTTGTAAAGAATATATTCTTAAACTTTGTAATACGAGCAAAAACTATGTTTAATATAAATCCAAGTATTAGTGTACAAGAAACTGCAAAACCATATGTTCCTTGAGCAAGAGCTGTTGCAGCCTCTGGTGAAGCAATAACTCCTGTGATTCCAAAACCATATTCAAATAGCTTATTAAAATTTTGTAATGCTCCTGTCATAGCATTAGCACCGATACCGAATATCAAAAATCCAATAACAGTTTTTGCAGCTCCAGTAAATACTTCAACTGCTGATTTCTTTTGAAGCATTAATCCTATTAATGCAACTAAACCAAGTAATATAGCTGGCGTGCTTAATAAACTAATTATAAATTCCATTGTAAATCTCCTATTCTGTTAATATTAATTTAATGTGCCTTTTAATTTCTATTAAATTTAATTTTCTTTTGATTCAATAAATTTTTCTAATGCTGATTTAATTTCATTACGATCTACAATGTTATTAATACCAATTACATCGAATTTTAAATTTTTTCTTTTTAATTCATCTGCAACATCAACTAATGTTAATGCAGCATCTCCATTAAATCCTACAATTGAGTCTAATGAACCATGTTCAACCTCAATTGGAAAATTATTTTCCTTTATAACTTGTTGAGTTTTTATTTTTAACATTAAACTTGAGCCAACTCCTGCTCTGCATGCTACTAAAATTTTGTACATAATAAATTCCTCCTATTGTAATTCCTTTTCTTTTATATAATTAATAATTTCTTCTGCATTTTTTGCCTTATCTAATGTTCTAAAAAATTCTTCTTCATCTAATAATTCAACTAACTCAGACATTGCACGTAAATGGCTATTGCTATCTACTGCACTTAGGCTAAACACATATTTTACTGGATCATTCTCCTCATTACCAAATACAACTGGTGTATCTAAAGTAGCAATTCCTATTGCTATATCCTTAGCACCTGCCTCTGGTCTAGCATGTGGAAGTGCTACATGTTTTGTTATAACAATATATGGTCCAGATTCCTTAGTTGTAGCAACCATGGCATCTACATACTCTTCAGTTGCTTTATTATTTTCAACTAAAACAGCAGCTGATTGTCTTATAGCATCCTCCCAGTCCTTAGCCTTAACATTTAGTTTAATTAGTGCTTCATTAGTAATTTCACTTAGCATCGGTCCTTCCCCTTCCATAGATTTAAATTTTTCTACTTGTTTATAATTTTCTATTTGTGCAAAATAAGCTGATAGCTCATTTGATAGCATATTTTCTGAATTTACATCTGCATATTTTTTTATTATATTCATAACTTCATCTATTCTAGGTTGTTTAAAGAAAATATCTCCCAATTGAATATACACTTCACGTGCAATCTTATATTTTTCTTTAGCAGTCATAACTGGACTAACTTTAATTATTGGCACATTTACTTTTAATCCCTCTACTTTGTAATTTGTAGTAAATATAATATCTACTGAATCTACGAAATCTTCTAATGCATACGATTCCATTGGGTGTAAAAAATGAATATCAGGAAATAAATTTGTAAGTTCAGAGTATAATATAGCTGAGCTACCAACTCCATTTGAACAAATTATTAATGCAACCTTTTTTCTAATAGCATCATATTCTTTTCTATTTGAGAAGAATATTGCAAAGTGCATTGTTAAATATGCTAACTCTTCTTCTTGAATTTCTTCACCAAATAAGCTACAAAATTCGTTCATTGTATTACTTACAATTCTATAAACTAGTCCATATTCTTCTTTCACTCTTTCACAAAGAGGATTATAAATAGGTAATTTGAATAAAAGCCTATAATAAGCTGATCTAAAATGGGAATATAACTGCTTATATATTTTCTTTTGACTTATATAATAAACTCCGCTTAGATATCCAAACTTCATCATCATCTTATTTACAATTTCTGATATTACTTCTCTATCTTCAGTATCTTCTTCAGCATTACCTACTGAGATTCCTAAAATCCAAGCACTAATATAAGTTATATCATGGGACTTTATAAATTCTCTATTTTCATATACTTGTAATAATTCTTCAGCAAATTTGTATTCCTTCATGGAGTTCATAACAGCAACTTTTGGAATATCTATGTTTTCTATAACATCTGCTCTCTTTGAGTACATTCTTGCTTTAAGAAAAATAAATATGTATATAAATTCTACTAATCTATCTTCAACGAAAGTAATTTCATATTTTTTAACAAGTTTTAATATATTTTTCTTTGCTTCATTAAAACTATCTAAATCAAACTCTTTAATAAAAATATCAAATACTCTTGAACTTTTCTCTCTAGATAAAGTTTCTATAATATTTTTAATAAGTACTCTTCTTATTTCCATTTCAGATCCAACTAAATAATAACCATTTATACGACTATTCTTAACCTTTATACCTTTTTTCTCAAGTTCTGGTAATAAATCTTTAAAATCAAGATTTACAGTAGATCTACTTACTTTTAAGAAATGGGTAAAATGGTTCATTGAAAGATCCTCTTGATTAATAAAGAGCATTAAATACATACATAAAAGTCTTTCTTCTTTACTAAAATAATAAGTATTTTTAGAATAATTTTTTTCTAGAATTTCTTTTATTGCATCCTTAGTTTCCTTACTAATCATAATTTCTTTATCAGATCTTAAATTTATAAGTGGTACTTTTTTTACTTTAAGTATTTCATTGATTTTATTTATTCTATAAGCAATTTGCCTCTTTGAATAATTAGATTCTTCTTGCAATCTAGTTGTTGTTATCAATGAGCTATTTAATAAATTTTCAAGAATTAATTCAATCTCTTTATCCACTTTAACTGAAACCTACTTTCTTATTAAGATTAGTCATCATCTCATCCTTATCTTTTCATCACCTCCTGATGTTTTTATTTTATTTTAAAATGATAACTTTTTCAATTTCATTTAAGTCCAATTTTTGTACTATTATGTTACAAAAATTAGACACATATTAACCATATTTATATTAATTTAATATTAAATTCAAATCAACTTTTACTTAATTTTATATATTTTTAATTATACTTTTGATTATATCTTTAATTTGCTTCAATATTTAACTTACAATATTAAACAAAGCCATGAAAAATAACATAAAAAAAAAAGCTCTTTTAAAGAGCTTTATGATATAATAAATAACTTTTAGAGAACTGCTTTTAAGCTGTTCTCTTTTTCACAATAACATTTTTATATTAAATTCTAAAAGAATTTTATAATTTCTTCAGGAGTTTTTCTTTTAGGTTTTGGAGATTCTACTGCTGCATATCCTAAAGAGATTACAGAAACTATTGTTTCTTCTTCTGGTATGTTAAGCATAGTACGAATCTTATCTGCATCTCTAAGTCCCATAATAAGTGTATCTAAACCTAATTCCTTAGCTTTTAAAATAAAATTCTCGTTGTGTAATCCTAAATCATAATAACCCCAGCCATTACCACATTCATTATCTGGTAATCCTGTATGACGATTAAACCCTACTTGATTTGAAATAAATGTTGTTACAACCAATGCTGAATTATCTGCATTATCTGCATTAAACTTTGGAAGACACTCTTCTCTAAACTTTTCACAAAGCTCTTCTGATAAAATGCAATAATATCTTGATGTCTGCATATTCTTCCATGAAGGAGCCTCAATTGCAGCTTTTACAATTTGTAATACCTGTTCTTTTGTCACCTTTTTTGTTGCATCATACTTACGAATACTTCTTCTTGCTTCTATTAATTCTTGAAATTCCATGTCTTCTCCTCACTTATCTAATTTTATTTACTTCTTTCATAATTATACTTTATTTCTCCCTTAATAGAAACCTAATAATATTAAGTGATTTAAAATCCTTATATTGCTAAAATTATTGATGGTGAAGGAAGCATAATGCTACAAAAATTTCATTCCAATGAATTTCCTGCACCTTGTGTATCAATTGCTTCAACTTCATTAGAACTATTAACCTGGATTAAAGAGACTATCAAAAAAGGAACTATAATTTCTAAGAAAAATTATAAAGCTTTAACTCCTAGAAATGGCAGATATTCTCTTGATATGTTTGGGACTAAGGAAATATTGACACATACATTCTCTAGGCAAGCTTAACTGTTTTTTACAGTTTTCGAGGTATGAGTGAACATATCTAGCACTATTTTTTCGAAGCCTAAATCTTATTGTCTTTAACTTTTACCTCTAAAATTGCTGCCTCCAATATAAGCGTGCCTCTTATCATATGAACTCTGTACTTAATTATTCTGTTTAGAAAATCTTGTTCTCTGTATCCTTTGCTGAAATACGATCTGCAACAGTTATCATCTGTTCTGTTATTTGTACTCTTTCTTCGGCAGTAATTGTGTATTTTTTTAGAGCTCACCAAGGTCATTAAGGATTTTATTATGGATTTTTTCAATTTAAAAGTCCTTTGTTATATATAAAATAATGAGGTTGATTTAAACCGATACAAAATTAAATAATCTAATGCGTGGAGATGTTCTAATTGTCTTAAAATGGCTGGCGGACCTACAAAAGTTAACACTTTAAAAACTACTATTAAAGATATTAAAGAAATCTTTAATATTGTGTTAGATAAAATATCTGAAAAGCTAATTAATTCTAAAATTCATGAAGTATTAAATGAAATTAATAATTCAAGTAAGAAATTCGAGTCTAATAGTATAGTTTCTTCTACAGCCGATGAATAAAAAAATCTAAAGAACTTTTTGATATGAGGGCCTTGACACAAATGGATAGTAAATTACTACAATGAAGAGTCCTTTTATACACCATAATGAGAATGCCACACAACAAGTATTTTATCCTTTTAATAGACTAGTCTTCTACCAAAGTATTCAATAAATATCTCCCACATCATTGAATTTTAAATTCTAATTTTCTGACCTAGCCATACTTTATAGGTATCACCTAAAAACCAACTTATTCTTACACACTCATTTTTTCTATTAAATACCTATATGCACCTAGATCTAAATATTGTCTTGTGAGTTGCTCTATCATATTCATATATCTTTTTTTTATAATACCATATATAAATACTAGTTTATTATAAAACTTTCTCATAAATAATTTTCACTAATAATCAAATACTATTATTTAGGAGGTGAAATTTTGAGAACAATAAAGATTAGAATAAAAGACAGACATATACTTAACTATTTGAAAAATAAAATTTTCATTACTCAGCATTTTGAAAATATGCTAATAATATTAATAAACCAAGATATAAACCAAAATAGTAGTAAGAATTTTAGGCTTTTAACTAATGGAAGAATTATGAGGGCAGTATTTACTAATACTAGTGGTGGTGTATTAAGAAATGATGTTGAATATATTAAAACATATTATAAAGACAACGCTCTTATGCATGATTTAATTAATGTTAGTAGAGAATTAAAATCTCATAATCTTGTAGAACAAATTAAAAATATTAAGAAAAACTATAAATCTACTTACACGCAATCACAAAATATTAACTTTAAAGCAAATAAACCTTCTACTAAGAAACTATCCTCTGTAAATCACATAACCTTATATATGGATGGATATAAATCTGTAACCCTTAAGAGAAAAAATGTTATTGGTTTAAATCTATATGATAAAATGATATACACTCATGTAAATCATGAACCATTATTGAAAATAGTAAAAAATTTTAGCAATATAAAAAATATAAATTTAAATTATTCAAATGGATATGTGTACATGTTAATAAATTATATTGAACCTCAATTAAATATTGAAAGTGTTGATAATATAAAATATGCTGGATTAGATATTGGGATCAATAATATTGCTTCAATATATATACATGATAATACTAGTAAATCATTAATAATTAGTGGTAAAAAGTTCATTGCTTATAATGCTAGTTTCAATAGATTACTTTCAAAGATAGATAAAACCATTAATAATATTGAAGATAATAATTATTTAAATAATTATAAAAGATTTGTATTCGAAAAAAGAAATAATTATTTTTATTCTCAATTCCATAAACTCTCTAAATATATATTATTATATTTAAAAAATAACAATGTCACACATTTAGTATTATCTAAAAGTATTAATGAATTAAAAAATAATGGTAAATGCAAAATATCAAAAAATATAAAAAAACACTTTTTCCAAATTCCAATAATAAAATTAATAGATTATATTTGTTTAAAAGCCCCAAAATTTAATATAAAAATAATACAAATAGATGAATCATATACATCAAAAACTTCTTGCTTAAGCAGTAATATCTTTCAAATAAAATCATTAGCTTCAAGTAATTCAATTTCAACTGATGTCTTTGGAGGAAGACGAGTTAAAAGAGGATTATTTAAAGATACTAAATATAATAAAATTTTAAATGCAGATCTAAATGCAGCCTTTAATATATGTAAATATGGAAGTTATGAATTAAAGAGTTTTGAAAGTATTCCAGTACAATACTATAAATTATGTAACCCTAAAAAAATATATACGATAGCAATCTAAATATTAGTAGCTTAATCGAATAAAAGGATTTTTTTCTAACGTAAATTTTACGGCGAGGGGTCATGCTCAAATATATATGTATATAAATATATTTTTACATATTAATTCTACTTTAATTAACCTTATAAAGGTTAAATTATGTATAATATATTATACAAGAGTTATATTAATATTAGATAATTAAATATACAAAAAAGCCGTGAATTTCTTCACGGCTTATTAAGGTTATGGTGGAGGCGAGGGGTATCGAACCCCTGTCCGAAAGCAGACCAATCTGACTTTCTACGAGCGTAGTTTGTGACTAAAATTTCGGTCCTTAGTTCGCTCACAAACAAACTCCTAATTCCCTAGCTTCATAAATACCCCTTTAGCTCAAAGCTTTGCTAAACTTCGTTCCCCACTTTAATGACACCAGTGATCCAGAGCGTGGGCACCCTGGGCTGATGAGCGGCTATATTAAGCTGCTAATGCAAAATTGTCTTCTGCGTTTATCTTTAATGCATACTTTATTATCGAGGTGACATGCTTGCCTCGGCTCGCTTATCAAACCCATCTTACCCCCGTCGAAGCCAAAACGCCCCCAGGTTAAAAATTAGTTTAACGCGAATATTCAATTTTCATTACGTTTGTAATTATATATTATAAAAATTTTTCTGTCAACAATCTTAAGTCATACATTTTATCTATATTTTTCCTTTTTTCAACGTTTTTTTAACTAAAATTCTTCTAATTGCCTATTACTTAATTTTTTTAAAAAAATCTTACTAGTATTTCTTTTTTGCATTCAATATTTTTATCACATTTATCCTATTGATAATATCTATTTCCATTGAAATTTATCTATATACTATTCTGTAACCAAAATTCTAGTTGTTCCAAATATTTTTCTTCTTTAAAGTAGTGTTCTGCACCATCTAAAACCGTTAAATTGACTGAATGTGTATTCATAAAGTTATCCACCGTTGTTCTATCAGTTAATTTATCTTTCGATGGATACAAAATATATGTTTTTGCCTTCCACTCATCTACAGGATTTTCATTTGCATAAATCCAATAATCCCAATACAATGTTTCACCCATTAAGGTTGGAATTACCTTTTCTCTCCTCAACTGCTCTTCAGTAATATCAAACCATATCATCATGTTCGAAATCAATTTTCCCATATTTAGTACTGGACATTGAAATAGACATTTTTTAATATCAATATCTTGGTAAGCCAAAAGACTAAAATATGCACCAATACTACAAGCGTACAAGTTAATTTCTTTCCACTTATTTGTTATATAATTACTTATATCCTTTAAATCTTTTACAGCATTCCAAACCATAATAGAATATTCTTGCTCTTTTCGTTCTCCATGCTCTGGCAAATCAAAACTTACAACTTGATATCCTCTTGAAACTGCAATTCCAGCAAAATGTTCAGCATTTTCCTTACTTCCCATTTTTCCATGAACATATATATATACCTTATCTGAATCGGGACCCCATACCAATGTTGGTATATTTCTTATTAAAATTCTTCTCTTATATAACATATTTCTAATCCACCAATTTTATCTTGAAAATATTTTTTTAGTTCTATATTTTTATTCCATTTATCCTGTGGGTAGTACCCATATCTAGTTTTAACATCATTCATTCTAATTTCAATATCTACAACTCCAGTAGGCATTGAAATACTATCACATAACTGAATTAATCTATCATAGTTATCATATTCATAAGAATCAAGTAAGTTAATAATTTTATCTTTGTCAGAGTTAGATATATCAATTTCACCAATATATTCGTTAATATCTTTTAATTGAAAAGAATGTGTCATACATATTCTTGCTGCTTCATCATATCCAAATTCCATTAAATAATTATATCCATCAATAACATGAGCAATATATGTAACTCCAAATCTTCTTCCTATATCATGTAGCAGTCCTAAAACATAAGCCTTTTCTTCATCCATATCATCACATTTACTAGCAATTTTATAGGCACATTCTGCTACTACTATAGAATGCTCCTTCCACGGTCCTGGATTCAGATAATTACCTTCTTCAAGTAACTGAATTGATTCTTCCCTAGTTGGGATCATAATTACTCACCTTCTTTATTTAAATACTAATTATTTGAATTTTATCTCTATTTATCTTATATCTACTTTTAATATTGAAGTTGATATCAAAAAATAAGCATCCCATCTTCATCATAGTTAAAGTTTGGCCCCCATGCTACTTCCCAATAATATCCGTCAGGCTCTGAAAAATATGCATGATAAACTCTCCAAAATACATCCTGAGGTTCTTTTACAATATTAGCTCCAGCTTTTCTTGCAAGCTTAATAACATCATCTACTTCTTCCTTGCCCGTTACATTATAGGCTAATGTTATTCCTGCAAACCCTGTACCCAATTTAGGTGGTTTATCTTCATTTATATCTTCTGCCAAAAGATTCAATGGATACAACTCAAATTTTGTTCCTGTTGTATTGAAAAATATTACTCCTGGATTATCCCCAGTTTCATCTGTTTTAAATCCTAATCCATCTCTATAAAAATGAATTGATTTTTTCATATCTCGAACACCTAAACATATAATATTAATTCTATTCATAAATACCCTCCTAATTTTTACATTAACATCTTGAAATAATATAATCTGCTACCTCATTTGGCGTAAGTATTGATACATCAACCTTTTGTGTTAGTAAATTCTCATAAAGTTCAAGTCTCTCTAGGCTTCTATTAATAATATCATCAGTTCTAATCCCTTTATCTACATCCTTTAGTAATCTTGATTTTAATGAGTGTTTATCACAAATTAATGATATTAAATAAACATTACATTTCTCAATATTTAATCTAGATAAAATATCATCTATGATGCTCTGCTCATGCATAACCCAACAAAAGATGATATTTTCATATACAGATGATTCAATAAAATTATTTAATAAATAGCAAATATTATTCATAACCATAGTCTTAGTTTCATCATTCACTATAAAGGGATTCATATCCCAGCACCAATCTCCATCAAGAAAGACACTATTTTTTAATTTTGTCTTCATAATTTGGCAAGTGGTAGTTTTACCTACTCCCATAGTTCCACCTATTAAATATAAATTTTTCATATCTCAAATACTCCAATTCATAAAAATTATAATCTTGTATTATAATTTCTTAATTAAGTAATGCCTCTTTCCAGTAACAGGATATTCCTCTAGTGAAAAGACTTTTTTATAGCCTAGCTTTAGGTAAAATCCCTCTGCTTGAAACTCAAATGTATTTAAGAAAGAATATTTGCACCCTCTATTTCTTGCTTCAATTTCTGCCTTTTTTATAATTTCTCTTCCTATATCCTTTCCTCTTAAGTTCTCATCAACCCATAAATAATCAATAGTTAACCAGTTTCCATGAGTATCTCCTATAAGTCCAGCTACTTTTTTTCCTTCTTCATTTTCTAAAAATATACCTAGTTCTTTTACATCTTTATTTTCTATATGTGCTAAATTATACTTTAGTAATTCTTCATATATTTCTTTCTTATCATTTTCTGAAGGAATACTTGTTATCTTATATTGCATTTTTTCTTCTATATTATGTTTAATGTTCTCTGCTTTATATTCATCCTTTAAAACTGCATACTCATAGGTATCCTTCCAAATAGGATTATTATTTTCATCAGTAAAGAAATAAACATTTTGCAATAAAGTTCCTTCTCTTCTCATTCCAACTCTTTCAAGTAACTTCCATGAATTATGATTCTTAGGATCACACTTAGCAATAATACGTCTTACTCCTAATTCTTCAAAGGCATACTTTATAAGAGCTTTCAAGCTTTCTGTAGCATAGCCATTACCCCAATAATTTCTATTAAATACATAACCAACTTTATAAGTTCCAAAACTACCTTTTTCAAAATATAAATTTCCTATAAGCTTTCCATTTTCTAAACATACTGCAAGAAAGTTATTATCTTCAATACGTCTTTTAGCTTCATCATAAGCTTTTTCTCTACTAAATGTTTTATATGGCTCGAATTTTACTACTTCTTCATCAGATAAGTATTCATATAAATCCTCACCATCTATTTCTCTGAATTTTCTTATTAACAACCGATCTGTTACTAACTCTCTCATGTTTATACCCTTACCTTTTTTAATATTAATTAAGAATAAATTAATCCATATCCCACTGACCTGGTAACCTCAATTTCTCCATATAAGGAAACCTCTTATCAAACTCATCTATTTTTTCAGGTAATAGCTTTTGAAAAACCTTTGAATCATAGAATTTTCCATTGACACCTTTAAGTCCATCTTTAACTAATTCTATTCCCATAAAAGCATCAAAATTCTTAGAATCCTTAGTAGTAATGCCAAAGTTATCACAGGTTTTAAAACCATGTTTAGGATAATATCCTGGTTCCCCAAATATTATTATTGCCTTATATCCTGCTTTCCTTGCTAAATCCATAGTGGTTTCAAGTAATGCTTTACCTATACCTTTATTTTGATATTGGGGATCCACACATAATGGTCCAAAACTTAATACTTCTGTTTTATTAACACCATCACTAACATAGGCCTTTGAATACATTATGGTACCAACAACTTCTCCATTAATCACTGCTATCCTACTTAATTCAGGAAGATAGTCCTCACTATTTCTAAGAATATGAACTAAGTAATGCTCATTACATCCAGGCACATGCAAATTCCAAAAAGCCTTCTTAGTCATATATTCAACATTAAAATAATCCTTTTCATTTTCTTTTTTAATTATTAAATCTTCCAAATTCTCACCCCTTTAATTAATGGATAATGCATAATTTATAATGCATTATTTTTGAAATAATTCAGCTGAGCTGAATTATGAAAATTTCTAAATTCCAGTGGAATTTATTCCTTAATTTTTTCATTCTTTCATGCTTCTTTGCTTCAGCAAAGAAGGCGATTCATTCTTTAATTTCCAAAACTCCAAAGGAGTTTTCACCTTAATTATGCATTATGCATTATGCATTATATATATTATATTCTCATTATCATATGACCTTCTGATTCTTTAAATCCAAATTTCTTATATACTGGTTTCCCATATACTGAAGCTTGAAGCTTTATAACTTCACATCCTGAATTTTTCACTTCATCTACTAATATTTTTAGTAATACAGTTGCTATACCTCTTCCTCTATGTTCATCCTTTGTGTACATATTAGTTATATAAGCTATCTTACCAGTTATATTAGAATAAGAAGGAGGAAGGTTATAAAAACATACTCCTCCTGTAGCTATAATAATATCATCCTCCACTGCAACATATTGAATTAATGAACCTTCTTTCATCGTACTTTTAAAAAATCTTTTTAATTCAAAATCAATATTAGTGCTAGGAAGCAGTCCCTCATCTACTAATTGCTTTTTTCTTAACTCAATCAACTCATTAATATCATCTTTAGTAGCTTTTCTATATCTCATATTATTTCTCCATTATACTTAAGTTACTTTTAATTTTTTCATTCTTTAACTTCTCTTTTGCTAAGCAAAAGAGAATCTTCATTCTTTCATTTTTTCATAACTCAGCTCGCCTGAGTTATTTCATTAATTATGCATTATGCATTGAATTTGTTATCCATTACTTGTCAGCTGGGTATATTACTCCTATTTGCTTTCTTGCTTCTTCAATAACTCCAATAACATCTCTTGATACCTTTAATGAATTAATCTTAGATTCTTGTTCTCCAGACTTAATTAAATTTACAAACTCTTCAACTTCGTAGCACATATCCGCTGAATTTTGTTTTAAAGATAAATCTTCTTCTCTACCATCTCTATATATTATTTTCACATTATTAAATCCATTAATTCTATCTATTATAATATTGCCTTCTTCACCTTGAATTTCTGATGGTATATATGAATCACTTATTTTTGAGTAAATTACTACTCCCTCCATATCATCATATCCAAAGACAATACTACCTTCTCCGTCTACACCTGTATTTAACATAATTCCATTTGCTTTTATAGTTTTTGGTCTTCCAAAAAGATTAACCATTGGTGATATACAGTAAACACCAATATCCATTATTGCACCATTAGACAATTCATTTTTAAAAGCATTTAAAATCTCTCCAGCCTTATATTTATCATATCTAGAAGAATATTGACAATAGCTTGCAAAATACTTTCTAATCTTTCCAATCTTATGGATATTATCTTTAATAACTCTAAAGTTTGGTAATAAAGTTGTTTTCATAGCCTCCATAAGTACAACATTATTTTCTTTTGCTGCCTTTATCATTTCATCAACTTCTCTAGTATTTGAAGCAAAGGCTTTTTCACATAAAACATGTTTCTTGTTCTTTAAAAATAAAATTGTTTGACTTGCATGTAAAGCATTTGGTGAAGCTACATATACAGCATCTATTAAATCACTTTTAGCCATCTCTTCTAAATTAGTAAATGTATTTTTAATTCCATGTCTATTTGCATATTCCTTTGCCCTTTCTTCAGTTCTAGAATATACAGCTGCAATATTTGCATCACTAACTTCTTTAGCTCCTTGAATTAATCTGTCAGTAATAAAGTTACTGCCAATAACACCTATATTTATCATATTAATCCCCTCTTTCTATGTACTACCTATTAAGTTAATTATACCATATATTTAACAGCTACAGCCCAACAATTTCCAAGGAATTATACTTCCAATAATGAGCATACTAATAATATCCTTATTGGTATTATTAAGCTTAAATTTATGCAAATCTAACTAAGGAGGCTTTTTTTATGAACAGGAAATTATTAAAACTATTATCTGGATTTTTTATTTATATTTTTCTAACAACAAATTTTATTTACTTTATATCCACTACAAAAAACACAAAATCATCAGATTCTGAATTTATTACACAGAATTATAAAAATGATTCTTCAAATGATCTATCATCAAATGTTGGTACCTTTATAACTGACTCAAATAAAAATATTGAAAATTCTATAATTAACTTTATGCAAAATATTTTTAATATACGTAATGCTGCTTTTTTAAATGGTAATGTAGAAAAGCTTTATAAATTTTATAATACAAATGAAAATTTTGGTGAATACTCATTAAAACATGAATTTAAAAGAATAGCTTTTCTAAGAAACTT
Organism: uncultured Clostridium sp.; assembly: GCA_934746015.1. Lineage (GTDB taxonomy): Bacteria > Bacillota > Clostridia > Clostridiales > Clostridiaceae > Clostridium. The sequence continues at coordinate 91,682 of CAKVEW010000008.1, forward strand.
AGCAAAAGAAAGACATTTAACCTTCAAAAATATAGAATCTACTCCTACAATTAAAGATATAAATATTAAAAATGGATTATACAACTTAACTTTAAATGAAAAATATATTTTCACCTATTTTATTAATGATAATCCTAATAAAGTTAATACATTTACTGTTGATTTAATTCATACTTTGGAATTAAAGGATTCTGGAAATAGTTTTATTATTTCTAAAGATTATTATGAAGATTATTTTAAAAATGGATTAGATGAATATGAGTTTAATTTGACAGAAAAAAATATACCATAAAGGTCCATTGGCACAATATAAGATAAATAATGTGAAACAAAAAAACTCCTAACGGAGTTCCAAAATTTATATATTTTAAATTGGGCTATCGCATTAAGCAGAAATACCACAATATATTATTATTTAATATTATAAAATCAGTACATTGTATATAAACTTCTTAGTGCGACAGTTCCTTATATTTTATTTTATAAAACGTCACTTAACGTATATTTAGAAAATTCATAAAGAAATGCATCTAAAGAATCTTTCATTACTCCTTTTATTTTACAATTAGAACTTATATATGGGCAACAATTGTCTCTATTAAAACATTGAGCTATATTTAAGTTATCTTCAGTTATTCTAACTACATCTCCTAAATTTATATCTTGTGGTTCTAACCCTAATTTTAAACCACCTGTTCTACCTTTCATAGATATAATTAAATCTGTTTTTGCCAGTTTATGTATTATCTTTTTTAAATGATGCTCTGATATCTCTAACTTTTTAGCTAACTCCTCTACTGTGCATAGTTTATCTCTGTTCTCTGCTAAATAGATTAGAGCCCTAAAAGAATAATCAGTGAATTTGGATAAATACATATATACCCCTCTCTTTCATGTTATCTAATAATCAATTGCGAATATTATATGCATAATTTAAAAGTTCAATATAATTATTGTTATTTATATTTATATCCTTTTCTCATAAATATATACAGAAATACCCTCTGCTAGATTATACTATAAAGCGAAACAAAATATCTCTACCTTTTGTACAATATTTACACATTATTTACATTGTTATCGGAATGTACATATTATTTATACTTTATTTATATTTTGTTAATTTTTTATTAACATTTTATACATAAAAAAAAAGAGTTGCCTATGACAACTCCTTTAATTCTAGCTATTTGTTTAAATATTCATCTATTGCTTCAGCAGCTTTTTTTCCTGCTCCCATTGCTAGTATTACTGTTGCAGCTCCAGTTACAGCATCTCCACCAGCAAATACTCCTTCTTTTGTTGTTTTTCCATTTTCATCAGCAATTATACATTTCCACTTGTTAATTTCAAGTCCCTTTGTTGTTGATGAAATTAATGGGTTTGGAGAAGTTCCAAGAGACATTATAACAGTATCAACATCCATGATATATTCTGATCCTTCTTTAACTACAGGTTTTCTTCTTCCTGATTCATCTGGTTCTCCAAGTTCCATTTCTACACACTTCATACCCTTTACCCAACCATTTTCATCTACTAATATTTCTGTTGGATTAGTAAGTACGTCAAAAATAACACCTTCTTCTTTTGCATGGTGTACTTCCTCTATTCTTGCTGGAAGCTCTGCTTCACTTCTTCTATATACTATATGAGTTTCAGAACCTAATCTTAAAGCAGTTCTTGCTGCATCCATTGCAACATTTCCCCCACCTACTACTGCAACTTTTTTTCCTATTTTAACTGGAGTATGATATTCTTCCTTAAAAGCCTTCATTAAGTTAACTCTTGTTAAAAATTCATTTGCAGAAAATACTCCATTTGCATTCTCACCCTTTATTCCCATAAACTTAGGAAGACCTGCACCTGATCCGATAAATACAGCCTTAAAGCCTTCTACTTCCATAAGTTCATCAATAGTGATAGTTCTACCAACAATTACGTTAGTTTCTATTTTAACTCCAAGTTTTTTTATATTTTCTATTTCAGGCCTAACTACATCGTCCTTAGGTAATCTAAATTCAGGAATTCCATAAACTAAAACTCCACCTGGTTCATGTAAAGCTTCGAATATAGTTACATCATATCCCTTTTTAGCTAATTCTCCTGCACAAGTTAATCCTGCAGGACCACTTCCTATTACAGCAACTTTTATATTTTTAAGCTCTTCTCTCTCAGATAAATCTATATTATTTTTCCTTGACCAATCTGCTATAAATCTTTCTAGTTTTCCAATAGAAACTGGTTCTCCTTTAATTCCTAATACACATTTACCTTCACATTGGCTTTCTTGCGGACAAACTCTTCCACACACTGCTGGCAATGCACTATATTTTGCTACTTCTTTAGCTGCTTCTTCAAATTCACCTTTTTTCATATATGATATAAAGTTTGGTATGTTTATAGATACAGGACAACCTTCAACACATTTAGGTTTTTTACAGCCTAAACATCTACTTGCTTCTCTTATTGCCTCTTCATCTGTATATCCAAGACATACCTCTTCAAAATTTTTTGCTCTTACTTCTGGTTTTTGTTCTTCTATAGGTACTCTCTTCATTCTATCTTGTACTTGATTGCTCATAACTATTCCACCTTGCAACCACAACCGCCATGATTGTGAGTGTCCCCTTCTTCTAATTTTAACTGTTCTCTTCCTTCTTCAGTTTTATACATTGTTTGTCTTCTCATAGATTCATCAAAATCTACTAGATGTCCATCAAATTCTGGTCCATCAACACAAGCAAATTTAACTTTTCCACCAACAGTAACTCTACAAGCACCACACATTCCAGTACCATCTACCATTATTGGATTTAAACTTACTGTAGTTGGAATATTAAGTTCCTTAGTTAACATAGACATAAATTTCATCATTATCATAGGTCCAATTACTACGGCATGATCATATTTTTTGCCTTTTTCCTCTACTAAATATTTTAAACAATCAGTTACTCTTCCATTAAATCCATAACTTCCATCATCAGTTGATATATATAAGTTTCCAGCAACCTTCTTAAGCTCATCTTCTAATATTAATAAATCTTTTGTTCTGCTACCAACGATTACATCACAAAGGATTCCATGTTCTTTCATCCATTTAACCTGCGGATATACTGGTGCTGCCCCTACTCCACCTGCTATAAAAATAATATTTTTCTTCTTAAGCTCCTCAATATCTTCGTGAATAAATTCACTAGGTTGTCCAAGAGGACCTACAAAGTCAGCTACGTATTCTCCCACTTCAAAGTTAGCAAGTTCTTTCGTACCTCTCCCTACAGCTTGAAAAACTATACTTACTGTACCTTGTTCTGAATTATAATCAGCTATTGTAAGTGGTATCCTCTCTCCCTTGTCATCATTCTTAATTATAATGAACTGACCTGGCTTAGCTGATTTGGCAACTCTAGGAGCTTCTATATCCATTAGATATATGTTTTCTGTAAGCTCTCTCTTATTAACTATCTTATACATAATTGTCCCCCTCATAATTTATATATCAATTATTATATTAGCATTTTTAGAATTTTCATACAATTACTTATTGTGTTTTTTTGTCATTTTTTATAACAAAAGTTATCCCAAATAGAAATATTATCAAATTTGGGATAACCTTTAGTGAAATCTTTATCATACTAACTTATTACTATTAGAAATCAACCTTTGTTCCATAATATGTGCACTCAAATAATTTTTCCATAGTCTTATCATCAATTTCTCTTGGATTAGAGCCTGTACATGCATCTAATACTGCGTTATGAGAAATAAATTCTAAGTTTGCTTTAAAGTCTTCTTCTGTTATTCCGTATTCTTTTACTGTATGAGGAATGTTTAATTCTGTATTTAATTGGTTTATCATTTCAATTAATGAGTCTGTTAATTCTGCCTCTGTTTCTCCCTTTAACTTTAATGCTCTTGCTATATCAGCATATCTATCTTCACATTTAACTCTATTATATTGAATTACATATGGTAAGAAGATTGCATTTGCACATCCATGTGGAATATGGAACACAGCACCTGTTTTATGTGCCATTGAGTGAACTATTCCAAGTAAAGCATTTGAGAATGCCATTCCTGCTAAGCATTGTGCTTCATGCATTAAATTTCTTGCTTCTACATCTCCATTATATGACTTAACTAAATTTTCTCTAACCATTTCAATAGCCTTCATTGCTAATGGGTCTGAAAAATTAGATCTAAGTGATGCTGTATAAGCTTCAATTGCATGTGTTAATGCATCCATACCAGTATGTGCTACAAGTTTAGCTGGCATAGTTTGAGCTAAATCTGGATCTACTATAGCTATATCTGGAGTTATATTAAAATCTGCTAGTGGATATTTAATCTTAGCTTTATAATCAGTTATAACTGAAAATGCTGTAACTTCTGTAGCTGTACCACTTGTTGATGGAATTGCTACAAATTTAGCTTTTTGTCTAAGTTCTGGTAATCCAAATGGAATAACTGCTTGCTCAAATGTAAAATCAGGATATTCGTAGAAAATCCACATTGCCTTTGCAGCATCTATTGGTGAACCACCACCCATTGCAACAATCCAATCTGGTTCAAATTTTCTCATTGCTTCTGCACCCTTCATAACAGTTTCAACTGATGGATCTGGTTCAACTCCTTCAAATAATTCAACTTCCATTCCTGCTTCTTTTAAATATGTTTCAACTCTATCTAAGAATCCAAAGCGCTTCATTGAACCTCCACCGATTACAACAAAGGCTTTTTTTCCTTTTAAATTCTTTAATTCTTCTAAAGATCCCTTTCCATGATATAAATCTCTTGGTAATGTAAAACGTGCCATAATAACCTCCCACATATATATAAAATTTATTTTTTATTTCATAGCTATTATTAAGCAAGTCCCATGCCAAATGTTTTTTATTTAACAATATTGTTAAATTATTAACTTTATCATTGTATATCTATATCCCCCTTTATATAACTGTCCTATTTTTGAACAATATACAACTAATTTTACTGTTCATTTTTATTACACTGTCCTACTTTTGAACATTGTTACTTTTCTATTCTTATATTATATTTTTTTATTTTAAGATATAAAGTGTTCCTACTAACTCCTAATGCTTTTGCAGTTTTGCTAATATTATATTGATTGTAGTTTATAGCATTAATAATTGCTTTTTTTTCTATATAATCTAAATTCAATTTCTCCTTATTTTCATCTTTTAATACAATTATATTATTATTAAAATTATCATTTACTCTCTCCCTATCTATATCTTCACGATCATCTAAGAAATCAGGAGACAGTTCACCATTTAAATTCACTATATTTTCAATACAATTTTCTAACTGTCTTATATTTCCCTGCCAACTACAATTTAATAATTTCTCTAATAAATCATCACTTAAATTAGGTATGTCCTTTTCTAATTTAAGAGACTTAGTTCTTAAAAAATACTCTATTAGTAGTTTTATATCACCACTTCTCTCTCTTAAAGGTGGTAATTTTATTGGAATAACACATAATCTATAAAATAAATCTTCTCTAAATCTTCCTTCTCTAACTTCTTTTTTTAGATTTTTATTAGTTGCAGCTATAACCCTCATATCTACTGGAATCTCTTTACTTCCACCTAATCTTGTTACTCTTCCTTCTTGTAGAACTCTAAGTAGTTTAACCTGCATATCTAAAGGCATTTCTCCAATTTCATCTAAGAATAAGGTTCCTCCATTTGCTAATTCAATCTTACCTATTCTTCCACCTTTTTTCCCACCAGTAAATGTTCCATCTTCATATCCAAATAGTTCACTTTCAATAATATTTGATGGTATAGCTCCACAATTTATAGCGATAAATTTATTGTTTTTTCTTATACTATAATTATGAATAGCTTGGGCTAACACTTCTTTCCCTGTTCCGCTTTCTCCTTGGATTAATACCGTTGATGGACTATTGGCTATAATCTTACAATTTGTAATTACATTTCTAATAGCATCACTTTTTCCTATAATATCACCAAATGTAAAAAAAGCACCTGTAAAACTACTTTCAACATCCTTTTCCTTTATTTTTTCTAAGGTTGTAACAACTCCAATAAGCTTATCATTATGCTTTATTCCCTTAATTATAACCTGAGTTTTATACTTGCTGTCATGACTTAGCTTTATTTCTTTTCTTAGTGTTTCATTATTATTTGAAATTCTATCTATAATATTTTTAAAGTTCGGTATTATATAATTTATATCTTCATTTATTATATTATGATTTTTCTTATCTAGGATTTTTAATCCTAGCTCATTTATATTTATTATTTTTCCATATGTATCTATTATAATTATCCCTTTATCAACATTCTCTATAACTGTTTTCATATAATTATATGTTTGATTTAGTATATCTTTAGTTTTTATTCTGAAAATCTCATTTTCAATTGCCTTTACTCCAAATATAACTAACCCTAAAGTGTGTGGATGTTTCATATTACTTTTTCCAGTTAAATTTAAAGTCCCTATTATCTCTCCCTTACTATTATGAATAGGTGCAGCTGAGCAGGTTAGGCCTTGGAATATAGAAGCATAATGTTCTTTAGCAGTAATTTGAATACATCTATTATCTGATATAGCCACTGACATAGCATTAGTTCCTATATTTTTCTCATCCATATAGGCACCGACTTTTAAATTTAACTTTTCTAATTCACATCTTATTTCTTCAGCACCCTTAATATAAAGTATACATCCATTGTTGTCTGTTAAAACTATAATAAAATCTTTATCTCCAACAGATTCTACCACCATATCAATATAAGGTTTAGATATTTCAATAAGTTCCTTATTTACTTCTAGAACTCTTTTAAGTTCTTCATCACTAAGTATTATCTTTGAATGATTAATATCTTTATTTACTCCATAAACCTCACTTCTCTTATGAGATTCCTCTATTAATAAATTTCTATTAAGCATAAATCCTTACCTCGTACCTTTTACATGAATTTTCATTTATATTATATAGTTTACTATGCTGATGATAAATTTACCACAAAAAGTATATATATGTAATTTTACTTATTTAATCATTTTTTTCAAATTAGTGAAAACTTTAATATTTATATTTATAAGAAAAATATTAAAAGAAAGGAATTTATAAAAAATTATTCACAGGGTAATATTTTTATAAATTCCTAGAAAATAAAAATAAGACTATAATCTTAAAATTACTTTTAAAATTATAGTCTTATGAATTCAATTAATATCTATTAGAGTTTTTTAATTCCCTTTCAATATCTCTCTTATGTGCCTTTTCTAGCATTGAATCTCTCTTATCGTAGTTCTTTTTACCTCTACATAAACCAAGTGCTACCTTTACTTTGCCGTTTTTTAAGTATAAAGATAATGGAACTAATGTATATCCTTGTTGAGCAACTAATCCATTAAATCTTGCAATTTGCTCCTTATGAAGTAAGAGTTTCCTTTCTCTTAAAGGATCAACATTGAATATATTGCCTTGTTCATAGGGACTTATATGCATGTTTTTTATAATTATCTCACTGTTATCTATATCTGCATAGGAATCTTTTAAATTACATTTTCCTGCTCTTATAGATTTAACTTCAGTTCCAACTAAAGCTATTCCTGCTTCTATAGTTTCTTCCACAAAATAATCATGTCTAGCTTTTCTATTTTCAGCTAACGAATTACTATTTTTCTTCCTTACCATAATCTCACCACACATTTTATTTTTACTTATTAAGTATATCAAATTCTTAAGCAATAGCCTAATTTAAAATTTTTATAAGAATAGAAGTCTATTCTATGTCTTCCTCTTCATCTGCTTCTAATAAATCATTTTTTATATTTACTTTTGCTTCATTTATTTTTTCAATTGTTTTTTCACTTGGAACTATTTCTTCCTTAGCTTTTTCTTCAATTAAATCGAAATATACTTCTCTATTATCTATATCAACTCTACTACATCTTACCTTTACTTCATCACCTAATCTATAAACCTTCTTAGTTCTTTCTCCAATTAAACATAGATGTGCTTCATCGTAAATATAGTAATCATCATCTAAAGCTGTAATATGAATTAATCCTTCTATTGTATTTGGAAGTTCTGCAAATAATCCAAAGGATGTAACTGAAGAAATAATAGCAGAAAATTCTTCTCCAATTCTTTCTTGCATATATTCTGCTTTCTTTAAATCATCAACTTCTCTTTCAGCTTCTTGAGCTAATCTTTCCATTTCAGATGATTGCTTTGATGCAACTTCTACTATATTAGATAATTTTGCTACTCTCTTTTCATCAATTTTTCCATTTATTTGTTCTTTGATTATTCTATGAATTTGTAAATCTGGATATCTTCTTATTGGTGATGTAAAATGGCAATAATACTTAGCTGCAAGCCCAAAGTGTCCTACACATTCAGGAGAATATTTTGCTTGCATCATTGAACGTAATAATAATGTACTTACTACAGTTTCTTCTTTTTTCCCCTTAACCTTGTCTAGTATGTCTTGAAGTGCCCTTGGATGTGCTTCTTGCCCCCATCTAACTACATAACCTAAGTTATATACAAATTCCTTGAACTTCTCTAGTTTTTCTTCATCTGGATCTTCATGAATTCTATAAACAAATGGTAAATTGGTCCAATACATATGCTCTGCAATAGTTTCATTACAAACAAGCATAAATTCTTCTATTATTCTATTTGCAATTGCTCTATCATAAGGCTTAATATCTACTGGTTTTCCTAAATCATTTAATATTATTTTTGATTCTTCAAAATTAAAGTCAATAGCTCCTCTTCTCATTCTCTTTTCACGTAGAATAGTACAAAGCTCTTCCATAGCTTTAAAGTCATCAACTAAATAATCATATCTTTTTATTAATTCTTCATCATTATTTTCAAGAATTTTTGTAACATCAGTATATGTCATTCTCTCACTAGTTTTTATAACTGTTTCTTCAATTTCGTGTTGAATGACCTTTCCGTTATTATCTATAACCATAAAGCAACTTAAGGCTAATCTATCAACTTTAGGATTTAAAGAGCATATTCCATTAGATAACTTTCTAGGTAGCATAGGAATAACTCTATCTATTAAATAAACAGAAGTAGCTCTCTTTAATGCTTCTCTATCTAAAGGATTTTTTTCTTTTACATAGTGAGATACGTCTGCAATATGAACTCCTAATCTAAATTTACCATTATCAAGCCTTTCAATGGATACAGCATCATCCAAGTCCTTAGCATCTTCTCCATCTATAGTTACCATTCTTAAATTTCTAAGGTCAACTCTTCTTGCATATTCCTTTTCTGGAATCTCTTCCTCTATGTTTTCTGCATAGTTTAAAACTTTAGCTGGGAACTCTTCTGGCAGACCATATTTCTTTATAATTGTAAGAATATCTAAGCCCTTATCTCCCTTTTTACCTAGTATTTCTTTAATTACACCTTCTGGACTTCTTCTCTTATCTGCCCATTTTACAATTTCACAAATTACTAAATCTCCTTCATTTGCTCCATTTCTATCTTTTTTAGATATGAAAATATCTTGATTTAATCTAGAATCTTCTGGAACAACAAATCCAAAGTTCCTACTATCTTCATATACTCCTATAATCTTATTATTCCCTCTGCTTAATACTTCTTTTACTTCACCTTCACGCTTTTTACCATTAATATCTTCTCTTGTTATTTGAACTAGTACTTTATCTCCATTCATAGCTCCATTCATAGAAGAACTTGGTACAAAGACATCTTTTTCTCCTTCAGTTTCTGGTATTAAAAATCCAAATCCTTTTGAATGAACTTGTAATTTCCCTGAAATTAATCCAAGTCTCTCTGGAACTCCAAACTTATCCTTTTTAGTTCTAACAATAAGTCCTTCTTTCTCCATAGTCTTAAGTACTTTTTTAAAGGATTTATACTCGTCGGGATTTATATCAAATACAGATACTAATTCTTGAATATCCATCGGTCTGTATGCTTCTTCTCTCATAAAGCTTAATAAAGTTTCTTTAATTCCCATCTATATCACTTCCTTTATCTTATTTTTATAGTTTTGTATTTTATTCAAATTAAATTATTCTCCTTCTATATTTTCTCCCATCTGCCATATAATAAACAAAAAGTTTATCTTAAGCAGTAGGTTGCTAATACTTGTTGTAATTCATAAATATTAAGGCTGCTATTGAATTGCTTTTCAATAGGCAAAGCAGTTCCTGAAATCCAGATCTTAAGTTCTGCTTCTAAATCAAAGTGTCCTGCAGTTTCTATGCTAAAATGCGTAATAGATTTATATGGTATTGAATGGTATTCAGTCTTCTTTCCTGTCACACCTTGTTTATCAACTAATATAAGTCTTTTATCTGTAAAAATAAATAAATCTCTAACTAATTTATATGTTTTTTCTATTCTTTCGTTTTCTGCTAATATTTTATTATACTCTTTTATTATGCTATCTAAATTTATTTCTGAAGCATTACCCATTAATCCATTAAAAATTCCCATATTAACCACTCCTTTATAGTATAAAAGAGCTACATTTAAGCAGCTCTTTTTTAATATTATATTAAGTTTAAAGCTAATGTATTCACAGCAAAAAGAGCCATGGAAATAATTGTTAATTTTAATAACATAGCTTCCTTAGTTCTTGCTTTATTCTTAGAAAAGAATGTTTCATTTTTACTTCCTTGAATAAGTCCACTTAATGCATCTGTTTTACTTGGTTGTAATAATACTGATATTATAATTACTAATCCCAAAATTGCTTCCAATACTAACAATAAATTCTTCATTGCTATACCTCCCAACCTTAATAAAAATGGTCGTATTTACATAAGGTTATATTAACATATATAATTCTATAATACAAGTAACTATCTTCAAAATTTTTACTTTTAAAAATATAAAGGGACTGTAAGCTATATAACTACAGTCCCTTCTAAACTTAATTACTTTTTAATTACTTCTTAATGTTGAAGAATGCTTTTCTTCCTCTGTATTCTGCTACATCGTCTAATTCTTCTTCAATTCTTATTAATTGATTGTACTTAGCAACTCTTTCAGATCTTGCAGGAGCACCAGTCTTAATTTGACCAGCATTTACAGCTACAACTAAGTCAGCTATAGTTGTATCTTCTGTTTCACCTGATCTATGAGAAATAACTGCTGTGTATCCAGCTCTGTTAGCCATTTCTATAGCATTTAATGTTTCAGTTAAAGTACCGATTTGGTTTAACTTAATTAAGATTGAGTTACCAACTCCTAAATCAATACCTCTTTCTAATCTTTCAGTGTTTGTAACGAATAAATCATCACCAACTAATTGAACTTTCTTACCTAATCTTTCAGTTAATAGCTTCCAACCTTCCCAGTCTTCTTCAGCCATACCATCTTCGATTGAGATAATTGGGTATTTGTTAACCCAGTTTTCTAAGAAGTCAACCATTTCAGCTGCAGTTAATGTTTTTCCTTCATGTTCTAATACATACTTTCCATCTTTGTAGTATTCTGATGAAGCAGCATCTATAGCTATGAACATATCTTCTCCAGCTTTATATCCAGCTGCAGTTATAGCTTCGATAATAACTTCGATAGCTTCTTCATTTGACTTAAGGTCTGGAGCGAATCCACCTTCATCACCTATAGCTGTTGAATATCCTTTAGCATGTAAAGTTTTCTTTAATGTATGGTAAACTTCAGCACACATTTGTAAAGCATCGCTGAAAGTTTTAGCTCCAACTGGCATAACCATGAATTCTTGTAAATCTACTGAGTTATCAGCATGTGATCCACCATTGATTATGTTCATCATAGGTACTGGTAAAACTTTTGCATTTACTCCACCTACATATTGGTATAATGGTAAATCTAATGATTTAGCTGCTGCATTAGCTACTGCTAAAGAAACACCTAATATAGCATTAGCTCCAAGTTTAGCTTTGTTTGGAGTTCCATCTAATTCTATAAGTAACTTATCTATATATGGTTGATCATATACATTACATCCGATTAATTCTTCAGCAATTGTATCATTTACATTTTGAACAGCCTTTAAAACACCTTTTCCTAAGTATTGGTTCTTATCTCCATCTCTTAATTCAACTGCTTCATACATACCAGTTGATGCTCCTGATGGAACAGCAGCTCTTCCTACAGTACCATCTTCTAAATAAACTTCAACTTCTACAGTTGGGAAACATCTTGAGTCTAGAATTTGTCTAGCTACAACGTCAACTATTTCGCAATAATTTTTCATTACGTATCCTCCTTTATTTTAATGTCATTTATTATATTTCCTACATATTACCTTTATTATTATATCATAAACTGACATAATTATTCATAAAGACATCAATTGATAGAAAATATTAAAATAAATAACATCTTTTGGCAAACAATAATCTTTATCATATTTTCTTTATTATTATACCACTTTGCCCATATTTTTCAACATGAATTTAATATGTAAACATTTAACAAATTAATTATTTTTCTATTGTTTATTTTTTCACTAATGTTTTTTTAATTTTTATTCTATTTAGTATTTAATTCCATTTATAATATGCTTATTTGAATATTAACAATGCTTTTTATAAAATTTACTATAATACAAAGGAGCTGTTGAAGAATATAAACAGCTCCTTTGTATATAATTAAGCTCTTGATTTTCTCTTACTAAATACATCAAATGCTACTGCTAATAAAAGGACTAAGCCCTTTATAGCCATTTGCATATCACTACCTACTCCTATAATTGACATACCATTATTTAAAACACCCATAAATAACGCTCCAATTATGGCACCAATAACTGTACCTATACCACCATAAGCTGATGCGCCTCCAATATAACATGCAGCTATTGCATCTAACTCAAAGTTTAAACCAGATTGAGGTGATGCAGCATTTAATCTTGATGTGAAACTTATAGCAGCTATTGCAGAAAGTACAGCCATATTAACATAAACTAAGAATAAAACTTTATTAGTATTTATTCCTGAAAGCTTTGCTGATTTTTCATTTCCTCCCATAGCATAAAGATATCTTCCTGGTATTGTTTTAGAAGTAATTATTGTATAAATAAATACTAAAATACCTATAATTGCAAACATTATTGGAATTCCTTTATATATAGCAAGCCAATAAGTTACTAACATAGTTGCTGATACTATTAAAATAATTTTTGCTATACATAGTTGCATAGGAATAAGCTCGAAGTTATATTTTTGTCTTTCAGCTCTATTTTTAAGTTCTATATATACATATAATGCTGATAGTAATATACCTACAACAAAAGTTGTAATATTTACATTGCTACCTCCAAATAAATCTGGAAAAAAGCCTCCGCTTATAGCTTGGAATGATTTTGGAAATGGACTTAAAGTTAGTCCTTGAAGTAATTTTACAGTTAGTCCTCTAAATAACAACATTCCAGAAAGAGTTACTATAAAAGCTGGTATTCTAACATATGCTATCCAAAAGCCTTGCCATATTCCTATTAATAATCCTACACCTATACAAATTAATACTGCTGGGAAAACTCCCATACCATGATTAATAATAAGTATTCCTGCAAGAGCACCTACAAAAGCAACTATAGAACCAACTGAAAGATCTATATTCCCACTAGATACTATACACAATGTCATACCAATAGATAAAATAAAAACATAACTGTTTTGAAGAATCAAATTAGTTACATTCATAGGAACTAAAAGTATACCCTTAGTTAAAATTTGAAATAAAATTATAATTACAACTAATGCTATAAGCATTGCATATTGTCTTACATTATCTTTAAATATATTTTTTAATGATCCCCCTAAAGTTGGCTTAGCTTTTAACTCTACATTTTTATCTAATTGCATTTAAACTACCTCCTTATTACTATCCATTATGCATTTCATTATAATTTCTTGTGATGCTTCGCTAGCTGGTAATTCACCAACAATTCTTCCTGTATTCATTACATATACCCTATCACATATACCTAATATTTCAGGTAGTTCTGATGAAATTACTAAAATAGATTTTCCAGAGTCTACTAAGTCATTTATTATCTTATAGATTTCATACTTTGCTCCTACATCTATTCCTCTAGTTGGTTCATCTAATATTAATATATCTGGATCAGTAAATATCCACTTACTTAAAACAACTTTTTGTTGATTACCACCAGATAAATTTCCAGCCTTTTGTATTATTGAAGGAGATTTAATATTAAGTTTTTTTCTAAAGTCTTCTGTTACTCCTATTTCTTCATTATCATTTACAAATTGCATTTTACTTATCTTTTTAATTTTTGCTATTGATATATTGTTTTTAATACTATCAATTAAATTAAGTCCCGCTGTCTTACGGTCTTCTGTTACATAAGCTAGGCCCGAATCTATTGCTTCTCTTATATTATTCAACTTAATTTCTTTTCCATTTTTAATTATTTTTCCACTTATATTTCTGCCATAAGCCTTTCCAAAAATACTCATAGCAAATTCTGTTCTTCCCGCTCCCATTAATCCTGATAGTCCAACTATTTCACCTTTTTTTATTTCTAAATTTACATCTTTAATAATCTTTCTACCATCTATAATAGGATCATAAACATTCCAATTCTTAACTTCAAAAATAACTTCGCCTATATTAGAGTCATGACTAGGATACCTATTAGTAATTTCTCTTCCAACCATAGATTTAATAATGTCATCTTCATCAATACTTCCATCATTTCTCATTGATTGTATTGTTGATCCATCTCTAAGTATTGTTATATTATCAGCTACTCTCAAAAGCTCATTTAGCTTATGAGAAATTAAAATACAGGTAATTCCATCTTTCTTTAATTCCAATAAAAGTTGAAGTAGGCTTTCTGAATCCTTATCATTTAATGCAGCTGTAGGTTCATCTAAAATCAATAGCTTAACATCCTTTGCTAAAGCTTTAGCTACTTCCACTAATTGCTGTTTACCAACACCAATATTTTTAATTTTTGTATGAACATTTTCTTCTAATTTAACTCTTTTTAGCATTTTTGCTGCTTCTACATCTGTTTCTCTCCAATTTATCATTAGCCCCTTTGCTCTTTCATTTCCAAGAAATATATTTTCTGATATAGATAATTCAGGTATTAATGCTAACTCCTGATGGATTATAACTATTCCTTTTTTTTCGCTATCCTTTATGTTATTAAATTTGCATAACTCACCATTAAAAATTATATCTCCACTATATGTTCCATAATTGTATATTCCACTAAGTACATTCATAAGAGTTGACTTTCCTGCGCCATTTTCTCCAATTAGTGCATGTATTTCCCCTTCTGTTACTTTAAGATTTACATCATCTAAAGCTTTAACTCCTGGGAAAGTTTTTGTTATATTTTTCATTTCTAAAATGACTTTTTCCATCTATTTTCCTCCCCCCTATCTTCATTCTTCTATGAATATATGCTATAGCTGAAATGTAAATTGCTTCAGCTATAGCATATATATTTATTTTAAATAGTTATTTTTACTTTAAGTCAGATTCTTGGTAGTATCCACTATCAATTAAAGTTGCTTTATAATTGTCTACTGTAACATTTACAGGATCACAAAGGAATGATGGAACTACTTTTGCACCATTGTCATAAGTCTTAGTATCATTTACTTCTGCTTCTTTTCCATCAACTAAAGCATTTACCATTTCAACAACTTTTTTAGCAAGTGTTCTTGTATCTTTAAATACAGACATAGATTGTTGTCCATTTACCATAGCTATTACATTTGGTTTATCACAGTCTTGTCCAGTTAATATTGGATAAGCTTTATCTGCTGAACCATAACCAGCATTTTGAAGAGAAGCAACAACACCTATAGCAACACTATCATTTGATGACAAAATAGCATCTAATGTTTTACCACTAGCATAGTTTGCAGTAATTATGTTATCCATTCTTGATTGTGCTTTTGCTGAATCCCAGCTTTGAGTTGCAACTTCTGTAAATTTAGTTTGTCCACTTGGAACTACTAATTTGCCACTATCTATATAAGGTTTTAATATACTCATTGCACCTTCAAAGAAGAATGTTGCATTATTATCATCAGGAGCTCCTGCAAACAATTCAATATTGAAAGGTCCTTTACCATTCTTTAAATCTAATTTTTCTTCTATATATTGACCTTGGTTAACACCAACTTTAAAATTATCAAAGGTTGCATAGTAATCTACATTTTCAGATTGCATAATTAATCTATCATATGCTATTACTTTAATGTTATTATCAGCTGCTTTACTTAAAACATCTGTTAATGCTGATCCATCAATAGATGCTATAACTAATATATTACATCCCTTAGTTATCATATTTTCTATTTGTTGAACTTGAGTATTTACATCATTATTTGCATATTGTAAATCTACATCATATCCTTTTCCTTCAAGTTCTGATTTCATATTAGATCCGTCTTGATTCCATCTTTGAAGTGATTGTGTAGGCATTGCTACACCAATTAAATTAGACTTTGTATCCTTTCCTCCGCCAGAATTACCACCAGTTTCTGCTTTGTTTCCACATCCAATGGCAACAGTCATCAAAGCTGCAGTTAAAGTTAAAGCAATTAATTTTTTAATTCTCATTTTTAACTCCCCTTTTCTTTTTTATTTGAGTACATAAAAATCATATTATATGTATACGTTTAACTCAATGGAATTATTTGCTTTATTTCTTTATATATTTGCTTTTCCACTTACATTTTTTACTATGAAGTAAGCAAAAAAATACTATAAAAAATAAAGAAAAAAATATAATGCTAGTGTGACCTCACAAGCTACAAGTCACACTAGCATTATATTTCTCCTTTCCACAGTAAAGGAATAGTATTTTTTTGCTATTTAAATTTATATTCTTTTGGAGAATATCCTTCATACTTTTTAAATACTTTACTAAAATAATTTGGATCACTGTATCCTACAGTATATCCTATTTCTTTAATACTCATCTCACTCTTCTTTAATAGATCCTTAGCTTTTTTTATCCTTACAATATTTATATAATCAATTAAATTACATCCCATAGATTCTTTAAAGCTTCTACTAAAATAATAAGGGCTTAGATTAAAATTATTAGCAACGCTTTCTAAATTCAATTCTTCTTGTATATTATTATCAATGTACTCTGTAACTTTTTTAAAAAGCTTAGTCTTATCTTTATCAAAATCTTGATTATAGCTATAAATATCAATTTTCCCAATGTGAACTATTTCGCTTTCATTACTATAATTTATTGCTTTATTAGCCTCTTCATAGGATTTATTCATTAAATTAATTCCGCTGTAACAATATCCTATTCCTATTTGAGTTGTAATATTAAAATGTCTTTCTATCTCTCTCTTTATATCATTAATAGCATTTATATTCTCTGTTATTTCTTCATTTATGTCCTTATATTTATTGATTTGAATAAAAAAAACAAGATTTTCTGTATAACAATAGGTTCCAATTGCCTTATATTTAAATCTTAGAAGTTCATTTATATATTCGCCTACCTGCCTCTTTAATAAATTATTAAAGTTAGTTGATAGTATTTTTATACTTACTGCAAAGGCATTGCTAAAATCTAAATCTAAGTAGTCCATATGCATATTAAACTCAATACTATCCAAAGTATTATTTATAATGCTATAACTTAATTCATTTTCTAGCACTCCAATTAAATTATTAATTTTTTCTTCTTTTTCTATATCACTTTTACGTTTTGCTTTTTTCTTTTCTACTGATTCTATAGCATTATTAATCTTATTTATAAAGTCACTTCTAACAAAAGGCTTTAATAAGTACTCTTTTACATTTAATTTAACAGCTTCAACAGCAAAATCAAAATAATCATATGCAGTTAACATTATAAAATATGTGCTTGCTGAAGTTTTTCTAATTTCCTCTATTGCTTTTATCCCATTTATTCCTGGCATCTTAATATCCATTATTATTATTTCTGGTCTAATTTGTTCGGCAATTTCAATTGCTTCTCTCCCATTTTTAGCTTGAGCTATAGTAAGCTTATCTTTGAAATTTTCTTCTATAAGGCTTATTACTGAGTCCCTCTCATATTTTTCATCATCAGCAATTAGAATTTTTAACATACTCATTTCAACTCCTTAACTGGAATTTTCAAAAATATTTTAGTTCCTTGTCCTTCCTTGCTGCTTATATTAAACATATCCTTCTCACCATATAAAATTTCTAATCTATCAACAACACTTCTTATTCCTAGTCCAGTGGTATGACCTATGTGTTCTTTTTCACTTCCCCCACTTTTTATCTTATTCAATGTATCTTCACTTATACCGCAACCATTATCCTCTATGATTACCTTATATTCATCTAATTCTTTAGATATTTTTATATTAATATATCCCCCCTCTTCCTTAGGCTCTATCCCGTGAATAAAGGCATTTTCAACAAAAGGTTGTAAAGTCATTCCTGGTACTACTATATCTCTAATATCACATTTTATATCTAGGCCAAAAGTTAATCTATCATCATATCTTACTTTTTGAATAAATATATACTGCTTGACCACATTTATCTCATCTTCTAATGTTGCATTTCTTTCCATCATACTTAAACTGTACCTTAGCATGCCTGATGCTGAAGTTATTAACCCTTCTGTTTTA
Organism: uncultured Clostridium sp.; assembly: GCA_934746015.1. Taxonomy (GTDB): domain Bacteria; phylum Bacillota; class Clostridia; order Clostridiales; family Clostridiaceae; genus Clostridium. The sequence goes on from CAKVEW010000008.1 coordinate 110,318, forward strand.
TAAGCTTTTTCACTTATAGCAGTTTGATTTATGCAATTTAAAGTATTAAAAAGAAAATGAGGATTTATTTGTGATTGTAGCACTCTTAGTTGAGATAGCTTTAATGCATTTTCATACTTTAATAATTTTACTTCATCATCTTTTATTTTTGCTTCCAGCTCTGCCTTTTCTTTAAGGGAATTTATGTATCCTATTAAACTTCTTATCATTTTATCAAAAGCTTCATTTAATATATTAATTTCATATATATCAGTTTTTTCAGCTTTTATTTCTTTAAAGTTACCCTTAGATACATCTTTAGCTGCATAAATTAAGACTTGTAACTTTTTTAATATATCCTTAACAAAAAGAATTGTATAAACAGCACTTATAAATATAGTTATTAGTACAAATACACTTAATATCTTATATAACTGACTTTCCTTTTCCTTGCTCTCATTATATATTATATTATTGGTCTTAATATAACTTTCATTTAACTTTGTAATAAAGGAATTACAATAGGAAAGCATATCTCTAGTTGACAAATATTGATCATAATATGCATCTATAGCACCCTGTTCAGTAAATAGTTCTATAGTCTTATCTCCCTGACTTTTATAACTCCTAATTGTATTTGATAAATCTCTTAATATATACCTGCTTTCAACATCTGAATCTCTTTCCAATGTAGAAAGTTTTTCTATAGAACTTTCAATATTATTTTCATAGGATCTTTTAGATTCTAAATCGCTAGTTTGGAAATGCTCATTGAAATAATTAAAAGATTCATTAAGAAGATTCTTTACATCATTAGTTTCATTTAACTTATATAGCATAATACTATAATTTTCATTAATTTTCTTACTAAGAATTAGTGATACTATGTTACTAGTAACTAGTGGTATTATTAAAATTATAACAAATACTATTATCTTACTTTTTAAACTTTTCATTATAATAGCTTCTCCTTATGTTATTTATACTCTGCTATATTTTTATCATTAATAACTAATACATCAATAAGCTGAAGTTCTTTAACATTCTTTCCTTCTATTATATTTACAATAGTATTTACAGCTTCTTGTCCCATAACATATGGATTTTGTGCAATAGTTGCACTTATAACACCTTCTTCTATTAAATCTAATGTTTCTGGTAAGGCATCAAAGCATACTATTTTTACTTTTCCAACTAAATTCATACTCTTAACTGCTTTTGCTGCTCCTATTCCATCTTGAGCAGAGGTGCAAAATAATGCTTTTATATCAACATTATCAGTTAATATTTTCTTAGTAGCTAACTCTGCCTGTAATAAATAAGAATCAGAGGATTCTGTATTAGTTATTTTTAGATTTGAATTTTCTTCAATATAAGATTTAAAGCCTTTAACTCTTTCAATTTGATTTTTAACATCAGCCCCACCTAGTATTATTCCAATATCACCTTTATTTCCTACTTGCCTAATCATTTCCTTAGCCCCTACCTTTCCAGCATTGATATTATCAGTGCCAATATAGGCTAGGCGTTTACTTTCTTCAGCATCTGAATCTATAGTTATTAAAGGTATATCATCATCTATAATTTTATTTATTATTGAATTATAACTACTTGAATCTTGGACATAGGTAATAATTCCACTTACATTAGATGAATATGCCATTTTAATAAGTCGTATGCTTTCTTCAACACTAGCATAATCAGGTCCTTGAAATTCTACTATTATATTTTTATCTTTAGCAGCTTCTTCAGCTCCTTTTTTTATATCCTGCCAATAGGGATTGGAATAGACATGAGAAATTAACACAACTTTATTTTTCAGTTCTTCATAGTAATTCTCTTGCTCTTTTAATATATCCTTTACCCCAAAAAGTAAAACAAAAAAAATACTAATAAAAATAAAGTACTTTGCTATACCAAAAAACTTTTTCATATATATCTACCACCTTAACAGCCTATGTATACAATTACATGCAATATTATATCACACCAAATAACTTAATAATATCAAAATAAAAAAGAGTCCTAATGAGATCAATGTCTTTTGGTTAACTTAATGACATTGTCTATTATGACTCTTTTAATTATTTTAGTTAAACAACTTCCAATATATTTTATTGTATCTTAGTTCTTTAATTAAACTATTTATATCCGTATTCTTATCAATTACTATACATTCTATCTCAAATAGACTTGCAATATCTAATAATTGCTCAGAATCAATTTCATAGGAAAATGCAGTATGATGAGCTCCTCCTGATAATAGCCAAGCTTTTGCTCCTAATTTTAATGATGGTTCTGGAGTCCATAGAACTCTTGCAACAGGAAGGTTAGGTAAATTCTTTTCTACTTTCTTTGCATTTACTTCATTAACAATTAATCTCATTCTTCCACCAATATCTATAATTGATGCACAAACTGCTCTTCCAGACTGTCCATCAAATATTAATCTTGCTGGATCTCCCTTGCCCCCTATTGATAAAGGCTTTACATCTATCCTTGGTTTATTACTAGCTACAGTTGGGCAAACCTCTAGCATATGAGCTCCTAAAATCATTTCATTTTCTGGATCAAAGTTATATGTGTAATCTTCCATAAATGATGTTCCAATATTATTTGACATAATCTTCATAAGCCTTACTAAACCCGCTGTTTTCCAATCACCTTCTCCACCAAAGCCGTATCCCTCTTCCATAAGCCTTTGCACTGCAAGTCCTGGTAATTGTTCCATTCCATGAAGCACTTGGAAGTTAGTTGTGAAAGCTGTATATTCTCCTTTTTCTAGGAATCTTCTTAATGCAATTTCTACCTTTGCTTGATATTTAATTGAATCTCTAGTCTTTCCCTCAATTTTGCCTTCTTCACAAATATCATATTTTTCTTCATATAACTTCATTAAATCTTCGATTTCATCATTAGATACCTTCTCTATTTCTTCAACTAAATCACCTATACCAAAGGCATCACAAGTCCATCCTAATTTTATAACTGCCTCAACCTTATCCCCTTCTGTTACTGCAACATCCCTCATATTATCATCAAATCTAGCAATTTTTATATTTTGTCCTTCTACATATGCAGTAGCAACCTTCATCCATTTATTAATATCTTTATGAACTTCTTTATCCTGCCAATGGCCTATAACTACCTTTCTTTTGTTTTCCATTCTAGCATTTATAAATCCAAACTCTCTATCACCATGAGCAGATTGATTTAAATTCATAAAGTCCATATCTATTGTATCCCAAGGAATATCTCTATTATATTGTGTGTGTAAATGGAGCTGAGGCTTATTTAAAATTGACAACCCTCTAATCCACATTTTTGCTGGTGAAAAAGTATGCATCCAGGTAATAATGCCTGCACAATTTTCATCATTATTTGCTGCATTACATACATCATATATTTCCCTTGAATTTCTTACTGTTGGTTTATACACAATATTAAATTTTATTTCTTCAAAACTATTTAATCCTTCTACAATATACTTTGAATCTACTGCAACTTGCTTTAATGTTTCTTCACCATATAAATCTTGGCTTCCAGTTACAAACCAAAAATCATATTCTCTAACTTTAATCATTACTTCCTTCCTCCTTTAATTCTTTTTATAATTAATACCACTTAAACCCTTTAACTCTCTGTGTATTAAAAAACACTATTATGTTTATTTTTATTTTGGCCGTAATAAGCATTTTCTCCATGTTTTCTTAAATAATGTTTGTCTTGCAAGTTCTTTTTTATAGGCCTTATATCCTTATTTAAAGATTCTGTTAAAATAGCCATTTTTGCCACTTCTTCTAGCACAACTGAATTTAATACTGCTTTATTTGCATTTTCTCCCCAAGAAAATGGTCCATGACTTGCAACTACAATTCCAGGTACACTTAAAGCCTCAATATTCCCATTCTCTAATGTTTCTATTATTACTAGTCCAGTATTCTTCTCATATTCATTTCTTATCTCTTTTTCTTCTAATTCTCTAGTACAAGGAATTGGTCCATAAAAAGTATCTGCATGGGTTGTCCCATATGATGGAATATCTCTTTTTGCTTGAGCCCATGATGTTGCAAAAGAGGAATGAGTATGAACTATTCCACCTATATTAGGATATTTTTTATATAGTTCTATATGAGTTTCTGTATCTGATGATGGTCTTAAATCTCCCTCTATTATATTTCCATCTAAATCTACCACCACCATATCTTCAGCCTTCATATCTTCATAGCTTACTCCACTTGGTTTTATTACAACAAGATTACTTTCTCTATCTATTCCACTTAAATTTCCCCAAGTTAAAACAACTAAATTATTCTTAACTAAATCTAAATTTCCTTCATATACTTCTTGTTTTAATTTTTCTAACATCCTTCCCCTCCATTATATTTTTCTCATTTTCTTTAATTCCTTCATTACATTATTTTCGCCTCTTCCAAAATAATCATGTAATCTATCATAATAGCTGTAAATTTTTGAATATATCTCTACATTTTCTTTTATAGGAATTATAACTTCATCTAACAATTTTGGAATAACCCTTGCTGCTTCATGTATTGATTCAAAGCCTCCATTTTCTTTTCCAGCTACTACTGCACCAAACATTGCAGATCCTAGTGCAGGTGTTTGCTTTGATTTTGATATTCTAATAGGAAGATTGGTAACATCAGCATATATTTGAATTAACATTCTATTTTTTTGTGGTAATCCTCCGCATGTATATAACTCATTTATTTCAATACCATTTTCAACAAAGGTATCAACTATCTTTTTATGACCATAGGCAGTTGACTCTATTAAAGCTCTATATATTTCTTCAGGCTTTGTATTTAAATTTAGTCCTAAAATTAAACCCGTTAAATCTGTATCCACAAGAACAGTTCTATTGCCATTTAGCCAATCTAAAGCTAAAAGCCCTGAATCTCCTGGATTTAATTTTTCTGCCTTCATAGTTAAATATTGATGAATATTTAAATTTAAATTCTTAGATTCTATAAAATAATTTTCTGGTACACAACTATTAACAAACCAAGCAAATATATCACCAACTGCTGATTGCCCTGCTTCATAGCCATATAACCCTTTAATAATTCCATCTTCAACATATCCACATATGCCTGGAACTACTACTTCCTTATCTGATAAAACCATGCTACAAGTTGATGTTCCCATTATCATAACCATTTTCCCTGGTTCAGTAACCCCCATAGCTGGTACTGCCACATGAGCATCTACATTTGCTATAGCAATTGGCATTCCTTCTTTTAATCCTAGTTTTTTAGCCATATCAACTGTAAGTTCTCCAGCCTTTCCCCCTATACTTGTAACCTTACAATTATATTTTTCTTCATATAAGTTTTCTAACCTAGGATCTAATGCTCTTAAAAATTCCTTTTTGGGGAATCCATCTTGCTTATGCCATATAGCTTTATATCCTGCTGTACAACTATTTCTAGTTTCATTTCCAGTAAGTTGCATAATTACCCAATCTGTAGCTTCTATAAATTTATCTGTAGCATCATATATATCAAGTGCTTCATCTAATACTTGCCAAACCTTTGGTAAAAACCATTCTGAAGATATTTTCCCACCATATCTAGTTATAAATTCTTCTCCCATTTTATTTGCTATCTGGTTTAACTTATTTGCTTCATCCTGTGCTGCATGATGCTTCCATAGTTTAACATATGCATGTGGATTGCTTTTGAACTCATCTAAATAGCAAAGTGGAGTTCCATCCTTTTTCATTGGTAATATAGTACATGCTGTAAAATCTATTCCAAGACCAATAATATCTTCTGGATTAACATTTGCACTTTCTATAACCTTAGGAATTATATATTCTAAGACATCTATATAATCCTTTGGATGTTGTAAAGCCCAAAAAGCTTCTAGTTTTTTACCACATGGTAATTCTTCAGTCATAACAAGATGCGGATACTCCATCATTTCAGATGCAACTTCTTCACCATTGTTTATATTTAGTAACAGTGCCCTAGCAGATTCACTGCCATAATCAATACCAATTGAATATTTATCCATAAATCCTCCAATAATATATCTATTATTTATATCTTAAATGAACATTTAAACTTATATATAATTATAAAAAATATGCTTATACTGTGGCGCTTTCTTCTTTTATATCTTTTCCTTTTGATTTTTTTATTTTAAGTTTAACTCCAGTTCCCTTAGATTTTGTATATACATCAAAGGCTACTGCAATTAATAATACAAATCCCTTAATAGCTTGTTGCCAGTCTATGCCTATTCCTAATATAGACATACCATTATTTAAAACACCCATTACTAAGCCACCAATTATACCTCCAAAGACAGTACCAATTCCCCCCATTGCAGAAGCTCCACCGATATAACAAGCTGCAATTGCATCTAATTCAAAGTTTTGACCTGCTTTTGGTGTTGCTGCATTAAGTCTACCTGCAAAAACCATACCTGCTAGTGCTGATAAAATTCCCATATTAACATATACAAGGAATAATGTTCTTTTTGTTTTCACTCCTGATAATTCTGCTGCCTTTTGATTCCCACCTGAAGCATATATATGTCTTCCTAAAACAGTTTTATCTGCTAAAAATGAATATCCTAAAACTAATATAGAAAGTAATACTAAAACTGTTGGTATTCCTTTATAGGAAGCTAGCCAATAAGTGAATATATTAACAATAGCTATAACTACTGAAGATTTTATAACTAATAAACTAATTGGCTCCACATTAAAAGCATTTTTTTCTTTTCTTTTTCTATTTTTCAACTGTAAATAAATGTATACTAAAGAAGCAATAATACCTACTATTGTTGCTGTACTTTTCCCTGGTATAAATCCAGAACTAATGGATTGAAATATTTCTGGAAATGGTGCTATTGTTTGTCCTTGTAAAATAACCAATGTTAGTCCCCTAAATATAAGCATTCCTGCCAATGTAACTATAAATGCTGGTATTTTTACATAAGCAATCCAAAATCCTTGCCAAGCCCCTATTAATCCACCAATAATTAAACATATTGGTAGTGCTATAAAAGGTGACATCTTGTAATTAACCATAAGCATAGCACTTATTGCACCTATAAAAGCTGCAACTGAACCTACAGAAAGGTCTACATTCCCAGTTACTATTACTAGTAACATTCCTATAGCTAAAATTAAAATATAGCTATTTTGAAGAATTAAATTAGTTACATTTAAAGGCTTTAATAATATACCATTAGTCAATATTTCAAATAATATCATTATGGATATAAGTGCAATTCCCATTCCATATCGTCTAATGTTTCCACTTAATAATGATTTAATCTTTATCATAAATACTCCTCCTAACCCTTAACAATACAGCTCATTATATTTTCTTGTGATGCTTCACCAGAATCTAATTCTCCAACTATTTTCCCTTCATTCATAACATAAACTCTATCACTTAATCCAAGTACTTCTGGGAGTTCTGAAGAGATAACTATTATTGCCTTGCCTTCTTCTGCTAGAGCATTAATTAATGTATAAATTTCATATTTTGCACCTACATCAATTCCCCTGGTAGGTTCATCTAAAATAAGTACATCTGGTTCTGAAAAAATCCACTTACTTAATACTACCTTTTGCTGATTTCCTCCAGATAAATTACTAACACTTTGTAATATATCTGAACATTTTATGTTCATTTTTTCTTTAAAATCTTCAGCAGCTCTTACTTCCTTATTATCATCTAAGATATTTTTTGAACTTACATTTTTCAAACTTGCTAAAGTTATATTATTTTTTATACTATCTATTGCTATAAATCCATTATTTTTTCTATCTTCAGTTACATAAGCTATACCTTTATTAATAGCATCACTTACATTTTTTAAATTAATCTCTTCATTATCCTTTAGTAACTTCCCTGTAATTCTACTTCCATAAGATTTTCCAAATAAGCTCATTGCTAATTCTGTTCTTCCTGATCCCATAAGACCTGCTATTCCAACTATTTCACCTTTTTTTACATTTAAGTTAACATTTTTTATTACTTCCTTATTGGAATCATTTGTATCATAAACAGTCCAATTCTTAACTTCAAAGGATACTTCACCAATTTTTTTATTTCTCTTAGGAAATCTATCTACAATATCTCTTCCAACCATGCCTCTAATAATTCTATCTTCCCTTAATCCCTCAATATTTTTATCTATAGTTTCAATAGTAGCTCCATCTCTAATTATTGTTATTCTATCTGCTACCTTAGATATTTCATTCAATTTATGAGAAATTAAAATGGATGTAACTCCTTGCTTTTTTAACTCTAATAATAACTCCAATAAAACTTCACTATCATAATCATTTAATGCTGCAGTTGGTTCATCTAATATTAATAATGAAACATTTTTAGATAAGGCTTTTGCTATTTCAACTAATTGCTGTTTACCTACTCCAATATTCATTATTAAAGTTTCTGGCGATTCCTTTAATCCCACTCTATTAAGTAATTCTTTTGATTTATTTATTGTAAAATCCCAATTAATTATTCCTCTTTTACTTTGTTCATTCCCTAAAAACATATTTTCTGCTATAGATAAGTATTGAACCAAAGCTAGCTCTTGATGAATGATTACTATTCCTAATTTTTCACTATCTTTAATATTCTTAAATTCACACAACTTACCTTTAAAGTATATTTCCCCACTATAGCTACCATATGGATATATCCCACTTAAAATATTCATTAAAGTTGATTTACCCGCTCCATTTTCTCCAACAATAGCATGAATTTCATTAGGTTTAACCTTTAGGTTAACATTATCTAATGCTTTTACTCCTGGAAATAATTTTGTGATATTTTTCATTTCAAGGATAGTATCTTCCATTCCGATTCCTCCTTCTAAAAAAATAAGTCTAGTTATTAAATATTTACGGAGCCTTGTATGGCTCCATAAATATGTTTTTTATTACTTTAATTGATCCTCAGTATAATATCCTGAATCTATTAATATTCCTTTATAATTTTCTTTATCTACTGAAACTGGATCACAAAGATATGATGGTACAACCTTCTTGCCATTATCATAAGTCTTTGTATCATTAACAGGTGCTTCTTTTCCATTTAGTACTGCTTCTACCATTTGCACTGTTTTTTCTGCTAAAACTCTTGTATCTTTAAATACTGTTTGTGTTTGTTCTCCAATAATGATTGATTTTACTGAAGGTATTTCTGCATCTTGACCAGTAACTATTGGTAACTTTTGATCACCTTTTCCATATCCAACACTCTTTAATGAAGATAATACTCCAATACTTATTCCATCATATGGCGATAATACAGCATCAAGCATATCAGTTGTATAGTAAGTACTTAATAAGTTGTCCATTCTTGCTTGAGCAGTTGCTCCATCCCATCTTAATGTAGAAACTTTATCCATTCCCATTTGTCCACTCTTAACTACTAAAACTCCAGAATCTATATAAGTTTTTAAAACTGACATTGCTCCATCATAGAAAAAGTAAGCATTATTATCGTCTGGAGATCCACCAAATAACTCAATGTTGAATGGTCCTTTTTCCCCTTTATCTAAGCCTAATTTTTCTATTATATAATTTCCTTGTAAAACTCCAACTTTAAAATTATCAAAAGTTGAGTAATATGATATATTTTCAGTTCCTTTTATTAATCTATCGTAAGCAATTACAGGTATTCCTTCATCTGCGGCTTTATTTATTACATCTACTAAAGCTTCTCCATCTATAGAACCAATTACCAAAACGTTTACACCTTTAGTAATCATATTTTCAATTTGAGAGACTTGATTTTCTACTACATCTTCAGCAAATTGCATGTCCACTTTATATCCTAATTTCTCAAATTCTTTTTTCATATTATTTCCATCGTCTATCCATCTTTGAGATGACTTTGTTGGCAATGCTAATCCTACTGTTTTATTGTTTGATTCCCCCTTTGAATCACCATCATCTTTAGTTGTTCCTGAATTACACCCTACAAACATAACCGTCATTGCAAAAACCAAAATAGAAGTTAATATTTTTTTCATACAAATTCCCCTTTACAATTTTTAATAATTTAAATTTATTGTTTGTATGATTTATTCTATAAAATCTCACCTCCAAGCCTTATTCTGTACGTACATTATCTTGATTATCTAAAAATACTACGTACAAGAATATTTTACTAATTATTTTAATATTTGTAAATATTTTCAATATATATTTTGTAACATTTATTCCGACAAAAAAATCCCAAATTAGTTACTCTACCAATTTGGGATTTTCTTATATTTTTTCTGTTGATCCTTTTATTATTAATTTAGGTTCAAAGGAATACTTAACAGATTCCTTTTTTCTATCTATAATGTCCAACAATGCTTCTGCGGATAATTTTCCTAGTCTATCTTTAGGATGCTCTATAGTAGTTAATCCACCTTCTATTAAACTTGATATAATTGCCTCATTATCATACCCTGCTATAGATATATCCTCTGGTACTTTTAATCCTAGTTCTCTAACAGCTTTAATAACTTGCACAGCAATCTTATCATTATAGCAAACTATTGCTGATGGTCTATCTTCCCTGCTTAATATACTTTTTGTAAATGCATATGGATAAAATTCTTCTTCAAAGGTCTTATAACCTCCTATTATATTATGGTCAATTTTTATATTATTAGACTTTAAAGCCTTAATATACCCTTGTCTTCTCCTTACACCTTGTAAGTCATCTTCTTTAAAAATACCCGCTATCTTGATATGTCCATTCTGTATCAAATGATTACATAAAAGATATCCTCCTTTTTCATCATTCATAACAACATAAGAATTATTTAGATTTTCATATTCAGCATTAATCATTATATATGGTATTTTCCTCTTGTTTAACTCAATATAATATTCCTTGTTAATATTAACAGTTGCACTAGCTGTAGGCTCTACTATTGCACCTACTATATTATAATTAAGCAATCTTTCTAAATGTTCAGCTTCCTTTTTCTTTTGATTATTTGTACTAAATAAAAGAATACCATATCCTCTTTTGCTTAAAACTTCCTCTATTCCTCTAATTATATTTGGAAATATATAATCAGAAATATATGTGGTAATTACCATCACCATTTTTTCTTTTTTTAATACCTCTTTGTTATTATCTGCACAAAAGGCACCAATACCCTTTTTTCTATATATATAGCTATCTTTCTCTAAATCAAAGATAGCTTGTCTAACAGTGTGTCTACTTACAGAAAACATTCTTGCCATTTCAAATTCTGTTGGTAGCTTATCTCCTGCTATTAACTTGCCACCAGCTATTTCCCTTTTAAAAAAGTCACTTATCTCTAAATATTTCACTTTCCTTTCTGACATATCTCACCTCAAACAATTACCATACTTTACCATATATATTGTATTGTAATATTTTTTATATATTTTGTCCATACAATTAATATACATAATAAAAAAGAGTCCTTATGAGACTCTTATTATTCAAATTCTTTATTTTGTATATATTGGTTATATCTTTTTTCCCAATCCATAGCAGACTTTTTATTTATTATCCTAATATCCTCTAAAAAACTTTCTAATACCCCTACTTTTTCTAAACCCTTCATTAAGTGTCTTGGATAAATAACTTTTTTATTATAACATTGCTTTGGATCTATAACCATTATCTCTTTATTATTAGTTATATATATATCTCTACATCTGGCATCTATTTTAGTAAATCTAAGCTTTTTAAACTCTGTTAGTAAATTATATAAACCTTCGGAAATTTCATAACTAAACCCTTTTTTCTTAATATAACTATCTAATCTATACCCTTGTATCTTATCTCTTACAATATAAAACTTTCCTATATTATAGAGCCTTGGAAAATATTTAGATTTGCTTACCTTTTTTAAAATTTCTCCTTCTTCTTTACAACATTTTGCTTCTTGAAAAATCTTAATTGCTTTATTATTAGGAAGCTCATAAACTATCCCATTGTGTCCTTCTCCAAGAAAAACAGCCTCTTTAAAAAGTTTTTCAGTTTCAGCATCAAAATCTGCTGAATAAGAATAGGTCCTAGGCATATTACTCTCCCACAAAAATACTATTATTATATATTATTATTTATTAGTCATTTTTATAACAACTTTAATGTTTAGATAGATATTATATTATTTAAGCTTCTTTTTAATCTAAAATTATCTTTCACTTCCAATGAACACTAAACCTAAAGTTCCTGGACCACCATGAGTTCCAATAACTGCTCCTATAGAATTTATAATAACATCTTTAACTTTAAATTCTTCTAATATGATTTTTTTCATCTCTAATGCATCTTCAATGCAATCTGCATGACAAATAAATATATTTTGCTTTTCTAAGTCTTCTCCCTTTAATTCCATTTGTTGAACCAAATTCTTTAAGGCCTTTTTTCTTCCCTTAATTTTTTCTGTAGCAACTACTCTTCCTTCATTATCTATTTTCAAAGTAGGCTTTATTCCAAGTAATCCTCCTACAGCTGCTACTGCTCCTGAAATACGTCCTCCTCTTTTTAGATGATTTAAATCATCTACTGTTATGGCATGAATAACTTTTCTTTTAATAGATTCTAAGTAGTTCACTATTTCTTCTATGCATATATTATCTTTTATCATTTCAACAGCCTTATATACTAAAGCACCTTCCCCTACAGATACACTTAATGAATCTACAACATATATTTTTGCATCTTTATATTCCTCTAATACCATATTCCTAGCAGTAATTGCACTACTTACTGTTCCACTTAAAGCAGATGATATGCCTATATAGAGAATTGTATCTCCTTTACTAGCATACATTGCAAATAAATTATAAAATGTTCCTACATTAACTTGGGTAGTTGAAGGAATTTCACCTTCCCTTACAGCTTTATAAAAATCTTTATGACTTAAAGTTTGTCCTAAGTCATCAGAAATAAATTCTCCATTTAAATTAACCATTAATGATGCTACATCAATATTATTTTCCTTAATATAATCTATAGATAAATCACAAGCTGAATCAGTTATTAACTTTATATTCATATTATACAACTCCTATAAATTTCTATTTAAATTTATTGATATTATAACTTCATTTTATTCCTGTGTCAAATGATTTGAATATCAAAGCAATTGTCATAATTAGTGATAGTTCAAAAATTAAAGAAAGGCACCAAATGAAATAATTAAAGAATAAAGAATTTATAGTTAATTTGAGATATGAGTGTTTCATATAAATGTATTTTAAGTTTTACATGCCAAAACAATCCTAACTCCTCACTATTTCAATTTTCAGTAAAATGTTTATTTTATATCCAATATTAATCCTTAATTTTACAAAAATGTATATTGACAAAAATTTGACAAAGGGTTATACTTCTATTGCAATATGGCGATAAATTCGCTGATTTTAGGGAGGATATTATGGCTCGTTTAAAAGGGAAGGTAGCAATAGTTACAGGGGGAAATTCTGGTGTAGGAGCTGCAACTGCATTGTTATTTGCAAAAGAAGGTGCAAAGGTTGCCATTAGTGCTCGTCGTGAAGCTCAATTAATTGAAGTTGCCAATGAAATTAAAGAAGCAGGTGGCGAAGTTCTTACAGTTGTTACTGATATTTCAAAAACTGATGATGTTAAAAATTTAATTTCAAAAACAGTTGAAACTTTTGGTAAAGTCGACATTCTAGTTAATAATGCAGGGGTATTAGAATCAGGCTTAAAACCAATAGAATGTGTTCTTGATGATGATATGGATTATATCATAGACACAAATACAAAAGGAACAATGTACTGTATCCGTGAAGCTGCAAATGAAATGATGAATACTGGAAATGGATCTATTATAAATGTAGCATCAATAGCAGGTGCACTTGGATGTGGTGGGGCTGCATATGTTTCATCAAAAGCAGCAATTATTGGTGTAACAAAACATACTGCTTTACGTTTTGCAGGTACAAATATACGTTGCAATGTTGTATGTCCAGGAACAATTGTAACTCCAATGGTATCTCATATGAACCCAGAAACCCTTGATAGAAATATGATGGGACAAATGGCTAAACATAGTGATTTATCTGTTAAACCATGTATGCCTGATGATGTGGCTAACATTATTTTATTTTTAGCAAGTGATGAATCTCGTGCAATTACAGGACAAACACTAATTTCAGATTTTGGTAGCACTTTATAGTTTATATAATTTTGAATTTTAATTTGTTAAATACTAAATTTACTTAAACATTTTAATGTATATTTAACATAAACATATTAAAATTATCATTACATTTTGTAAAATAAAAAAGCATTAATCTATGGAGCTGTCGCATTAGCAGGTGAAAAAATCCGCTAGCGATAGCTCTTCTTCTATATTTAAAAGAAATTCTTTCAA
>CAKVEW010000009.1 GCA_934746015.1 uncultured Clostridium sp.
CTTTGTTAACACTTTTAATCACCCAAAAATATTTTATAACAAAAATTAAAGAGTGTCGACTTTGTCGACACTCTGAAAAAACTCCTTTCGGAGTTTTTGAAAATGAAAAATAAATAGCTTCTTCTCTCAAGCAAAATCAGCATGAAAGAATTAAATAATTAATAATTAATAATTAAATACCCTTGGATTTTATAGATTTCATAACTCAGCTTGTATGAGTTATTTCTTAAATTATGCATTATCAATTATGCATTATGCATTAATTAAAAGTCCTGCTCCTCTAAGTCCTGCATCATCACCTATTTCTGCAATTCTTATATCTACAGCTTCTTTATTAATTACTTTTTCTCTTACCTTTTCCTTAATTACTTCAATAAGATTATTATTAAATAAAATAACAGAGCCTCCAAGAACTATTACTTCTGGATCTACAACTGAAATTATATTAGAAATTCCCTTTGATAGATTTTCACAAAGTTCATTAATTATATCTTTAACTACTCTATTATCTTCTTTATATAATTCAAATACTTCTGGAGTATCTAATTTTCTTCCTAACTTTTCACTGGCTATTCTTGCTATATTAGGTCCACTGCATTGACCTTCTAATCCACCTTGCACTAATCCAGAATGACTATATTTATCTTCATTAATAATTAAATTACATATTTCCCCTGCAAAGCTATTAGCTCCATTAATAATTTTATTATCTATTATTAATGCTCCTCCAACTCCTGTTGAAACAGTAATATAAAATACACTTTCTGCGTCCTTGGCTGCTCCTATCCTAGCCTCTGCAAGACCAGCAACATTAGCATCATTATTAACTTCAGTTTTTAAGGAAGTATTATCTTCAATAAATTTCTTTACATTGAAATTATCCCAACCACTTAAATTAGGAGCCTTTAATATAGTTCCTGTCTTAATATTTAGGGGGCCTGGGCATCCAACTCCTACTCCTCTTATTCCTTTTGTTATCCATTGTTCATTTATATAATTAGTAATTTTACTTAAATTATATTCTGGTCCCTTTTCTACTTCATTCTTAATTTTAATCTTATCAACTATATTTCTTTCTTCATCTAATAAAGCTGCTCTAATATTAGTTCCCCCAATATCTATTCCTACTATAAATTTATACCCTTTCATAGTTACCCCTCTTAATTATTAATTTTCATTTTTATTGTAAAATTTCTTTAATCTTTTCTACTAATTCATCAGCCATAATATTATGAGTTTTTTGACTTGGATGATATGCTTGCCCATATCCATTTTCCTCTTTTTGATGGCTATGCTCTAGGAAAAATATATTTTTATTTCCCATGGAATTATAATATTCAACTACATGATTCTTAACATAATCTCTTATATCATTTAAGACTTTACCTTCCATAACTGGTCCTATAGCACATATTATTTTTACTTCTCCATAGTAGTTTCTAATTCTATCGATTAATATTCTATAACCATCTACATAATTATCTTCTGTAGGTGGATGTTCATTAAAATCATTAGTTCCTAAATTAATTAAAACAATGTCAGGAACATAACTAGAGAAATCCCATTTCTTATTTGTATTTTTATTAGTTATCCATTCTATTCTTTCAGGCAATGGCATAGGTGAATCATCATAGTTTCTCACTAATCCAAGTCCTGACCAAGTAGTTAAGTTAAGCTCTGCATTAAGTTCTCTTGAAGCTATAGCTCCATAAGATAAATAGCTATTTGCATCAATAGAATTATATTCTGCAAATTCATTTTCTGATTCATTTCCATAGCCACAGCTTATAGAATCACCAAAAATCTCTATCTTTAAAGGCTTTTCCTTAGGCATCTCTAGTATTTCCCCATTAAAAATTTCAAAGCCATAAAAGCTTGCAGTTCCTACAAAAGCTTCTGTTCTCTTAACTAGTTCTAAAGTGTGCTCACCATACTCTATATCTTCTACTAATTTATAAAGTTTTCTTTCTCTAACTGGAAAGGAATTATTATATATTTCTCCATCTAAAACTACTAAAAAATAATCCTCTCCATCTGATTCTAAATCTGCATAAACTTTATTTCCTATAAAGTTTATACTTAATGATGTCTTAGCCCAACCAAATTCAATCTTTTCTGCATTAGAAAAATCAAATCTTCCAGAGTATTTTATTTCATTTCTAGATAATGTCATTACACCCTACCCCTATGATAATATTATTTCTATTTCTTTTAATTCTTCTTCTTGGAAATTTAAATTATCTATTATTTTTACATTATCTAAGATTTGTTCTGCCTTGCTTGCACCAATTAATACTGTATTAACAGCATCTTTTCTTAATACCCAAGATAAAGCCATTTCTGCTAGAGTTTGTCCTCTTCTTTCTGCTATTTCATTTAATTTTCTTATTTTAATTAATTTTTCTTCTGTTATATCTTTTTCATATAAAAACCTACTACTTACTTTTTTAGCTCTTGAATCTTCTGGAATTCCGTGAAGATATTTATTTGTAAGCATACCTTGTGCTAGTGGTGAAAAGGCTATTAAACCAATTCCTTCTTCTTTATGTACCTCATGTAAGCCTTCTTCTTCACTCCAGCGATTAAACATATTATAGCTAAATTGATGAATTAAACATGGGGTTCCATTTGCCTTTAATATTTTTGATGCTTCCTTTAATTCTTCTGGGTGATAATTTGATAAACCTACATATAAGGCTTTTCCTTGCTTAACTATATCTGTTAATGCCCCCATAGTTTCTTCAAGTGGTGTATCCTTATCTGGTCTATGGTGATAGAAAATATCTACGTATTCTAAGCCCATTCTTTTTAAGCTTTGATCTAAACTAGATATTAAATACTTTCTTGATCCACCATTTCCATAAGGTCCATCCCACATATCATATCCAGCTTTTGTAGAAATAATCATTTCATCTCTATAAGACTTTAAATTTTCATTTAATATTTTGCCAAAGTTTTCTTCAGCTGATCCAGGAATAGGTCCATAATTATTAGCTAAATCAAAATGAGTTATTCCATTATTAAAGGCTTCAAAGATTATATCCTTTTGATTTTCAATTGGATCTACTGAACCAAAGTTATGCCATAAACCTAGAGCAACTCTTGGCAGATATAATCCACTATTGCCACACTTTACGTATTTCATCTTTTCATATCTATTTTCTTTAATACTTCTCATATTTTCTTTCCCTCCTAAATTTCATTTAATGTATATTTATATTATACTTTTAAAATAAGGGAATAAAAAGTTATTAATTAGTAATATTTTTATAATTTCTCCTATGAAAATCAATTATCTAAATACTATTGAATTCACTTTGAAATCCTCACACTTATGTATAACTATTGAGTATTCGAAAGCTTGCCCGTTATCTAAATATGCCACTTGCTCTATTATTCCTAAAGGATCATTCTTCTTTACATTTAAAAGTTTCTGCTCATATTCTGTTGATTTTTTTATGGTAATTGTTCTATGAGCACTTTTTATTTTTAAATTAAGTATTCTTTCTATATATTCATAAATTGAGCCGTATAAGTGTTGTTTCTTTAATCCTGGTATTATTTGAATAGGCATATACATTTCTTCTAAAACAACTGGAACTCTATCTACTACTC
Source organism: uncultured Clostridium sp. (assembly GCA_934746015.1). Lineage (GTDB taxonomy): Bacteria > Bacillota > Clostridia > Clostridiales > Clostridiaceae > Clostridium. The sequence continues at coordinate 3,616 of CAKVEW010000009.1, forward strand.
TTACACGAATTATTTTATATATAAAGTCCTCTTCAGTTACTAATAATTTTTTTGCAATATTTTTATCTGGATTTATTACTTTATATTCTATAATATTACTCTCAACCTTATGGTTTACATAGAAGGAAGATAGCCCTCTAAATTGAGTTGAAGCTATTAAATTTTCTCTTTCTTTTGGATTTATATCTTTTACAAAGGTTCCACTACCTCTTCTCTTTACTAAAAGGCCTTCTGCCACTAATATATCTAAGGCCTTTTTTACCGTCATCTTACTTGAATTATATTTATCACATATTTCTTTTTCAAAAGGAAGTCTTTCATTAGGTAAGTAGTTCCCATCTATTATCTTTTTTCTTATATCATTAGATATTTCAACATATTTTAACATAATCTCTCTCTCTTATATTTATAGCCAATTAAAGTCTATAGCATTTAAAAATGCTCTTGCTATAGCCATATGACCTGTTGGATTTGGATGGACCCTATCTAAAGCAAAGACAGCTGAATAATTATTTTCTAAAAGCTCATCAAAGGCTTTTTGTGTATCCACAAATATAGCATCATACTTATTTGCTAGCTCTTTAACTACTTGTCCATACTTATCTACTGCTATTCTCATTAAATCATTTTTATTGCTCTCAATAAAAAATGGTGTAATTAATATTAATTTCTTTAAACTTGGTAATGTCTTTTCAATTAATTCTTCTAAAGTATTTCTATATTCATCTATATATACATGCTCTTCACCTCTCAGTGGGTGCTCAAATTGTCTCCAAATATCATTTATTCCTATCATTATAGATAAATAATCTGGTTTTAATTCTAATACATCTCTATCCCATCTATCTTTTAACTCTCTTACTCTATCCCCACTTATGCCCATATTAATTACTCTATTGTCATTATCCTTATAGAAATTCTTTAGTAAAGCTGAAACAAAACATACATATCCGAATCCTTCTGCTCCATTACTTCCCTCTCCTATTGGTAACTTCCTACCACAATCTGTTATTGAATCTCCAATCATAACCAATTTAGTATTTCTCTCTAGCAACATATACCCTCCTGCAGTAAATAAAAATACTATTAATTAACTACTGCTTTATAATTTAACTTTACAAATAAAAATCCAAATAAACTCAATGAAAATAATGCTAATATTTCTTTCATAGCAATGCCTCCAAGTATTAAGGCAATGAAGATACAAACAGTCATTAAAAGTGATTTAATATTTTTAAACATTAAAATTACAGTCTTAATATAACTATAATCATTATCTCCATCTAAATTCCTTAAAGCATAATAACTCCAATAAACACTTATCATAGTGTAAATATACATAAATAGCATATTTATACTAGCTGCATATGGAATATTAACTCTTTTTAACAAAAATATGGCTATGATTAATATTAATGTGTAAATCCCTGTTAGCATTTCTTCCCTCTTATACTTTTTTAAATTAATAAGGAATCTTGAAGTAAAGTATTTTATAATTCCTGAATAACCATCTATCTCTTCATCTATTAATTCCTTCATAACTTTAATTACAGTAAAAATAACTGGAACTAGTGTGAAGGAAAACAATCCCAAAGCAAGATAAATTATAGCTAATATATTTGTTATCATTATTACATAAAGTGAATTTACAAATTTAAAAGTTTTGTTATTCATTATAATATACCCCTCTTATTTAACAGCTCCATCAACAAAGCCATTATAAATATATTTTTGTAAGGCTATAAATATTATGGCTGTTGGAATCATAATTAAGATTACTCCTGCTGCTATTACATTCCATTGACCTCCATAAGGACCTATAAACTTGTATAATGATGTAGCAACAGTTCCAAGCTCTTGGCTTGGTGCATATAAGAATGGAGTATAGAAGTCATTATATATTCCAACTCCTCTTAAAATAATAATTGTAGCTATTGCTGGTTTTAATAAAGGTAAAATTAATCTATTAAAAATATAAAAATAAGATGCCCCATCTAACATAGCAGCTTCATCATTAGCAATAGGAATTGATTCCATAAACTGCATCATTATATAAATACTCATTACATCAGCACCTAAGTATAAAATTATGGGTGCCCAAATAGTATTGTATAATCCTAATTTAGCTACAATTTGGAAGGTTGCAACTTGTGTAGTAACCATAGGTAAGAACATTGGGAATAAATATATAAGTAAAATTAATTTCTTTAATTTAAAGTTAAATCTTTGAAGAACAAAGGCAACCATTGCACCCATTAATATGGTTCCTAATAGTGATACCACCATAATAATTGCAGTATTCTTAAATCCATTTAACATGCCTCCATCTACAAAGGCTGTTGCATAATTTGAAAAGTTAAGTAAGTTCTTTGGCAGAGATAATTTACTAGACTGGTAAAACTCTTCATATCCCTTAAAGGATGCTAGAAATATAGTCAGTATTGGAAGTATAAATATGAATGCAGCTAATATACATGAAAAGTACTTTAATATATTCCAAGTAGCTTGTCTTATTTTTGATTTAAGTATATCTTTATCACTCATTATTTTTCCTCCTTAAAGAAAATATTTTGAATAAGTGCAATAGTTGCAACTATAAACATTACTACTACTGCCATTGCTGAAGCCTTACCAACCTGATTAAACTTAAAGGCAGTATTCATAGTTTCAATTACAAAGGTTGAACTTCCATTGGCCCCACCTGTCATAATGTATGGTATTTCAAATACTGAAATAGCTCCTGAAATATTCAGAATTAAATTTAACTTAATTATGTTTTTTACTGATGGAATCAAAATATATCTAATTTTATTCCATTCCCCAGCCCCATCTATTTCTGCTGCCTCAAGTACTTCTGTTGATACTGATTGCATTGCTCCTAAAAAAATAATGAAGCTATATCCTATATATCTCCAAATTGATGTAAATGCTAATGAGTAATTAACCATATTTTCATTTCCAAGCCATAATGTTATATATTTCTCTAGTCCAAATATTTTCATTACAGTATCTAATGTTCCTTCTGGTTGAAAGAAGAATAAAAACATCAATGAAATAGCAACTCCATTAATTAAATAAGGAAAGAAAAATATTGATTTGAAAAGGTTCTTACCTTTTAACTTTGAATTAACTAATACAGCTAAATAAAAAGCTAAAATTAATTGAATTATTCCACCTATAAAATAGTAAATACTATTTTTAAAAGCTCCAAAAATATCTGGATTACTAAATATGTCTATGTAATTTTGTAATCCAACAAAGGTCTTAGCTCCATATCCCTTCCAACTAGTGAAACTGTAGGATATCATATTTATTGCTGGCAAATAAGTAAATAGCAATAAAAAGGTAAGTGGTATTATTAAGAATAGACATATTATTATTCTTCTTTGATGCTTATAATCTAATCTACTAAACAAGTCCCCATCCTCCTACTTCTTAAAGAATAATAGTTTGAGCTGTCGCAAAAGAAAAAGTTAATTTTCATTATGCGACAGCTTACTATAAAATTAATAATTAAAATGCATATTTATTGACTTAATTTACTCTTACTCTTTTGCCAATTATCATTATACTTCTTAACTACTGTTTCAAAATCAGCACGGCTCTTCTTTGCTGCTATTACTGCTTCTTGAATATAAGTACCTTCCCAGAATTTAATTCCTGCATCAGCTGCTATACTTCTTGTTAAATCCTCTGCTACTTGATCTACTTCTGCTGGATCTGTGAACATTAATTCAACTCCAGAATTCATATATCCTTTAACAACAGGATTAGTTGATTCTTGCTTTGTACTTGATGGGATTATTCCTTCTTTATCAGCATAGTTTGATGTTGTATAGAATTTCACGAAATCTATAGCTTCTTGTTTATGCTTTGAATGTTTACTTACTGCAATATATTGATCTGGGCCAGCTTCAGCTTTTAATTCACCAGAATTATTTGTTGGGAATGGTGCTATTCCAATATCTTCTGGATTTGATGAAAGTCCTTGTACTTGTGGCACTGCCCACATTCCTAAAGCCATCATGGCAATCTTTCCATTTGCCATATCAACCTTTGATTGTTCCCAGTTAGTTGTAGTTAAATCACCTTCAACCCAGCCACTACTTACAAATTTATATAATATTTCTAATACATCTCCAGTTGGTTTTCCTGCTAATAATGCATTGTCCATTTTGCCCATATCCCTATAATAATAAGCAGTTCCATAAGCTACTGTAGCCACTGAATCATATTGACCTAAAGGCCATTTATCCTTAGAATTTATTGCTAAAGGCACTACTCCATCAATCTTAGAAAGCTTGTCCGCTAAATCATAAAGTTCATCTAAGGTTTTTGGAAATTCATTATATCCTGCTTGTGCAACAACTTTCTTGTTATAAACTATTCCATTTGCTCCAAGTCCATTTGGAATTCCATAAACAGTGTCTTTGTCTGCTCTTTGATTAATAGATCTGTATTCTTTAAGCTCATCTACAGTTCCTAATGGTTCAAAAAACTGTGCTAATTCTCCAGCATTAATTGCAGGCAATACATTAAGTACATCTCCATAATCTTGAGTATTCATTCTTGTTTTTACAACACCTTCATAATCAGTAATACCTTCCCAATCAATCTTCACTCCAGTTTTTTCATAATACTCATTACTAATTTCCTTAAGAGTAGTATCGATAATATCAGTTCTTTGAGTTAATACCTTTAATGTAACTCCCTCTTCCTTTGATGTTGCCTTTGAACCACAACCTGCAAAAAGTGTTGCAGCAAAAATTGATAAACAAATAGTGCTTATTAATTTCTTTTTCATAAATTCTCCTCCAATTTAAAATCCCTTTTTATTTTAGAAAACGTTTCCCTTAAATACATTTTATCATCCCCAATTTTAAATGTCTATACTTTTAATAATAATAAATATACTTTTTTATTTATAATTATATCCATATTTCGAGTATTTTTTCTCAATAATTTACTCATAGTGTATATTTTTCAATTCATTGAAAATAAAAAAGGAACTTGCCACTAGCTAATTATTTATCAACTAGTTATAGTTCCTTATTTCTCTAAAATATTCCCATATTATTGAATATATCCCATTAATTAATCCCCAGGGGATTTAATTAATTATTTCTTTGTAGATAATTAAATAATGCACCTAAAAGATTTGAATCATTTTCAAATTTGCATTTTTCTATTATAGGTCTTATCTTAGCATCTTTAATTTTATTCATTATTATATCTAACTTTTCATTTATTTTATCTATAAAGTCTTCTCTGCCACTTATTGCTCCACCTATTACAATTTTTTCTGGATCATAAGTATATTGTATATTAAATATTCCTAATGCATTATAAAAATAGAAATCATCTATTGCTTTAATGCAAATTTCATCTCCACTTTCAGCTAATTCAAATATTTTTCTTCCATCAATCTCATTCTCTGATATTCCTTTAGCCTTAGCAACTCTTCTTAATAATGCACCAGTTGCTCCTACTTCACTCCAAGTTCTAAAGATTGAATCTTGTCCATTTATTTCACTATCTAAAATAAAATATCCAAATTCTCCACCATGAAGATTATTTCCCTTATGAATTTTCTTATCTTTAATTACAGCTCCACCAATTCCAGTTCCGCAAACTACAAAAAGTACATCATTATTATCCTTTGCACTTCCTAACCATACTTCACCTAAAGCTGCACAGTTAGCATCATTTTCCATTTCTAAAGTAATTCCTAAATCTTCTCCAAATATTTTTTTAAAATTAGGACCATGAATACAAGGCAAAGCACTTGCTCCACCAATTAATCCTGTGTCGCTATCCACTCCGCCTGGGGCACTAACAGCTACCCCTGCTATATTATACTCTTCCTTAGCCTTTTCTATTTCTGAAATCATAGAAGCCTTAAAGGAATCAAAATTATCTCTTTCTGATTTGTAACTTCCTTTTTTTATGAATTCTCCTTCTTCTGTCATAATAGCATGTTTTACACTACTTCCACCAATATCAAATACAATATAGCTCTTCATCATTCTCTCCCTTAATATAAAATATTTAGACCTATTATAGTCTATTTAAAATCCATTATTTTTAGAAACTTCTTTTATCCATTTTCCTGATTTCTTTATAGTTTTCTTTTGTGTTTTTAAATCTACAGCTATATATCCATATCTATTTTTATAAGCATTAGTCCATGACCAACAATCTATAGGAGTCCATGAATGATATCCAAAGCAATTAGAACCTTCTTCAATAGCTTTATGAAGATAACTTAAATGTTCTTCTAAAAACTCTATTCTATAATCATCTTCTATATATCCTTCAGAATTTATAAATTTCTCTTCTCCTTCAACTCCCATACCATTTTCAGAAATATACCATGGTATATTGTTATAATTGTCTTTTATGTTAATTGCTATATCATAAATAGCTTCAGGATATATCTCCCAACCTCTATATATGTTCATTCTTCTTCCTGGCATCTCATAATTATCAAAGTATTTATCAGGCATCCATCCATTAGAATTATCAAAGGCAGTTTCCTTTGCCTTTACTCTTCTTGGTTGATAATAATTAACACCTAAAAAGTCTACAGTATAGTTTTTAATAATATCTAACTCTTCATTTGTGTATTCCCAAAGCACATTTTCATCTTTTAATAGTTTTACAAGCTCCTTTGGAAACTCTCCTTTTACAGCTGGATCTAAAAATGAATTATTAAAGAAGTTATCAGCTATTTTTGAAGCTTCTAAATCCTTTTCATTTTTTGCATCCCTTGGATAAGCAGGAGTTAAGTTTAATATAATTCCAATTTGCCCATTATCTTTTCCATATCCACCATCTCTATATTCTTTTATCACCTTGGCAGAAGCTAAGTTTATGTTATATAAAACTTGCATTGCCTTTTTCCCATCTACTAATTTAGGATAATGGAACTTATATAGATATTCTCCTTCAACTATTACTATTGGTTCATTGAAAGTTGTCCAATATTTAACCCTATCTCCAAATAACTCAAAAGCTGCCTTTGCAAATTTAACAAATAAATCAACAACATACTTTGATTCCCATCCACCATATTTTTCATATAATTCTATTGGTAAATCAAAATGATGTAAATTCATTACAGGTATCATTCCATTTTTTAGAATTTCATCAATAACATTATTATAGAACTTTACTCCATCTTCATCAACTGTTCCACTTTCAAAATCTTTTATAAGCCTAGTCCATTGAATAGAAGTTCTTAAACTATTTAAACCTATTTCCTTAATCATTTCTATATCTTCTTTATAAGAATTATAAAAATTAGATGTTATATTTGGACCTACTTTATCAAAAAAAGCTTCTGGCTCTATTTCATACCAATAATCAAAAACATTTTTATTCTTCTTATTAAAGCTACCTTCACTTTGTGGTCCTGAAGTTGCTGATCCCCACCAAAACCCCTCAGGAAAAATATATTTATTTTTCATATTTCTTCTCCTCCTCTGACTATTATAAATAAATTATATCTATATATTTAAAATATGTCTATACTTTTACTTAGTATATATATATTTCTCTGCTTAAGTGTAAAAAAAGCTATAATTATTTGATAATTATAGCTTTAAATTCATGAGTATCATACCTATGTCTTGAAAATGAATACTCAAATACTTTTCCGTTATCTAAGTATCCAATCCTCTCTATTTCTAACACAGGCTCATCACTTTTTAATTTTAAATATTTTATATCTAAATCATCCGACTTTCTAGCTCTTGCTGTAGAATGACAACTCTGTATCTTGTATTTTAATTTATCTTCTATATAACTATAAATTGAGCTTTCAACATCTGATTTCTTTATTGAAGGGAAGAGATATAATGGCATATATGTTTTTTCTATTACAGTTGCTTTTCCATCTACATATCTAACTCTATGTATAAAAAAAACAAAGTCATCCTTTTCAATCTTTAGGTTTTCTGAAATTATATCATCTGCATTTATAATTTTAAAATCTAATATTTTAGTTTCCACATTATGACCTACCATGGTTGCAGTTAATCCAGCAAATTGATTTTGAATGGATAAGTCTTCTATTTCATCCTGTGATATATCCTTTACAAAGGTACCTGATCCTCTTCTTTTTACTATTAATCCTTCCGCAACTAATAAATCTAATGCTTTTTTCACAGTCATCTTACTAGCATTAAATTTTTCACACATATCCTTTTCAAAAGGCAATTGATCATTAGCTTTGTATTCACCATTAGCTATTTTATGTTTTATTGAAGCTGCTATTTCCTCATATTTAGTCATTCTTCAATCCTCTTTTCTCTTAATGAATATATTTATTATATAATATAAAGTATATATCTACAATAATAAAGGTATTGTTTTTTATTGTAAATAAAAAACAATACCTTTATTATATTCTAATTAATAGTTTTAAACTACTGGATAACTTTTTAATACTTTAATTTTTCCTTTGATTTTATAATTTCCTAAAGTTGCTGGAATTAAGAAGCTATCTCCCATTTTTATATTTTCTAAAAAGTCCTTTCCTTCGATGATTCCTTCACCTTCAACGCAAGTGTACATATCAAATTTATCTTCATCACTCTTATCATTGTATTCACTATCTATTGATATTTTTTCTATTCCAAAGTACTGATTCTTACAAAGAAGGCTTTGTGAATATCCTTCATGCTGAATTTCTTCCTTCTCACTTAAATTTTCACATTGAAGATCAAAATTAATAACATCTAGTGCTTTATCAACATGTATTTCTCTTGGTCTTCCATAATCATAAACTCTGTAGGTTACATCACTATTTTGTTGAATTTCAGCTATAATAACACCTTCACAAATAGCATGTACTAATCCACTATTTATTAAGAAACAATCACCCTTTTTAACTTGAATTTTATTTAAGCATTCTTCAACTTTATTATTTTTTATTGCTTCTTCAAATTCTTCCTTAGTGCAATTTTTTGTTCCAACTATTAAAGAAGCACCTGGTTTTGCATCTATAACATACCACGCTTCAGTCTTACCATAATCTCCTTCATACTTTGCTGCGTATTCATCTCCAGGATGAACTTGTACAGATAACTTTTCTTTTGAATTTATTAACTTAATAAGTAAAGGGAATTTTTCTAATGTTACTTTATTACCAACTAATGCATGTCCATATTTTTTTATTAAATCATCAAATCTAATTCCCTTGAATTCACCATTAGCAACTACTCCTGTTCCATTTGGATGGCAAGCTATATCCCAGCTTTCTCCTATTTCACCCTCTGGAAGATTGTCTCTAAAGGTTTCGAAGTCTCTTCCTCCCCAAATTTTTTCATAATATAAATTTTCAAATTTAATTGGATACATATTGCTCCTCCTTTATATAAATAAATATATACTTTATATTAATAATTATATATCTTTTTATCTAATTACCCAAGATATATTTTTCAATACATTCTGCAACAGATGAAACTATATATGTTGCACGTTTTTTTAAATCAACTTCAGCATAATGAAAAGTAAAAGATTTTTTTACATTTTCAAACATACTAACATCATTCCATGAATCACCTATAGCATAAAGATTATCTTCAATAATTTGTTCTTTCTCTGCTAAGTCCTTTAAAGCACTTCCTTTAGAGCAACCTGCTGGAACTATATCTATGTATATATCATTTCTATAGGCTGTAATACTATCTCCATACTTTTTATTTATGTTGTTTTTAATAGATTCAATTTCATTTATTTCCTTCATAGGACTATAAATAGAAATTAAGCTTATGTCATCCTTTATTTCTGTAAGAGAATTTACTCTTTTCTTCATAGGATATGGTAAATTATCACCCTCTGTTAAAATATATGTAATATATCCTGACTCTAAAGAAATAAATGTATTATCATCAAAGACATCTTCAAGAACATTTTCTATAATATCTTTTTCAATAAATTTTTGTTCAATGATATCCCCTAATGAATCTATAACTAATGCTCCATTTAATAATATATAATAATCTGCAATTATATTATTTTCTTCCTTTAACATACCTATTCCATTATAAGGTCTTCCAGTTGAAACCACTAATAAGTTTTCTTCTCTCTGAAGTTTATGAACATACTTATTATTTTCCTCAGTAACCTTATTATCTTTTAATAAAGTTCCATCTAAATCTGTAGCTAATAATTTTCTCATTGTCCCCTCCATAACTCTTTTCTCCTTAAATTATTGTATCATATTTGTAGAAATAATTTAAACTAGTTTAATTTTATATAATACATTATTTAGAAGATAATACTAGGAATTAAAAATAATTTCCCTCAAATAATACTATTATAAGGAGGGCTTTATATGAAAAATTTTGAGAACAATAAAAATAGTTATTTACCAAACCAGAGAACAGGATATGCTCCAGAACCTCATACTTTAATTAGTCATGGTAAAATAGAAGGTCCATCGTCACCTTTGCCAAGCACTGTTGAAGATCCAATAGTGGTAAATAATATTTCCAATGCAGAATTTGATTACACAGAAGAATTAGATTCATATTGGAAGGATGATATTTAATAAATTTATAGGAGGAATGTGCTATGTCTAAATCTAATAACAAAAAGAGTCGAACAGATGGGACAATTCCTATGAAAAATAAAAATGTTGCTACACCAATAAATTCAAATAATATTTCAACTTCATTTTATAGTTACCCAAATAAAGAAGAAGTTGCTAGAAAAAGTAAAACCAATCAATTTTATTAATATTAAATAATTATTTTAGACAACCACTTAATTATCTTAACTTTTTATCGATAATTAAACTGGTTGTCTTTTTATATTATTTTAAAATTTATAAAAAGATTTCCCTATGCATAACTTTTCAAAAAACTTTTCTTTCAGTTTTTTATTTATTAAATTGATTTTTAATGTGTATAAGGAGATTGGTATGAAAAAAAAATTAAAAAACAAGAACACTAAGCTCAAAATATTAAATAGGATTTCATCTAAACTTATAATTACCTTTACTTTAATAATTATTTTATTACTATTTATTTGGGGATTAGGGATTTCCAGTATTAATAAAGTTAATACTGCAAGTGAAAATCTTTATCTAAATAATACTCTTGGAATTTCTTACATAAATGAATTAAGCCAAAATTCTACATATAACTATCTTAGTAGCAAACTCTTAATTACCAGCCAAAGTAATATTGATAAAAAAACAATAATTCAAAATATTACATATAATAATACTCGTAATGAACAACTAATTGAATTATATAATAAAACTATTAATTCTGATGAAAATAGACAAAGGTTTGACGGAATAATTAAAAGTATAAAAGAGAATGTTGAAACATCAGATAAAATTATAGATTTAGTTGAAGCTGATAAAATTGATGAAGCCTCATCACATATTCAAGAACTTGATAATTTAAGAAATGACCTTACACTTAAATTAACTCGATTAGTTGAATTAAATAATACTTGGGCTGAAGATTCTCTTAAGGAAAATAAAGCTACTTATGATAAATCAATTATATTATCTTCTATAGTATTAGTACTTTCATTAATAGCAGCTCTAGTGTCTGCAGCAGTAATAACTTCTAGAATATCAAAGTCACTGAAGAAAGTATTAAATTTATCATATAGATTATCTAAATATGATTTATCTGAAAATATAGAAATTAAACATAAGGATGAATTTGGTGAGATTTCAACCTCTTTAAATATAGCACAGGATAATTTAAGAAATATAATAAATTCTGTTATAAATACTACTAAGAATGTAAATTCATATAGTGAAGATTTATCTGTTGGAATTGAAGAAATTACTTGCCAATTTGATCAAATCAATGAATCTTCATTGGAAATTAATTCTACTATTCAAGAAACTAGTGCAATAACAGAAGAATTAGCTGCCTCTATAGTAGAAATTAGCTCTAGTATAGAAGTTCTTTCTGATAAAGCTAATGATGGTAATATTAATGCTGAAAAAATTCAAAGAAGATCTACTAAAATTAAAGATAATACCGAATATGTAATTAATAATACAAATAATATTTATAGAAATTTTGAAAATGATATAAAATCTTCTATTGAAAAAGGGAAAATAGTTAATGAAATAGTAACCATGGCAAATTCTATTGAAGAAATAGCTGAACAAACAAATCTTCTATCACTAAATGCATCTATTGAAGCTGCTCGTGCTGGAGAACATGGAAAAGGATTTGCAGTAGTTGCAGAAGAAGTTAGAATTCTTGCTGAGCAATCTAAGGATTCTGTCCAAAATGTTAAGCATACAATAAATGAGGTAAAAACAGCATTTAATAATATTACTAATAGTAGTAATAATCTTCTTCAATTTATTAATAATGAAATAATGAAAGAATTTAATAACTTTATAAATGTAGGGGATAAATATGAAAAAGATGGTCTATTTATTAGAGAAATGAGTGAAAATATGGCATCTATGTCTGAAGAAGTTTCAGCAACTATGTCTGAATTAAGTGATGCTGTTCAATCTCTAGCTGGTATGTCACAAAATTCATCTGGTAATGTTGATAATGTAAGAACTAGTATAAATGAGACAACTGCTGCTATAACAATGATGGCTGACACTGCTCAAACTCAATCTGAATTATCCCAAGAACTTTATAAGCTTATATCTAATTTTAAACTTTAAACTTAAAAGGAGCTCTTTGTCATAATAGCCCATTTTAATAGTATAGAATTATTGATATAGTCTGTTATAAATTACTACAAATATATTTATTTGAGAAACTTCGAAAGGAGTTTCTTTTTTAATTTTACATTCTTTTATTTTCTTCATCATAGTACTTACAATTAGTATTTCTTAATTCCTTCTAATAAATATTATCTACTACTATTATTCTACTCAAGGGGAAATCTTATAGCTAAGGATGCTAAGCTAAAATTAATAGGTTCTTCAGTTGCATAAGAGTTGTTACCAAAAAACAATCCAGGATTATTTTCTAATCTATTTAGTATAAATAAAATATAATAATTTAGAGGAGATATATTTATTATATTTGTATATAGAGAAAGAATAGCATTACTGTTAGATATAACTATTATTAATTGTGGTGTATAGTCAACTGTTATCTCTGGCTTATTCTCAAGGGTTGTATTAATAAAATCATTAGCTGTTTTATCATTATGAATTGTTTTTTCTTTACTATGCTTAATATTACCAATTTCCACTTCATTTATATATACCCCTACTAGAAAAGTTGCTAAACTAATTTGCAAATTAGTTTGGATATTTGAACTACCAAGTGAAAAGCATCCTGTTGTGGAGTTATTAACTTGGGAAGTTGTACTTATAAAATAAAACACTCTATTATTATTTCTAAAAATTAATTCCCCATCTTTAATTATTGGATTAGCATTACCTAAAAACTCACTACATGGTGGAACTTCTCCGCCAGCAAAGGGATTACAATTATCATTATTCACTTACATCACCCCAATCTTTAGGATTGATCTATCTAAAAAATAAATCTTTAATTTAAAATATACGATTAATACCAATATATTCTATTTTAATCAATATTTATGTATAATTAATATATAAAATATACCATTCAAAAAGATTGGAGGAGAAATGGAAACAAAATATTTAATAGTCATTTCTTTTGATGCTGTTTCATCAGAAGATATTAATAAACTAAAAGAATTAAATAACTTTAAATACTTAATAGACAATGGAAGCCTAATAACAAATGTGGAAAGTATCTATCCAACATTGACTTACCCTGCCCATGCTACAATTATGACTGGAATGTATCCTAAAAATCATGGGATTATAAATAATACTTTAAATAAGTTTTCTGACATAAATCCAAATTGGTACTGGTATAGGAAGTATATAAAGTCAAATACCCTATATGATTTAGCTGCTGAAAAAGGGTTAACTACTGCTGCTTTGTTATGGCCAGTTTCTGGACGCAGTAATATAAATTATAACTTAACAGAAATTTTTGCTCCAAAACCATGGCAGAATCAATTAATTATGTCTGCTTTATCTGGAAGTGTTAAATATCAATTAGATTTAAATAAACGTTTTGGTCACTTAAGGCACGGTTTATCTCAACCTGCTTTAGATAATTTTGTACATGAATCAGCTAAATATACTATTTCTAAATATAAACCTAATTTGTTGCTTATTCACTATACTGACGTTGATACTAATAGGCATTATCACGGATATAATAGCAAAGAAGCTAATGAGGCTTTAATAAGACATAATGAAAGATTAAGAGAAATAATAACTACTCTAAAGGAAGCAAATATATTTGAAGACAGTACTATTGTAGCCTTAGGAGATCATAGTGCCATAGATGGTGATTATCTAATTAGACTTAATTCTTTATTCAGAGAAGCTGGCTTACTTAAAGTTAATGAAAAAGGTGTAATTAAATCTTATAAGGCTGTAGCAAAAAGCTGTGATGGTTCTTCTTATGTATATTTAAAAGATAAAAATGATACTGAAACTTATACAAAGGTTAAAGAATTATTAGAAGGACTTAAAAATAACAAAGATTCACCTATTGATTTTATCTTAAACTCAAAGGAAGCTGAAAATGAAGGAGCTGACCCTAATTGTAGCTTTATGGTTGAGGGGAATAATAATTTTTATTTTGTTAATGAAGCTATAGGAAATGTAATTGAAAAAGTTAAAGAAAATGAAGTTGGAAAGGTATCTCATAGAACTAAGGCAACTCATGGATATCATCCTAAAAAGCCTAATTATAATACATTTTTCATAGCTTATGGTAAGGGTATAAAAAAAGGGGCAAAAATTGATGGTGGTAAACTTATAAATCATGGACCTACCCTTGCTAAAATCCTAGGTGTAAATCTTGGCAAAACTGACGGAGAAATAGAAGAAAGAATTTTCGAGTTATAAATAAATTATGTTATAAGTTATGGAGGGAAAATATGAAAAGTTTAACGAAACAAGAAAAGAGTTGGGCCTTTTATGATTGGGCTAACTCCGCTTATTCAATGACAATTACCTCTACTGTATTACCCATATATTTCAAATCTGTTGCATCAGCAGGTGGAATGTCCTCTGCTAATTCTACAGCTCTTTGGGGATATACAATTTCCTTATCTACTATGGTGGTATCATTACTTGCACCAATTCTTGGTACTATAGCAGATTATAAGGGAAATAAGAAGAAGTTTTTTAAGTTTTTCTTTAGTATTGGTGTATTATTTACAACCTTACTTGCTTTTATTCCAGAAAATAATCCTATATTATTATTAATTTGCTACGGCTTTACCTTAGTTGGATTTTCTGGAACTAATATTTTCTATGATGCATTTTTAATAGATGTAACTAATAAGGATAGAATGGACAAGGTTTCATCCTATGGCTTTGCTCTAGGATATATTGGAAGTACAATTCCATTTATAATTTCAATAGGAGTTGTTTTACTTTCTCAAAAGGAAATTCTACCTATTAGTCTTCCCCTTGCATGTAAGATAACCTTTTTAATTACATCAGTATGGTGGATGATATTTACTATTCCAATATTAAAAAATGTTAATCAAATATATTATGTTGAGCCTGAAAAGAATCCTATACAAAAATCCTTTAAAAGATTAGTTACTACACTTAAGGCTATTAAAAGTCATAAAAATATTTTCTTATTCTTAATAGCTTACTTCTTCTATATAGATGGTGTTGATACTATTATAGGTATGGCTTCCTCCTATGGAACTGACCTTGGGATTTCTATGGTATCCTTACTTATAATTTTACTGTTAACCCAATTTGTAGCTTTTCCATTTACAATCTTATATGGTAAACTATCTGAAAAAATTGGTGGCAAAAAATTACTTTATGTTGGAATTGTTACTTATACTATAATATGTATTTATGGATATTTTATAAAGACTACCTTAGACTTTTGGATATTAGCTATGGCAGTTGGATCTGCTCAAGGTGGTATTCAAGCAATTTCTAGGTCCTTCTATGGAAAGATGGTACCTAAGGAAAATGCAAATGAGTTCTTTGGATTCTATAATATCTTTGGAAAATTTGCAGCTATTATGGGTCCATTCCTTATGGCTATAATAACTCAAGCAACTGGACATACTAGAAATGGTATTTTAAGCTTAATTATCTTATTTGTAATAGGCTTCCTTTGCTTAACAAGAGTAGATGATACTAATCATAAAGCTTCAGTTATCAAAAATAAAGAAATAGAGAGTTAAAAAAGCTGCTTAGGCAGCCTTTTTTAATGTAAAATATAGAATTATTGATGTAACTTCTTCCAAATTACTAAATAAAAGAAGAAACTCATCAGTGAGTTTCTCCCCTAATTCTTTCATTCTTTCATTCTTTCATTGTGCGTAGCACTATCTTCATTCTTCATTTTTCTAGGCTGTTACATCACTCTTCCTGCCTTCAATTGCAGAAGTTACCTTTTCTCCAACCTTCCTTAGTAAAACTGAAATAGCCAAGAATATTACTAATATTAATCCTAATACTAATAAGTCTTTTCCTACTATACTGTAATTTATAACATCAGCTGATATTACTTCCCTCAATGCTTGTACTGCATAAGTAAATGGCATAAATGGATATAATGTTTTAAAGAATTTAGGTAATACTTCTAATGGGAATGTACCTGCACAGGCTGTAAGTTGAAGTATTAATAATATTATTGATAACAATCTTCCTGCATCTCCAAATAGGGATATAAAACATTGAACTACTGCAACGAATACCAAAGATAAGAATATATTTGTTAAGAAATATACTCCTACATTAGTTGGTTTTAATCCTAACATTAAAACTACAATACTTACTAATATAGCTTGTAAAATTCCAACAAAGGCATAGGATAAATACTTTCCAGCAACTCTATCAAAATTAGATAGATTTTCTTCATCCTTTAACTTAGAAGGAATTACGAAGAACATCATTATTGCTCCAATCCATAAGGATAATGGCATAAAGTATGGTGCAAATCCTGTACCGTAATTTGGTATCTTATTTATTGCTTCTGAATTCATATTAATTGCTTGTGATGCAAATTCACCCATATCTTTTGCTGAATTAACTAAGCCATTTTTTAATTTATCTGCACCTTCACCTAATTTATCACTTAATTCCTTACTACCATCATAAAGTTTATTAACTCCATCTGTTAATTCTGGAACTGCTGAAGTTAATTCAGTAATACCTGAATTTAGTTGGTTTTGTCCATCTACTAATTTATTTGAACCACTTGATAATTCATTAGTACCATTTGCAAGAGCTGTTGATCCATTATATAAATCAGTTATTCCTGTTGATAATGCTGGAAGATTAGAATTTAATTCATTAGCACCTGCATTTAACATACTAGCTCCTGAATTTATAGCACTTAATCCATTACTTAAATTACCTGTATTATCAGCAATAGATTTTAAACCAAGTCCAAATTCACTAGTTGAAGGATCTAAACCAGCATTTAATTGATTTAGTCCTGAGTTTAATTGTCCAACCCCCTGTTGAACTTGTCCAACTTTAGAAATTAAAGAAGTTGTACCATTTGCTAAGGCTTTTGAGCCTGCTGTGTATTCAACAATACCTATTTTTAAGTTATTGTTACCTTCTACTAAGCTTTGTACTAATGGTGCATTAGCTTTTGAAGCTTCATTAATTTTTTCAGTAATTTGTAATGCTTGATTAATTAAAGCATTTTTTACATTAACATCTGCTTCATTTGCTGCTTTACTTAATAATGAACTAACCATAGCATTTGCATCAGATGAACTTGATACTCCTGCAACTAATTTATTTATTCCTTCACTAACTTGTGCATATCCTGCTGATACAGTATCTGACTTATTAGCAATTGTATTAGCACCTGCACTTAATTTTGCTATATCTTCCCCACCAGCATTTAGAGCATCATTTAATTGATTTGCTCCATTTTTTAATTGTCCTACTGAAGGATAAATAGTTGAAGTATAAGCATCATATAATTTCTTGCTTCCATCAGCAATTTGCTTTGAACCTGAATTTGCTGTAGAAATTCCCTTGCTTAAATCTGAAGCTCCATTACTTAATGCAGTAACACCATTACTTAATGTTGGTACTTTTCCGTATAATTGTGAAAGGCCATCATTTAATGCTTGTGAACCATTAGAAACTTCATTTATTCCATTGTTTAAAGCTACTTGTCCGTTTAATAATTGTGATGAACCATCACTTAATTTATTAGCACCATTTGCTAATTCTGGAACCTTGTCATTTAAGGTACTTAAACCATCATGTAGCTTTTTACTTCCATCAGCAGCTTGTGTTAAGCCATCCTTTGCTTCATACAAACTATCAAATGCTACTTCAATATAATTGCTTGATATATTGTTTGTAATTTTCCCTTTTAATTCTGATTCAACCTTTGAATTAATTTGTGCTGCTAAGAAGTTTTTCTTATCATTTGTTATAAATTGAATTTTTGCACGCTCTGGTTTTCCTTCCTTTGCAGAAGTTACCTTCGATGAAAAATCTTCTGGAATAACTACTTTAGCATAGTAGCCCTTTCCTTCTAACCCATTATTAGCTTCTTCCTCTGAAGTAATCGCCCAACCAATTTCATTATTGCTACTTAGTTCATCTTCGATATCTTTTCCATAGTTTACACTTTTTCCATCCATAACAGTACCTTTATCATTATTTACTACTGCTACATGAATATCTTCCAATCTGGAATAAGGATCCCAAAAGGCATACAAATATAGCAATGAATATAAAAGAGGAACTATTATAATTGCAATTATTGATACTCTTATAAATCTATTATTTAGAATACCTTTAATATCTTCCTTTGCAATTCTTAGGAAATTCATAAAATCACCTTCTATTTAATTTTGTACTGATTAGTCAGTCAATCACCACTATATAGTTATAATCCTTTTGTACTGACTAGTCAATATTTTTCCTGGAAATTTTTTATATTTTTTCTAGTAACCATTTCATAAAATTTGTACAACTATAAAAAGAGAGCTTACTCAGAATTTCAAAAACTAATCCTGACCAAGCTCTCAAAAAATTTAAAAACATATATTTATATTATAATACTAAGAGAATGTATTATTTTTATGTTTACTTATATAATTTTCTAGCTAACATCTTACATATGCCTTTATAGTAGCAATCTTTTTACCTTCTGAATCACCATAAGGTCTAATTGTATATTCACCTACAGCAGCAGGTATAATAAATGTTTCAGCATAATTAACTATAAAAGGCTCAAAGGAATTACTTGGAGACTCTATAATTGCCTGATCACCTTCTATAAGATTTAGTACATTAACTCCTCCATTGGTATTGTGATGAACTTTTTTTGTGAACCAATGTCTTCTGGTTTCTATAAATTCCATCTCATGAAGACCAGTTTTTTCTTCAATCCACCCATCTCCTTGAGCTATTACTTCAATCCTGTTAACTAAATTGTTTATTGTCCATTCAGTATCTCTATAAAACTGTGCTACTTCCTCACCGTGATTAATATTTATAGGCCTTGGTTTTCCATCCATTCCAAGTCTTCCCCAATCCCATAGCTTAAAAGTAAAAATATTAGGAGTTGAAGATATTTCTAATACCATAGTATCTTTTCCCGAGCAATGAATTGTACCTGGAGGTATTAAAAAATGATCATGCTTTTTTGCTATAATTTTATTTGAGTAATCCTCAACATTGAAGTCCCCTTCTCCTGCATGAGCTTTTTTCAAATCTCTGAAAAATTTCTCCTTGGTTATACCTGTTTTAACTCCAAGATAAATATACGTATCTTCATTTTCTTTAGTATCTAAAAGGTAATAAGATTCCTCCTGAGTATAATGAATTCCGAACTTTTCCTGAGCATATTCTACTAAAGGGTGAACCTGCAATGATAAGTTTCCCCCTCCCATCGTATCTAAGAAATCAAATCGTATCGGAAAATCTGTACCAAATCTTGCATAAACTTTGTCACCTAAAAGCTCTCTAGGATGCAAAAATACTACATCAATACATGGGATTTCTACAATATAATCTCCTATCTTTAAAAGAAGAGAATTTTCCTCTGGAACGCAATCAAAACACCAAGCATAATTTTCTATATTTCTATCTAAGTCACATACTTCCTTCATCCACTGTCCACCCCAGACTCCTGGATCAAAAAAAGGAACTACTCTAAAGGGCCTCTTTACAACTTCATTTAAACCCGACCTAAATGCATCACCACTAATCATTTTAGGCGAGTCTTTTAAGTTTGTATCAAGGACATAATCAATGGCTTCAAATCTTCGTTTTTTATAATTATCTGCCACTTTCCATTCAAAAAAGTATCCCCTCTTTAACTTTCTTAAAGGATCCTCATTATAATTTCTTCCTTTCCAATTAGGAATTTCTCCACTTCTATATCTTTGTTGAATTTCCCATCTTGCAAGGTCTGCATATATATATATATCTGGTTCTGCTAGTAGAGTAGCTCCTACTCCATATACTACACTTACCCCACTTGTCTTTTCTATTTTTTTTTGCAATTTATAAAGTTTATCCCTATCTATAAAATCTTCTAATGTATAAAGAGAAATCTTTCCGAAAACCCTATCATCTGTTAGAACATCCTTTATTTTTTCCTCTACTTTATCAACATCAAGAAAAATCTCATCATCAGTATATATCTCTAAAGAATTTACTATTTTATCTACTAATCCTTTTTTTACTTCTTCATATCTAACACCAGGGTAAAAGTCTATCGCTACGATTTTTTTTTCACCCTTTATTTCATTCAGTTTATTTTTTATTTCATAAGCTATTGAATCATATCCTTCCCATATAGATTCCTTTCCAAATCCTTTAATTTCTACATAAGGTTGTTTATTATATTTAAAGCTCATTATATTCCTCCTTATATATTCTATATAAGTAAGGGAGATATTTTAAATCTCCCTTACTTGATTTAATTATTAAATTCACCAAAAGATATTAGTTCAACACACTCTTGCTTATCTTTTACTTTGCCCAAAAGCTCAATATATTCTCTATTTATAAGTTTTCTAGCTAAACTTGATAATATTTTTAAATGAATATTATCTTCATTTTCCTTAGGCACTGCTATGCCGAAAATAAATTTAACTCTATCCTCATCATTCCAGATTACTTCCTCCTTCAGCCTAATAAACACAAGTGATGTGGCTTTTACGCCTTCAGATTTAGCATGAGGAATAGCTATTTTCATGCCCATTGATGTTGGAACTTCTTCTTCCCTCTTATATATATCTTTAATAAATACTTCCCTGTTATTAATCCTATTAGCTTTTTCTAATAGAGAAGTTATAATATTTATTATGTCCTCTTTACTTTTTAACTCGATATCTAATAAAATTAAATCTTCATTAATTAGTTCCACCATAGTATCCCTCACATTATTTCATTATTTTATTGATAGTCCTCTTGTTTTCTAGTAAACATATAAATCATAAATACTGAAACTGCTGTACCTACTATGAAGCAAAGAAGATATAATGGAATATTACTAGTAAGAGGTAATGTGAATATGCCTCCAATTGGAGCAGAAAGAGTTATACCCAAAGCTCCTGCTAAACCTCCTGCCACAGCAGCTCCAGTTATTATTGATGGTAATATCTGCTTTGGCTTTGCAATAGCGAATGGAATAGCACCTTCAGCAATAAAAGTTAGTCCCATAAAATAAGCCGCTTTACCAGCTTCCCTCAAATTTGGAGTGAATTTTTTGGGGAATAATGTTGTTGCAACTGCGCAGCTTGTACTGATAACCATAGCGCTACATCCTGCAGCACCCATAGCTACACTTGCAGTAGCTGTTCCATCTGGAGCAGTTAATGTTGCCACAGCAAAAAGGTATGCAACTTTATTAATTGGGCCACCCATATCTGCTGCCAACATAGCTCCAATAACAGCTCCTAGTACTATTGCACTTTGTCCACTCAATCCTTGAAGCCATGATGTCAAGAATGTATTAATTGGAGTAACAACCCCATTAACAGGAATCATACAAACTCCAATAAGTAATAATCCTATCACTGGAAAAATAATTAATGTTTTGACTCCCTCTAGAGATTTAGGAAGTCCAGCTGCTAATTCTTTTAATATTAATATAATTAAGCCTGCTAATATACCTCCAACTAATGCTCCAATAAATCCTGAGCCACCATTACTTGCTATTAATCCAGCTACAAATCCAATCATAATACCAGGCTTGTCAGCAATTGAATAAGCAATGAAAGCTCCTAAAATAGGTAGCATATTTGAAAATGCAAATCCACCTAACTGTAGTAACCACGCTGGTAAAGCAGTAGTTGATCCGAAAGTTGCTTCTGTAGCATTCTTTGAATCAAAAAGGAAAGCAAAGGAATAAAGAATACCTCCTCCAACTACAAATGGTAACATATGTGATACTCCAGTCATTATATGATTATATAAGCCTTTTAATTTAAATTCTTTTAATCTCATTTCTTACCTCCTAATAAACATCAATTTCATCATTTTCTATTTTATTAAAAATCTCATCAACTTTACGAATTGCATCACTGACAGATACACTTATAAGCTTTTTGCCACGGAACCTCTCAGTTTCAACCTTTGTATCGGAAGCAATAATAACATAATCCGCTTCCTTAATATCTTCTTCTGTTAAAGCATTTTCTACTCCTGATGAACCATTTGTTTCTATTTTCACTTCATAACCTCTTTGCCTACCACTAGTTTCAAGCTGTTCTGCGGCCATATAGGTATGTGCAATTCCTGCAGGACATGCAGAAACTCCAATAATTTTTCCTTTTTTTTCTTCAATTGGATTATTAACTACTTTTTCCTTTTTATCTTCTGTTTTTGGATCATTTTTAGATTTGAAGAATTTAAACATGATTTCTCCTTTCTTATTTAATAAATTTTATGGTTCTTAATTCACCCTTTTGGAATTTTTTAAGATCTATAGAAGTCTCAAATAGTTCTGACTCCATTAAATTTGTTTTATAGATTTTCTTATAGTCAAATCCCGATCTTATAATTCCTCCATCTACTTCAAAATTTTCATTATTAAATATTCTTAAGGCATATCCGTCATCCTTTACAGACTTTACAATTGTTCCAAAGCTTACATCACTACTATCTAATGTTATGAAATGATATCTTTTTGGTATTTTAAATAGTAATGGATTGGTTGGGAAATATGATAAAGGAAATACTGTTTTTTCATAGGATTGATTTTGGTAATAACATGGATCACAAGCATAAAAAATATAATCATTCATAATAATATTGCTATTATAGTTCTCATAATAAGCAAGTCCTATTTCAAACTTATTTTCTCCAATAAGCTGTCCCTCAGGTGAATCAAAAATCATATAATCAATTCCGCTTGGTCTACCTGGTCTTCTATTTAGGTCTGGTAGTCCCATTGCTCCTATAGATCTAAATAATGTTATTGAAAGGTCTTTTTTCCCTTCTCCAATTAATTCATATTCCTTACAACTTCTAGTAAATGCTGTAGTTACATATTCATTATTAACCATAGAAACATGATTTAAAATTGGATTTGTTGGACTTGGTTCTTCAAACCACCCATCCTTCTTCCAGTATTTTAAAGCCTTTGGATCTGTCTCCCTGGTAATATAAGTATATTGAGTACCTGCATAAGATAAGTCATTTTTATGATACCCTGTATACACAAGCCTTACCCTATGATTCTTTGCTCTATTATCTATAGATCCTTTTATCTCAATAACATCACTATCTTTCTTAAGTTTTATATTAATGCTGAACTTCATTTCACTATCCTTAATTCCATGCTTTCTACTTTCTAAGTCCTTAGGAACATTCCAGTTTCCATTTAATGTAAGTGTACTTATTTCATCACTTTCTATAGATTTGACCTCAGCATCTGAAAGGTCATTAGTCAATATTAGATCATTATCTGGATAAGAGTAATCGTAGCTATCTCCCTCATCACCTGATTCTTCAAGATAAATAGCTTTATTTATTGTTCTTCTAAGCTTTTTATCATATATTTGCACACCTCTATAGTCCTTTATAATTCTATACCTACTATTTTCGATAACTCCATCTGTTGTTATAGGTACCTTATGGAAATACTTGACTCCCTCTCTAACATCTAAGGTCTTATAAGAAATTCCATCTAAATCCTTTATTGTAATATAAATTGTTGATTCATAGAAAGACTTATTCATCTCAAGCTTTTCTTTATCTTTTCTGCAAACTCCAAAGTTTTTCTTAACTGAATTAATAAGCGTATACTCTACAATTTCTCCATTATCATATATTTCAAAATCAGGATCTTTGGTATATACTACCATCTTTATGGTTAAATCACGTCTATAAGGTAATGAATTAAATATAACTAATGGATATCCTTCCTCTTTTTCAACAGATAAGGCCACAATCTTCATTAGATATGCTTTTGCTGATTTCGCAATATTCAAAGCTTTAAGACTTTCATGCTTTATATAGTCGTTAGTTTCATCAGTTAATGTTGAAGATGAGTGTGTCTGACACTTTACTAATGTTTCCCAAGCTTTATCTATTATTCCCTGATCATAAGGAACCCCTATACTATCCAACATAGACATTATAGGCTGTACCTCAAAAGTCAAAACTCTCTCACATTTATCCTGAATACTTTTTATATCTGCCCTAGAGGAAAATAATGATTTATGAATTCTATGATACTGGGTTGAAAAAAGCTCATATTTATGGATTTTTAAATCCTTTCCTTTTTCTCTAACACGATTGCAGAAATCTTCCCAAGTAGTTAATTTAAATTCATATTTATCTGATTCTGCATTGTATTTTTCTATTTTTTCCTTTATTCCAAGCATTATAGGATTCTGATCAAATCCCAGTGGGAATACAAACTCATCCTTTAAAGTAGAATATGATAATAATCTTTCTATTAGCTGATGAACACTTATCTTATTGTAGTCTTCAGCTTTGTCAGTTAAAATAGTTCCATCCTTGAAAGCATAACACCCATAGCCATAACCAGAAATCATTGTACAGACTAGAATCTTACTTCCATCATTTGAAACTTGGTAAAACTCACTTCCTAAGTTATATTCATCTCCAACCCCTCTAGTAATTACAAAATTTTCTATTCCCATTTGATTAAATATCTTAGGGAAATCATAAGAGTGACCAAAAGAGTCTGGAAGATATGCAATCATTGAGGAACCACCTAATTTATTGGCGCTTTGAATGCCCAATCTAAGATTATTTATTACTGATTCCCCACTACTTATAAAACAGTCTAATTGAGAATTAAAAGGACCAATCAGTAGTTTCTTTTCAGTAACAACTTTTTTTACTCTATCTATATCTTCTGGATGTAGACTTAAGTATTCATCAATGGGAGCAGTCTGACCATCGAAAAAAAACTTTTCAACCTCTCCACTTTCTAAAGCATTGAGAAGTTCCTTCATATTGTATGAAAACTGAACCATGGCATCTTCTGCAGTGAAGTACCAAATTAAGTCCCAATGTGTATGATTGATACAGTGTGCTATTTTCTTCATGTCTGTTAATCCTCCTTTCAATAAAACTATATCAGTTATTTATTTCATTAATAAACAGATATAATTACAATTTCTTTTCATTATTTCTCCCTATTAATGCAACTTTTCAAATTTTTCTTCATTAGATTTTAATGTTATAATAATTATATAAATATTTTAAAATTATTTATATTTCTTTGTGAGGTGAACTAAAACATGAATAAATATAGTCGATACATTACGATACTTAGAGAGCTTGTTTCTACAAACAATTACATGACAATATCTCATTTTGCAAAGGCATGCAATTCATCAGTTAGAACTATACACTCTGACATAAATAGTCCAGACTTTATTGCACTTCTTTCTGGTGCTTCTATTGAAAAAAAACAAAATTTGGGTATAAAGCTTATAGCTAATAAAAAGCAAATGGACTCTATTTATTCAATCCTTAACACCCCTACTGAAAATGATAATAAGGATGACTTAAATGATTTTAACTATATTCTTTTAAAACTATTGACTTCTAATAGCCAGTTAAATATAGACAAACTTTCTAAGGAGATGTATAAATCTAAATCCTCAATAATATCAATAATTGATGAGATAGAAACTTTTGTTACCATGCATAACTGTAATTTAATAAGAAAACCCAACTTTGGAATATATCTGGAAGGACCTGAAGAGAATATCCGTAATATGTTTTATAAAGTAATCTTGGATATTCCAATAATAAATATTCATAGAAATGATTTAGATGCGAGAATCCCTGATGATTTATGTGTTAAAATGGATATGGTATTTAGTAAAGATTTTATAAAGAAAATAATCTCAATAGTAAAAACCTCTGAAATCAATCTAAATACTTATTATTGTGATTATGATTTTGGAGCAGTGGTTCTAAAATGTTGTATTATTGTTAAAAGAAATCAGATTCATAAATACATTGATTATAAAAAATACTTTGATAAATCAATTCAGGAGTATTATGTAGCCTCTATTATGAAAATTAATATAGAAAATGAATTCCATTTAACCTTATCAGAACAAGAAATATATTCTCTTGAAAAAGTTATTATATCTACTAGAAAGCAGATAAACCAACTTCAAATTCAGAAAAAATTTGATGAAAGTATATTGGATAAATTTATAAATTTATTAAGTACTCACCTAAATGTAGATCTAAATTCTGATCATGAGTTAAAGATTAACCTTAGCAATCATCTCCGTCCAGCCATAAGAAGAATGAAATATGGAATATATAGTGAAAATCCACTACTAGATAGTATAAAGGCAAAATATGCAGATATATATATAGCTGTAATGACTAACATAGATAAAATAGAAGAAACTGAAAATATTTTCTTCGATTCCAATGAATTAGGATTTATATGTCTTCATGTCGTCTGTGCATTAAACCGTTCAAAAAGGATTCGCTCTGTTAAAGCAGTACTTTTATGTGATGAAGGACTAGCTTTTGAATCACTTATAAAAAGCTCGGTAGAAAGTTCATTTAATGAAATTCATATATGTGAAACATACAGATACAGTGATTTTCCTGATTTAGATTTTAATCAATATGATCTAGTTCTAAATGCTACTAATAACCGTATTATCCATAAAAATGTTATAAACATTGATTTAATGTTTAGTGAAAAATATCAATCTCAGGTTAGGCACTGGCTCTTTGCCAGAGAGATAGAATCTACTATTACCCTTAAAGATGAACTCCAAGATTACTTGCTTTATTTCACTGATAACAGTACATCTAAAGATGAGCTTATCACAAAATATTGCTCATATCTAAATGAGGTAGGGTATGTTACCCCTGAATATGAACAGTCGGTATTTGATAGAATTAATTTTTCATCCACAGCAATTCAGAGAGGTGTTGCAGTTTGTCACGGTGCAAAAAAATATGTTAATAGGTCTGTAATTTTAATAATTCATCTTAAGAACCCAATTCTTTGGGATTCTCAATTAGTTGACATTATCTTTTTTGCTGCAATCAGTGACGATATTAATAAAAATTACAGTAAAATCTTCAGAAAACTACTCCATATTGTTTCTGATGATGAGTTAACCTACGCTTTGAAAAACTGTACTAGCACTGATGACATTCAAGCACTGCTTTTTAAACCAAACAATGCATCATGAATTTACTTACATTATAATCTTTAATCTTCTCATAGGAAATCATATATATTAATATATTAAAAAAGGAGGACTGATTTATACAACTTAACCAGTCCTCCTATTATTTATATCTTGTTTAATTTTAATGATGATAATTTATCTGAAACTTCATCTAATGATCTTCCAAGACTCATTTCTATTGATGAAATCACTGCACCTTCCACCATAGCAGCATCTACTATTTTTATTTTATCTCTCCCTTCTATTTCAAAGGTCTCTTTTACCATTTCAGCTGTTAAATAAGAGCTTCCTAAATCAAATAATATTAATACTCCATCATCAGTATAAATCTTATCTAAAGCTTCATAAATCTTATTATAATCATTTCCTAGCCTTCCATCATTAGTTCCACCTACAGCCTCTATTACAACATCTCCAGACATTTCTTTAGCCAATTCCATTATTCCTCTTGCTAAGCTCTCACTATGGGATACTATTAAAAGTGATACCATAACTATTCACTAAGCTCCTTAACAGTATTGAAAATTACTTCTAAAATCATAAAGGATGATGTTGCTCCTGGATCTTGATGGCCTATACTTCTATCTCCTAAATAGCTTGCCCTTCCTTTTCTTGCAGCAATAAGTTTTGTATATTCAACTCCATTTTGTGCAGCTACTACAGAATTTTTAAGAATATCTAAAACTGGCTGATTATTCTTTATTCCATGGCAAACTTCGTTATAAGCTGGAATTAATGCATCTAACATAGTCTTGTCTCCTTCTTCCCCTTTTCCACGCATCTTTATCCCCTCTATTGAAGCTTGTAATATATCTCTATAATCTATAATAGTTATTTCTGTTTTTCCCTTACCTAACATAGAAGCCTTCATAAATGCAGTTCCATATAATGGACCAGAAGCTCCTCCAACATTAGATACTATTGCCATACCTACTGTTTTAAAAATTTCTCCCCAATCCTTAAAATCAACATTTTCTATTTTTTCCTTTGCCACTCTAAATCCCTTACTTAGATTTATTCCATGATCTCCATCACCAATTGCTGCATCTAAGTCAGTTAAAAATTGTTTATTTAAAGATATTTTATTTTCTATTTTATCAAATATATATAGTATTTCTTTTAATGTTAATCCCATAGTTTTTCACTCCCATCTTATAATTGTTTAAATGCTGGAGTATCTGCCTTAGCATCTAATAAATTCTTTAATTCTTCATCTAACTTTAGTAAGCTAATTGAGAATCCAGCCATTTCTATAGAAGTCATATATTCTCCAATTAAAGTCCTATATACTCTTATATTCTTTTCTTCTAATATTTTATTAACTTTTCTATTTACGATAAATTGTTCCATTAATGGAGTTCCACCTAATCCATTAACTAAAACTGCAACTTCATCACCTTCTGATAAATTCATATCTCCAAGAATCTTGTCCATTAAATGAGTAACTATTTCATCAGCAGTCTTTAATTCTTCTTTATGTGTTCCTGGTTCTCCATGAATACCCATTCCAATTTCCATTTCATTATCTGCTAAAGTAAAATTAGGTTTCCCAGCAGCTGGAACTATACAAGGAGTAAGTGCCATACCCATACTTCTAACATTATCTATTACCTTTTCTGCAACAGTCTTCACTTCTTCTAAAGTCGCTCCTGTCTCAGCTTTAGCTCCTGCTATTTTATGAACAAAAACCGTTCCTGCTATTCCTCTTCTTCCTATTGTCCATGTACTATTTTCAACAGCAACATCATCATTAACTATTACAGATTCAACTTTAATCCCTTCCATTTCAGCCATTTCTTTAGCCATATCAAAGTTCATAACATCACCAGTATAATTTTTAACTACTAATAATACCCCTGAATCATTGGCAACTGCTTTAATAGCTTCATAAACTTGATCAGGTGTTGGTGAGGTAAATACAGCTCCTGCTACAGCTCCATCAAGCATTCCATAGCCAACAAATCCGCCATGTGAAGGCTCATGTCCACTTCCTCCACCACTTACTAAGGCAACCTTATTATTATTAATTTCTTTCCTTACTAAAACGTTTGCATTTTCTAGTTTACTTAAATATTGAGGATAGGCGTATGTCATCCCTTCTAACATTTCTTCTACAACATACTCAGGATTATTAATAACCTTTTTCATAATACAGCACTCCTTAAATTATTTAATATTTATATTAAATTTTCCATATTAAAAACTTGTATAATATTATTTTAAGTTTAAATCCAAAGATTTACAACCTATATTTTACATAATCAGGATATTTTGTTACTATAATACTTTATTAATATTAATCTACAAAATATAAAGTTAAATATAAGGGTCTATCTTATTATAATGTGTAATTAGAAAAACTTAATATAATATGAGCTAGAGGAAACTTAAAGGAGAGCAATTAAATGGGAATAAGAGAGAAGGCTAAACAATATATACCAATATCAATTGGAACTATATATACGATATATTTTTATACTTTCCTTATGAACATTAGTTTAAAGCATAGCCAAATATAAAAATAAAAGCTCCATAGGGAGCTTTTAAAATTCATATTTCTGTAATTTGGAACAAATTACTTCAATAATTCTACATTTTACATTCTTTATTCTTAATTATGAGTTCTCTCAAGAACTCATACTAAACTCTTTCTGCTTTTATTCCGTGTTCAAAATACTTCATAAACTTTTTAGCTATTTCTTCATGATTATATTCTTCTTCATTAATAATTTCATAAAGAGCTGCTGAAACTAAAACTCCAACTAAGCTATAACTTAAGAGTTCTGGATCTTCATCTTCTATGAATCCAGCAATTATACCAGCTTTAAACTTAGATGTACTATTATCTATAAGAGTTTTTATCTCATCTCTAAGCATATCATTACGCTCTTCATTTCCCCATAACTGGCTAATTATAACCTTAAATAAATCCTTATTTTCATATACATATTTAAGCATTACTTTAACAGACTCTTGTATAATTTCATAAGGATTCTCCATTCCATCAGTTGCATTTTCAACTTCCTCATGAATAAGGTTAATACCTTCCTTAATAATAAATATGAAAAGTTCTTCTTTGCTTTTAAAATGATAATATAAACTACCTTTAGCAACACCAGCTTTTGCTACTACTTCATCCATAGTAGCACCAGTATATCCACTTTTTGAAAATACCTTTATGGCAGATTCAAAAATAGCTCTTTTTGTTTTATTCATCTACTCTCCACCTTCTTAGAAATTATCCCTTCTGATACGATTATAATAATCTATAACATTTCTGTTATACTCTTTATTAATATTAATGGAGGTTAAAAGAAAATCTGCAGTTGATTTACTCATAGCAACAGCTACATCATATAAAACTGCTATTCTTAATAAAGCTTTAACATCAGGATCATGAGGTTGAGATGTTAATGGGTCCCAAAAGAAAATCATAATATCAATATCACCATTTACTATAGCTGCTCCTATTTGTTGGTCTCCACCCATAGGTCCACTTTTAAAACCTTCTACTTGTAAGCCTGTTTTTTCACTAATAATTTTTGCTGTAGTACCTGTGCCACAAAGTTTATGTTTGCTTAATTCTTCTTTATTTTCCTCTGCCCAGCTTAATAAGGCTTCTTTCCTATTATCATGAGCAATAAGGGCTATTTTCTTTACAACTTCCATTGTATAACATTCCATAATTCTCCCCCGTATCATATATATACATATTTATATTATTAATAAAATTATACATAAATGAATATTAATTTACAATGGTATAAAGTTTATATAATAACTACTATTTCTATTTTCCCTTTATCTTTAGGAATTAAATTATTATCTAGCCTTTCTCCATTTATATATATTCCTTTTTCTTTACCTCTTTTAATTACTATATTGTAATTTTCTAATTTATTTTTAATATTAATTCTATATTCTTTCCATTCATCAGGTACACAGGGTTCAATTAAATAACCCTTTCCTTCTATCTTCCTTAATCCTAAAATATCTTCTATACCAACCTTATACATCCAACCAGAAGCTCCAGTATACCAGCTCCAGCCTCCTCTTCCTCCATGTGGTTCTTTAATATAAACATCTGCAGACATTACATATGGTTCTACCTTATATCTTCTTGCTTCTAATTCTGTATTAGAATGATTTATTGGATTTATCATATTATAGTACTTCCAAGCCTTAGTTCCCATTCCTAGCTTAGTTAGTGCAAGGATTACCCAAACAGCAGCATGAGTATATTGACCACCATTTTCCCTAACTCCAGCAACATATCCCTTAATATAACCTGGTTCTAATGAAGACTTATCAAAAGGTGGTGCTAGTAGCTTAATTAAGCCTTTATCCCTATCAACAAGATATCTATCTACAGCTTCCATAGCTTCAAAGGTTCTTTCTTCTTTTGCAGCCTTCGAAATTATAGCCCAACTTTGAGCAATAGAATCTATCTTACATTCATCATTTTCCCTTGAACCTAAAGGCTTACCATTATCAAAATAAGCTCTTCTATACCATCCTCCATCCCAGGCTTCTTTTTCTAGATTTTCCTTTATAAATTCCTTAAAGCCTTCATATTCCTGTGATTTTTCAATATCATTTTTATATTTACAAAGTTCTTCAAAACCATCTAATATCTTATATAAGAACCAGCCAACCCAAACACTTTCTCCCTTGCCCTTATTTCCAACAGTACTCATTCCATCATTCCAGTCGCCACTACCCATTAAAGGTATATTATGGTTTCCAAATTTTAAGCCTCTATCTATAGCTTTTAGGCAATGGTCATAAATACTTCCTTCTTTATTTGATACATTAACTATAGTATATCTTTCATCTTCTCCATTTCTTAATGGTTCATCTTCTAAATATGGTGCCTTTTCATCTAAAATACTATAATCACCAGTAGATTTAATATACTCAATAGTTACATATGGTAACCATAATAAATCATCTGAAAATCTAGTTCTTATTCCAGAGTTAATTACAGGATGCCACCAATGTTGAACATCCCCTTCTAAATATTGCCTTGAAGCACTTCTTAATATTTGTTCTCTAGTTATAGATGGATTTAAAATACCTATAGCCATAGAATCTTGAAGTTGATCTCTAAAGCCATAAGCTCCACCACTTTGATAAAAAGCAGTTCTAGATAAATATCGACAACTTAAGGTTTGATACATTAACCAGCCATTTAAAAGATAATCCATTGAAGGATCTGGTGTCTTAACTTGTATATTTCCTAGGAAATTTGACCAATATTCTTTTACTTCATCTAAAGCAGTATACACATTTTCTATAACCTTATATTTATTTATTTTTTCTTCTATTAAGGCTTCCTCTTCTTCCTGACCTAATAATATAACTACTTCCTTTTCTTCTCCAGCTTCTAAATAAATATTTAATTGCGAAGCTAAACATGGATCATATATGCTTCCCCATAAATTATTTAAGTTAGTTTCACTTAAAGCCCTTGGATTAGTTAAATCCTCACCTATTCCAATAAAGCTTTTTCTATCACCAGTGAAGAATTGATTTTCATCACCTTGTATAGATAAATAAGCTTTTAGCTTCCCAAAATATTTAGAATATGGATTAACACCATAAATATAATTATCATTTTGGTTGGTGCTTATATATTTAGCACTCCCATAGTTATATACCCCAAGTACTAATTGAGCATAGTAAAATAAAGATAAATTTCTATCACTACTTGATAAATTCTTAAGCTTTACCTTACATATTTTTAATTTTTCATTATTTGGAGCAAATACCTGAAGCTCACCTTTAATATTATAGGCTGTATGTTTAAATGTGGAGTACCCAAAACTATGCTTTATAATATATTCTCCACCATCTCTAATTGGCATAGGAGTAATTGTGAAATAAGCCCCACTTGAATTATCCCTAATATATAAAGCTTCCCCTGTTTTATCAGTTACCCAATCATTACTCCAAGGAGTTATTTTATTTTCTCTACTATTTCCACACCAAGTATAAGTAGATCCTACTTCAGAAATATGGAATCCAAAATCCTTATTAGAAATTACATTTATCCATGGTGCTGGAGTGTTTGAATAATCTTTAAGCTTTATAACATAACTCTTATCTTTCTTATCAAAGCCACCATATCCATTAAAGAAATCTAAATCTGATCCTTCATCTAAACCCTTATTACTATTTAATTTATAATCCTTAAAATCAAAATTAGTTTCACAATTATCTATATCAATTATTTTTTTAAATTCTTTAATCTCTAAAGCTTCCTTTAATGCATAATCATTATTTAGCTCCTTAGAATCCTCCTTGTTATCAAAGGTCTTAATATAGTCTCCTTCATTAATATTAACTTTTATTCTATTTATAGGTGCCAATACTTCACTATTCTTATATTTATCATAATCATAATTAACAGCTTCAATTAATTGCTTTGATAAATTACCCTTTTCTGAATCAATATATATCTTAGAAATTCCTATTAAAAAGTCTCTTATTTCTTCTCCCATAGTAGATTTATTGTGAATAAATATTCCACCTGGTTTATTTATATATTCTCTTTCTAAGGAATTGTTAATTGTTGATATAATATTCTTTTGAAGTGGTTCTTCATAGGAAACTTCTTCTTCATTGTAAATTATTAAGTCACATTTAATACCTTTATTTCTAAAATAGTAATGCATATTAATTGTTTGCCTTAATAAATCAATATCCTCTTCACCATAAATAATTAATAAAATTATAGGCAAATCTCCTGATATTCCATATGCCCATAAATTTTCTTGATTCATATTTATATTTTTAATATACTCTTCTCTATTTTTCCTTCCACTATGTAAATAAAGTAAATAAGAAGCTATACTTTGATAAATATTGGCTTGAGCAGATCTAATACCTATATGCTTAAGTTCTAAAACATTAGAATAATTATAGGCATCTAAAGATTTTTCAATAATAGGAATATCCTTATACTTATTTACTAAACTTAAAACTTCTTCCCTTGATTCTCCTACACCTGTAATATAATATATACTTCCTTCTTCACCTGGTTTTAATGTTATTCTACATCTAATACTCATAATTGGATCTAATACAGTTCCAACAGTATTTTGTAGTGGTGCATCATTATCCATAACCTCTGGGGATTTTAAATCTCTATTTCTTCCGATAAAGTTTAACCTTGAAGTTTCATAAGTTATATCTCCTTCAAGTTCCTTATTACCAACTAAATTATGAAAAATATAATGAGTAATTGCTCCTTCTGCTCTTGGTCTTCTATTGCCAATTAGGACTTTAGCTTCTTCATCATATTCTGTACTTATAAATAAATTAGAGAAACTTGGATGAACAGCATCTCCTTCAAAGGATTGAAGTGTTACTTCTAAATAACTAGTTATCTCTAGAGTTCTTTGCTTTTCTCCATTATTTTTTAATGTTATTTTCCTAAACTCTAAGTTATCCTCACTTGATAACATAACTTCATATTTTGTACTTATGTTCCCATAATGACTTTCAAACTTTGCCTTATCTAAGGTAAACTCAACTAAATAATCATCTTTTTCTTCTTTACAAGGCTCATAGGTAGCACTCCAATAATCATTAGAATTTAAATTCTTTATATAGAAGAACATTCCACTTGAATCAGAGGTACTATCCCCCTTCCACCTGTAAACTGTCATATCATTCTTTTTAGAATATCCACTACCACTATCTGAAATCATAGTAGAATAAATTCCATTTGAAAGTAATAAAACCTCTGGGTTTTCTCTTTTGCTTCCTTTAAATACCCTTGGTATAAATTCTTCTCTCTCCACTAACTTTTTATTAACAGTACTTACATCTATATCTCTATCAAATACTATATACTCTGGAACTTTTTCCTTTAATAATATTTCTGCAGATTTAATTTCTGGTATATTATGAAATCTTTCTTTTAATATATTATTATTTATTACATTATCTAAAGCCAAAAGAGACATTCCAAGATGATGAACCATATAACATCTTACTTCCTTAGAATTATCCTTTCCTTCACTATAATCTATTGCTTCAATAAATCCATATCTCCCATATGCATTTATATCATATAAATTTTTCAAATTATCTAATGAAGCTTTTGTATCCAGTGGCAAAGTCATAATAGATGAATATGGAGAAACTACTACTTCATCATCTAATCCTCTCTTTAGCCCAATTCCTGGCACTCCAAAAGCCTTATATTGATATATTTGATTAATATCGAATACATAATAAGCTGATTCTGATATTCCCCATGGCAGATCTTTTTTATCTCCATAAGCCCTTTGAGCCTTTACAACTGAAGAATAGGTTAATGACCAAATAGTATTATCAAATGACTTCATAATTTGATATGGCATAAAGTACTCAAACATAGTACCACTCCAGGATGCAAGAGTTTTAAATCCAAATGCCTTACTCATATTTCTATTTAAGTTATACCAATGTTCCTTTGGAATTTCTCCCTTTGCTATTGTTAAGAAAGAAGTTATTCTTGATTCTGAAGCCATTAAATCATAATAAGAATTTCCTAAGGAGTTTTCCTCTACATTGTATCCAATAGAAAATAATCCCCTATCCTCGTTATATAAAAAATCAAACTTCATATCCTTCATAATACTTTCAATTTCTGAAGCTAAAACTAATAACCTTTCATCAAATTCTTTTAACTTAATTATTTTTTTATCTAATATCTCCTTAAATTCATCACCTGAAGCTTCCTTAATATCTTCTAATATATCTATTATTTCAAGGAAGGTTGGAACCTTATAGTTCTTTATAGATTCTATAACTATTTTTTCTATTCCTTCAAAAATAAAATCATAAAAATCTATTTTAGCTTCTATTTGCTTTTCTAATTTTTTTAGCCAATATTTTTCTTTGTCTTTATTTTCCTCTGAATCATTATTAAAATTTTCTAATTTTGCTTTAACTTTAGTTAATTCCTCCATAAATATATTTTTATATTCCATTAAATCTATATCATCTGGAAGTCCATCATAAAACTCTTCCTTATCATCTTTTCGTATTAATTCATAGGTATCCTTTAAAGCTAAAATTTCTCTTTCTCTAATTATTGATTTATTTCTAAAATCCTTAATTTCTTCCTTAATTATCCACAGGTAACCTAAAAGATTTCCACTATCAACTGTGGATACATATCTTGGCCATAGGGATAACTTTGTTTTTGTATCGTACCAATTTAAGTAATGACCATTAAATTTTTCTAACCCTCTCATTCCATCTATAATAAGTTCAAGTCTATATATTACTTCACCAATAGATAAATATCCTAAGTCATAAGCAACTATATTGCTTATTAATCCCATTCCAATATTAGTTGGAGAGGTTCTATAAGCAACTCCCTTATAAGGCTTTTCTTGATAATTATCAGGTGCTAGGTAATTATTTTCTTCATTAACGAAGTCTTCGTAATATGCCCAAATTCTCCTTGATAATTCTCTTAAGAAACCTTCATCCTCAGTTTCTAACCTATCTTTAACTATTATTTCTCTCTTTGATATTTTACAAGCTATAAAGGGTGATAAAGCCCATAGTATAGCAATAGGTATTGTAATCACTACTATTTTATAAGAATTGAAAAGACTTAAAATTAATATTAATGCAGACATCATTACACTTATCCACATTTTCTTGTAATACCATGAATAAGTACTTTCAACTGATGTTTCTACACTTTCTGCTGTTTTCCATTGAAGTAGATTGTTCTTAGATATAGTCATCCTATATAAACTTCTAAAAATTGCATCTAACATTAAATAAGCTTGATATGGTATAAAGCTTATTATTAATATAATTTGTCTTAAACTTTTAAAACTACCCATTAATTTTCTTTTTGGCGTTACTACAAAATCTGTAACTGTAAATACTAATGGTATTATAATTGCTAAAAATAATAATACTGATATCTGTATTGCATTACTTAAAATAGTTAATGTTGCAAGAAAACCAATTAAAAGACTAGGTGCAAGCAAACTTCTTCTTAAGTTATCAAATACCTTCCACTTAGATATTGGTGATAATTTATTAGAAAATAAAAAACTAGACAGCTGCCAGTCTCCTCTAACCCATCTATGTAATCTTAATGCACTAGACATATAGCTTGATGGATATCCATCTATTAATTCAATATTAGTAACTAATCCGCATCTTGTTAATAATCCTTCAATTAAATCATGGGATAAAACTTTATTTTCTTTGATTTCATCCTTTAAAATATTATAAAAACTATTAACTTCTATTATCCCTTTTCCTGTAAATATTCCCTCATTGAATAAATCTTGATATGTATCTGATGCAGCTACAGAGTATGCATCTACACCCGCATCACCAGCAAATATCTTTGAAAAATAAGTTTTATGTTTATCTTCTAAACTAACACTTATCTTTGGTTGCAATATGCTGTAACCTCTTAATACTTTACCATCTTTAACATAGGGCTTATTTAAAATATGGCTCATAGCAGAAATTAACTTTTTTGCACTAGCTATAGGCAAGAAGGTATCACTATCTAAGGTAATTATGTATTTTGAATCTATTAAGTTACTTATATCACTACTTATTATATTGTAACTAGTATTTTTATCTCCTTTAATTAGGGCCATAAACTCCATCAGTTTTCCTCTTTTTCTTTCATAGCCCATGTATATATCTTCTGATTTATTAAATTGTCTCTTTCTATTTAAAAAGAAAAATCTATTTTTATCTGCTGAGTATTTATTATTTAATTCATTTGCGAGCCTTATTCCTTCTTCATTAATAACTTTGTCTTCTTCTTCTATCTCATTTTCACTATCAGATAAATCTCCAAGTAATGCAAAGAAGATATTATCATCTCTATTCCCTAAATAATAAACTTCTAATTTTTTCATCAAATTTATTATATCTCTACTATTATTTAAAATAGCTGGAATAACTACTATGGTTTTTTCAGTATTAGGTACTCCATTAGAATAATCCATCTTAGGAATAAAACTAATCTTTGTAACTTTAGCTATAAACCAATTATATAAAGCAATAACTACTTCACTTGATGGAATTAGCATTAATATAAAAGCACAAACATATTGCCAAAGACTAAATCTTAAAGGAATAAAATAATTAAATAGTAGAATTAGTAAATCTACTGCTATAGTCCCAAATAATATAGATAATATGTAGGCACCTTGTGATAACTTTTTATTTATATTTTTATTAATATTAAATCTTTTTAAAAGCTCTTTTAATCCATCATCTACTATATAATATCCAATATGTTTTTTGAAAATATCTTTATTATCTAAGTGTAAGCTACTAAGCTCTAAAGCTGTTTTTATTAAATCCACTTCATTTATATTAGTTTTTCTAGATATTTCTTCAACACTATGTCTATAATAATCCTTAGTTTCAAAATCCATTTCACTATAAATTTTAGCTGGATCTTCCATTAATAAATTTTCTGCCCTTGAAGTTTTATTAAAGAATCTTTTCCAATTAACCGAATCCATTATTCTTAAAGAATTTATATTACTTCCTATTGAAGTTGCTATGCTTCCTTCTTTTATATGCTCTTTTATTATCTCTTTATCAAAGCTACTATTTTTATTTCCCTTTAATCTTCTTAAGGCAAATTTATATATTCTTTCATCATCTATAGAATTATCTCTTAAAATAGTAAAAAATTTATCTATAAATTCGGGTGAAAACAAACCATCATGTAAGGTTTCTGAATCTCCGAAATAATTACTTTCAATTTCATCTTCATTATTTTCATAGATGTTAATTAAGGGATATTTCTCTTCTAGTTTTTTCAATATCCCCTCTAAATTATTTTTTTCATAATTATCTATAACTAAATTAGCTAGTTCTTTAGCTCCAAGCCTTTGTTTCTGAAGGACTACCATATCATTTACTATTAAAGCAAGATTAATAATTAAAGCTATTCTTAACATTAATGGAAATGCCCATAACTCTCCAATAGTAAAATCCTCTTCTTGATTATTAATAAATCGTACAGATTCTTCTTCATTTACAACATTATTATTTATTTCAATATAATCCTTTGCTAAAGAATAAATTCTTGGATAACTATAATCTTCAATTTCTATATTAGGTAAATTATCAAAATAACTATAGGGCAAGTTATGCTTTATGGTCTTATATTCCTTTTCAATTAAATAAATATTATCTAGAAGCCAGTCTGCTGAAGGAATAACCTCTTCCCCCTGCTTTACTAACTTATTTAAATATTTGTAATTATGAAGAATTCCTTTAAAGGCATCATTTAATTCCATTAGTACAGTTTTTCTTACATTTCTTACTCTTTCATCCTTCACAAATAAGTCCCCTTTCTGCTAAGTTTTATTAGATTAGATAAAACTATTATTCACAAAAAAATATAATATTAATCATATGGGACTTAATGGCTTTAAATTCAATTACTTTTAACAATAATAAAAATATAATAATTGAAAACAAAAAATGAGGTGCCTAAACACCTCAAAATAAAAATTCATAAACTCCCCAAGAAGTTTTATCCCCCAGTTTTCCCTTAATTTTTTCATTTTTCCATTTTCTATTATTTAACTTTAAATTCTTCTACAGCACTTCTAGTTACTCTTAATTTTTCTTCTATGTCCTTCAAATTATTTCTAGCCATTCCTAAGAATAACATATCAATAACTGCTAGTTGTGAAATTCTTGAACTCATTGCTCCTTCTCTTAAGGATTTTTCTACAAAAGGAACCCTTAAAACTATATCAGACATATCTGCTAATGTATTGCTTATGCTTGCTCTTGTAATTGATATAACAGGTATTCCTTCCTTCTTAGCATTAAAAGCACACTTAAGAACTTCTTTAGTTTCCCCTGAATA
Source organism: uncultured Clostridium sp. (assembly GCA_934746015.1). Classification (GTDB taxonomy): domain Bacteria; phylum Bacillota; class Clostridia; order Clostridiales; family Clostridiaceae; genus Clostridium. Next base: position 44,210 of record CAKVEW010000009.1, read on the forward strand.
TGATATTGCAATAGCCACATCTCCTTTTTCCATAAGTGCAGATGCTGTCATTTGAAGATGAGTATCACTATGGGCTATGCATCTTATATTAATTCTGCTTAATTTATAGTAAAAGTCCATTCCAACTAAACTAGAACTACCAACGCTAAAGATATAAACATTCTTTGCTTTATTAAGTAATTCTATAGCCTTTTCTAATTCTTCTTCCTTTAAAATTCCAACAGTTTGATTCATTATAGAATCTATAGAGCTTTTTACCCCTCTAATTATATTCTTTGTAGATAAATCACTATGAAGATATTCAAAATCTAAATCATCCTCACTTTGCAAATTAACGGATAACTGTAACTTCATTTCATTTAATGAATCAAAGCCTATCTTTTTAGAAAATCTAACTACAGTTGGTGCAGATGTATTTGTAATATCTCCAATTTCTTTTGCTGACATACTAATAATACTTTTCTTATTACTTAGTAAATATTCTGCTATTGACTTTTCCCTATCAGTAAAACTATCAAAATTTTGTTTAATATATTGCAATACGTTCATTTTCACACCCTACTATTCTTTTATTTATTAATATTAAAGTGAAATTTTTTACCACCTTGTATATATTTTAATAAATATATATCTTTTTGTAAAACAAATCCTATTATATTAGTTCTATCATCTTTTTTCTCATCAGCTATTAATATTTGAAGTTCTCCCATATATCTATGGTAGTCCTTATTATCTATGGTTATGTCTCCATATTTTTTATCAACTGTATTATACGGTTCAATAATATCTCCCATTAGCCTAAGTCTACTTTCACTTGCTCTAATGGCATCTCTAGCTTCATCAGTTCTTGCTGAATATACTTCCTTTAATAATCTAAGAATAACTTTATCTTTAGTATTAACTTTTATATCTAATTCAATAACATCAGGTGTTAAAGATGATAGATCCTTAAGTTCTTCTAGACTTGGCAATGAATCACCTATAAATACAGATGTATTTCCTAGTGCAAATAAGTGATTAGCTGCCTCCCTAACTTCTTTATTTCTATGATCCTCTAAGGTTGGAAGGCCATCCTTTAGTGGACTTCTTTTTCTATTATTTGATTGTACAAAAGCACAAGGTTTAATTCCTCTTTCTTTTAACAACTTATTTTTCTTAATCATACACTCTTCAGAAATTCCTGTTCCTACTCTTGGATAAAAATTATGAAGAGCATCTACATTTTCATAATTAGGATTATATTTATCAAGTTTTTCAAAAAAAGCTTCCGTAACAGTAGATGCATTTAATTGAATTTTAATTCCATATTGATTTTTAGTCATAGTTGCAATATCTTTTTCTCCATAACCAAAATCAATTCTTATAGTCTTGACTCCCATATCTCTTAATCCCTTTAAATCCATATCATCTAAATCTAAAAACTTAAAAGTATTAGGAGATATATCACTAATTATATCCATATCATATTCTTTTGCTAATTCAAAGAATTCCTTAACTTCTACTTTTAAAACTTCATAATTTGCCTCTGGTATATGTAATGAAGTAAATATTCTAGTAAAGCCTAAGTTATGAGCATCCTTTAATAGATTTATATTTTCTTCTTTACTATTATCTAATCCAAAATATACAGAAAATCCAAAACTCATATAATCATCTCCTAAATCTATCTATTAAAACTATTGCTAATATCTTTCAAGACCTTTGGGTACATTTCTCTCCAAGTTTCCCAATTATGCGGTCCTACTTCTTTAAGCTCATATTGAACCTTAAAGCCTTTATCCTTAGCAAAAGAAATAAAATTATCTACATTTTTATAAGATATTACTTCATCATCTTCCCCATGATAAGCAAAAATCTCTATATCCCTATCACTTACTTCTTCTATTAAACTTTTGTAGAAATTATCATAGTATATTTTCAATAATGGAGTCCTATATATAGGATTATCATCTGGCTTATCCCAAATAGCTGGTGACATTAACCCAACTGAAGCAAAAATTTCTGAATTGCTTAAAGCTATATTTAAAGCTCCATATCCTCCCATAGAAATTCCAGCTATAGCTCTACTACTCTTATTAGAAAGTGTCCTATATTTGGAATCAATAAATGGAATTAAATCCTTAACTATTGCACTCTTCATCTTAAATGTTGGTCCATCTACATAAAAGCTATTAAATCCATCAACAAATACAACTATCATTGGCTTAATTTCTTTATTATCTATTAAATTATCTAATACTGACTTTGAATCTATTCTAGTTTCATCACTTGTATTAGTAAGATTTCCTCCCCATCCATGTAAAACATAAAGTGTAGGATAATTCTTATCTAAATTTTCTCCATATTCTTTAGGAATATAAACTCTATAATTCCAATGTAATTCCATTACTTCTGACCACATAATTTCAGCAATAATCTCAGATGCTTTTTCTTTATTTTTATTCATTTTAAGTTTCATCCCTTCTCTACAATAATTTATATATTTGAGTAAATTAAGGGTTATTTAAAATACCTATAATTTATATTAAAAGTTACGCCTAAATATATAATTTAGTTACGCCTAGTATATAACATAGTTTTAAGAAAAGGAGCCATTGCAACAGCTCCTATTATTATATATCTTTATTTAATTTCTATTTAATGCTTTTCAATGCTTGTGCAATATATCCTTTATTTTCATCTAAAACTTTCTTTGCTTCATCTTTATTTAAATTTGAAAGAATCATAAATATTGAAAGTTTAACATCAAAATCAGTGTCTTTTAATATATTTTCTGCTTCTTCTCTTTCTACTCCTGTTGCTTCACAAACTATTTTTTTTGCTCTTTCAACTAGCTTCTCATTAGTTGCTCTTACATCAACCATTAAGTTTCCATAAACTTTACCAAGTTTTATCATAGTTCCTGTTGATAGCATATTTAAAACTAGCTTTTGTGCTGTACCAGATTTTAATCTTGTTGATCCAGTTACAACTTCTGCTCCAACTACAGGGGCTATTGAAATCTTAGCTGACTTTGCAACTTCTGAATTTGCATTACAAGTTACTGATAATGTTAATGCACCTATTTTATTTGCGAATTCTAAGCCTCCAATTACATATGGTGTTCTTCCTGATGCTGCTAATCCAACTACAGTATCATTTTCACTTAAAGATATATTTTTCAAATCTTCTACTGCTAGTTCTTTTGAATCTTCTGCTCCTTCTTTTGCTCTAAATATTGCTTCTTTTCCTCCAGCAATTATTCCTTGAACTAATTCTTCTGAAACCCCATAAGTTGGTGGACATTCTGATGCATCTAATATTCCTAGTCTTCCTGAAGTACCAGCTCCTATATAAATAAGTCTTCCGCCCTTATGAATTCTTTCTACAATACCATCTATTGCTTCTGCAATCTTTGGCAATTCTGCTTCAACTGCTAGCGCAACTTTTTTATCTTCAGAATTTATTATCTTAACCATTTCTAAAGTTGAAACTTTATCTATGTTTAGTGAATTTTCATTTCTACTTTCTGTTGTTAGCTTCTCTAAATCTATTTTTTTCATATAAATACCTCCGAACACTTTAGCTTATATTCTACAAAACTTTTACATCATAATTTTATCATATTTGAAATAACATTTCAATAATAAAATCAATATTTTGAATTATATTTCAATACTTCCTTAAAATTCTGTAATGTTATTTAGTGCTAAGTTATTTTATATAATAAAAAAGGAAGTTTAGTCTTTATTTTTCTAAACTTCCTTAAGTAATCAATTATTTAAAGTATTATATACCTATAATATACTCTGAAATTATATTTCAAATTTATGCATTATAGAATTGAGTAAATAACTTTATAGTGTATTCATTATCCTTAACAGCTGCAAGCTCTCTAATTGAATGCATTGATAGTAATGGAGCTCCCATATCCATAACTGGAATAGTTAGTAATGATGATGTTATTGGTCCTATAGTAGTACCACCTCTTACATCAGATCTATTAAAGAACTTTTGATATGGAACTTCTGCTGAATTACAAAGGCCTTCAAATATAGCTGCATTATAGCTATCTGTACTATAACTACCAGATGCTGCTGTTTTTAATACTGGCCCCTTTCCTAATACTGGTCTATTAGTTGGATCGTGCTTTTCTTCAACATTTGGATGAACGGCATGAGCTAAATCTGCAGAAATCATTAATGAATTTGCTAGTGCTCTATGAAGTCCCTCTCTATCTTTTCCTAAAGCTAAAGTTATTCTTTCTAGTATATTTAATAATAAAGCTGAATTTGCTCCTTGAGGAGTTAAACTTCCTATTTCTTCATTATCCATACATACCATTACCTTAGTTGATTTATTTGGTTTACTTTCTATTAATCCTTGAATACCTGCATAAACCATCCACATATCGTCTAGTCTTCCAGCTGAAATAAATTCTTCATTTAAGCCTATAACTGCTCCCTTTTCAATTTCATAAAGGCCTAAATCAAAACCAAGTATATCTGAAGAAGATGCATTTAATTCTTCTGCTAAAATCTTAACTAAGTACCCATCCTTTTCAAACTTATCATTTATAAGGCTTAATAAAGGTAATGTATCCTTTTGTTTATTAATATTAAGTCCTTCATTTACGTTTCTATTCATATGAATAGCAAGGCTTGGTATTATTAATAATGGCTTATTTATATTTACAAGCTTAACTTCTGGCTTTAATGGGGAGCTTCCTTTTAAAGTAACCTTACCTGCAATACCTAATGGTCTATCAAACCAAGTATAAAGAATTGGTCCTCCATAAACTTCAGTATTTAATTTTAAATAAGTTCCTTCTGAAACCATTTCTGGATTTGCTTTAATTCTAAATCCTGGTGAATCTGTATGAGCCCCAATTAATTTGAAGCCATCTTCTTCAACATCTCCATTTCCAATAGTAAAGGCAATAAGAGCTGAATCATTTTTTATAACATAATACTTACCATCATTTTGTAAGTTCCACTTATCACTTTCTTTTACTTCATTAAATCCATTTAAGTCTAATCTCTCTTTAATTGTTTTTACAGAGTGATGAGCTGTTGGACTTTTATATAAAAAGTCAATTAAATCTAATGCTAAATTCTTTTCCATTTGTATCCTCCTAAAGTATTTTATTCTTATTATATCATATAAATAAATAAAAAAAATATAATGCTAGCTGTGACCTAGTAAACTCCAAGTGGCCTTCATATTATATTTATCCCCTTTAATACTGAATGAAGAAATTTATAAATGAAACACCTTCTCATATTCATTCGAAGGTGTAAGTTCTACCAAACTAAATCAAAGATTTAGGGTATCACTTAAAATTATTAATAGGGTAATCTTTTTATAATTGAAATTACTATTCTTTGGTATATAATAAATTTATAATGCTTTGGAACAATATATATGAAGAATTAAAGTACTAAAAAATTTAGATACATTATATAAATAATTATTAGATAAAATAATATAACTTATGTAATTAATTCAATAAATATTTTCTATAGACAGGAGTGATGGTATGCTTTCTAAGTTTTTAGTTAATAGATTTATTAAAAATAATGAAGATATAAAAAATCCTAAAGTTCGTAATGCTTATGGGACTTTAGGTGGCATAGTTGGAATAGTAATTAATTTTATTTTATTTTTGATTAAATTTTTTGTAGGGATGTTAGTTGGATCCATAGCAATTTCTGCTGATGCTTTTAATAACTTATCAGATGCTGGTTCTTCTGTAATTACTATAATTGGATTTAAAATGGCAAGCAAACCTGCTGATGCTGAGCATCCCTTTGGTCACGGAAGAATAGAATATTTATCTGCACTTATAGTTGCATTTTTAGTAATGCTTGTAGGAGTTCAATTTATTAAATCCTCTGTTGAAAGAATTTTAAATCCTACAACAATAACTTTTGAATTTGTACCTTTTATACTTTTATTACTTTCTATTGGATTTAAAGTTTGGTTATCAACCTTTAATAAATTTGTAGGTAATAAAATTAATTCATCAGCATTAAAAGCAGCAGCTACAGATGCCTTAGGAGATGTATTTACTTCAAGTACTGTTGTAATTTCTTTCTTACTTGCAAAGTTTACATCCTTCCCATTAGATGGATATATTGGAGTGTTCGTAGCACTAGCAATATTATATGCTGGCTTTGGCTTAGTTAAGGAGACATTAAATCCATTACTTGGAGAAGCACCTGATCCTGAACTTGTAAATGCAATATGTGAAAAGGTATTAACTTATCCACTTATTTCTGGTGTTCATGATCTTATAATTCACAATTACGGACCTGGAAGAATTATTGCTTCACTACATGCTGAAATACCATCTGATAAAGATATAATGGAAATTCATAATGTTATCGATAGGGTAGAAAGAGAAGTATCAAAAGATTTAAACATACATTTAGTAATCCACATGGATCCTATTTGCGTTATTACTGATGAAATTAAGGAAACTTGGGACTATGTTGAAAAAGTCCTTAGAAGGTATCCTGAAATTAAGTCTATGCACGACTTTAGAATAGTTGGAGAAGGAGATGCTAAAAATCTTATATTCGATATAGTTGTATCCCCTTCATTATCAGGACATAAAAGGGAAAAAGAAGACATGGTGAAAGATATTAAAGATGCTATAAAAAATGAGCATCCACAATATAACTGTATTATTACTGTAGACTACGACTACATGGAATAGTCAGATGATAAAGGATATTCTAATTTAGCATTACTAATATATGAATTTTTATATAATTATAGCTAGTAAAATTTAATTAATTTTTACTAGCTACTTTTGTAATATATTATTAGATAAAGTAATATTAAAAGCCTTCTTTTTCTTTTGTCTTTGCTTTTTTTATAAGTCTTTTAATTGACTATATTAATATTTTAAAAATGACTGCACCTAATTAATACAACCATTTTTTTATTATTTTATATATTATTGACTTCACCTTCTAATTTTTCTTCTTTAAATAGTTTATTATCATACATTTTCATAAAAGGATAATAAATTAACATTGATATTAGTATACAAATTATACTTAATACTATTGCTCTCCAATCACCACCAGTAGCTAGATATGCTCCAATTGGTCCTGGCAATGTCCATGGTGCAAGTATTTGGACTCTAGAAACTAGTTCTAAAGATGTAGCAATCCATGCTACTGCTGCATTTACTAATGGAGTTATTAAGAATGGAATTATTAAAGTTGGGTTTAATACAAGTGGTGCTCCAAATACAATTGGTTCATTAATATTAAATATACTTGGTATAAGTGCTGTTCTTGATAATTGCTTTGCATAAGTAGATTTAGAAAATAATAATAGCACTAAGACTAATCCTAATCCTGAACCTCCAATATAAACAAACCATTGAAAGAAAGGTTCTGCTGCTATTGTTGGTAAAGCTTCTCCAGCTGTTGCAGCAACTTGATTTTTATCTAATAACATTAACCATACTGGTCTTGCAACTGATCCAACTATAGATGCTCCATGAATTCCAAAACACCAAAAGAAATTATTTAAAAAGGATAGTAACCACACACTTAATAATGTATCACTAGCTGATACTAAAGGACTTGCTATCTTTAGCATAATTCCATGCCAATCAAAATGTAAATAATAAGTTATTGATCCAATTAATAAAACTATAATTGTAGCTGGTGTTAACGCTTCAAAGCTTCTTGCTACTGATGCTGGAACTTGTTCAGGCATTGAAATCTTAAATCCACTCTTATTAGTAAATCTAAATATTTCAACTGCTAATATTGATACTATAATTCCGACGAACATTCCGCCTCCACCCATGTTTGCCATAGGCATTTGAAATCCTTGAGGCACACCTTGATACCATTTTAATAAATCTGCATTTCCATTAATTATTTCCATAAGTTCAGGTGCTAATGCTGCTGTACTCTTTGGAACAAGAGTTAATAAGAATGCTGCTGCAGATAATGTACCTCCAGTAACTCCATCTAGTTTATAGGATTTAGCTAAACTGTATCCCATACCCCAGCAAGCATAAAGAGTCATAATATACATTGTCATTCTAAATGGTAATACTATAGTTGCAGCATTAATTTTTAAAAACTTGTAAAGTTCCCAGCTTTCTGGTAATGGTGGATTTGCAAGTATTAAGAAAAATGATCCAACAATAATTAATGGTAATGTAGCTATAATACCATCACGTATTGCACGTAAATGCCTTTGTTCTGCTAGTTTTGCCATAGGTGTAGATAACCTCTTGTCTAACAACTCAGTAAAATTCAACATATTATTTCCCCCTAAAAAATAATTTTATGTATATTTTCATTAATAACTTTTTCACCATCTTATGAAAGTTTATTTCTTTTAATAAAGATTTATTTTGAAATAGAAACTCTCGTTCATTTATTTATATTGTTTAAAATTATTATTTATACTTATTTTATGTAAAGAAATCTATATTATATTTAATCAATAAACAAAAAAGCTCAGTGATGATACCACTAAGCAATATTGAAATATTATATCTTTTAACTTTAAATTATACTTATTTCTTATAACCTTTAGCAATTTATTTACATATAGTTTGTCCATTTGTACGTAATTTAAACTTTTTTCACTAGACTCCTTTATTCTTTCCCTTCTCCACAAATCCAGTATCTACATACTCTACATCACTAAAATTATACTTCTTACTTTTTAAGTTATAAAAACTATAATCATAAATACCCTCTTCTGTAACCACTACTACACTAGTAAATATTATATAAATAATTAAAATTATTATAAAAAGAATAAACTTATTACTCTTTATTTTTTCCAATAAGCTTTCCTCTTTTTTGGGAATTAATAATTTAATTCTACTAGCAACTAATATCATTATTACAAAGTACAAATATGAATATGGATATTTTACAATATAAGTTGAATATTCCTTCTCCATAAATATTTTGCTCTTTCAAAGCTTTTAGGACATGAATATGTTATAGATGATTATGGTTAAAAAACACCAATATAGTCCACATCTTTTAATCTTTCTATATCTTTCATTAGTAATCCTCTCATTTTTTATACTAAGATTCTTAAGTACTTAATAAATGGTTATAGTATACTTAAAAAACCTTTCCTAAAACTCTACTAAGGCTTCTATTTGTTCTTTGTTATACTTACTTAACTCTTTGCAAACCACTAATTTGTCTTCTATATCATTTACTCTTTTTATTATAGCTATTACGTATCCTTCGTATATTTCTAAAGGTTCAAATTCTCCAATAATGTAAACATCAATCTCTTCTCCATCTCCTGATATGGTATTTGGAATAAAACCATAATTCAAAGAATATATAAATTTATGTTTAGGATGTTTAGATCCCAAAGGTCTATCAACTTTAACTTTCACTAATTTTCCTAAATAATTATCCATATATCATTTCCCCTCCAATAGATGAATTTTTTTCATTCCATGTCTATCTCCTTATATATCTTATTTTCTCCAAATACATCTAATAAATGTTCTCTCACCTATTCTATATATATTCTTATTCTCTAAGGTATAATTCTCCATGGATATAAAGTCATCTTCTCTTAATATATCTGATTCAGTAATATTAGGATTATCACTTGGAATTTCTTTAAATCCATTAACCCACAAAACGCCACCTTTATTTATATAATTCATTAATATACTATATAATTCTGGCCTTAATCTGTAATGATTAATTATAATTGCATCATATTTATCTAAATACACAAAAAAATTATTTGTGGATAAATCTACTAATTGAGTATCAATATTTAGCTTTTCTTTTTTAGAAAAATAATTTAATCTTTTTAATGCTTCCTCACTAAAATCAATAGCATGTACATCATATCCTAATCTTGCTAAATAAATGGAGTTTCTTCCATCACCACAAGCAATATCTAATATTTTCCCTTCTCTAGGAAAATAATTAATATCTTCTTCTAAAGATTCTTCATGTTTCATAAGATTTAATTCTCTTTCTTTAAACTTATTATTCCACCATTGATAATCTCCCATATACTTCATTATTAAATACCTCCCTTAAAATTTAAATACTACCTATATCAAATCAATATTTTGTTATTTCTTATGGTATTTCCATTTATAATTACTTACAAAACCATAATGTTCTTTTTATTTAGGCTCTGTTAGAGAATAATGTTGATATATGTATATAAGTCCTAAATGGTGATATAATATAAATATTAATACTATGGAGGTAAAATTTATGGCAACTATTTCAAATATAAAGTCAGATATAACTTCACTTAATGAATATCAACTAAGGGAATTATTTAACTATATAGGAGAAATGCTTACACTTGGTTCTTCTACTGGAAGCCTTAATAAAGAATTCAGAGAATCAAGATTTAGAAAAGGTCAATGCTGTCCTCATTGTGAATCTACTTCTGTAGTAAAGAATGGTAAATTAAAAGGTAAACAACGTTATATATGTCGCTTTTGCAATAAGTCATTTAATGACTTAACTAAATCTGCATTATCTTGGACCAAATTACCTTTAGAAACATGGATTGAGTATGTTAAGGGAATGGTTATAGGACTTTCTATAAGAAAGAACGCTGAAAATGTAGGTGTGTGTGTTAAAACTTCATTCTATATGAGGCATAAAGTTCTTGATTGTATAAGAGTATTTATGGGTGTTGGTGATGTGGACGGTATAGTAGAAATGGACGAAACATTCGTTGCCGAATCATTTAAAGGAAATCATAAGAAAAGTGGATTTAAAATGCCAAGACCTTCTCGAAAAAGAGGTGGAGAAGTTAAAAAACGTGGTATAAGTAATGAACAAGTTTGTATATCAACCGCCATTGACAGAAATGGAAATATAATTTTAGAACCCTTATGTAAAGGAAGGGTTACTTATAATGCTCTTGAAATACTTTATGGAGGTCGCATAGACACTAATTCTATTATTTGCACAGATAGTCACAAGTCATATATACAGTTTGCTAAGGACCTTAAATTAAATCATAAAAAGATAGCAAGGGGTCATTACAAAAATGATATATACCATATAAATCATGTAAATTCATTGCATAGTAATCTTAAAATATGGATGTATAGATTTAGAGGGGTATCTACTAAATTCTTATCAAACTATATGAGTTGGTATAAATGGTTACAAACTTTCAACAATGATAAAGAAGTAATAAAGAGTAAAAACATGCTTATTCATAGCGTAATACCTTTTGTTGACACAAAAATTAAAGGATATAAGAAAAGGATAATTAAATTTATATAATCTAATTACAATTATTTGAAAAGTAACATTAATTTGGTATAATTAATGAATGAACAATTTAAATTTATAATTCAATATTTTATAAGGGAGATTTTTATGAAGAAGGTTAAAAAAATTGGTATCATTGCCTTAGTTTGTTGTCTATTGTTTGTTATCTTAAGTTTTATTTCACCTACAAAATTAAATGGAAAATGGTATTTATATAAGGGAAGTGATATAAGATATGAATCTGATATATCTAAACAACTAAATCAAAAGGATTACATGGAGATATCAGGAGGGACTATAAAAGAATTTAGAAGTGATGGTAAAGATGGCATTAGTGATTTTAGTCTAATAGGAAATAAAATATATAGTGGTGATGCAATATTAAAATATGAGATAAAGAAAGTTGGAGAATATAAAGTTTTAGTTTTACAAGAAATAGGATATGATAATGGTCATATGAAACATTCTATTGAAAATGGCGAGAAAAAAACATATGTACTTGATAAAGATATTAATTTTAATTAAATTATAAATAATTATTAAAAGTAGGTTGCCTTAATAACAAAGGCAACCTACTTTAATATACTAAATCAATAATTTAATCTAACAGAGCCTTTATTTATTATAATATATTCCATCCATATATGGTATAATTTACAATATAATAATTAATATGAAGAACTTTTAAATTTTAATATATCATATTTATTGAATAGGGGGATAAGAAAAATGAATATCTATGCATTAGAATTAAATAATGATATTAAAGGTATCCCTGAAAGAAAAAAGTATATTGAATCCCTAATTGAAAAAACAATAAATCCTGATTTAATTGTACTTCCAGAACTTGCTTTGTGCAGTTATATAGGGAATGATAACATTTGGCAATATGCAGATGTTGACAGCCTTAATACTAGTCAATGGGCAATGGAAATGGCTGAGAAATATAATACATTTATTGCTGCTGGCTACCTAGAAAAAATGGGAAATGACTACTACAACTCTTATTTAATTGCAGATAAAAATAAGGTATATGGAATTGTCCGAAAAAGCGAAGGAGAATCATATATTTTCAAAAGAGGTGATTTCCCTAATATAATAGCAGCCCCCTTTGGGAATGTTGCTATTGGAATATGTTATGACTCACGTAGAAAACATATTTACGATAATATAAAGGATAAAGTTATTTCCCTAATTCTTTTCCCACACGGAGCACCAAGCAATCCAAAGCATGCAGATAAAGAAAAGCGTACTGTTGATTATTTTTGTAATGCTTATCTTAATGCCTTTGATGTGCCAGTTATATATGCTAACAGCAAAGGAAAATTAGATTATATGCTTGGTACAACAGGAAAGATGATGAATAATTCAGGTTTCATTTTAAATGGTATGTCAGCAATTTACAGTAAACAAGGAAGTGTGATTCCAACAGATATTTCAGAAATCATTGGGTGGTCTGGAGAAATCAGTCCTAAATCACTAAAAAGTGAAATAACTTTTTATGGGGAAGACATTATTAAAGGAAATTGGTTGTTCCGTAAGTTAGTTTTAAAACCAGATATAAAAAATGGCATTAGTTTTTATGAAAAATCTGTATCCAATAATATACATAATCAGTGAATGAACCTAATCGTAATAAAATAATACGAAAAGGAGTGGTTAAAATGAATAAAAAAGATTTAGTTGAAAAATGGTTAAGAGAAGAACAGGTAGCACATATAAGAGGATGGGATTTCTCACACATACATGGTAAATATGAAGAAGAAAATGATCTGCCATGGGATTACAAAGAAATAGTCAAAAATTATATAGAGCCAGAATCTTATTTACTTGATATAGATACTGGTGGTGGTGAATTTCTTCTATCATTAAAGCATTCAAATAAAAGGACAAGTGCAACAGAGGCATATACCCCAAATGTACAACTTTGCAAGGAGACATTATTGCCATTAGGTGTAGACTTTAGAGAAGCAGATGGAAGTGATATTTTACCCTTTGAAGATGATAAATTCGATATAGTAATTAACAGACATGGAGACTTTAATCCAAAGGAGATTTATCGTGTTTTAAAATCAGGTGGAATATTTATTACAGAGCAAGTAGGTGCAGAAAATGATAGAGAATTGGTGGAATTACTTCTTACTAATGTTCCAGAATTACCCTTTCCAGAACAATACCTTAATATTGCAGTTGATAAATTTAAAAAGTCTGGATTTACAATAATTGATGGACAAGAAGCTTATAGACCTATTAAGTTTTTTGATGTTGGTGCACTTGTTTGGTTTGCTCATATTATAGAATGGGAATTCCCCAATTTCACAGTAAAGGATAACTTAGAAAATTTATTTAATGCACAAGAGTTATTAGAAAGAAATGGAGTTATTAAAGGAAGTATTCATAGATTTTTACTTATTGCAAAGAAAAAATAATTATCTAAATACAATTAAAATCTTATAATAGAAGAAATAACCTTATAACTATGGAGAAGATAATATGGAATTTAATGAAAAATTAAAGGAATTAAGAAAGCAACATAATATGACTCAAGAGCAACTTGCTGAAAAGTTATATGTTTCAAGAACAGCTATTTCAAAATGGGAAAGTGGAAAGGGTTATCCAAATATAGAATCTCTAAAAAATATCTCTAAAATTTTTTCAGTTTCAATAGATGACTTACTTTCAAATAATGAATTACTTCAAGTTGCTGAAAGTGAAAATAAGTCAAACATAAGTAAACTATCTAGCCTTATATTTGGAATATTAGATTTAATAGCCCTTGCCTATATCTTTTTACCTTTCTATGGACAAGAGATTGATGGATATATTTATTCTGTAAACTTACTTCAATATACTGAAGCCCCTACCTCAATTCGTATTATTTATTATACTTTAATTATTATATTATCCTTGATAGGAGCTACAGAAATAATATTACAATTTTTTGATGATAAAAAGAAGTTCAGCATATTGAAATCTATATCAATTACATGGCACTCCTTAGCCATAATATTTTTTGCAGCTTCCCGTCAGCCCTATGTAACAATATTTCTCTTCCTATTTTTAATACCTAAGATGGCACTACTAATAAAAAACAGTAAATAGTAATTAACTTATAAAGCCTTTAAAATAGCCATTGACACTATAAGTGTCATGGCTTTTTTCTTGTTGTGATAATAGGTTTCTTGTACTTTCTGCCATATGCTCTAATAATTAAATCATAACTTGTACTCAAGTTTTAAAAAGAAAATTGAAAGGAAGTATAGATATGGAATATGTTATTGAAACAAAAAATTTAACAAAAAAATATGGTAGTTCTACTGTTGTTGATAATATAAACCTTCATGTTCCTAAAGGTAAAATTTACGGATTACTTGGTAGAAATGGAGCTGGAAAAACAACAACAATGAAAATGATGCTAAAACTTATTAAGGTTACAGAGGGGAATATCAATTTATTTGGAGAGGATTTTAGAAATAACAATATTTATAAAAAAATAGGCTCGATTATTGAAACCCCTGGTTTTTATCAAAATCTTACTGCTAGAGATAATTTAAAGCTTTTAGCTAAATTACATGGAAATATTACTGATAAAGAAGTTCAAGAAGCACTTGAAATTGTTGGTCTTCATAAAGAAGATAAAAAAACTTTTTCTAACTTCTCATTAGGAATGAAGCAAAGGCTTGGAATTGCTGCTGCAATTATGCATAATCCAGAACTTCTTATTTTAGATGAACCAATAAATGGACTTGATCCAATAGGAATATCAGAAATTCGTTCCTTTTTATTAAGTCTGAGTCATGATAAAGGGGTTACTATTTTTATATCAAGTCATGTTTTAAGCGAAATTGAACAAATTGCAGATGTTATTGGTGTTATGAATAATGGAAAATTAGTTGAAGAAGTTAATATCTTAGAATTACAAGAGAAACTAAAACATTATATTGAAATAACAGTATCAGATACTAAATTAGCAGAAAAAGTATTGAAAGATAACTTTTCTATTAAAGATTATTCTATTATTGATAATACCATCTATATTTATGATAAAAATAAAAGCATAAGTGATATAAATAAATCTTTAGTTCAAAATAATATCTCTGTTACTAAACTTAATCCTTGCAAGGAAAACTTAGAAGATTATTTTGAAAATTTAATTGGAGGTGGGGGCATTGCTTAATCTTATATCTTGTGAAATGAAAAAACTAAAAAATTCAAAAATTATTATTTTATGTGTTATTGGAGCCTTTGCTGTACCAGCAATGATGTTAATAGAAGCTATTCAAACTCATTTTGAATATCCTGAGCGTATATTTACACTTAGTGATATTTATGACAACAGCCTTTTATATGCCATGCTACTTATGAATATGATGATTTGTGTTGCTATAATTAGTTATATCTTCAGCAGAGAATACTTAGATAATACATTAAAAACAATATTACCTATTCCTATTTCAAGAATAAAGCTACTTATAGGTAAATATGCTGTTACATTACTCTTAACCTTATTAATTAATATTATTACCTGGGCTGGAATTTTGTTATTTTCAGGAATTTATCATAGTATATTTACCATAAGTGAGTTTAACCTTAGTGTAGCTTTTAGTTGGTTAATCAAATTCTTATGTAGTGGTGTTTTAATATTTTTCACAGCTACTCCCTTTTCCTATTTAGCAATTAAAACAAAGGGATTCGTTGCCCCTATGGTTATTTCAGCAGCTGTAGTAATGGGAAGTGCTGCACTAAGTAACCAAAGCTTTGGTGCTCTTTATCCTTGGACTGCCACCTATTTTATTGTTAAAGGTTCTCTAGCTTCCAAAGAATATCCTATTTTATTATCAATTATAATTATCCTTCTTATTTTACTATTAGGATTTTTATCAACCTTTAAATATTTCTTTAATGAGGATTTAAAATAAAATAATCACTTTAATAAAATAAAGTCCAACAAAAAAATTTGCTGGACTTTTCAATATAAATACATAATATTATTAATTATTATTTACTATTGTATTATAAAATTCTTTATTTACTTCATATCCTGAATTCTTGTATGCAAGAAGACATCCGCCAAGATCTGGAGATAGTATAGGTTCTATTAATTCTACATTTAATCCTTCAAGCATATTTTTTAGTGGCTTAAGTATTAATTCCCCACTTTTGAAAACTCCACCTGTATAAGATACTTTAACTTGTTCATTTCCAAAGTTTCTTAATAATACTTTTATCATTTCAGTAATCTCAACAGCAGCTTCATTAAATATTGCCATAGCCTCCTCATCACCTAAGATGGCAGCATCTGAACATATCTTTGCAAGCTTTGCTATCTCACTTCTATCACCTTTTATCTTATCATTCACATAAGAAATTATTTCAGCATCTTTATTTAAGCCTAAATTCTTTCTTACTAATTCATAAAGTGCTCCCTTTTCTGCACGGCCATCACTTTCTTTACTAAATAAAGCTATAGTCTTCTTTCCAATCCAATATGCTGAAGCTTCATCACCTACTGTATATCCCCAGCCTCCGCATCTTATAATTTCATTATTTTTTAATGCTAAGGCTATTGACCCAGTACCAGCCACAATATTAATTCCATCTTCTCCAGCTAAATCACCAGCTATTGCAACTCTTACATCGCTTACTAGTTCATATTTAATTTCATTAAATACTCTCTCTACTATTTTTGCTATTCCTTCTGCAATTTCCTTTACAATTCCATATCCAGCTAGTCCTAAAGTTACTCTTTCTATATCAGATGCAGAAATTTTATTATTAGTTATTATTTCTTCTAATCCTTCTCTAAGAAGCTTTTCTAAATTTTCAAAGCCAATTTGAGTAGGATGAGAAGGTCCTTTTATAACTTTACTTATAACTTTTCCATTCACATCTATTAAAGTAAAACAAGTTTTAGTTCCTCCACCATCAACACCTAAAAAATACATAAACTTCTCCTTACTTAATTAAGTTAAAATTGAACTTTTGCCATGGTCTAATATAATCTAAAATAAATATTTCTTCTTCTTTGATATGAGCTACAACATTAGATTTACCGCTATTTTTCATATCACTTAAAGCTATTTGTAACTCACCAGCATAGTGACCATATTCACTACTTTCAATAACTATATCTCCTCTTTTTATAATTTCAGGAGCATTAAATAATTTGAAATCATGTCCTTTATACTTAACCCTACTTTGTGTAGATCTAACTATATTATCTGAGAAATCCCCTCTATTAAAATGCATTTCTTCAAATAATATTTTTTGTTCTATTTCAGGAACTCCATCTACAAGTTGTAAATCAAAGGTAACCATATCTTTTCTCATAGATCCTAACTTCTTCATTTCATCTTCACTTGGATAACAGTTAGAAATTATAATATCATTTATATTACCTAAAGCTATTAAATGCTTAGCTTGTACTTCAACAGGTAAATTTCTATGAAGCTCTAAAGTTGGTAATCCATCTGTTACTGGCCAAGGTCCAAAAGTATTTTCATTTTGACTAGTTATAAAAGCTGCTGTTCTAAGTCCATATTTATTAAATCTTTCAGTACACTTCATAAAATGGTCAAAATTTAATCCACTATATCTATGTGGATAGAAGTTATGACAAGCTATAAGATTATCTTTGTTTGGCATATAATCTATTATTGTATCTATATAATTAGTATTGCTACTCATATTAATTTCAATTTTAAGATTGTCATCATTAAATGTCATTAAAGATTCTTCAGATCCTGTAAAGCCCATATCTAATCTTAAGCCATCTGCTCCTATTTCCTTAAAGAAGCTTAAGTCTTTATAACTAATACCTAAATCATTAAAGACTCTAGGACTTACATCAACTATTATTTCAAAGCCCTTTCCCTTAGCATAATTATTTATATTACTAAATTTATTTATTATATTTTCTCTTGTATCATTTACAGATAATAAGCAGGAAAAAATTCTGCTAAAGCCATTTTCTGCTGCCATATCTATGTAATTTAAAATTTCTTTTTCAGTTGTTTTCTCTGGATATATTGATATTCCTAGCTTTCCCATTAAATTCACCTCATATTTTAAAATAAAGTGGTGAATTGCTTCACCACTTCTTTTAACTTTTTATATTATTAATTTTTATTTCCAACTAAGCTTTCTTCTAAAGCTTCACCTTGTTCTTCTGCTAATAATTTCTTATCATACATTTTAACAAATGGATAGTATATTACTATTGATATTAAAATACAAATAATATTTAATACTGTTGCTCTCCAGTCTCCACCAGTAGCTAAGTAAGCTCCTATAGGTCCTGGTAATGTCCAAGGTGCTACTAGTATAACTCTGTCTACTAACCCTGATAAGGTAGCAAACCATGCTAGTGTTCCTGTAACTAACGGAGTAATAATAAATGGTATAATTAATGTTGGGTTTAATACTATTGGTGCACCAAATACTATTGGTTCATTTATATTAAATATACCTGGTACTAATGAAACTCTTCCTATTTGCTTACCATAAGTGGATTTAGCAAAGAATGTTAAAGCTATAACTAAACCTATAGTACATCCTGAACCTCCAATGTATAAGAACCATTGATAGAACGGTTCTGCAGCTATTGCTGGTAAAGAAGCTCCTGCTGCTGCTGCAACTGAGTTTTGTTCTAATAATATTAACCATACTGGTCTCGCAATAGATCCAACTACCGATGCACCATGAATACCAAAGGACCAGAAGAAGTCTTGTAGTATAGCTAATATCCAAACACTTGGTAAAGTATCACTTGCTTTTACAAGTGGTGCAACTATTTTTCCAATAAATCCATGCCAATCAAAGCCTACATAGTAAGTTATTGATCCAATTAATAAAACTATAATTGCAGCTGGTGTTAATGCTTCAAAGCTTCTAGCAACAGATGCTGGAACTTGTTCAGGCATTGAAATCTTAAATCCACTCTTATTAGTAAATCTAAATATTTCAACTGCTAATATTGATACTATAATACCAACGAACATTCCGCCTCCACCCATGTTTGCCATAGGCATTTGGAAGCCTTGTGGTACACCTTGGTACCATTTTAATAAATCTGGATTTCCTTTAACTATTTCCATTAATTCAGGAGCTAATGCAGCTGCACTCTTTGGAACAAGAGTTAAGAAAAATGCTGCTGCTGATAATGTTCCTCCAGTAACTCCATCTAGCTTATAGGATTTGGCTAAACTATAACCTATACCCCAACAAGCATATAATGTCATAATGTACATTGTCATTCTAAATGGTAATACTATAGTTGCTGCATTACCCTTTAAGAATTTGTAAAGCCCCCAGCTTTCTGGTAGTGGTGGGTTTCCAAGTATTAAGAAAAATGACCCAACGATAATTAATGGTAAAGTAGCTATAATACCGTCACGCACAGCACGTAAATGACGTTGCTCTGCTAGTTTTGCCATAGGCGTAGATAATTTTTTGTCTAAAAAATCGGCAAAATTACCCATAATTTAAAATTCCCCCTTAAAATAAAAATAATATTAAAATAAATTGTAATTATATAGAAACTTATATCAGCTTATTTGCTTTCCATAAGTTCTTTAACTTGTTTAAATAGCTTTGGTCCACCTAATGGGCTATATGCTTGTGGTTGAATTAATGTACATGGTACATTAGCTTCATCAGCAAAAGTTTTTAAATAATCATAACGGTGTCTAATTTGTGGTGCTACCATAGCAGCATCATAACCAGCCTTAACTTCCTCTTCAAATTCTTGAGTACTTACGGCCTTAACGTCCATAGCTACTCCTTGCTTTTCAGCTTCTTTCTTTAAAGCATTTACTGCTATAGCACTTGACATTCCTTGTGAACAAACAAATAATACCTTCATATTAATACCTCCAAATATTTTAATTAAATTTTCAAACGTTTACTTGAACTTTATACAAAGAAATTAAGGTATCTCCATAAATAGGACATAATTCCAAATGAAATTCCAAAAAATAAATAGCTTAACCAAAAGTTTTTACAAAATCCTTTTTTACTTTCAATAAAGTATCTTACATAGACTAGTACAAAACTTGTTATAAAAGTATTTCCAATCATTATGCTAAAATTAGAATTCACTCCAAAAATTCCTAAAAACCATGGAAAAATAATAGTTCCTAATATTGCTCCAAATAAAATTATCAGAGCACTTTTAAATCCAAAGGTTGGTATATCATAATCTGTCTTTTTTGCCTGTAACTCCCCTACTGGAGAAACTTTTTTCATTAACCTTAATACCTCCTTTAATTATCTTTATTATTTTTGCTCTAACTTCTTATGAAGCTTAATTATATGCTCTATTAATGTTTTTGCTTCAATTGCTGTCATTAAATGATCTTGGGCATGTACAAATAAAACTGATACTTCTGTCTTTTCTCCTCTAGCTTCTGCTTGTATTATCCCAGTTTGTATTTTATGTGCTTCTTTTAAACACTCATCTGCTTCTTTTAATAATTCTTCTGACTTATCAAAATTTCCATTTTCAGCTGCTTCTAAAGCTTCATATGCTAATCCCTTTGCAGTTCCACCTTGGCTTATTATTTCAAAAATTATTACTTCCATATTTTCTTCCATAATTACTCCTCCTAATGTTTCAATAAAATTTCATCTAATATGAACTTTATACTAATATTAGCACGTACTACTTTTTATTTCAATATTTTTTGAAATTTTTGAAATAAAATTTTATATGTCTGTATATTTTTACTAAACTATCATTATTATAGGTATTTTTTTTGCACTTTATCATTAAATCTTATTATTGTTAGCTAATAAATTAATATTTCAATGATTACTTTTCAGAGATTACATTATAATAAGCCTTCATTTCCTTATACTTATACAAATTAAGTATCCCTTCTCTACTTTTATTTTTTTCATAAAATTTTATTAAATCATTTATACCTTCATAGAAACCATCATATATACTTTCTAATAGAAGCTTAATTCCTTCATCTATTAGAGTTTTTTCCTTATTTTCTATTCCAATGTTAAGTTTGTTCACTCCTCCTATGTATCTACTTTTAGGACTTTCTGACAATTCAAAAACTTCATTTATCTGGTATTCACTTATATCTCTTCCTCTTTTATATAAGTAATATTCTAAATTTGAGTATCCTTTAGCTTCCCCTAAAGAAATTGCTTTCAAATAGTATTCTATAGCTTTTTCCTCTTTGTCTAGTAAACCTTCTTCACATAATTCACCTAATATTACATATGCTTTTCCTTCATCTAATCTAAGAAGTTCATTTATATATCTATTACCTTCATCTATAGATACTTCTACTCCTATCCCCTTGTAGTAGTAATATACTAACTTTAAATTGCCTTCAATTATGTCTATTTTCCTTAAAAATAAGGCTCCTTCAAAAGCCTTTAAATAATCTTCTTTTCCTCCAATACCTTTTTCATATATTTCAATAAGAGATAATATTCCTTTTACATTTACTCCTTCTACTGCTTTTTCATACCAAGAAATTGAGGATTCTATATCCTTAGCTAAAAATATTCCATGCTTGTACCAATTAGCTATACATATAATAGCTTCATCACATCCTCGCTCTGCGGCTTCCATAAAATTAAGAAAGGCCATCTCATGGCTCTTATCTATAGAAATTCCATAGTAATTTAGTAATCCATAATAATATGTTCCAATTGGTAATCCGTTTTCCATAGCACTATTTACATAACCTAAAAGCTCGGTTTCATTTACCTCTTTATTTCTTAAGTAATCCCTTATCCCTTCTCTTGCTAAAATACTAGCAGCTTGATATGATCCTTTCCTATAGGCCTCAACTAAATACTTACTAGCCTTTTCTCTATCCTTATTTAATAGTACTAACCCTAATATATATATACTGTTAGAATCTCCAACTTTAACAGCCTTTTTAAGATATTCTAATCCCTTTTCTCTATCTTCATTAACCCCCTCTCCATTTAGATACATAACACCAAGTCTTTGTGTAGAATTTATATTTCCATTCTCATGACCTTTGTAATAATTTATTAATGCTTCTTCTAAATTATCTTCTTCTTCATATAATTTACCAAGCTTATAATACAGACTTACATTCCCTTCATTTATGCTATCATCGTAGAGTGAAAAGGCCTTTTTTTTATCTTCCTTCACATATAGTCCCCAGTAGTACATATCTCCAAGACTTTCTAAACAATTCTTATCTTTTTTATTTACTCCCTTAGATAAATAAAAAAAGGCTTTCTTATAGTCTGTATCTATAATACTATTACCTTCTAAATAAGATTGTCCTAAAATATAATAAGCATCTTCAAAATCATTATCTGCTGATTCTTCTAACCAATAATATGCTTTAACATTATTTTTCTCACATCCTTCTCCATTTTTATATAAATAGGACAAAGCATATTGAGATGGGGCAAATCCTTTTTCTGCAGCTTCCTTATACCACTTAAAGGCATAGTCTAAATTTTGTTCTATCTCTTCTCCTTCATAATAAATAAATCCTAATGAGTATTGCGAAAAAATATTGCCTTTTAAAGCAGCCTTCTTATACCAATAAAGAGCCTTGTTAATATCCTTCTCTCCTCCATACCCCTTTTCATAAAATAATCCTAAATAACTTTCTGCATGCTCATTTCCTTCTTTGGCAGCTTTTTCAAAGTATTCTCTTGCCTTATAATAATCTTTATCTACATTTTTTCCTAAATAATATAATTCGCCAGCAAGTAAATTTTCTTCAGCTGATATTTCTTCCTTTTCAGTATCTTCATTGTCAAAATCCTCTAGTCCATCTATTTCAAAGGAATTTATCAAGCTATCCTCTTCATCTTCATCTTCAAATCCAATATTAATATATTTATTAAACATTTCCTTTTCAATATCACTTAATTTATTTATAAATAATGAATAATCTTCTTCTCCACATTTTGTAGCTAACCATACACAAAGTTCATAAATAAAATCTTCATTTTTTAAAATATCATAATATTCTTCTACTTCATCATTTGCTTTGTTTAATGAATCTTTAAAATAATATAATTCCTCTAAGTAATTTATAATATATCTCTTCAAGTCATAGGTAAGGAGTTTTTTCTTGTATAGTATATCTATATTTTCTTCTAGGCTATTCTCTGTATTGTAAAATATCTTGTTATTTAAATGCGCTGTAATAATTACCTCTTTTATTAATTTAATTAACATTGTATTAGCTACTCTTACATCTTCCTCCTTCCATATCTTGTTTAAAATGTAGTATATGTCTCTAAATTCTAATAATAAAAAATCAAATTTGTACTTCATCTTTTAATGTACACCCCTCTTTAATTTCTTATTATTATTTTATTTTTCTTATTCTTTTATAGAACAATATTTTATTAATGAATAATGTAGAATGTAAAATGTAAAATTACTGTAAAAACTCCACAGTAGTTTTAGGAAGGAAATAATTAATATAGCTATATTAATAACAATTTTGATAAGCTTACTGAATATGCTTCCTTTTACTGAATTAATCTTAAATATTATTAATTATATGAAGAATCCTATGGTGGCAATAATTAAATATGCTAAAAAAGTAAATGCTCCTGTCATAGTAGGTCTACCAGCAGCTAACTCATTACTATGAATAATATTCATTCTAATCAACCCAATAACAGCTGTGAAAATCCATAATACTATTGATACAATCAAACTTTTTTCTTTCAATAAACTTCCCCTCCTTATTTTATAAGCCATAAAATTTTTCACATTATTACATATTATATTTTATAAAAATTATATGCATATAAGCTTAATATATATAATTTATCTTTAAATTTTTATATGCTAATAACTAATTGTAAACTCCGTAAGGAGTTTATTCCTTAATTCTACATTCTTCATTTTACATTTTACATAAAAAAAAGGTTGCCTTTCGGCAACCCTTTTTATCTTATTCTTCTTCCCATCTTAATGATCTTTTAACTGCCTTTTTCCATCCAGTGCAATACTTGTTAACTTTATCTGCATCTAAATTAGGTTCAAATTCATCTGACTTATGCCAGAATTTCTTAACTTCTTCTTTGTCCTTCCAGAATCCTACTGCAAGTCCTGCTAAGCAAGCAGCTCCTAAAGCTGTAGTTTCTGAAATTATAGGTCTTATTACGTTTGTTCCTAATATATCAGATTGGAATTGCATTAAGAATTTATTTCTACTTGCTCCTCCATCAACTTTTATTCCCTTAAGTTCAGTTCCTACATCTTCCTTCATAGCATCTATAAGATCTTTAGTTTGATATGCTATAGATTCTAATGCTGCTCTAATTAAATGATTTCTATTTGCTCCCCTAGTTAAACCGAAAATAGCCCCTCTTGCATACATATCCCAATGTGGTGCACCTAGTCCAACAAAGGCTGGAACTATATAAACTCCTCCATTGTCATCAACTTTTGTAGCAAAATATTCAGTATCAGCTGAATCATTAACTAATTTCAATTCATCTCTAAGCCATTGAACTACTGCTCCACCGACGAAAACAGAACCTTCTAAAGCATATTGAACATTTCCATCTATTCCTATTGCTATAGTAGTTAAAAGTCCATTTTTACTTTCAATCATTTCTTCCCCAGTATTCATTAGTAAGAAACATCCAGTACCATAAGTGTTTTTAGCTTCTCCCTTTTCAAAACAAGTTTGTCCAAATAAGGCTGATTGTTGATCTCCAGCTATTCCAGCTATAGGAACCATAACATCACTCTTACCACCAAGATTAGCATATCCATAAACTTCTGATGAATTTCTTACTTCTGGTAACATAGATTTTGGAATATTTAATTCCTCTAAAATTTTATCATCCCATCTTAAATCTTTAATATTATAAAGCATTGTTCTAGAAGCATTTGTATAGTCTGTAACATGAACTTCTCCATTAGTTAACTTCCATACAAGCCATGTATCTACAGTTCCAAATAATAATTCTCCTCTTTCTGCCTTTTCTCTTGCACCTTCTACATTATCTAATATCCATTTAATTTTAGTTCCTGAAAAATATGCATCAACAACTAAACCTGTATTTTCTTTTATATATCCCTCTAACCCTTTAGATTTTAAATTATCGCATATATCTGCTGTTCTTCTACATTGCCAAACTATAGCATTATATATTGGAGCTCCAGTGTTTTTATCCCATACTATTGTTGTTTCTCTTTGATTTGTAATACCTATTGCTGCTACTTCATCTTGACTTATATTAGTTTTAGCTATAACTTCTTGAAGAACTCCATATTGAGTTGCCCATATTTCTAATGGATCGTGTTCTACCCAACCTTCTTTAGGATATATTTGAGTAAATTCCTTTTGGCTTACTCCTAATATATTTTGCTCTTTATCAAAAACTATCGCTCTTGAACTAGTAGTACCTTGGTCTAAAGCTATAATATATTTTTTCATAACTCCTCACTCCTTCATCTATTATAATTTTAAAATAAAATCAAATAATAAGCTACCACATACGCCGCCTAATATAGGTGCTATAACTGGTATCCATGCATATCCCCAATCAGAATCAATTTTATTTTTCATTGGTAAAAATGCATGTACTATTCTAGGTCCTAAATCTCTAGCAGGATTTATAGCATAACCAGTAGTTCCTCCTAATGATAAACCTATTCCCCATACTAAAATACCAACTAAGAAAGATCCCATTATTCCTACTGTTCCTACTACATTTCCACCTGTTCCTTCAAGTGTAACTTTAAATACTTCACTATAAGTTATTCCTCTTATACCTATAAGCAATATGAAAGTTCCAGTAAATTCACCTATGAAGTTGTATAAAGTATTTTTTATTGCTGGTCCTGTACAGAAAGTACCTCTAACATCTTCACCAACATCTGTTGCATCATAATGTAATTTGTAGTTAGCGTATACTATAAGCATACCTACCATAGCACCAAGCATTTGAGCTATAATATACATTAAAACTTTATCCCATGGAAATAATCCTGAAGCTGCAAGTCCAATAGTTACTGCTGGATTTAAATGAGCTCCACCCATCCATCCTGTAATATAAGCGGCAATTGCTACAGCGAACCCCCATCCAGCTGTAATAACAATCCATCCTGAAGAATTTCCTTTTGTCTTTCTTAAGACAACATTTGCAACAACACCATTACCAAGTAAAATTAAAATAAGAGTACCAATGAATTCAGAAAAATAAGCTTGCATATTTTCTCTCCCCTTTAAATAATTTTTATATTTTAAAATAAAATATATTCATAATAAGAAACTGAAGGAAATTATTCACAAAAATTACTCGCAGTGTAATATTTTTACAATTTTTTAAAATATAAAAAACCACATAAAACTGCCTTAACAGTTCTATGTAGTCTTCTCTCTAACTCTCTTCTACATATACCATATTTCTTTTTTAGTTGTAGATATACAGGTTGCTCCACTTTTTAACGTTTCTACTACATCTATCTTTTCAGATATTAATCCACCTGATATTAATGGTTTGTCCAAAGTTGAAGAAATCTCTCTAATTACCTTAAATAATAGTCCAGGAAGGATTTCTATAGCATCACATTCCTTTACTAAATGATTCTTCATATTTTCTTTAGATAAGCTATCTATCATAAAAATTCTTTGGATAACTATAAATCCAAGTCTTTTCGCACTTCTTAGTACCTGTGGCTTTGTACTTATTATCCCCTTGAAGCTTGTATTTTCTTTTAAAAACTTTAAAGCATATTCATTACTAGAAAGTCCTTCTACTAAATCCACATGTATAATTCCTATTTTTTTGCTACTTAATATCTTATCACTTATTGATTTCACATTAAGTATGTTTCCAAATAAAACGAATATAACCTTTATGTCACTCTCTAATGCTGCTTCAAGATCACTTTCATCTTTTACAGCTGCTACAACTGGATTTTCTTCTAGTACCTCTTTAAAACTACTCATTCTATCACTATCCTTAAAGCTATATTTGTAATCATTTACAGAACAATATCATTCTAACACCCAGTATAATTACTGTCAATTATATCTATAGTATATTTTTCTACATTTTCTCTTTATTGTTAAATAATAAACATTCAAATAATAGTCCTATTAAACTTTTTCTATAGTTATATTTAATATAATTCTTTTATTTTTAGAACTAACTCTTTTTAAGTATAATATTTTAACAAAAAAAGATGTATTAAATTTAACTTTAATACATCTTTAACAAAGATTATAAAACCTTAGATAAGAAATCCTTTGTTCTTGGGTTCTTAGGATTATCAAATATTTCATCTGGAGTTCCTTGTTCTACTATCTTTCCTCCATCCATAAATAAAATCCTATCACCAACTTCTCTTGCAAATCCCATTTCATGAGTTACAACTACCATAGTCATACCTTCCTTTGCAAGATCCTTCATAACATTTAGCACTTCACCAACCATCTCTGGGTCTAATGCTGATGTTGGTTCATCAAATAGCATAACATCTGGTTCCATAGCTAAAGCTCTTGCTATTGCTATTCTTTGCTTTTGACCTCCTGATAGTGATGATGGATAAGCATCTGCCTTATCTAATAAGCCTACCTTCTTTAATAAATCCTTTGCTTTTATCACTGCATCATTTTTTGATTTATTTTTTACATTAATAGGGGCAATAGTTAGATTTTCTAAAACTGTCTTATGTGGGAACAAGTTAAATTGTTGAAATACCATTCCCATCTTTTCTCTTATCTCATTTATGTTAGTATTTTTATCTGTTATATTCTTGCCTTCAAAAATAATTTCTCCATCAGTAGGAACTTCTAATAAATTTAGACATCTTAAAAAAGTACTTTTCCCAGATCCTGAAGGTCCAATAACTACTACTACCTCACCTTTGTTAATAGTTTCATCTATACCTTTTAAAACTTCATTCTCTCCAAAATATTTGTGTAAATTATTAACGTTGATCACCGGCCTTCATTCTCCTTTCTATATAATTCATTAATCTTCCTAAAGTAAATGTAATTACAAAATAAAATACTGCTGCAACTATTAATGGCTCAAAACCTCTAAAAGTTTTACCTCTAATAACCTTAGCAGCATACATAATTTCTCCAACTCCAATTACAGATGCCATTGAAGATTCCTTAATTACAGTAACAAATTCATTACCTATTGCAGGTAAAATATTGCTAATTGCTTGTGGCATAACAATAAGTCTCATAGCCATAAACTGACTCATTCCTAAACTTCTTGCAGCTTCATATTGGCCCTTATCTACAGCATCTATACCTGCTCTTATTATTTCAGATACATAAGCAGCTGAATTTAATGAAACAGCTATAATACCTGCTGGCAATGGTGCCATATTTATTCCTAATAATTCATCAAAAGCATAATATACTATCATAATTTGAAGAAGCATTGGAGTTCCTCTAATTATTTCAATATAGGCAGTTGCAATTGCCTTTAATGGATTTATTTTTAATATTGTAAATTTTGATCTTTTCATAAATGTTAATATAGATCCAAGAAGTACACCACACAATACACTTATTGCTGATATAATTAATGTCCACTTAACACCATCAAAAAAATATGGCATATATCCAGATAAAAAACTAAAATCTAATGTCAAACCTTACACCCCTTATCTATATTTTTCACAAATTAAAAAATGAATAATTAGAGGATAAGCCCTCTAATTACTTCATTTCTTATTAACTTAAATTTAATTATTAATTTTCAGTTTGCTTTTCAGCTAATAAATTTGCATCTACAATAAATTGGTCTAATAATTTTTCTTCTTTAATTCTCTTAATTGTACCATTAACTGAATCTAATAATTCTTTTTCATTTTTCTTTAATCCTATAGCAGAACCACCTTCTGAATCTTTAACTGTTTCTTCACCAACTACTAATTCTGGATTATTCTTAACTATCATTTCAGCAACTGGTACTTCAACTACTAAAGCTTCAATTTTACCAGACTTTAATCCAAGAACTAAATCATTAACATTTGAAAGTAATTGAAGATCTGCTTCTGGGATATTATCCTTAGCTATATCTGCTTGAATAGCACCCATTTGAGCTCCAACTTTTTGTCCCTTTAAATCTGCAAAAGTCTTATACTTGTCCTTATCTGCAGCTCTTACTACTAGTCCTTGTTCAGCAACATAGTAAATATCTGAAAAATCTACAGCTTCTTTTCTTTCTGGAGTAGGAGTCATTCCTGAAATAACTAAATCGATTTTTCCAGATGGTACACCTGCTACTAATGAATCAAAATCCATATCTTGAATTTCTAATTCAACCCCCATATCTTTTGCTATTTCTTTAGCAATATTAATATCAAAGCCTACTATTTCATCTTTTCCTTCATCATTTATTATATGAAACTCATATGGAGCATAATCTGCACTTAGGCCTACAACTAGCTTTCCTTTATTCTTAATTTCAGTAAGCTTGTCCCCATCTTTTTTTCCACAACTAATTAATCCTATACTCATTATTCCAATAGTAGCTATTGCAAATATCTTCTTTAATATTCCTTTTTTCATATTTAAATCCCCCTAATTATTAATTCTATCTTCTATTATTATGATAGCATAATTATACACCTAATTTTCATTTTTATGCAATACCTTTTTATTAATTTTTTATACTTTTTTTATAATTATAATTTTTTATGATAATCACTATAAAAATCTTATTTTCTTCATAGAAATATCCTATTTAATATAGAATAAGTCGAATTTTAATATTCATTTTTTTGAAATATTTATACATAAATTTTAAATTCTACTGAAAATTTATGCATTAAATAAAGTTGTCAGATATAATTTATATTAATTCATTTTATAGTTACACTTTACCTCCATATACATATATTGTTATAGGAACAATATTGCAGCAATATTTAGGAGTGATAATTTTTGACTTATAGCAAAGAAAGGCATATTTTTCTAGGTGGTAATACTTATAAAGGTTTTCATTCTTTTTTTAACTATATAATTAATAAAGAAGAAGCTAATAGAGTTATTTGTATTAAAGGTGGTCCTGGAACTGGAAAGTCTTATTTAATGAAGAAGGTAGCATCTTTTTTCCTTGATAATGGATATGCAGTGGAATATAATCATTGTTCTTCTGATGAAAAATCTCTAGATGGAATTGTGATACCAGAATTAAAAATTGCCATGCTTGATGGTACTGCTCCACATATGGTGGATCCAATATATCCTGGTGCTATTGATGAAATAAT
Source organism: uncultured Clostridium sp. (assembly GCA_934746015.1). GTDB lineage: Bacteria > Bacillota > Clostridia > Clostridiales > Clostridiaceae > Clostridium. The sequence goes on from CAKVEW010000009.1 coordinate 74,702, forward strand.
AAATATGGGTATTGCCTTGGATAATGATGCTCTTTCTTTAAATAAAAAAGACTTAATCAATATCTACAAGGAAATTAGCAACAATTTTCAAAGGGCTTACAAATTTCTTTCTTCAGCCAAGCCTATCCATGAGGATTGGAGTAGGTTAAATTCTGAGGCCCTTGATTATAGTAAAATAATTACTATATCTGACAGCCTTAGGGAAGAAATTTTTAATAAGCAAAAATCTGGTTTTGGTGATGAAAGGCATATATTTGCAACGGCTTTTACACCTAGTGGAATAATTACCTTTACTCAGGATTTAGTTGCTATGTTTAAACACAAATTTGTATTAAAGGGAGGTCCTGGCTTTAGCAAAACTAAAATCCTTATAGAATTAGGAAAGCTTGCTCAAAAGAAGGGCTACTTCGTAGAATATCTACATGATCCATTTAATCCAGAAAGAATTGAGCATATTTTAATTCCTGAAATATCAGTTTCTATAGTTACCGAAAATGAAATTAGTAATTGCTCATTTACTGGAAAAACTTATAATATTGAAGACTTTTGCACTTCTTCTATTCTTAAAAAGAATAAGGAAGAAATAGAATATGATAAGGCTATTTTTAATCAAATGACAGATAAGGCATTAAAATTAATATCTAATGCTCATATTATTCATGATGAATTAGAAGCTTATTATATAAAAGCTTTAAATTTTGATGTGTTAAATGATATTTATATTGACACAATTAATAAGCTAAAAAGATATATTTAATATAAAGAACCAAATCTTTTTTAATACTCCTTAAAAAATCTTATTTAATACTCCTTAAAAAGTGCTTTGGCACAGCATAAATGTTAAATGGAGCTGTCTAGACAGCTCCATTTAATTATTTAACCAAGTTTATTATAAACAATAAAGAAATAATTGAAATAGCTATACATATTACTGAATAAATATATTTTTCTTTTCCAAAGCTATTTAATAGAAATCTAACTCCCCAAAGTGCCATAGTAATACATATTCCTATTTGTAATGGAAAATATGAATTAAATACAGGCATAATATTAATGAAATGATATGTTGTTAAAAAGGTAAGTATAATAATTACACTAGTTGATATTGCTGATATTGTACATATAAGTGTAAATAAATCCTTAACATCAAACTTCTTCATTTCTCTCTACTCCTTTATTAATTCTTCAAACTCCTCTTCACTTAATACATTAACTCCTAGTTCAAGTGCTTTTGCTAATTTCGATCCAGCCTCTTCTCCAGCTATTACATAGTCTGTTTTCTTACTGACACTACCAGCTACCTTTGCTCCTAAAAGTTCAAGCTTAGCTTTTATCTCACCTCTTGAATAGTTGTTTAATGTACCTGTAACTACTACAGTCTTTCCTTCAAAAGGACTTGCTATTATTTCTTTTTCTTTAAATATTGGATTAACTCCAAGTTCTAAAAGTTCATTAATAGTATTTATGGCTTTTTCTTCTTTAAAGAATTCCATTACACATTTCGCTACTATATCTCCAACATCTTGAACTGATACTAAATCTTCAAAGCTAGCATTTTTTAAACCATCTATAGATTTAAATTTATTAACCAAATCCTTAGCAGTTTTAACTCCTACATTAGGAATACCTAATGAATATATAAATCTATATAATTCACAATCTTTGCTTCTTTCAACTGCATCTAAAAGATTTTGTGCCTTCTTTGGTCCAAACTTATCTAATTGTAATAATTCTTCCTTATTAAGCTTATATAAATCTGCTATAGACTTAATTTCTAATTTTTCAAATAGCTGCTCAGCTGTTTTTTCGGAAAATCCTTCAATATTCATAGCATCTCTAGATGCAAAGTGAACTATACTCTTTACCATTTGAGGCTTACAAGATAATGTATTTTCACAGAAGTAATGAACTCCATTTTGAACTAAATGTGCACCACATGCTGGACAAGTCTCAGGAACATTTATTTCTTCAGTTCCTTCTAATGAAGCATCTACTACTCCCATAATTTCTGGAATAACATCATTAGATCTTCTTACAAATACTTCAGCACCAATTCTAACACCTTTTCTTCTAATATCATCTATATTATTTAAAGTAGCTCTTCTAACAGTTACTCCTGCAAGTTCAATTGGTTCTAATATAGCAGTTGGTCCAACTCTACCACTTCTTCCAACATTCCATTCTACATCTAATAGCTTTGTTGTAGCTTCTTGAGCCTCAAATTTATAGGCTATTGCCCACTTAGGGAATTTTACTGTATATCCTAAAAGTTCTCTAGTTCTCATATCATCAATAGCTATAACTACACCATCAATATCATAATTTAAATCAAATCTTATATCTCTAATATAATCAATTTCTTTTTCTATTTCCTCTATAGATGTACAGTATTTAACATAATCATCCATTGGAAATCCCTTTTCTTTTATAAACTTAAGCATTTCCTCATAAGTCTTAAAAGGTTCTCCTTCTTTATATCCTACATCATAAAAGAATGCAGATAAATTTCTCTTTGCAGTTTCTTTTAGATTTAAATTTCTTAAAGCTCCAGCTGCACCATTTCTTAAATTCTTAAGTGGTACTGCTGCTGTTTTATTATAATTTTCAAAGGCTTCAGTAGTCATTATGGCCTCACCATGTATCTCGAATAAATCACTATTATTTATTCTTAATGGAATAGATTTTATGGTCTTAACTTGAGCTGATACCTCTTCACCAACTTCACCATTACCTCTTGTAGCTGCAGAAGATAATATTCCATTTTCATCATAAGTTAAATTAACTGTTAATCCATCAAACTTTTTAGTAAGAACATATCTTGGAGCTGGTAAATTCTCTCCCCTAAGATTCATTTCACTAATAAACTTAAGATTCCTATTATGCCACGCCTTTAGCTCTTCAATGCTTTGAGCCTTATCTAAACTCCAAAGTCTAGCTCTATGCGGATACTTAACAAATCCTTCTAAAATTCTATCCCCTACTCTTACTGTAGGCGAATAAGGAAGTACGTAATTAATTTCCTCTTCTAAAGTCTTAAGCTCATAATACTTTTCATCATATTCCTTATCAGTAACAGAAGGATTATCCAAAGCATAATATTCATAAGCATATCTATTTAATTCGTCAACTAACTCTTCAATTCTTTTCTTTTTATCCAAACAAAACACCCTTTCTAAAAGTTGCTACGCAACTTTTAAATTAAAAATGTAAAATGTAAAATGAAAAATTGTTGAAATAATTCAGCTAAGCTGAATTAAGAAAATTTCTAAATTCCGAAGGAATTTATTCCTTAATTCTTCATTCTACATTCTTAATTCTACATTTAGTTTTTGCTCGCAAAAACTACAGCAGTTCTAGGTTTGCTAATGAAAGCATCAGTATCTTTATCCCTTGACTATCAAAGGCTATAGTTAGCTTCTTATCGCTTCCTGTATCTGCAATTGCTACTATTGTTCCAACTCCAAACTTACTATGTTTTACCTTTCTTCCCATAGTAACCTCATCTCCTGAAACTGTAGATTTTGGTTTTTGTGGTTGTGGCTTTGGTCTATTCATAGAGCTTCCTCTTAAACTATGAGGATTATTAAAGCTACTTTCTGGTTTAAACATTGATTTTCTTGTTTCTTGTGCTCCTCCAGTTGCTGATACATATTCCTTTAAGTCTGGTTTAATTTCTGCTATAAAGTCAGATTGAGGATAGGCTACAGTTCTTCCAAATTGTCTCCTAACTTCAGCAGATGTCATAAATAATTGTTCCTTTGCTCTAGTTATTCCAACATAACAAAGTCTTCTTGACTCTTCCATTTCTGATTCACTATCAAAGGAAGCAACTCCTGGGAAGATTCCATTTTCCATTCCTACCATAAATACTACTGGGAACTCTAAACCCTTAGCACTATGAACAGTCATTAAAACTATTGTATCATCTTCCTCTTCAAGCTTATCAGTATCTTGAACTAAGGATACCTTTTCTAAGTATGCAGATAAGCTCTTATCTTCACTACTCTTTTCAAAATCAACAGCATCAGATACTAATTCCTTTAAGTTTTCTATTCTACTCTTATCTTCTATTTCATCTGACTTTTCTAATTCAGCTATATATCCTGTTTCCTTTAATATAGTTTCTATTAATACTGATACAGGCATAACTTCACTCATATCTAGGAATCTTTCCATCATTTCCATAAATACTTCTATTCCGCCACAATTTCTTGCAGTAAGTGTTGGAATATTTCTTACCGTATTTAAAGCGTCCCATAATGGAAGTTCATAATCATCAGCAAAATCAACAACTTTGTTAACAGTTGCGTCTCCAATTCCCCTCTTTGGAACATTTATAATTCTTCTTAAACTTATACTATCTGTTGGATTTACTAATACCTTTAAGTATGAAAGCATATCCTTAATTTCTTTTCTATCATAGAACCTAGTTCCGCCTAAAATTTTATATGGAATATCGTTTCTTCTTAGGCTTTCTTCAAATATACGTGATTGAGCATTAGTTCTATAAAGAATTGCAAAATCCTTAAAGCTTTTATTTTCTGCTTCTTTTATCTTATTTATTTGACTTGCAACAAAGTTTCCTTCATCTGAGTCTGAGTATGCTCTATATACTTTGATTTTATTACCTGATTCTTGTTCAGTTCTTAAAACCTTACTTTTTCTATTTGCATTATTAACTATAACTACATTTGCTGCATCTAAAATATTACCCTTTGAACGATAGTTTTGTTCAAGTTTTATTACTTTTGCATTAGGGTAATCTTTTTCAAAGTCTAGTATATTCCTAATGTCAGCACCTCTCCATTGGTAGATACAGTTGTGAACAACAATGTCATTAGCTATATAATTTCTTGCATAATCTATATTTAAATCATAAACATTTCCACTATAATCTTCAAATTCTACAGAGACTATTTTATCTTCAATTATATTGCTATCCCTTAAAATAGGTAATACCATTCCTTCTTTTAAACTTCCCATCGGCATAAATTTAAAGGTATTATCAGAAGTTAATTTAGCCTTTTTAACTATTTCAAATTCATCACAAGTTTCCTGAAGTTTTTTAGCAAACTCTTCTGCATCATCATATAGAGCTCTTTCTGTTTCTACTCTAAAAGTATTTCTTTGCCCATCTCTAACATTAAATCCAGCACTTATAAATTTATTTTTATCTTCTTCTCCTGAAGTGTTTAATCCTATTCTATGTGAACAAATTCCTCTTTCTTCAGGTTTACGTCCACTGAAAAAGCTTAAGTTAATTAATTTTCTTACACTTTCTCCTCTAATTACTGCAGAACTTATGTGGTGAGGATAATCTTTATATAAAAATTCTTCATCCATTAATCTATCTGCTGCATCCAGAGTATTTATTTCTTTAAATAAATTATTTATTTGTTCTTGTCTCAAAGATATATTTCTTCCCTTAGCACTAAATACTACCTTAGGAATACCATATTTAACAGAATAAAACTCTTCATAATAAGTTGCCTCTCCCTTAGATTCACAAACCTTTATTATCCACATCTTATCTGCTTTTTCACCATTTAATCTAACTGCTAATCCACTAGCTTTTCTATTTTCTCTACTTCTAATTGAAGAAGTTTGGCCTATTCTATATCCATATCCCTTTTTATACATAAGATATACATAATATTTCCCTTCTTCAATTGCTACCCTAGTAAAAGTTAAATGATTTGGAGTAGATTTAATAACTTTTCCACTTTCAGTAGTTATCTTTACTACCTTACCTTCATAACTTCTTTTAGAAATATTCTTAACTTCTAGTAGTTTAGTTTCACCATTACCAACTGCAACTCTTACCTTGTCAGAGGTATTTAATTCTTCAATTTTCATTTTTCCATTTTCAGATTCAATTATAGTTCCTTCAACTAAACATTGATCATCATCTCCAACTACACAGATATTCTTATGACTTTCTGCAAGTAGTCTAATTAATTCATACTGAACCTTATTTGTATCTTGGTACTCATCTACCATAATATATTGGAATTTTCTTTGATAAAATTCTAAAGTTTCTTTATTGCTTTTAAATAATTCTACTGTCTTAAATATTAAGTCATCAAAATCTAAGGCATTGTTTTCTTTAAGCCTCTTTTGATACATTTCATAAACATCTGCTATTTTCTTTTCTCTAAAATTGCTTTCATGTTCTCTCATAAAGCTTGAAGGACTTTGCATATTATCCTTAGCTTTACCTATCTTACCCATTATTTCTTGTAAGGTTATATCTTTATCATTTATATTTAAAGACTTCATACACTCTTTTATAAGAGTCTTTTGATCTGAAGTATCATAAATTGTGAAATTTTTCTTATATCCTATCTTATCTATTTCTCTTCTAAGTATCTTTACACAAGTAGAGTGGAAGGTTGATATCCACATATCTTCTGCTCTTTCTCCTATTAAAGCTTTAACTCTGTCCTTCATTTCTTTAGCAGCTTTATTAGTAAAAGTTATAGCTAAGATTTTATATGGTAAAATCCCTAAATCATCTATCATATGAGCCATTCTATATGTCAAAACTCTAGTTTTTCCTGAACCTGCTCCTGCTAGTATTAATACTTGACCATCTACAGTAGTAGCCCCTTCGTATTGTTCTTTGTTAAGTAATGACTTTAAATCCATCTATACAGACTCCTTTCCTATTACTAACATATTATATCATACATATCTTTTATATTGTTGCCAAAATAATATCAAAATAGCTATATTAAATATAAAAAAATAGAGATAAAAATATAATATCTATCTCCTCATATACTGAAAGAAAGGAATTTATAAAAACGCCTTAGGTAGTATCAAAAAACAATTTATTTATAGTATTATTTCTATTTTAAAAATAAAAATGAAATTATTTATTCGTATTATAAATTTTATGATTTTTATAATTCATAAATTACTTCATTTTTTCATATTTTTGAATTTTATTTTAAAAATATATATTAATAAGTACTCAAAATTAAAAATAATCATTTTTATAAATCATTTTGTAAAAGTTTACTTTATGCATTTTGCTAGTTTTTATTCAAAAGAAAACATTTACATTTCTAAATAACAAAAAACGCAACCCTTGGGGCTAGGTTGCGCTTTAGCAATAAGCAATAAATAAAAAGGGGGCTATTTATTCCTTTTATTTATCCTTGCAAAGATATTATATTGCATACACTTTAAAAATGCAAGTTATTTTGAAATAATTATGTAAAAAATATACCCATATGAATGATTTTATTGCATTTTTTTAAATCATTCGTTAAAACCCTTTTAATATATTAATTTCCTCTTCTGTAAGTTCTCTATATTCGCCTTCCTCTAAGTCTTCATCTAATTTTAGAGTTCCAAACTCTACTCTTTGCAAATATACTACATTCTTCCCTACAGCTTCAAACATTCTCTTTACTTGATGATACTTTCCTTCTTGAATTGTAATCATAACTTCTGAACCTTCTTCTGTAGCTTCTAATATTTCAAGCTTAGCTTCCTTACATACATACCCATCATCTAATGTTATTCCATTTTTAAACTTCTTAACATCGTCTTCTGTAACCTTCTTGTCTATTTTTGCATAATAAACTTTATCTACTTTCCACTTAGGAGATATTAATCTATGATTTAATTCTCCATCATTAGTTAGTAATAAAAGCCCAACAGTATCTTTATCTAATCTTCCAACTGGGAAAGGATTAAATACTTGATGTTCAACTTCTAATAAATCTATTACTGTTTCATCCCTATTATCAACAGTAGCTGAAACCACACCATCAGGTTTATTCATCATTAAATAAATATATTTTCTATAAAAAATTTCTTCACCATTAACTACTATTTTGTCAGTTTCAGGATCTACCTGCATACCATTATCTTTAACTAATTCACCATTTACTTCTATAAGCCCTTTTTTTATAGCTTGCTTAATTTCTTTTCTACTTCCATAACCTAAATTAGACAAAACCTTATCAAGTCTTTCCATTAAGGCACCTTCTTTCTTAGTATATTTTTAACTACTATGAATTATTTTATTACTTAAAGGGAAAAGACACAAGAAGAAAAATGTAAAATGAAAAATGTAGAATGAAGAATTAAGGAAAAAACTCCTTTCGGAGTTTTGAAATATATTCATTTATTATTAATCCAATATCGTTGTATTATCTCATCCTCATCTTTTACTTCATTTTCTAAAACTCCATTTGCTGAAAGAATTGTGTTTCTAGATGAGAAATTATCCTTATCGCATGTTATTAAAACCTTATTGATATCAAGATTTTTAGCTTCTAATAAAGCTAACCTTAACTGCTCTTTTCCATATCCTTTTCTTCGTTCTGATTTACGAAGGGAATATCCTATATGTCCTCCAACCTTTAATAAATGTTCATTTAATCTATGACGTATATTTACCATTCCTACTACTTTATTATCTAATTTTCTTATAGTTAAAAATTGAGAGCTTGGAACAAAGTCATTAGCGCAAGTTTCATCATTTTCATTTTTATCTATCCATTCAAGCCAATCTTCTATATTATCAAATCTTTCTAAGCTTGAAGTTCCATACATGTGCTCATTATTATCTATAAATTCCTGACGGTATTCATATACTTTTTCTTTATAATCCTTTGAGGGCTTAACTAAAATTAACTCTTCTTTCATAAATGTACTACGCCTCCCTCATATCTTATTTTTTATTCTACATATTATTAATACTTTTTTCCAAAATATAACTGCTCTCGTATTTATCCATTGGATTCTTAATTTTTACAACATGAAATCCACATTTATTTACATAAAAATTATGGTTTCTTCTTGAGAAGCCTGGAGTTTCCGTTCCCCACTTTACTGTTTCCGGATATTCTTTTTCAACAAACTCCCAAATCTTCTTCCCTATTCCCTTATTTTGTAGATTTGTATCTACAAATATTGTTCCTAGAAAATTAAAATTTGTTTCTTTATTTATCCATAAAATTATACCTCCAATAGGTTTATCCCCTAAGCTTATCTTATATGCAGTTGAATTTTCATGTAATGCAAATCTCCTAAGAAAATCCCCATTATCATATCCTTCTGGTCCACCTTTAGGTTCATTTAAATGAATTCTTGTATCTTCATCAAAGGCTCTCTCCATAATTTCAGTTAATGTCTCTACATCTTTTTCTTCAAAGACTTCAAAATTTAAATCACCATACTTTTTCATAATATTATACTCGCCTTCTTATAACTTTCTTATAGGAAAAAACATATACCCTTGTCCATTTTCTTCTGGACAATTAAAATCATTAACAGCACCTACTAATTCTAAATTATTATCTTTCAAATATTCTATAACTCTAGGGAAAATATCTGGTTCATCAAACTTTACATAAATATATTCATATGCAGGAATTGTCCACTTAGTCCACCCCTTTGGAGGTATTGCATCATCATTAACTTCTACTCCTGCTAAATATAATCCTTTAGAAAAATTATCTTCCCAAGGTTTAAAGGAGTGACTAAAATCTGACATGGCACCCCATATTCCTAATATATTTCCCTTATTGTCCTTCTTTGCCATATTAGCTACTTCTGTAAAATTTTCATTTGCATCTTGCCATAATTTTTGAATAAATCCATTACCATCATTAGTTGAACCTTCTTTTCCAATTACAGAAAATGATTCTTTTATACACTTATTAAATTCCATATCAACACCCCTATATTATATTTTTTTATATTTCTAGTAATAAAATGTCTGCCATCATCAATATTCCCTTAACTTTATCTTCTCTTTCTCCTATTATCTTTGCACCCATATGCTTATAGAATTCCAAGGATTTATTACCCTTAAGACAATTTAAAATAACTGAATCAAATCTATTCTTTTTTAATTCATCAATGCAAGATGTAAATATCTTTTTCCCAATATCTTTCCCTTGAAAACCTGATAATACATATATAGCATAAATTTCCCCTGCATTAATAAATTGCTCTTCTCTTGACTCTCCATAAGAAGCAAATCCAACAATTATATCATCTACTGTTGCTACAATAAAATTTTTATTTTCTTCTATTTCCCTTTTATTTCTTTCTGCTATTTCTATTACTTTTTCTATTCTTGAATCTATAAACTCTTCTGGAATCAAACCAGAATATGTTGGTTTCCAAGTATAAACATTCACTATAGATATTCCTAATGCATCTTTTGGAGTAGCTTTTCTAATTGTAATCATAAAATCACACTCCCTTAAACAATATTCTATTAAAATAATTATACACCATATATCCATTAATTTACATATTGAATATATATCTTATAGAAATATTTTCCTATAGAAAATTTATTTTAAATTTTGTTCTATAATAAAAAAACTCCCTTAGGAGTTTTTTTATTATAGAAATAATTTTTTAACTTTTACTTCTTAATTATTCACTATTTCTATACTAGCTGAGACATAATTTTAGGCACATAATTTTGGGTTTCCTCTGGCATTTTATACAAGTCACTTGGAGAATTTACTCCTCTTCTTGCTATTGTTCCTGGACCTGCATTATATGCCATAAGAGCCATTTCAACATTTCCATTATACTTATCCAAATATGATTTAATATGCTTAACTCCAGCATTTATATTTTCATCAATATCGAAAGGATTTTTAACACCGTAAGCTTCACTATTAAAATCCATTAATTGCATAAGTCCCTTTGCTCCAGCACTTGAAACTGCATTAGGATTAAAATTTGATTCTTGTTTTATAATAGCTAGTATTAGATTTTTATCAACGCCATAACTATTTGCGTATTTATCAACAGCAGCATAAATTTTATCTATATCAGCAGAATTACTTTCAGATGAGTATATATTATAATTATTATCTATACTTGTACTATTATCTATTTTATTATTAACTTCTAATATTAACTCTCCTGTCTGTATAGGCTCTCTTCTTATTCTTAATGGAATATCCTCTAGTCTTTGTCCTGATCCTGATGCTGTATAAGTATATGAATTTTCATCACTATTTTTTGAATTATCTTCTGAATTCATATTTTCCATCTTATCATTTAACATAGTTTCATAAACTAAATCAAATTCTGGCCCATCACCTATTGCTTGTTTTAAAACATCTTTACTTATAGTTAAGCCTAAAAAATTATCAACCTTTGGTATATTCACATTATTCCCTCACTCTCAATATTATAACTACTATTAATTTCGTCTATAATATATTTTTCTTAAGACTTAACCTTAAATTCTAAATCAAAATAGTCCTCATAATTTAAATTTTTATAGTAGCTCTTACTTAATACTAAAACTCTATAATTTCCAGGAGTAAATGGTAGAAAGGTATAATAATTTTTTTTGCTATAAGGTTGAACCCTTACCCAATTCCCCTTTTCCATAATATAAAATTCATAGCATACATCTTTTCCGCCTTCACTTGTTGCTTCAAAGGTTATTTCCTTACCTACTAAAATATCATCAGAATCTAACTTAACCTTAGTATTTGTTATTGGTATAGCTTCATTCACATAAATTGACAGTTCTTTTTTCACATCATATTCTTCTTTGCATTGTACATTTTTAGCATAAATATCAAAGGTATATTTCCCAGGACATTTAGGCTTAACCTTAATATATTTACTAGCAATAAAGCCTGTATCCTCAACTTCATGTCCATTTATTTTAGTTACATATCTTAGTAATATATTCTTTGTATTTTGAGTTATTATCTCAATTTCTATTTTGTCTCCTACTAAATAAACTTCTTTTCCTTCTAAAAGAACATAATCAATTTCTGCTTCTTGATAATCCTTTACTTTGAAAAATATATAATCATGGGCATCATATTCTCTGGAGGAATACTTATCAATTACTCTAACTTCAACTTCATATTCTCCACTTTCTTCTGGAGTAAAATTAACCCAATTAGTAACTCCATAATTACTTCTTTCTTTTTCAATTCCATCTTTATATACTATAAAAGAATATTTAAGATCTGTTCCACCTTCTGCCTTTACCTTTAAATTAATAGGGTAACCCTTAATACATCCTCTAGTTTTGCTTGCACTAATATCTAAAATTTTTACAGGTTTTTCTCCCTTTTTATCAATTTTAAAAGATATTTCTTTTTTATCCTCATAATCTCCATCAAAAGATATATCTTTAACCTTTAATGTAATTTTATATTCTCCCTCTATTTTAGTTTCCCAATTAAAACTTTTAGATCTAATATATCCACTATCTTCAGCAACTGGTCCTTCTACTATATATCTATATAAAAGTTCTTTTCCGCCTACTACTGAAGCTTTAAGTAAAACACTATTTCCGCATAATTGTGGTGAACTTAATTCTGAAGTAAAACTTTTAATCTTTATTTCTTCATAAGGTTTTATTGAGTAAATCATAGCAGCTCTATCATCATAAGACTTATTAGAAAAAATATCCCTTACATAACATAATAATTTGTATCCTCCCTCTTCTCTTTCAGATATAGATACTATATTTTTTGTAGAATAATCTTGGATACAATTAACTTTTCCATTTAAATCAACTCTTAAAAATTTATATAGAATAGTTCTAGATTTTTCATAATTTACCCCAACTTTAAAAATTAGTTCTTCACCAACTAAAAGGTTATTAGATAAACATTTAAAAGAAGTTATTTCAATAACTGGCTGCTCCTTAACTTTAAATTTAACAGTTGTGAAATCATCTACATTATTATCTGAAGAAGGCCTCTTACATTCTATTAATATTTCTTCTTCTCCAATTCTCCTAGTAGTAAAAGTTAATTTATTTTCCGTCCCGTAATCTTTTAATGGTTCCCAGCCTTGACTACCTTTAATCCAAAATCTATATAATAAGATTTCTTCATCCTCTGGAGAAAAAATATCTAAATTAATCTTTTCTCCAAGAATTAAACTCGTCTTATCAATTATTACGTCTTGTATTAATTTGATTTTCTTATCCTTACTTTCAATAATTTCTTTTTCATTTATATCATTTACCTTATACTTCATTCTCAAGGTATTTGTATCACCAGAAGATTTATCTATAGTTTGTACCATTATCATATAATTACCTGGCTTTTTAGGCATCCATTTACACTCTGGATTATCAGAATAATCTTGTATCTGCTTCCAAGTTAAACTTCTCTCATTAGGAACACCTTCTAAAAATTTATATTCTAAATTCTCTTCTCCTTCTGAAATAGCCTTTATATTGATTTCCTCATTTACAGTAGACGGACTATCTTTATCAAAAATTAAAACTATATCACTCATACTCTCTCACCCATTTTTCTCAATATTACATAATTTTATTATACATTTATTCCATAAAAATACAAAACGAAATTTGTCACCTATATATAAAAATAAGGATAAACCGTAATTTATATTTCTACAGTTTATCCTCTTATATTACCCTTTATTAGCTTTATTAGGTTTTTCTCTAATCTTAAATCGTCTTCTTTTGTCCTTTTTTTAGGATTATTGGTTCTTCCACCTGCACGTCTTATTTTTTGAGATATATGTCTTTCCTCTAACAATCTATCAATATTTTCTTCATTATAATAATATCCTTTGGGATTTACTACATAAGCCTTTTTCCCTAAAGCAATAGCTGCAACTCCATAATCTTGACTTATTACTATATCTTTTTCTTTACATATATTTATTACATACATATCTACACTTTGAAATCCACTATCTACTACCTTAACTTCTCCATATTCTAAATAGATATAATGGTTAATATCACAAAAAACTATTAATTCCAGCTTATATTTTTTTGCTATATTTTCAATAATGGATATACCTGGACAAGCATCTCCATCTACTATAATTCTCATTATTTTAATTTATACCTCCTTAAAATGCTTAATTTATATTCCTTTGGTAATTAGATATCTAATTATATCACTTTATAGTTATATATAAAATTATTTGAAATAAATAATTCTTAAATGTCTTGGCTATAGTCGTACAATCAAATCATAAAAAACAAGCTAAGCATTATACTTAGCTTGAAAATTAATCATATTAAAAATTTTTATTCTATAAAGTTAATTGGATTTTCCTTCATATTTAAGTCTAAATATGAAGTATCCTCATCTTTTATAAGAGAAAAGGCTTTTCCAAAAGATACTTCTGTTAACTCAGTATATTGACAATGTAGCATTTCTAAAAGTAACGGAAATCCAATTGCCAAAGAGTCTGCACCAGCTCTAATAGCCAATTCCGCATCTTTTATAGTTCTAACACTGGCTGCTAGAATTTCTGGAGAAGATTCCATCTTATCATAGATTTTTCTTATTGTTTTTATTGTACTCTCCATATCTAAGCCATATTCTATACCTCTAGCAATAAATGGAGAAATTGCAAATGCATTAACTTGTGCTGCAATAACAGCTTGCCAAACTGTATATAGCCCGGTAGCTATACACTTTATACCCATATCACTTAATATTTTTATTGCTTGAAATCCATCAGATGTAGAAATAATTTTCACTCCAACCCTAGGAGATAATGAGCAAAGATCTAAAGACTTTCTGACAATATCATTGTAATCTTTCCCATGTACTGAAGGAAAAACAGGTAAATTTTCACTTTCATCTAGCATTTTTTGTGTACATTCCTTTAAAGAAGTATTCTCTCCATAAGTCCTCAATATACTATTTGCATTAGTTAATATTGCAGGAACCCCCAGTCTAGCAGCCAATGACATATTTTCTTTATTATTGACTCCAATATAAATCTTCATTTTTATTTTCAGATATATTAAATATATCTGACCTCCCTTCCGTTTAAAAATAGCAATATTTATATATAAGTTTATATCTTATATATTCTCGTAAGCTTATATTTGATTAAGTCTTTCTTTCAAGGAATTTATAATGTTAACTCCAGAGCTTGTACCTATTCTCTCAGCACCTAAATAGATCATTTTAAGAAAACAGTTTGAATCACGTATCCCACCTGCAGCTTTTATCTTAATTGATGGAATAGCAACAGCTCTCATAAGCTTTACATCTTGATAGGTAGCCCCTGATAATCCAAAACCTGTAGATGTTTTTATAAAATCAGGTTGAACTTCGTTAGCTATCTCACACATTTGGATTATTTCAGAATTATCTAAATAGCAATTTTCAAATATAACTTTTGAAGTTACTTTACTTTCCCTACATAAAGTAACAATGCTGCTCATTTCCTTCTTTATATAATCATAGTTTTTTTCTTTTACCTCTGAAATGTTTATGACATAATCAATTTCAGTAGCACCATTATTAATTGCGTCATCTATTTCAAATAATTTTGTTTCAATGCTTGTTTGTCCTAATGGAAAGCTTATTGCTGCACCTATTCCAATGTCAGTACCAGATAGAATATTACTACAGAGCTTGCAATGTACAGAATTAATTGCTACCATTTTAAAATTATATGTCTTAGCTTCTAAACATAACTTTTCTAAATCTTTATACGAAGCATAAGGTTTCAAATTAGTATGATCAATTAATCTGCATAATTGATTTATAGAAAAATTTTTATCCATATTTACTCACTTCCTTATATAAGAGGTAGGTGTGCCTCTTAATTATTTATAGATTCATGAATTGTATTGATAGCTCTAACAAAACATTATTAAGATTCTTTGTATACATAATCTTGAAATTCTATTAAAATGCTGTACTATCAGGGAATGAACCAATCTTTGATCCAAAGGAAGCTATTCCATCAATAGTTTTCATATCCTCAGAACTCAATTCAAAATCATAAACATTCAAATTGCTAATTAATCTATCTCTTTTCGTAGTTTTAGGAAGTGGAATAATTTTCTTTTGCAGACTCCAACGAAGACATATTTGGGCTGGAGTTTTATTATATTTTTCAGCCAAGATTAAAAACTCATGTCTATTTAAATTATTTCCTCTCATTAGTGGACTATATCCCTCCAGGTATATTCCTTCATCTATACAGAAATTTACTGTATCATATTCAAAGTATAAAGGATGAACTTCAATCTGATTTACCATAGGCTTAACCTTAATATTTTTACTTAAAAGTTCTTTTAAATGATGGACCTGAAAATTACTTACCCCAATTGCTCTAACCTTTCCCTCTTCATAGAGATATTCCATAGCTTTCCAGGTTTCATAATTATATTTCTCATACTGGTCTCTATATTTATTAGGAACAGGCCAATGTATAAGATACAAGTCTAGATACTTAAGTCCTAATTTTTCTAGAGAGCGATTAAATGCTTTTATTGTGTTATCATACCCTTGATCATCATTCCATACCTTGCTTGTAACAAATAAATTTTCTCTAGAGACAGAGGCTTTTCTAATCCCTTCCCCTACTCCTTCTTCGTTATTATAAACAGCTGCTGTATCTATATGCTTATATCCAACATCTATAGCTTCTTTTACAACAGAAGCTACAACCTTTTGATCACATATTTTCCAAGTTCCTAGCCCCAAACTTGGAATTGCTACACCATTACTTAGTAAATACTCTTTTTTCACCTTAAATATTTTTACCATCCCCCATTATTTTTTAATAAAATCAGAAAGAGCTAAATAAATATTATTTAGCTGGTCTATATCACACTGAGAATCCTCTTTAGTTCTAGTATTTTCCACTATATACTCTCCATTAGATTCTTTACCTCTAAATATCATAATTCCATTTGAATATAAAGATAATGGAGAATTATTATATTCCTCATCATTTAATTTCAGTATTTTTAAATCAAAATAATTGCTTAAACTTTTTATTAAAGTATTATTTTTTAATTCTTTTTTTTCATTAAAAGCTACATAAAGATTTTCACCTTCAGATATGCAATCTAATATTATCAATTGTGGGTCTTTATTGTTTAATTCATAAAGCAACTCTTTTAATCTCTCATAGCCTTTATAACTTTCTGCTGTATTATCTAAAAACACATATGCTGTTTTTCTTGAAGATACATTTACATGTTGAGCTAATTTATACAATACTGTTATCCCACCTGTATTTTTATTAAAGTTATAAAAATTAGCATACCCTTTATTAAGCTTTACCACTAAGACCATAACAATTACTAGTAAAGCATATAATATTATTCTTATATTCTTAGTAACATATTTTAAATAATATATACCTAATCCACATATAATTGTGGCTATTATACTGATAATAAGCACTATGATAATATTCTTTTTTTCTTGTTTTCTATTTTTTCCCCACTCTAAAGGATAATACATAAATCTTGAGAAAAGTATCTTCCTTGGGGTATCATAGCCAGCTACAATTATTCTTTTAGCCGTCTTTAAGTTTCCCACCACTAGACTCATTTCTTTATCAATTCTACTTGAATGCTTATCAGCAAAGCATTCAATATTATTTTTTAATAGTTCTCCACCTATATAATTTATGAATTTTGACCTCTGCCTAAAAGTTAATCTTTTAGCTGCAGAAGTACTAAATAATATAAATGTCTTTCTCATACCAATACCTCTATATTAAATTAAATAATTCTACATTTTTAATAAAGGAGCTGTTGCAACAGCTCCCTTTTAAATGTAACTTAATATATTTATAGTAATCTTATTAAAACCCCTACTGTTGCTATTAGTACATAGATTAACATAACCTTTAGAGCAGAAAATCTCTTCTTTGATATTAACCAATATCCTAAAAATACTAACAATACAGGTATTAATTTAGGAAATAGTCCATCTAAAATCTCTTGAATAACAACTGTCTTATATTCACTAACATATTGAGCAGTTATATTAAACTTTACATAATTAGCAGTAATTGCACCAGTTACGGTAAGTCCTGCAACTGTAAGTGAATTTTGAATTAAAGTCATCTTTTTGCCAAGTAAATTATCAACAACGCTTGCCCCTAAGTTATAACCTTTAAAGAATAATATTCTTGATACAATTAGAAAATATGCCATATTAAACAATACAAATAGTAAAACACCAGAAGCAGATCCTTCAGCACTTAGCCCAATACATATACTTAACAAGATAGGTGTCATAGTTGCTTGATTTATAGAATCTCCTATACCTGCTAATGGTCCCATAAGACCTACCTTTATATTATTAATAAAATCGTCTGAAATATCTGCACCATTTGCTCTAGCTTCTTCAAGACTTAAAACAATTCCAGGTATTACTGAACCAAAGCCTACTTCGGTATTGAAAAAGACAGCATGACGTTTTAATAAAGCTTTCTTCTTTTCTTCATCGTCTTTATAAAAATGATCTACAATTGGCATCATAGAAAGAAGAAATCCTGGCGCCTCTAATCTTTCAAATCCAAATACACATAGATAATATTTAAACCAAGTAAACCAACTACGATTTAACTCTTTTTTGGTAAGCCTATTTTCTACTACTTTAACATCAGTCATTATAGATCATCCTCCTCATCAGTATTTGTTTCAGCATCTAAAAAAGATTTTTCCATAAACATGTAATATATTACTGCTAAGCTAAAAGCTAAAATTGCTATTGTAGTTAAATTAAGTCCTAGTTGAGTAATACTTATAACACCAATCATAAAGAATGCTATCATCTTTAAGTCTTTTAAAGTATAAGCTAAAAGTATAGACATACCGACTGCAGGAAGTATTCCCCCTGTTACAGAAGCAATTCTAAGTACTGTATCTGGAATAGCATTTAAAATATCAGAAGCATATTGAGAACCTAACATTACAAATATAAAAGAAAGACCAAATCTAATAGCAAATGATAATAATACCGGATAAACCTTGTATGCTCTATTAAGAGCCTTCATATCTCCTTTTTCTATTGCTTTATCACCAGCTGCAAAAAATACAGAACATACAGTTTCATAAGCTGTAAATATAGCAGCTCCAAGAACTCCTATTGTTGCTGCAAGAGTAACAGTTACTTCCGCATCTGCACCAGCTAACATAGCTATAGCTATACATGGATATGAAACAAAGCTCATATCTGCTGAAGCAGCTCCACCTACCATAACATTTGCTATATACATCGTTTGAACAGCCACTCCTATAATTATTCCTTGCTTCAAATCACCTAATATAAGCCCAACTATAGCTCCCCCAACTAAAGGCTTGGCAAGGGTAGTTGAAAACTTAGCTCCTAAAGGTTGTGGATTTTCAGTTCCCCCTAACCAACAAAAAATACTTATTAATAGTGCTTTAATGACCATACTCATTCTCCTCCATTAAAAATTTTTTTTGCATTCTCCCAAGTAAGCCCTATTTCATCAGGTATAAGTTTAAAGATAATCTTTATTCCCTTACTCGCCAAGTAATCGCAGGCTTCTGCATCTGCTTCGGTAAAATATATATTATTAGCTACTTTTTTTGTATTATTTCTCATACCTTGATTACCCACTATTATCTCATCTCCAAAATCTATTCCTGCCTTGCTTAACTCGTATAATTCCTTAATAGACTTTGATATTACATAATATTTTTTTTCACTAGAAATAGCTTTAGGAAGTTTTTCTATACCTTGTTCTTTATTAAAAATATATACTTTCTTCCCCATAGAATTTCCTGCATTTTTATACACATTTTTCATAAAATTGTCATTACTTATTGTTTCATCAACTAATAATATCATTGCGTCCCCCTGCCTAAATTTAGACCACATAAGAACTACTTGTCCGTGTATTAACCTGTCATCCACTCTTATTAAAGAAATAGCCATATACCTCACCTCCTTTATTAAAATTCTATATATGCTTCCCAACCTTCATAGAAAGCATATATTTTGCTTTATATTAATTAAAAATCTAAAGCTCATCATCATCATTTTCGTATAAAGAAACTCTAAATATATCTATACTATTTTTCCCTGAATCAATGACTGAACTAATAATTCTATCTATATTATTTTCATAGTTTAATGAAAGCGCAGCTTCTAAAAACATTGGCAAATTAACCCCAGAAATTAATCTGTTATTTGACCTATTCCCCTGAACATATCTACTAGCTTCATTGTAAGGTGTTGCACATTTAATATCTGCCATAAATAATATAGATTCACATTCTTTTTCTAAATCCTCAACTGCTAATTCCAACTTATTTCTGAAAATCTCCACACCTTCACTTCCCAAAGAAACGGCTTTAACATTATTAAGCTTTCCTGATATAAACTCGCCACTTTCAATTAGTCCGTTACATAATGTAGAATGGGTTACAACTATAATTCCTAACAAAAGTAATCACTCCTTATATATTTTTTTAATCATATATATTAATTATTTTCACTAAAAATATTATAATTTTAACAACCTATTTTTTTACTTTTCTTCTTATTTAAAGGTTATCATAAATATTATTTCATTTCAAGTATTTTTATAAAATTTTATTTCATTCTTTAAAATACTTAATTAAATACATTTTAAGTAATATAAATTTTATTGAAAAGCTAAAAAAATGAATCTCTGAATAAAATTAAATTTTATTTCACAAAAATTATTGATATGAAATAAAGTTTATATTATAATATATATATACAATATGAAAATAGAATAGAACATATAACTTAATTAAATTACATTCAGTATTCTATTTAGTTATAAATAAATTAATATTTAAGGAGGACGCTTTATGAGCTTTTTATTTGATCCAGTAGATTACAATGACATGACAGCTATTAACAGACCTACTTTTAAGGAAGACTACTCAAAAGAAATAACCAATGGAAATGTAAAGATTGGGATGAATATTTCAGAAAATATCATTTCACTTACCAAAAAAAATGGGAAAGCAGTTATACTAATTGAAGGCTACCCTACAACGAATTTCCAAAATATAATAAACCTTATTACTCCACATTTAACTGCTGAAGGATATACCTTTAACCTTTATAATATTGAAGATATATATAAGAGTGAAAAAGATATTGAAAAAATTCTAGAGCCAAACCTTCCTCCTAAATCTGAGGAAGATCCAGTAGCTCTCTATGGTAAAATTTATGATGGAACCTTTAATGATTTCTTTGTTCTAGAAAAATATGATAACTTATATAATATAGTTAAAAATGCAGAATCAGGTATCCACATTATATATGGTCATGGTGCTGCTTCATCAAGTTTTCAAGATTTGAAAGATTTAATTATTTATTCAGATGTACCACATGCTGTCGCTTGTCTAAGAACTAAGAGGGGTGAATACTCAAATATTGGTGATAAATCTGCTAGGCCATTTAATGAAATTGTTAGAAGAAACTATTATGTGGATTACGAATTAGAAACTCAATTAAGAAGACAACTTATGGAAGACGATCTTATTGATAAATACATCTGCAACTCTAAGGAAGAAAACTTAATAATGTTAGAAAGGCATGCTTTTAATGGTATATTAAAAGAACTTACTAATTACCCATTTAGATGTAAACCTATATATGTTCAAGGTATCTGGGGTGGAGAATTTATTAGAAAGGTTAGAAACTTGCCAGATGCTCCAAGCAATTATGCATGGATTTTTGATTTCATACCAATGGAAGTTACAATATTAGTAGAATGCAATAATATTCTGTTAGAATTCCCATTCACTACATTCTATCAAAAATATCCTGTAGATATAATGGGCCAAAAATCTAAAGATACTTACGGAAGTTACTTCCCTATAAGGATCAACTATGATGATACTTTCCATAGTGATGGAAATATGTCAGTCCAAGTTCATCCTAATACTGCCTTTGTAAAAGAGCACTATAACGATTTAGGTGCTCAAGATGAAGCATATTACGTAATTGCTACAGGTCATAATGCTAGAACATATGTTGGATTCAATGAAGAGGCTGATACAGATGAATTCTTTAAACTCACAGCACAGTCAGAAAAAGATGGATCAGATGTTGATTATCAAAAATATATAAGCCATGTTCCTTCAGTTCCTGGAAGACAAATAATGCTTCCTTCAGGCACAATTCACTGTTCTGGTCAAAATCAATTTATTCTAGAATTAGGAAGCTTAACTGTCGGCTCTTACACTTATAAAATATATGATTATAATAGGAAAGATTCTGAAGGTAATAGACGTCCTATATTCAGTATCAATGGTAAGAAACTTACAGATACAAGCAGAAGAACTAATTGGGTTAAAGAGAATATTGCCTTTGAACCTATTGAACTTGAAAAAGGTGAAGGGTACCGTGAATTATTAGTAGGAAGAACTGATCTTATGTATTATGAAACAAGGACAGTGGAAATAGCTACAAATCACAAGTGTACCTTCAAAAATAACGGTCAATTTACTTTACTTACATTAGTTGATGGAGAAAATACTAAGATTTACTCAAAAACTAATCCTGAGTTCTACTATAATCAGTCTTATTTGGATGTTGTAGTT
Organism: uncultured Clostridium sp.; assembly: GCA_934746015.1. GTDB lineage: Bacteria > Bacillota > Clostridia > Clostridiales > Clostridiaceae > Clostridium. The sequence goes on from CAKVEW010000009.1 coordinate 97,044, forward strand.
GTACCTGCTTCCATTGATGAATATGTAATAGAAAATACAGGATATCAACCTGTTGTTGTTCATAAAGCCCTTTTAAAATAATTAAAAATAGCTAGGACACTTTCTTATAACTTTTAGTTAGCTTTATAAATGTATATGTAATAAGCTCACTAATATACTACCAATTATTATAGCTATCACTCTAAAAAAACACACCTCAAATGTTAAGTAATATTTTAGCATTTGAGGTGTATTTTTTAATGGTTTAAGGAATAATAACTTATGTTATTTAGCAATTGCTAACTGCCTATTGCTTTCATATGGCAGACTTAACCTACTAATAAGTTTATTTACTGTTTATTATATCTTTCTTGTTACTTTTCAGAAATTAAATATACACAGAATTCCAATTTCTAATTATATAATAAATAGTTCTTGTATATTGCATCTAGCTATGCTACAAGATTTATCACAACTAAAAGTATATTATTTCTGCAAAATACATATAAACATCTCAAATGGTATCACCTGTAGTATACATTATATACTAGTGTGTAGTGATTACATTTTGTTCTTTTATATAGATATAATAAAAATCATAACTCATTTTTGAAAAAATCATTTAATCTATCAATAAAAGTTTCAGCATTAACTGCATTTTGTCTTGCTATTCCTAAAAAAAGCATATCAAGTATAAATAGTTGACCATACCTAGAAAAAATAGCAGATAGCCTAGTTCTATTCAATTCTGTACTAGGGACTACAAGGTTTAAATCTGCCAACTCCTCTAAAGAAGTTTTTGCATTCTTAGTTATAGCTATACACTTAGCCCCTCTTTTTTTTGCAAGTTTTAATTCCGAATTAGTCTCTTTAGTTTCCCCACTAAAAGAAATTGCGATTGCTACATCTTTATCAGTTATTAATCTTGTATTATGACGACTTATAATACTATCAAAATTGAAGACACATTTCTTCTGCATACGTATAAGCTTAAGTTGAAAATCTTGAGCTATAATTGCAGATGCTCCAATCCCGAATATATAAACTGTATCTGCTTTTTCAATCAATTCAATAGCTTTCTTAAAAGTCTCAAGTTCATTAACCTTAAGAATGTCTTCACAAACCTTAACAATATTGTTTATTATGTTTGTTGGAAGCGTATCAAAGCAGTCTACCCAATTAAGAATTTCTTCTGTATTATTAATACTCTCTTTTTCATTTATACTAGCAAGGCTGATCTTCAACTCATTAAAGGACATATTACAATATTTTTTTACAAATCTAGAAATAGATGATGGAGATATATTTAACTGTTCAGCTGTTTTATGAATATTTGCTCCTACTATTTCTGAAGTATTGTTTATTATATAACTAGCTATTATTTTCTCTGTTGTCGACATTTTATTATAATTTTTTTCTAAGAAATATAAAATCTCCATACCATTTCCTTTCAATACACATTTAAGTTTAATTAATTTACTATATTCGCTACACTAGTTAAAATTACAACTGAATAAATTCTAACATTTTATTTTCACCTTAATATATAGTATCAAATCATCTGTGATACATAAAATGTTAACGTTCACTAGATATTCTATCAAAAAAGTTGTTGTTTCAAAAGATTTCTTTATAATTCATTATACAATCGTTTATAAAATTTACAAGAAAATCATTCACTTTGAAACCAAAAATAAAGAAATATATTAGATTTGTTTAAAAGAATTTTATTGTTATTTATTTAATACTTTTTTCCGCGATCTTATTATTGCATTATTTGATAAAGTTTTAAATATTACCCCAAATTTTATTTCTATTTAATTTAAAATACATCTTTTTTCTTTTATTTGCAATAATTTTTATTATTTTTTTCGTTTTTCTGTTGACAATTTAATAACTCTTAACTTTCCATTTAACAGTATAACTATTTTATATTTTTATTGTCTTTGTAAGTTTTCTAAAAAATAAAAAAGGATAGTTTTTCATAATATTCAATATTAAAAATAGAGTATATAAATACTAGTTTTGTTGCATTTATATACTCTATTATATTTCAATTATTTTAATTTAGCTTCTAATTCTGCTTTTAATTCTTCGAAGCCTGGCTTTCCAAGTAAAGCAAACATGTTTTTCTTGTATGCTTCAACTCCTGGTTGGTCAAATGGATTAACTCCTAATAAGTATCCACTTATTCCACAAGCTTTTTCAAAGAAGTAAACCATATATCCGAAGTAATAAGGACTAAGTTCTGGAATATTTAACACCATGTTTGGAACTCCGCCATCGTTATGAGCTAATAAAGTTCCATTAAAGGCTTGCTTATTAACAAAATCAATAGTTTTTCCAGCTAAGAAGTTTAATCCATCTAAGTTACCATCAACTTCTTCAATAGAAACTTCTCTCTTAGCTTTTTCTACATTTAGAACAGTTTCAAATAATATTCTGTTACCTTCTTGGATAAATTGACCCATTGAGTGTAAATCAGTAGAGAAATCAACTGCTGCAGGGAAAATTCCTTTTTGATCTTTTCCTTCTGATTCTCCGAATAATTGCTTCCACCATTCATTGAAATAGTGTAATCCTGGTTCGTAGTTAACTAAGATTTCTATGTTCTTTCCTTTATTATATAGTATATTTCTCATTGCTGCATATTTGTAGCAATCATTGTTCATAAAATCATCAGTTGCATATGCTTCTCTAGCATCAGTAGCGCCTTGCATCATTTCATCTATGCTAATTCCAGCTACTGCTATTGGTAATAATCCAACTGCTGTTAATACTGAAAATCTTCCACCTACATCATCTGGAATTACAAATGTTTCATATCCCATTTCATCAGCTAATGATTTTAAAGCTCCTCTGCTCTTGTCAGTTGTAGCAAATATTCTTTCTTTTGCTCCATCAACACCATATTTCTTTTCCATATAATCTTTAAATACTCTAAATGCTATTGCAGGTTCAGTTGTAGTACCTGATTTAGAAATAACATTTACGCTTATATCTAAACCTTCTATAGCATCTAAAAGATCAGATAAGTATGTTGAACTAATATTATTTCCAACAAAGAATACTTGTGGAGTTTCTCTCTTATTTTTTCCTAAAACATTATAAAAGTTGCTATTTAACATTTCTATAGCAGCTCTTGGACCTAAATATGATCCACCTATTCCTATAACTATTAAAGCATCTGAATTTTTCTTTATTTTTTCAGCTGCATTTTTTATTCTTTCAAATTCATTTCTGTCGTAGTTTATTGGTAAATCTAACCACCCTAAAAAGTCATTTCCTGCACCTGTTCCATTTATAAGAGTATTATGTGCACTTTTAACCATTGCTTCCATATTAGCTAGTTCTTGATCTAATTTTACATATGGTTCTACTTTAGATAAATCTAGTCTTAAACCTTTATTCATTAATTTTAACCTCCAAATCTTTCTAGGAATTTTTGTCGATTTATTCTACTACATTATACCATAGTTTGATTTATATAATAAAATTTTTTTCTAAAAATATAGTATTTTGTAGAATTATATAAAATTTCATTAAAAATATTATCCTTTTATATTATGCCCCTTTCTTATAAATTATAATTGAATTGATTACTTAACATTATGAAATAAGAAAATTAAATACCTATTCATTTTTTCTCAGTTATAAAAAACACTCTTATATAAAAAAACTTAAAAATTAAAGAAGCTGTCTTAGACAGCTCCTTTAAAATATTATGCTAAAATTAAGTCTTTTAGGTAAACCCAGCTAGTTATTTCTTTTAACAAAGCTTTATTATCTGTTATTTGACTAACTGTATAAGTTTCTTGCTTAACCCACTCTGGAATTGTTTCACCTGTAGCATAGTTAGTTCCAACTACTTTTACCTTAGATCCTACTACTATAGTTCCTGTTGTTGGATATACCTTTACACCATTACTATTAAAAACGCTATAGCCAGGATTTGCATCTGCACAATCTATTGCATTTTGCAAGTTACTAAACGCTCCTAATTGTGAGGCAGAATCCGCCCATGTTTTCCTAACTCTATACAATTCAGTTGTTGGTGGATTTAAGTTATCTATTTCAGCTTGAATTATATTTAAGAATCTTTGCCATCCCATGTCTAATGTTCTATGAGGACAATATTTTCCACTAAAATCTTGGTGTTTTTTTACATTACTTATTGTCCATCCATATTGTTTTAATAATGCTGCAACTTCTTTTGCTGCTCTTTTTTCTGCATTAATAAATCTATCTCCTCCTGATTTTGAATAACAGATTTCTACTCCTATATAATATCTGTTACCCTCACCACTTCCTCCATCTCCAGCATGCCAACCATTGCGATTTAGTGGTAGTCCTAAAATTGCTTCATTATCATCTACCGCAATATGGAAAGATGTGGAGTTAGTATTAGTTTGCATATAAGAAATCTCGTTTGATGCAGAAGCATCATTTGCAGTGTTGTGAATACATATACCCTTTGGTGTCATTGAATAAGGGCATTTTAAGCTATACTTGTCTGATGAAATAAGTCTTTGAATTAAAGCCATTTAAAATCCTCTCCTTTTTTATTTTAATTTTTTTAGAAAGTACCTTCCTCATCTATTACATACGTAATACAAAAGTCTTTTTTAAAAAATTTTTAAATAAAATTTTCCATTTAAATATTTATGTTACAATCATATTAATTTAAAGTTTAAAAGGGAGAAAAATTTATGAATATAATAATAAAAAAAGACTGTTCTAATATTGATTGGAAGGAAGTTAAAAATATTATAAAAACAGTAGGAATGTCTTGTGTAGATGAAGAAATACATAAAAAATCCTTTGAAAATAGTTATACTGTAGTTTTCATCTTTGATGAAGAAAAGTTAATAGGCTTTGGTAGAGCTATTTCAGATGGTTTCCGTCAATCTGCCATATATGATGTTGCTATTTTGCCAGAATACCAAGGTCTTGGTATAGGTAAATTAATTATTGAAAATATAGTGAATAATACACCTACATGCAATTTTATTCTTTATGCATCTCCTGGTAAAGAAGGATTCTATGAATCTCTTGGATTTAGCAAATTAAAAACTGGCATGGGACTATTCGTAAACATGGAAAGAATGAAATCTAGAAACTTTATTGAATAAACTTGAATATAAATATTATATGTGTGCTTAAGAAAGAAATTTATATATAACACTAGTAACAATTATAATCAAATATACATATTATAGAATATGTGCATTGTAGTTATAAGTGTACAAATATAATTTGGAGATGTATTAGCATGACTTATAGTTATACAAATGATAATTGGGTTTTCTATACTGATGACAAAAAGGAAGATAAAAAGGACAACTGCTGTAGAGAAAGAGAAGAAGACCACTGTAAAGATAGAGAAGAAGATAAGAAGAGAAAAGATGAATATTTCTGTAAATGCTATAGAAAAGAAGAAGAGAAAAAAGAAGAAGATCACTGTAGATGTCCTAGAAATCACTATGAAGAAAAATGTCATGAAGATGATAGAAAGAAAGATTCTTTTAAACTTTGTTGTAAATGCTACAAGAAAGAAGAAGAGAAAAAAGATAGAGACTGTGATGAAGATAGAAAAGATCATCACGACTATTGTAAGTGTCAAAGACCTAGAAAAGAAAAAGAATGTCATGAAGATGATAGAAAAAAAGATTCTTTTAAACTTTGTTGTAAATGCTACAAAAAAGAAGAAGAGAAAAAAGAAGAATGTCGTGAAGAGAAAAGAGATCATCATGACTACTGTAAATGTCCTTCAAGACCTAGAGAAGAGAAAGATTGTTACGAAGAGAAAAAGGAAAAAGATGAATATTTCTGCAAATGCTACAGAAGAGAAGATCATGAAGATAAAAAAGATAATCGCTGTAGAAGACATGAAGATGAAAAAGATAACTGCTGTAGAAGACATGAAGATAGGAAAGATGACTATTCTTATGAAGATTTCTTTAAGTGGTGCAAACGTAACAATGAAGAATCAAGAAGATATAGATAGGAGTTTATATTTTTTGTTATTATTTTATTAAAAATTGCTTAAAATAAAATTTTGAGCTATATCTAATTCTTTAAAGGTAATTAGATATAGCTCTTTTACATACTAAATCTTAAGTAGTTCTGTATAAAAAAATAGAGCTGCCACAACAGCTCCATATTAAAATGTAGAATTTAAAATATAAAATTATTCATTATATATTTTGTGGCAACCCTGTCTTTTAATATTATTATTCTTGAAAAATTATTTTATTACATAGATATTTCTAACAATATTCACTGTCACCTATAGGATTTTCAATTAAAGTTGCAATCCTAAACATATGCCTATGACCATCACTATCTCTTGTACAAGCAAATACATAATGAACATGCCTTGCGCCATTTCCTACTGGTATTGCTGGACCTGTACATACATCAATAACATGAAAATGATCATTAAAATTATCTGTTCTAGTTACTATTCTGTGAAGATGACTTTCTCTACCAGTACTATCTTTGCATAGAATTCCTTCTCCAGTAACTCCTGCAAAACGATGATTATGAACTTCATTAGTTCTTTCTCCAACTATTTTTGTACTACCAAGAAATTCATGAACGTGTCTTAAATTTTCTTTCTCACATCTTTGTCCCTCACATCTTTGTCCCTCATATCTTTGTTCCTCACATCCCATGACCTTAACCCCTTCCTCTTTTGTTGTATAATATATAATCTTTTGTACATAATATATACTATTTTTCTATCATTGATTTTGTTACTATTTTTTAAATTAAAAACCTAGAAACTATAGTCAATATATTCTCTCTACTCTTCAATAGGTTATTAATAGTATTTTTCTCCTTGCAAATCCTGCTTCCACAGATGCAAGGCCAAGATTCATAAAAAATAGTAAAATTCCTTGTCAATATATTAAATATTGAACAAATTTTGTAAACATTTTATAATTATATTGTATATTTTTAATTGTATGGAGGTATATAATATGAAGAAAATTACAAGTTTGCTATTATCTTTTATGATGATCTTTTCTTTAATTGGATGTAGTAGTCAGTCCCATGAAGAAGAAATTAAGGATTCTGTAGATACTTACTTTGCAGCAATTAAATCAGGGGATTACAACAAGGCTATGGAAATAACTACTAAAGACAGAGGAGATTTTAATGATAGCTTTGGTCTTTCTGAACTTGATTCTTCATTAGTAAGTGGATTTATTAATGATAATATGGGTGAAGCCTTCAATGAAGAAGCTAAAAAATTCATTTCTTATATAATTAGTAAAGCTATTGGAGACTACTCAATTGATAAAGTCAAAGAAAAGGATGATGAAGCAATAGTTTCAGTAAGTGGAAAGTGTATAAACTTTGAAAAGTTCGATCCTTCAACTCTTGAGCTTGATATTGAAGAATTATCTACAAAATACTTAAATGAACATGGTGATGAATTAAATAAAATTTATACTGAACAAGGACAAGATGCAATGACTCAAAAGATTTTCGATGATATTACTCCTGAAGTATTTGACAGAATTAAAAAAGTTGTAGATGATACTGAAAGAATTGAATTTAAAATGGAAATTACAGTGAAGAATTTAGATGGACAATGGTTAATTTCTGATATTCAACAAGTTCAGTAACAATACAAATTCTAATTACTAAAAAATTTATTCATTTCCTTGAATAATAAAGTTAGAAGGTTGCTGTAGCTACAGCACCTTTTTTGTTTTTAATATTTAAAATAATATAATTACTTAATATAAAAATAAAAAACGCCATAATAAAATGACGCTTTTTATTATTTAATAAAGTTTAATCAACAGATTTTAAGGCCTCAAGCATATCCACATTTCTCAAACGCCTATTAACAACAATCCCCAATACAACTGTGATTACTGCAACAACTATAAATGGAATAATGAAGCAATTGTACCATATAGCCGGATTAAACATAACTTCATCTGGTGGTACAGCATTTAAAATGTAGCTATGAAGTATTTCTCCTAAACCATATCCAACAAGAATTCCAATTGCTGATAGAAGTAGTGTTTCACGATAAATATACATTGTAACTTCTTTATCAAAGAAGCCTAATACTTTTATTGTTGATAATTCTCTTATACGTTCTGAGACATTAATATTAGTTAAGTTATAAAGGATAACAACTGCTAACATTGCTGCAACAACAATTAATACCATCATAATCTTATCTAGAGAATTAACTATAGTATCAATTTGATTTATTAATGTTGTATTTTGAACAACACCTGCCACTCCAGTTAAATCCATAAACTTAATTGCTTGATTTTCAGTATTTTCATTGCTATTATCTTTCAAAGTCACCATATTTGCATTTGTCTTATATGATTGATTGAAAATATCTTCATAAGCCTCTTTATTCATAAAAATAAAATGGCCCATATACATTTCTGTAATATCTGTTACTTTCATCTCACGATCATATTCATTAGAATCTTTAATTGTAATAGTATCTCCTTCTTTAACATTTAGTAACTTAGATAATCGTTCAGAGATAATAACTCCATCACCTTGCAACTTTAATGGTTCTTTTGTCTTTCTATTAACAAGATCGATATATTCGTTAAATTGATCATATTCATCTGGAACAATCAATTTAATTATTTGTTTATCATTATTTTTACCTGCTACAGTATTCATCTCTTCATAATAAATAGGTAATTGTCTTTCTATTTCATTAGAATTCAAATTCTCCTCTATTTTATTTTGTTGATTATCTGTTAAATTATCTTGCTGAGCAACAATTAAATCATAATGAATAATATCACCAAATTGCCTTTCATTAATTCCAGATATAGAATGCTTTACACCAAATCCAGCAAATAGTAATGTAACTGAACCACTAACCCCAAAGATTGTCATAAACATTCTTTTTTTATATCTAAAGATATTACGAGCAGTAACTTTATGAGTGAAACTCATTTTATTCCAAATAGGTTTAATACCCTCAAGGAAAATTTTAGATCCAGCAACTGGTGGCTTTGGTAGTAGCAATCTTGCTGGTTCTTCTTTTAGTTCCTTAACTGCAACAATATATGCAGGAACTACAGCACTTATAAATGAAAGAAGTAATGCAAATAATGTTATTCCCCATTGGAAATGTAATTCTATTTTTGGTAATATAAAGCCATGGCGATATGCGTTATATACAATCATCGGTAACACAGTATGTCCAAGTATAATTCCAAGAATTGAACCAAGAGTACTAGATACAAATCCATAAATGGTGAACTTTTTCCATACATCATAATCATCATATCCTAATGCTTTTAAAGTACCAGAATTTATTCTTTCTTCGTCAACAAAACGTGTCATAGTTGTAAAAGTAACTAGAGCAGCTACAAAATAAAGAAAAATTGGAAATATATTCGCAAGAGAATCAATAATACTAGCAACACTTCCATAAATCTTATATCCTTCAGCACCAGGAGTTTCTCTTCTTGTATCAACTGAATAAACTGGCTCCTTAAGAGTATCTAATGTTTTTTGAGCATCTTCAAGCTTTTCTTCACTTTCTTTAATTTCTTTTTCTGCATCAACTTTTTTATCTTCAAATTCAATTAACTTTTCTTGATATTCTTTTTCCTTATCAGCAAGTTCATTCCTTGCATCATTAAGCTTATTTTCTCCTTCGGCTTTTTTAGTTGCTAATTCTTCTTTTGCATTTTCTAATTGAATCTTTTTAGAACTAATTTCTTCATTAGCTTGATGTTCTCCAATTTCATAAGCATTTTTACCTTCATCTAATTCTTTTTTACCAGCAGTAAGCTTAGCTTCAGCTTCTCTTAGTGCTATTTCTCCATTTAACAATTCTTCATTCTTTTCATCAATTACTTTTTGTCCAGCTTCAATTTGAGCCATACCTGGATTATATACTTCACTAATAAACTTTGAATATTCTGAATTAGTTTCATCTAGTTTTGCATTTGCATATATTAAACTTTGTTCTAGTTTTGCCTTTTCTTCTGCTGTAAGATTTGGATTACTTAATTGTAGCTTTATACCATTTATCATTTGATTTAATTCTGCAATACCTTGCTCATAACTCTTCTTTCCATTTTCTAATTGAGATTTTTTTGTATCCAAATCATTTTGTGATTCTTCAATGGCTTGCTTTCCTGCTTCAAGTTCTTCCTTCTTTTGATTAAAATCAACTACAGCTTGATTATATTCATTTTCTTTTAATTGAATATATGATAGCTTTTCAGATAAAACCTTATTTATTTCATTTTCAGCATCTTCTATTTGTTTTTCTGCACTATATATTTCACTTTGTGCATTAGAAACTTCCAAATCAAGCTTATTCTGATTTTCATCAATTAAATTCTTTGCAGAATCTATTTGACTCTTTGCCTCATCAAGTTGATTTTGAGTATCAGTTAACTTCTTTTTTGCTTCATCTATCTTCTCTTGTCCTTCATTGATTTTATCTTGATATTCTTCTTTTATAGAAGATAGCCTGTTCTTTGGTTGATCCTTTAACAACTCTTCTAAATTTTCCTTATGATTTTGAATCAAGTCTCTATACTCATTATAATAGGGATCCATACCAACTGTATCTGTATATAATATACGAGCCATCATATAAATATCTGAATCAAAAACTTCCTTGTTAACAACAGCATATCCTTTTAGTTCACCTGTTCCTGCAGTTGTTTGCCCAAGATTAATTGAAGAAATAATTTCACTTGATTTAACATATCCAACAACCTTGAAGTCATGTCTTTTTAAAACCTTATTTCCACTTATATCTTCAAGTTCACTAAATTGAATTATATCTCCAATTTTATAGTCATCCCTATACTCATTGTCTATTGCAATTTCATCATCAGAATCAGGCATACTTCCTTCCACTATATCATACTTAGAAATTTCATCTGGTTTTGAAAATATTCTAAAACTAATATTAGTATCTTTAATGACAACATCTTTTAAATATCCATACTCAATTTTTTCAGCACCTTCCGCCTTATTAATAACTTTTTCATCATCACTATCAATTCCGTAATCACTGATAATTGTTAAATCTGCCAAATTGAGCTTATCAAAATAATTCCTACTTGTGGAACGCATATCTGGTCCAGCAACCTTTAATCCTACTAAAGCAAAGGATCCGATTGCCATTAGAAAGAAGATAGAAAAAAATCTTCCCCAAGAATTAGTAAATGATTTACGAATATCTTTTCCTAAGGTTATCTTTTTCATATTTTTCACCTACCATTCAATTTCAGCAATTTTTTTAGGATTATGATTAATTTCAATATTTTTAACACTAGCATCATGCATATGAATAACACGATCTGCAATAGGTGCTATAGCCGCATTATGTGTGACAATAATAACTGTTGCACCTTTTTTACGACTCATATCCTGTAAAATTTGCAAAACTTGTTTTCCTGTATTGTAATCTAGTGCCCCAGTAGGTTCATCACACAATAAAATTTTAGGATTTTTTGCTACTGCACGAGCAATTGCTACTCTTTGCTGCTCTCCTCCTGAAAGCTGAGCTGGAAAATTATTAACTCTCTTTTCAAGTCCTACATCTTCTAAGACTTGAAGTGGATCCATAGCACCTTCAACAATTTCAGATGCAAGTTCAACATTTTCTTTGGCTGTTAGATTAGAAACAAGGTTATAGAATTGGAAAACAAACCCTACATCATTACGACGATACTTTGTCAATTGCTGTTTATTATAGTTTGCAATATCTTTCCCATCTATAATAACTTTGCCTTCATCATTTGTATCCATCCCACCTAAAATATTTAATACTGTAGATTTTCCAGCTCCTGAAGAACCCAAAATAATAACTAGTTCACCTTTTTCAATAGAAAAATTCACATCTCTATTTGCTACAATCTCTACTTCTCCAGTCTTATACCTCTTATAACTGTGAATCACTTCAATATAACTCATATTTTCCTCCTTTCTTAAACCAACTCACTAAATGAACAACATGTTGATTTAATTATGAAATTATTGTATAATTCTAATATAGAAAAATCAATAATCAATTTTTTATAAACTGTTGATTTAAGGAGGTTGTTCTGGTGCAAAGGAAGACAGATACAAGAAATCAAATAAAAGAAACTTTTACAAAGTTGTTAAAAGAAAAGGGCCTAGATTCTCTAACTGTAAGTGATATTGCAAGAGGTGCAGGTATTAATAGAGGTACTTTTTATTTGCACTATTTAGATAAATATGATTTGATGAATCAATTAGAGGATGTAGCAATTAATGAGTTAACAGATATTCTTCTAAATAATGTTGATGAAAAATTATTAGATGATCCAATAGAAATAATTCCATATCATTCAATTCTTGAAGCATTAAAGTATGTAAAAAGTGATTTCGATTTTATTGAAGCCTTAGCTGGACCAGGTGGAGACCCGCAATTTATTCAAAAGATTAAAATGATTCTAGAAAACCTTGTGAAAGCAATGATAAAAAAATCAAAGAAACTAGAATTTTCAAAGAAAGGTCTTCCTCAAGATTATGCCAATGAAATATTATTATCAAGTATTACATCTATTATTCTTTTATGGATAAAAAAAGGAGCTAAGGAATCTCCAGAAGAAATTGCTAGAATGATTAGTCAAGCTAAACAAATATCACCCTATGAATTACTACTTTAAAAAGTTATATAAATAATTATGAATCTGTCATATTTCTAAATTCAAATTAGATCTATGCAGATTCATAATACATCTAAATTTATAATTTTATTAGTTATTCTTCCATACTTTTTAAGTATTCTACAAATTGACGTGCTGTTCTGCCTGAACGCCCACCTCTCTCCATAGCATAACGTTCTGCAAGCATATCAATATTTTCAATATTCTTCACCTTATATTCTTTCACTAATCCATGTACAATATCAAGATATTCATTTTTCCCTGGTTTATGGAAACAAATAGATAATCCAAATCTATCTGATAATGATATTTGCTCTTGTATTGTTTCATTTCTATGAATATCATCACCTTCTCTATCTGAAAATGACTCCTGAACTAAATGACGTCTATTACTTGTAGCATATATGACCACATTGGATGTTTTTGCAGTTACAGAACCTTCTAAAATTGCTTTCAAAGCCCCAATTTCTTCATTATTTTTTGAAAAAGATAAGTCATCAATAAATATAATAAATTTCAATGGATTGTTTGCAAGCTTGTCTATTAACTCTGGAATTTCAAGCAAATCCTCTTTTCTTACTTCTATCATCCTTAATCCTTGATTAGCATATTCATTGACAATAGCTTTTACAGTAGAGGATTTTCCCGTTCCTGCATCTCCATACAAAAGTACATTAGCTGCTGGTTTATTTTTTATAAAAGCGTAGGTATTATCAAGTACTCTCTTTCGTTCTCTTTCGTATCCTATATGATTTGATAATCTAATATTATCAGCATACCTTACAGGTACCACCTCTCCATTATTATAGGTGAACATAATATTATTTGAGTAAATTCTATATCCTACAGTAAATAAATTCTTTATTTTTTCCTTATACATTTCATTAAAATTATAATCTAAATTTGTTTCCCAGTCTGGTAAAAATATATCATATCCAATTTCTTTTTTTATATCCTGTGATGTTATATTGGAAATTTCCTGCAAAGTTTCAAGTTCATGCTTTACAACTTCCTCTAACATATTTGAAACATTTTCCTTATTACATATTCTACGAACATACATATTTTCATCTGATTTGATAAGCTGCCATAAATATTCTGAAAAATTCTCATTCTTTTCAAATAGCTGACGAGCAAAATAGCTATATTTCTCAATTTTATCCCCAACACTTCTTTCCTCTATGTTAATCATATCAACAAATGCCTTCATAACTCTATCATCCAATATATTATTAAATACTACAAATGCTTTTGTCTTCATATTTATTTGCTCTAATGAATTCATAATTAAGCCCCCTTTTTATACTATGGTATAATCTTTCCAAATTCATTTACTTATATTATAAAATATAAATAAATGAATCATCAAGCTATTAACTCATACATATCTGTTCGTTTCTAGAATATACGTAATATAGCAATTGAATTTGACTTTATACTTACTATAAGCTTTATAATAAAATTAGAAAATTCAAAATATTTGTTTTGGGAGAGAAACTTTAATGAGAAATAAAGTAAAAGTAGTTCAATATGGTTGTGGAAAAATGAGTCTATATCTTATGAGATATGTCTTAGAACATGATGGAGAGCTTGTTGGAGCCATAGATTTAAAACCTGCATTTACAGTTTGCTCTAAAGATGTAAAAGAAATTAAGCTAGATGATACTGAAGTTATGACTTTAAAAGAAGTTAAAGCTTTGAAAATTGCGTTTCGTTTATATTATTTTCTTCACAAAAGCTACTTACCATTCCATGAAGAAAATAAATTTATAAATTCATTTCATTTTTCATTACTAAGCCTTCTGCCCATAAAATAAAACCTCCCGAAAAATTATTAATATAATTTTATCAAGAAGTTTATTCACTAACTATATATTAAATTTTTGACGCTTCCCTTCGAAGAAGCTAATATAGCTATACTTAAATATATTGAGAGCTGCTATGACAAAAAAGGCTACACTCCTATATAAATTACATGACTCCAAATCAATGTGAATTATTAGCTAGAAGTGTAACATAAAAAGTTTGACTTTTTGTGTCCAAAATATTGACATAAGACCAATCACAAAGATTACATATTCCTGGACATATGGAAGCATCCTTTTGGTGGTGTTCAGCTTACTCTTTTGCAGAAGGAATTTCTGCGTATTTTTCATAGTCTTAATACCTTCTGCTCCATCTATATAATTTCATTGCTGTAAATGTTAAGATGAAAGTGCATAAAAGTTCCAACATGAAAATGTAGGAATTTATGCACTTTTTATGTTGTATTT
>CAKVEW010000010.1 GCA_934746015.1 uncultured Clostridium sp.
CAAACTTATATAATTTTCAAAGAACGAGAAATTCTATGATTCATTAAGCTATTTTTTCATAACAGCTTAACAGATTCTTAATAATATTATTTTTTAACTATATTATTCTATTTTTCTTAAACCTCTTCTTTTAGCCATAACTATTAAATAATCAAATCTTGTTCTAGCTACATCTTCTTCATGAATTGCTAATTCTATTAATTTATGATCACTTACTGAATTAAATAAAGCTCTAGCTACTTCCATTTCTTTTATTGATTCCTCAATATCCTTTAATATAGCTATGTCTTCATCAGTATATTTAATCTTCTTTTTCTCTTCACTTTTAAATAAAAATTCTAAAATTGCAACCTTATTCATTTTAAACTCCTCCCAAATAATTACTATTAAAGTAATGTCCACACTCTTATAAAATTATTCAGATTGAGTATAAAATTAATATAATAAGTTATTACATTAAAGGTGCAAATACTCTTAATATAGATGTTATAAATCTATTAGCCCATTTTATCTTATGACAATCCTCTATTGAGATTCTTTGGCAAAGCTTTAAAGTTTCAATAAAGTCTTCTTTAATCTCCATTACTGATTTAGTTTTATATAGAAGCACACCATTTTCAAAGTGTAAATAAAGACTTCTATAATCCATGTTTATTGTTCCAACAACACCTACCTTATCATCAGATACAAAGGTTTTTGAATGTATAAACCCTGGAGTATATTCATATATTTTTACACCAGCCTCTATTAATTGGAGGTAATATGCTCTAGTTACTAAATGTACATACCATTTATCTTCTATATGGGGAGTTACTATAATTACATCAACTCCACTTTTAGCAGCTAGTGTAAGAGCTGTAACTAACTCATTATCAACTATCAAATATGGAGTATTTATATAAATATAATCCTTTGCTCTATTTATAATGTTTAAGTAAACAAATTCTCCAACATTTTCATCATCTAATGGACTGTCCCCATAGGGTTGAACATATCCATCACTTGCAAATTCTCCAATATAGTTAACAGCTGGTCTATATTTTTCATAATCATCTTTTTCACCGCATGTAAATTCCCATGCTTGAAGAAACATTATAGTTAAATTCCAAACTGCTTCGCCCTTTAAAACTATAGAAGCATCCTTCCAATGTCCAAATCTAACTATTTCATTAATATATTCATCTGCTAAGTTTATTCCTCCAGTAAAAGCTGTATGCCCATCTATAATAGTAATTTTTCTGTGATCTCTATTGTTCATAATTACAGATAAAAATGGTACAAAAGGATTAAAAACTAAGCACTTTATTCCCTTTTCTCTAAGCTTTTCATAATATTTATATGGAAGAGTTTGAAGGCATCCCATATCATCATAAATTATTCTTACATCAACACCTTCTTTTACTTTTTCTTCTAAGATTTCTAATATGCTATTCCACATAACTCCTTCTTGAATAATAAAGTATTCCATAAATATATACTTCTTTGCTTTTTTTAATTCTTCCTTTAGCTCCTCAAAAAATCTTTCTCCAGGTGACAAGTATTTTGTTATAGTATTTTTGTAAATAGGACTTCCTGCATAGTTATTTAAATATTTAACCTGATT
This sequence comes from uncultured Clostridium sp., assembly GCA_934746015.1. Classification (GTDB taxonomy): domain Bacteria; phylum Bacillota; class Clostridia; order Clostridiales; family Clostridiaceae; genus Clostridium. The sequence continues at coordinate 1,604 of CAKVEW010000010.1, forward strand.
AGCAAAAGACTTATCATCATTCTTAATTTCTCTTATTATCTCTTCATCTTGAGGTAAAACCTTTGCTGTTTCCTTATAAATATTAATCATTCTTTCCCTAAACTTTTTAGTTGTCCTTCTTGATCCAAAAATCAAATAGAATAATCCTCCAAAAACAGGTACTAGAAGAACTGGTATTACCCAAGCTAATTTATAAGATGGATTATCTTTTGTACTTAATATATAAATAACAGACAATATACTTATTGCAGTAAATAACACATATAAATACACAAAGGATTCTGATAACTTCCATATAGTAAATATAAGTATTCCTAACTGTATAATAATAAGTAATCCTATAATAACCATTCTACTAAATAAAAACTTTAATAATTTAGTCATATATTCCCCTTTTTAAATCTCTTTTCTTCCTTCTAGAGCCTTTGAAAGAGTTACCTCATCAGCATATTCTAAGTCTCCTCCAACTGGTATACCTGATGCTATTCTAGTTACTTTAATATTTAAAGGTTTTAAAATTCTTGAAATATACATAGCAGTTGCTTCACCTTCAATATTAGGATTCGTTGCAAGAATTACTTCTTTAACATCTGCACTCATTCTTGAAACTAACTCTCTTATTCTTATATCTTGAGGCCCTCTTCCTTGCATTGGTGAAAGATTCCCATGTAAAACATGATAACTTCCGTTATATTCCTTAACTTTTTCCATTGTCATTATATCTTTAGGTTGCTCAACTACACAAATTACATCCTTATCTCGACTAGGATTAGAACATATTGCACAAGGATCTGAATCTGTAAAGTTTCCACATATTGAACAATACTTTATAGTTCCTCTTGCTTTAACTAAAGCATCTGCAAATTCTCTAACTTCATCTTCAGGAAGATTTAATACATGTAATGCTAATCTTTGAGCTGTTTTTTGCCCTATACTTGGTAGCTTGGCAAATTCTTCAATAAGCTTTTCTATAGCAACTGGATAAAAATCCATAAAATCATCCTTTCTGTAAAATCAATATATAAAATGTGCTGCCGCACAGTATAAAACTAATAATGTAAAATGTAGAATTAAAGAAGAAACTCCTTAAGGAGTTTCTAAAATAAGTGTATTTATTCTAATTTGTTTAAAATCACATAAATAATTCTACATTTTAAATTTGTAACTATTGCGACAGCTCTTAATTTAAATTTCTTAGAATAATCCTGGCATATTCATTCCGCCAGTTAATTTTCCCATTTTGTTTGCACTTTCTTCTTCTGCTTTTCTTAATGCTTCATTTACAGCACTTAATACTAAGTCTTCTAACATTTCAACATCATCTGGATCTACTACTTCTGGTTTTATATTAATAGAAACAACTTCTTTTTTCCCATTTGCCTTTACAACTACAGCTCCACCACCTACAGAAACTTCAAACTCCTTAGTTTCTAGGTCCTTTTGCATTTGCTCCATTTCTTTTTGAAGTTTTTGAGCTTGCTTCATTAGGTTATTCATATTTCCTCCCCCAAATCCGCCTGGAAATCCTCCTCTTGCCATAAAAACATCCTCCTTATATAAAAAATATATTCTCTATTATATAGTATTTTTCTTTATTTTACTATATTTAGGTTATTAATAATTTTGATTTTATTATTCTTATTTATTATATTATTTATGTAGATATTATTCATCTAATATATCTACCATATCAGCACCTAGAGACTCTATTAACATATCCTCCATTGATTTCTCATTACTTGATGATTCTTCAACTTCAAATACTATCTTCATATCCTCTCTAAATATCTCTGCTAATACTTCTTGAATAACTGCCTTATTTTCAGGCTTCTCTAATCTATCTTTATTGAACTTATATTGATCTTCATATTCAATTGTTAATATACCATTTCTACATTCTATAGGTTTCCCTGTAACCATAGAAGCATATACTATCATTTTTCTTCTTGCCTTAATTCTTTCTAATATATCTTTCCAAGCTCTTTGTATATCATTTAAGGTAACCTTAGAATCCTCATTTCCAGCTATATTATGATTAATAGTTTTCTTTATATCCTGCTTAATATTCTTTGTAGCTGTTTCCTTTTTTGAATTTATATTAGCTTCAGTAGAAGTTGCACTTACTACCTTTAAGCTACCATTTTTAAGTCCTTCTTCAAGTTTATTAAGCCTACTTAATATAACTTCATTGGAAGTATCATATTCTACTTTACACATTTTTATTATTGCTAATTCTAAATATAATCTAGCTTGCTTACTAAGCTTAGCATTTGATTCTGCTTCTTGAAGTATTCTAATATATCTCATAATTTCTTCTGCTCTAACTTTTGCAGCTTGCTCCTTAATTAGCGCTATATTTTCTTCTGACATATCAAGTACTTCTTCTGGATTATTAGTGACCTTAGCCATAAGAATATTTCTATAATGACTAATCAAGTCCTTTATAAATAGATAAATATCTTTTCCTGCATAAACTACTTCATCTATTATACTTATAGACTTTTCAACATTTCTTTGAATAACTGAATTAGTTAAACTAAATAAATGATCATTAGTAACAAGTCCAAGCATACTTACAAGAACATCATATTCTACTGCACCATTTCCCATAGAAATTGCTTGATCTAATATACTTAATGCATCTCTCATAGCACCATCAGACACTCTTGCAATTAGGCTTAAGCTTTTATCATCTGCTAAGGCATTTTGATCATCAACAATTTTTCTAAGCCTACCTATAATTTCATTGTTATTAATTCTTTTAAAATCAAACCATTGAAATCTTGAAAGAATAGTAATAGTTATCTTTTGTGGATATGTTGTTGCTAGAATAAATATTACATTCTTTGGTGGCTCCTCTAAAGTCTTTAAGAATGCATTAACAGCACCAGTAGATAACATATGAACTTCGTCCATAATATAAACTTTATATCTACCTTCTTGAGGTGGATATTTAACATCATCTATAATATCTCTAATCTTATCAACACCATTATTAGAAGCTGCATCTAATTCTGTAACATCTATTGCTAATCCTTCATTTATCTTTTGGCACATTTCACATTTATTACATGGTTCACCATCATGTAAATCAAGGCAGTTTAGGGCTTTAGCAAAAACCTTAGCTGTAGTAGTCTTACCTGTTCCTCTTGTACCACAGAAAAGATATGCATGAGCTATTCTATCATTTAATATTTGATTTTTAACTGTAGTTGTTATATGTTCTTGACCAACAATATCATAAAAGTTTTGTGGTCTCCATTCTCTATATAAAGCTGTATATCCCATAAAATCATTCCTTATATTTATCTTTTATTTATATTATAGACTAAAGAATAAAATTAATGAAGAATTAAAACTATAACTTTACATATTTAATAACTTGAAAGTTTTAAATTCCAATCTTTCATTTTATTTTTTTCACCATGCAAGTTCCACCCTGGAAACTTGCAAGTAATTTTCAGTAATTATATACAAACACCTATTTTCATAATTCTTTCCAATTAATTTCGTTAAATTTTAAACATACTGTTTTTTATCTAATATATCATTACAGAAAAGGTATAAATTATAATATTTTATCCATATCTATCTCTCATAACCTACTAGTTAAAAGTCATGCAAATAGTTCATATTCCGAATTAATATGCATGTTAAAAGGATATTTTTTATATACAAATCATCTTTTACACTCTTTAAATAGATTAATTAAAATATTATCGCTTACGACCTCAAGCAAGCATCAAATCTATTCACTTTCTGATTCAAGCTCAAATTCAATATTTGATAATGTATCATTAAGTACAGAGGTCTTTTCATTATAATTGATGTTTAAGAAATGTGAATACAATATATCTACTACTACCAGTATTGGAAACTGAGGAGATATTACATTTCCAATAGCTAAATTTTTTGTTACAGCAATTAAAATAATTTCATCACAAAAATCATTAAGTCTAAAATCATTATTGGAAGTTACAATTATAGTTTTTGCTTTCCTTTTTTTAGCTGCCTTTAACGAATCTATTACTATTTTTGTTTTACCACTTACTGTAAAACCAATAACTAAAGTATCCTCATCTACAAGAACAGAATTCATTTGCATTATATGTGCATCTACTACAGATTCTACATTTAGTCCTAAGCGCATAAATCTTATTTTAAATTCCATTGCTACTATTCCTGAACTTCCAATTCCATATACATATACCTTTTTATACTTTACAAGCATTTCAGAAACTCTTTTAAGTTGAGCCTCATCTGTTAGTGTATAGCTTTTATCAAGCAGCTTTTGATAAGTATTTAAAACCTTCTTTTTTAATTTTCCAACATTCTGAAGTTCTTCATTAAATGTTTGTTCATATCTATAAATAAATTCTCTATAACCTTTAAATCCACATTTCTTTGCAAACCTTGATAGTGACGCATTAGATACAAATAATTTACTAGAAATACTTTCTGCAGAAAAATCTTGTTTCATATTATTATTTATAAAAAAATCTGCAACTACTCTTTCAGTATTAGTGAAGTTACTATATAGTGTCTCCATTAATGGTATTATACTATTATCATGATTTGACATTTTTATTTTAATCCCCCTTCTTCAAAAATTTTCTAAATAAAAAATCTATTTGGAATTACTTAAAATAATAATACCAAATAGATTTGTTTAATTAAAATGCTATTTCAAAAAATCACTTTTATAAATCCTTATTAGAAATAGTAATATCCATTTCCATATCTATTTCAAACATTCTATTCCATGGTGTTGTAACACTATCAATATTAACACTAAAGACCTTTGATAAATTAAGCTTGTTATATTCCTCTAAAAGCAATTCCTTAATAGCATTTTCTACATCTTCTTGCTTATTTTTAAAATCATAGTAGCTCAATCCATTAGCAGGAAGAAAATCTTTTATCACTTTCATTCTTACCTTAGACTGATAAAATGTATCTTCAATTAGACGATATATAAGATGTTTTATCTGATTTTTATTATCAGAATTTAAACTATATACTCCTGAAGATATTACAGTTCCAAGAGTATTGCAATTTGTATTCCAACCTGCATAAGCCGTTAATTTTTCAAAAATATCAATCCTATCTAAATAATCTATTAGAGTTAAATCTCCTCCATTAGCAAAAGCTGAATCACTAAGTATAACCTTTCTACCTTTACTTATATGTTTTTCTATTTTGTAAACAAAATCTAATAGATTTCTATGAGAAGTATAAGTAAGATCAATACTTAGTGGCTGTTCTGAAGCTTCTTGCATAGTCTTACCAGGAGAGTTTATTGCAAGAATCAAATCAGCATCTTCAGGATTATCAACCAATTCTCCACCGCATACTCTTACGTGATACTTAAGACTTTCGTTCATAGGCCTATCTTCGTATAAAGGAATTATACTAGGCCCCAATGTAGATGAATAAAATGCATATATTTTTACAACTCTATTCAAATAATTATTTAAGCACCTTGCTAATAATGAATTTCCCACCTCATCTGCCCCAGGATATACAGAAGATTTAAATTCAAGTTTTTTCTCTTTTATAAAATTCAAAACTTTTTTTTGAGAAATAGCTGTGTATCCATATTCTGATGAATCATCCTGTGGGATAACTAAAAAGTCCAAAATTTCATCTTTAAGAAGTTTTGCTACTTCAATATTTACATATTCATTAAACTTTCTTCTACTCTCATAATCTAGTAATATATCTTTAGGAATTTTTATTGAATCTAATTCCTCTTCTTCTTCTTTAGTTATTCCAACCCTTAAGTTTTTATCTATAAGATACTTACTTCTAAAAAGATTGTATCCATACTTATCATAATAATCTGGTTCTTCTTCAGAAGAATTGTACTGAGGAGCTCTCATTATACAGTTAAAAGCATATATCTTTATATCAGGATTAATTTCCTTTATCCTTTTTAAGTTTGCAATATTCTCTTTAACATCATTCTTTGTCAAATGATGTAATCTTGAAGGAATAAGTCCTCCATAAAAAAGCATATCAATTGAAAGTACAGCATAACTACACCTTTTTGCATTTTCAAATATAAAATCCCAAAGTTTCGATACTTGTCCTGAAACTTTCTTATCTCCTAATAAATGCTTTTCTGGAGATATAATTTTAACATCATTCTGAGATGCTATGATAAGTTCAGGAAATTTTCTATTACATGGCCTCTCATCTAATGGAATAAATAATATATTCATCATTTTATTAAACTAAAAGCCTGATCTAAGGCTCTTGCTCCATCTATTGTTCCATATACCCTCATATCAATTACTCCTAGAGGCTTATCCTGAAAACTATTTTGTATATCTTTTACTGCAAACTTTAATTGTGGTGCTATGAGTACTACATCAACATCTTCATTAGTATTCTTTGCCTCTGTACTAGATAATGCCCATATTTTTACTTCCATTTCCTTTTCTATAGCAACCTTTTTCATCTTTTCTACAAGAATTGATGTAGACATTCCTGCATTACAAACTAATAATATATTTATCATATTATAAGACCTCCTTATATAAGTGCATAAACTTCTGTGCTAATATTTTAATTAATTCTGCATTCATAAGCTGATCTTCTGCATGTATAAGTAATAGAGACATATCAACTTTATCTCCTGAAGCTTCTCTATGTACAAGTTCCATATGTGTCTTATGACCAGCTATTAAATAATTGTCTGCTTCTTCAAACATTTCATCCAAATAATCAAAATCTTTATTTTCACATTTTTCTATTATCTCCATATATTTTGATTTTGCTGCTCCTACATTAGATATTATTTCAAATGAAATCAACTCATTATTTTCCATAATTATTTTCCTCCACTATACTTTTTAAAGCTTCTCTTATAGAAGGCAGATAAAAATCTGCCTCTCCAAAGCTATGCTTCCCTACAAAATATGAGGTTTTTGAATATGGAAACATAGAAAAATCATTTTCAGAATCTCCTATAGATATTATTTCTGCATTAGGATATATTTCTTTAAGAGTTTTGCCTTTAGATACCCCCTTAGGAATTACTTCTAATGTCTTATCTGAGGTTTTAATTGCATCAACATCGTCAAAATTCTCCTCAATATACTTCCTAACATTATTTATTTCATCCTTATCTCCAATTAAAAGAAATAGTACTATAGGTTGATAGTAAATAGCCTCTGTAAAATCCTCTAATATATTTGAAGAATCATAGAATTCCCTTGGAAAATCTTCACCTCTATCACTATGCCAATATCTATTACTTATAGTATTCATCTCAACTCTAAGATCCCTTTTATTAATATATTCATATATATTAATAGCTGTTTCCTTACTTAACATGCGTCCTTTAATGCTGTAATTATCCTGTACTACAGCACCGTTTTGAGAAATTCTATACTTTATATTTAAATCATACTTTTGAGCTATATAAATTATGTCATGATCTAATCTTCCTGTTACTATTACTACTTCATACCCATTTTCCTGTAGGCCTTTAAGTAGACTAAGAGTTTCATTACCTCCTATTATCTCATTCTTTTCATTAATTAACGTACCATCCAAATCTAGTGCTAAAACCTTAGTCATTTTCTACCATCCTTTGTTTATTTGTTATTGCTACAAAAGGCATATATATTAATACTGAAATTACTAAAATAATAATAGCAATTAATGCTGACATCACATGTCCACCTGTGGCAAAGAAAGCACTTAATACTGGTGGAGTAGTCCATGGAATTAATATATAAGTATGAGCCATTAATCCTATAGATGTTGCTAAAGTTCCTATAATAAGTCCTATAAATGTAGATAAAATCATTGGAATTATTAAAATTGGATTCATTACAACTGGAAGTCCAAACATTATAGGCTCAGAAATATTAAATAATGCAGGTATAAATCCTATTTTAGCAATTTTCTTGTAATCCTCTCTACGAGATACTATAAAAATTGCAATAATAAGGGCAATCATATTCCCTGCACCTCCCATAAATGCAACTGAATCTAAGAAAGGCTTAGTCATAATTGCTTGCAAAGTTTGTCCAGATGATGCAGCTTCAGCATTTTGAGTTAGTGAAACAAGATAGATTGGTTCTAAAATAGGATTGAAAATAAAAGCAGAATGTATTCCTAATCCCCAAAGTAACATATAAAGCAAGTAAATGACCCCTAACCCCAAAGTAGAATTTACTATATTGGTAAAAGGTGTTTGTATAGATTTAAATATAAGATCATTTAAAGGAAGTCCAAAGTAATTTGTAATCATCTTTAAAACTCCAAATACTAACAAAGTAATAATTACAGGGATTAATTTATTAAAAGACCTTGCAATAGATGGTGGTACACTATCTGGCATTTTTATAATAAGAGCATCTATTTTTGATAACCCTCTTATAAGCTCTACTGTTGATATTGCAGCAATAAAAGCCATAAACATAGCGGCAGCACCAGTGTAATAAGTATTTATATATTCTATTCCTAAATTTGCATCAAAATTTATTGGCATCAATATGAAAAGTACTACAACCGCAATAGATGGTGTAATTGAAGTTTCAGACTTATAATACTCTGCTAATGATTTAGAAGTGGTAAATGTTAAAAGTATTGCCATTATAGACATAGTGGCAGGAACTATAGATGCACCTAGCTCTGTAAGCTTTGTAAAAGGCATTCCAAAAAGTTTATTAGTAAATCCATTTTCTCCAATAAATACATTATTTATAAGTATAAAGAAAGATCCTGCAATCATAATTGGAAGTATTGCTACAAAGCCATCTCTTATTGCAGATAGGTACCTATTAGATGCAAGTTTATTAGCAAATGGAAGAAACATTTCCTCCATTTTATTCATAAATGTTTTCATATTTTTTTACTCTCCTATCTTATTAATTTCATTAATAAATTTCTCAGTTATGATTTGTGGGCGAGTTATAATAGAACCTACTACCACACTATAGCAACCTAATTCAAGTACACGTCTTGCTTTTTCTGGAGTATCTATATTGCCTTCTGCAATAACTGGTTTTGAAACTGAATCAATTATATTTCTTATAATCTCAAAATCATTATCATTAATATGAATACCTTTACTTTCTTCTGTGTATCCTACCAAGGTAGTCCCTATAAAATCAAATCCTAGTTTATCTGCATTAATGGCTTCCTCATAAGTAGAACAATCCGCCATAAGTAATATGTCATTATATTTTTCTCTAATTTTTTCTATAAAAGCTTCTAAAGTAGTATTATTTGGTCTTAATCGACTCGTTGCATCCAAAGCTATAATATCCACTCCAACTTCCATAAGTTCATCTATTTCCCTCATTGTTGCAGTAATATAAATATCACTATCTTCATAATCTCTTTTAACTATTCCTATAATAGGATTATCTACATTTCTTTTTATTTCTATTATATCTTCCTTAGAGTTAGCCCTAATCCCTACAGCTCCACCTTGTATTGCTGCTTTAGCCATTCTTCCCATAATAAATGATGAATGAAGGGGTTCATCTTCTAAAGCCTGACAAGATACTATCAACCCTCCATTAATATTTCCCATATTACTCCTCCTACCATTTTATAAAATAAAAAAGTACTTTTTCTTTAGTTAATATTAAGTTAGTCTGTATTTATTTTCAATAAATGTGTAGCATTTAGAAAATACTTTCATTTTTTAGGTAGGCAAATCTAATTTTTTTATTATAAAGCTAGATAAAGTGAAAATAAATTCAAATGAAAATAAATTATGTTATGCCTTTTTTAAATTAAAAAAATTGCAGGAATTGAAATCAAAAATTTCATTCCCGCAATTTTCTATATTATTTTTTTCTTATAATTAACATTTCAATAATTGTAATTAATGCACCTATAATTCCAATAAACTTAAATGCTATTTCTAAAGCAAATTTATCTCCTATTAATCCGCATATAGGAAACAATATTATCATCATTAAAGAGTAAAACATGCTTTCTACCGAAATTATAGTTGCTCTTTGTTTTGATTCAACCATAGAATTAATTAATTTGCTGCTAATTGGTTGAAGTATAGATGTTAAAAATCCTATAGATAAGAAAATTAATATCACTACTTGCCTACTTACATATCCCATTAATATTATTGATAAACTAATTATCATTGATATTAATAGCCACCCGCTACTTTTAAACCGCCTATATATCTTATCACTTAATATTGCTCCTACAGATGAAAGTATCCCATTGAACAAAAATATTATAGAAATACTAGCTCTAGAATATCCTACATTACTTAAAAATTGTTGCCCATAAAAATATATTATAGCTGAAGAAGTATATATTATAGGGAAGAAAATCAGAGTATTTAAAAGTCTTCCATTATTCTTCAATATATTGATAGAAGTTTTGAAATGATCTACCAAAGTAACTCGTTCTTCATGCTCTTCTCTAATATCTACTTCTATAAAATTAAAAGAAATAGTTAAAGAAAACATTCCTATAATAATTGCAGTTATATAACTAATAGAGAAGTTTATTTGAGATAAAAGTCCGCCAATAAATACTGCCAGTCCTTGTGAAACTTCTATAATTAAATTTATTCTTCCATTGATTTTCAAATATTCCTCTTCTCTTTTCAAAGCTTTAAGAGTATCATAAATCAAAGCTTCTTCAGATCCTGAATTTAAGTTATATCCCCAAGCTGATAATATAAATCCAATTGCAAAACCTAAAAAAGAATTTGAAAATAACATGATAATGGCAGATATTAATGATGTTAACCTTCCAATTATCATAACTTTTCTTCTGCCGAATAAATCTGCTAGAGCTCCTGTTGGAAGCTCAGATATAAAGCCAGTTATATGAAATATTCCTTCAAGTAAGCCTATTTGAACTAAATTCATTCCCTTGTAGCCTAAGTATAATACCCAAATGGCAGAGGTTATATCAAAGGATGAAAAAAATCTATATAAGTATTCATTTTTAATATTATTTATTATTTTATTCATTTAGATCAACTCCATTTTTTACATTTTTAGCCATAATAAAAGACCCACCATAAAGAAAGAGGGTCTAATTGGAGTTGCTATTTTTGCAAGTTATGAAATAGAATCTTGCAGTTTTACCTTGAATAAGGCTATAGCAATCCAATTTCCAAAAATTGTAGCTGTTTTCGATTGTGCGCTACTGGAATAAATTTCATACTTAGTCTTTTTTACAATAAATCCCACAGTTCTATTTCTCCTTTCTTTTCCAAAATTATATATATTTATAATAAATTATTTTTCAAAAAATTACAATAGAAAAAAGCGATAAAAAAACAGAGGGAGAAAGGTAGTATTAAATACCATATATCTTTTTCTGAATTTTTTGTCTATTATTTTACAAAATACACCATATAATCTTCATCATAATATTTATTATCAAATTTTATTGCATTTTTTTCTATGGCATATGTTTCGAAATTCATTGACTTATATAAGTTCTTAGCTTTTATATTTCTACTAACAACGCATAAATTTATTTGTTCTAATCCCTCTATTGATTTTGCTATATTTAAGCATTCAGATAAGAGTAATTTACCAAGTCCATTCTTACGATATTTCTTAGATACATACATTCCCCATATAGTTGCCTTATGTCTTAATTTAATTCGTCTTTCTCTCCTAAGAGCAATTACACCTATTATTTTATTTTCTTCATTAAAAGCACCCAAAATAAAGTTATCTTCTTTTGGTTCAATATATTCATTATTAAACCTTAATATAAGATTATCTAATGGCTTACTTACTTCTTCATCATAAGTTGCTCCAAAAGCATCTCCATCTTCTATTAAGGCCTTAAATCTTAACTCCCAAAAGCACTTAGCATCATCTTTTGCTAATTTTCTTATCATCATATATCATCACATCCTATTTCATCTCTAGATTATTAATTAATTCATATTAATTTCTATCCTTTATTTAAGATTTCAATTTCCCTTTGGATTTTAATATCAAATCAGAAACTATTATTGACAATAAGTAACTTATCAGCGGTTCTTTTGTATCAAATATTACTACTCCTATCCAAAAAATAGCTATGGATAATAAAAATACATCAATTAAATAGTATTTAGGACCTCTATATATATTAAACATTATTTTCCCCTTTTAAATTTAATATTTCCTAATCTTATAAAACATCATATTTATAAAACTAATCTACATTTTAAAATTTGATTCCTCTATCCATTTATCTAATGCATTTTTACTGAAGATAAAATTCTTTCCAACCTTTACATATGGAATTCCTGATTCCTTATTATTTAATATTTGCATTAATCTTTCTTCTGATATTCCTAAATATGTTGATGCAGTGTCAGAATTAAGAATACTTTTATTATCTTTATCATTAAGTGAAATGTCTCTTATAGTAGTGCTAATATTATTAGCTCCTTGAAATAATCCATCTCCTATGAATCTTCCCTTATTTTCAATTCCCTTTGAAATAATAGCTGCGCCAATAACAATAGAAATAGCCAAAGCAAAAATAGAAATAGGTAAAAACTTATCCTTTAACATTATTTATCCCCCTTTAGACTTACTAATTACGATAATTCTTGATAACCATTATACCATATAATGTAATTAAAGTTAAATTTTATACTAACTTCATTTATGGTTTTTATAGTACAATAATCTTAATCAAAAATAAGGAGGAATATAATTTGAGTTTATACGATAAGAAATATCTATCTATAGTTAGAGATATCTTAGATAATGGTTATTACGATAATAATAGAACAGGAATGCCTACATACAAACTTCCACATCAAATTATGCAATTTAACTTACAAAAGGAATTTCCTATTCTAACAACTAAAAAGGTTGCATTTAAAACAGCTATAAAAGAAATGCTATGGATATATAGAGATCAATCAAATGATGTTACAAAGCTTCAAGAGCAAAATGTGCATATTTGGGATGAATGGGTAGATGAAAATAACACAATTGGTAAAGCTTATGGATACCAAATAGCTAAATTCAATCAAATTGATAAGCTTATTGAAACTTTAAAAACTAATCCTCAAGACAGAAGAATGATTATGTCTATGTGGAATATTGAAGACTTACCAGAGATGACTCTTCAACCTTGTTGCTACCAAACTTTATGGGATGTAACTGATGGATACCTAAATTGTATGCTTGTCCAACGCAGCGGAGACATACCACTTGGAGTTCCATTTAATACCAGCCAATATGCTGTACTTGTTCATTTAATAGCTCAAGTAACTAATCTTAAACCTGGATTATTTACTCACGTTATTAATAATGCTCATATTTATGAAAATCAAATTGAAGGTATGAAACTTCAACTTACTAGAGAAAATGAAGATTTCGAAGCTCCAAAGCTTTGGATAAATCCTGAAATTAATAACTTCTACGATTTTACTGTAGATGATATAAAACTTATAGATTACAATCACCATGATCCTATTAAAATGGAGGTAAGTGTATAATGTTATCAATTATAGTTGCTATAGCAAGCAATGATGTAATAGGTGGTGATAATAAGCTTTTGTGGCATATATCTAAAGACTTAAAGAGATTTAAGGAAATTACATCTGGGCACACTATAATTATGGGAAGAAAAACCTTCGAATCTCTTCCAAAGGTCTTACCAAATAGACATCATATTGTAATTACAAGAGATAAAGATTATAAAGTTGACTCTTCTGAAGTTGAGGTAGTTAATGATATAAATTCCATTATAAATAGATTTGAGAATTCTACTGAAGAAGCTTTCATTATAGGTGGAGGAGAAATATATAATTCTCTTTTACCTAAATCTGATAAACTTTATTTAACTAAAGTTTATAAAGATTTTAAGGGAGATACTAAGTTCCCTAAAATAAATCTTGAAGATTGGTTCATTGATTATGAATCTGAAATATTTGTTAATGAAGCTGATAATTTAAAATTTAACTTTATTGACTTAACAAGAAAATAAAAAAGAAAACGAGGGCATTCCTAAAGGAATTCCCTCGCTTTCTTTGTCCTATTGTATGTTAATCCTATTGAAGAGTAACCTATAAATAATTATTTTTTAAATTTCATGTTTACATTAAAAAAACCCTTCTTGCAAGAAAGGCCTAAAAATTAAACCGTGCACCTAGCTTCGACAGTAGTCTATAGACGTTACTATGTAGTTAGCTCTGACAAGATTTATCCATATCACACGCAGTAATCACTTATCGCTGCTTCCTTCCGGACCTGACGAGGTTCATGCACTTACGTCGTATGGGACCTTGCCATCAACACCACTTGCATAGGCAGGCTCTACATACTAAAGCCTAGGCTAGGAATTCAATCCTGCTATAGCGGATTGCAGGTTACAGGGCACCGCTAACTCCCCATCTAGCACGGCCATGGCGGAGAGAAGGGGATTTGAACCCCTGATAGAGTTTCCCCTATACACGCTTTCCAGGCGTGCTCCTTCGACCACTCGGACATCTCTCCATATTAAATTAAACAGATTAATTATTAATATAATTAATTTTTTAATTTTGCTTATAGTTACTTAATTTGAACTACTGCTATATATTATCATATACAAATAAATATTGCAACATTTAAAAGCTTGTAGCACTTCTAAATGTTGCAATATTATTTATGCTCTTTTCTTTTTACTTACAAATATAATTAATACTATTCCTAGAATTATTCCTATTAAACTTACAATTTGAGCTGTTCTAAGCCCCATAAACATTAAGCTATCTGTCCTTAATCCTTCAATAAAGAATCTTCCTATTGAATATAAAATCATATATCCACCAAGTACAATCCCATCTTTTTCTTCTTTCTTTTTAAGAAGTATATAAACTAGAATTAAACACACTAATAAATTCCAAAGAGATTCATATAAAAATGTTGGGTGGTAATAAGTACCTTTAATAAGCATACCTTTTTGTATAAATTCTGGGAACTTGCTTATAAATTCTTGAGATACAGGTCCTCCATGAGCTTCTTGGTTCATAAAATTACCCCAACGACCTATAGCTTGTGCCAAAATAACACCTGGCATTATTACATCTACATACTTTAAAAAGTTAATTTTTCTATATCTTGCAAAAATATATCCTGATAGTAAAGCCGCTATAACTCCACCATGAATAGCCATTCCACCATTCCTTATATTTATTACATCCATGAAAGAATGATAGTTTTGATATTCAAATGCAACATAATATAATCTTGCTCCTATAATTGATATAGGAAAAGTAATTAAAAAAGCATCTATTATTATATCGTAATCAACATTTTTCTTCTTTGATAATATGTATATTAATAGCATAGCAGCTAAAACCCCAGTGGATATTATTATCCCATACCATCTAATTTCTAAGCCAAAAACTTCAAAAGCTACTGGATTCATCTCACTTCCTCCTCCATAATTTGTTTTTATCTTCTATTTTCAAAAAATGATGTAAGCAAATTACTACATTTTTGATTATAACACCATTTTACATCAACTTGCCAATTAAATATATTGTAATCTAATAAATTTATTGTAGATCCACAAGCTCCCATATCCTTATTGAATGTGCCAATATATAATTTAGATATTCTACTTTGAGCTATAGCTGATGCACACATTGGACAAGGCTCTAATGTTACATACATATGACAACCAGATAACCTCCAGTTATCTAATTTTTTACTTGCTTCTTCTATAGCTAAAATTTCAGCATGAGCAGTAGTAAGCTTCATTTCCTCTTTTAAATTATGTTTTTTTGATATTATTTGCCCATCTTTAACTATTACTACCCCAACAGGGACTTCCCCCTTATAAAAAGCTTTTTCAGCTTCCTTTATTGCAAGAGCCATGTAGTCCATAATACACTTCTCCTTAATAAAAAGTTTTTTTAAAGGAGCTGCATTAAAACAGCTCCAAATTAAAAATTATTATAATATAGGATATTATGTAAATATTCTAACCTTTTTAATTCTATTCTTATCAATATCCTCTACTACGAATTTAATATTATTAATTTTAACTTCTTCATTTTGTTCTGGGAACCTTCCTAACTCCCCAATTACTAAACCTCCTACAGAATCAAACTCTTCTGATTCCATAGTAACTCCTATTAAGTCTCCGATGTAATCTAACCTTGCACTACCATCTACTATATATTCATCTTCCTTAACCACTACTATATCGCTGTCTCTTTCATCATCATATTCATCTTCAATTTCTCCAACAACTTCTTCGATTAAGTCTTCGATAGTAACTATACCTACATTCCCACCATATTCATCTAATACTACTGCCATATGATTTCTCGTTTTTTTCATCTCTTTAAATAATTCAGTTATTTTCTTAAACTCAAAAGTATAATAAGGTTCTCTCATATAATCTGATACCTTAAAATTATCTTTACACTCAGATGCCATTATTAAGTCTTTAACATTAAGTATTCCTATAACATCATCTATATTTTCATTATAAACTGGCAATCTTGAAAATTGCTCAGCTTTAATTATACTAATAACTTCTTCATAAGTAGCATTAACATCTACAGCTACTATATCTACTCTTTGAACCATTACATCCTTCACTTGAGAATCAGCAAATTCAAAAACATTGAAAATCATTTCCTTTTCAACATCTTCAAGTACACCCTCTTCTTCGCTAACTCCAACCATAGTCCTTAATTCTTCTTCTGTAATAAATGGTTCATTAGCCTTAGGATCACCACCTAAAAGTTTTATAAATATACTAGATATAGCAGTAAATACTGCTACTAATGGATTAAATACTTTAACTATAATATCTATTGGCTTACTAACAATTAATGATACCTTTTCAGAATTTTGTTTTGCTATAGACTTAGGAGTTATTTCACCAAATATAAGTACTAAAATAGTCATTATTACAGTAACTACTCCTACACCACTTGGCCCAATCACCTTAACAGCAATTGATGTTGCAAGTGCTGATGCTCCTATGTTAACTATATTATTTCCAATTAATATTGCTCCTAATAATTTGCTTGGATCCTGAGATAATTTTTCAACTAATTTTGCTCCACTAATTCCCTCATCAACCATATGTCTTATTCTAATTTTACTTAGCGCCATTAAGGCTGTCTCTGACATAGAGAAGAATCCTGACATTATTAATAATATTATTAGTAATATTATCTGCCACGTGTAATTCTCCAAAATAATTCACTCTCCTAATGATAAATATATTTTATTATTTATTATATCATATCTAAATTTCAAAATATTAGAACTAATAAAAATTGTATCCTTAAATTTATATTTTTCTACGCAATTTCACATTCTTCCACTACATTTTTTATCCATTTTCCTGACTTTAATCTACTTCTTTCAAATATAATTTTGATAAACTCTTCTGTACATATTAAGAAATATACTAATGTTACAGGAAAGCCTAAAAATATTGCTCCAATAAAAGAAATAGGTACAGCATAGAACCATACAGTTCCTAATTGGACTAGTGTTGAATAAAGAGTATCTCCACCACCTCTAAAAATTCCAACAATCATAACCACATTATAGAATCTTATAGGACATATTAATGCCATAATTCTTAAAACTGTAACTGCATCTTTAAAAGTGTTTGCTTCAACATTAAAAGGCTTAACAATTTGTGGTGCTAAAAACCATACCGCTATTCCTATTATTAATCCCATTATAGGAGATACTTTTCCAATCTTATGTGAATAGTCTATAGCAATAGTTTCTTCATTTGCACCTATTTTATTACCAACCATTATTGCGGCTGCTGATGCTAATCCTATACATAAAACCATAAACATATTATTTAAAGTTGTTGCAATTTGCATTGTTGCAACTGCACTTGTTCCTATTTGTGCATATGCTATTGAGTAAGCTGTCATTCCCAATGACCATAATAACTCATTAGCGATAACTGCAGTAGATGTATTAAAATATAACTTAATAAAATTCACATCAAAAGAAAATAATTCTTTTATATTTGATGAGATAATATTATTTTTAACATAAATCATGAAAAATATATAAATCATTTCAAAAGTTCTAGCAATCGTTGTTGCTAAAGCTGCTCCAGCAACTCCCATTGGCTTTACTCCCAAATTACCAAATATAAATACCCAGTTTAAAAAAGCATTGCAAAGTACTCCTATTAAACTAGCATACATGGGAATTTTCGGTTGCTCAGAACTTCTTAGTGCTGATGAAAATCCTTGAGTGAAATTTGTAAATAAAAAGCTAATTGCAATAATTCTTAAGTACTGTGATCCAAGTTCAATAACTTTAGGATCTTTTGATAATAAAGACATTATTGGACTTGCTAATATAAAGGCTGCTCCTCCAAAGATAATAGATGCAATTAGACCAATTGATATATCTAATCCAAGTACCTTTTTAATACTTATAACATCTTTCTTTCCCCAGTACTGCGACATAAACACACTAGCACCTGCATTTATACCTGATAAACATAACATAAATATAAAGAAATATTGATTTGCTAGTCCTACTGCTGCAATAGCTTCTTCTCCTAATCTTCCAATCATCAAATTGTCTACAAGATTTAAAGATGATGTTATAAAGCTTTGAAATGTTATTGGTAATGCTAATGTAAGCATTGTAGTTATAAAAGTTTTATCCTTTAGTATTTTCTTCATTATTTCCTCCTAATTATATTTATTTATATAAAAAAAAGAGCCATGGGTAATTAGCTGCCCATCTGCTCTTAAATCATAAAATATTTTCTAATATTTAAATTAATTTGTCAATAATATTAAAATACTAAATTAAAGTAACAATATTTAATTAAATAAAAAAGGATATAGATATTATATTCTTTGCTCCGTCGCAGGCTCCAAGTCGCCAGAATATAATATCTATATCCTCTAGTACTGAAGGAAAGAAAATTATAAATGTAATACCTTCTCATATTCATTCGAAGGTATAAGTTCTACCAAACTAAATCAAAGATTTAGGGTATCACTTAAAAATTATTACCAGGATAATATTTTTATAATTTCCTAAAAAATAAAAACTCGTAAACCTTGAATTATCTTGGTTTAAGAGTTTTTATTGGTATCCCCAACAAGAATAGTACCATATGTTTCTATATATCCTTTTACGTATAATATATATACGGAAACACTTGTATTTACTATATTTTAAGTGTTTCTATACTATTTGTGGTACAAGCCTTATCTTCATAAATATTTGAGGATAGTCCCCATCCAGTCACCTAACACATTTAACTTAATATCCTCTTGATTTCTTTTTTGTCAGTTAAATAAAATAATTCTTTGTTTTTATCATGCCATAATGAATTAACCCTTTTTAAATTTATATTGCAATATAATAATATTCTTCCCTTTAGATATAAAGACAATCTTCTACTTCTACCTTTATAAGAATTTAACCTTACAAAAATTGTTTCATAAGATGAATATAAAGCCAATACATATGCTGGTATAATACTTAATACGGATAGTACTCCTGGTACAATTAACTTTAATAAATTATTATATGTTCCTAAATTATTAATATCAATAATAGCAGCCTTAACCGAATTATACATTATTATCATTATCATTATATTTTGAATCCAAACTAATACTTTTTTCACATCTTTATATTCACTTTTATTTTCAGCTATAACTAATAATGCTCCAATAAGAAAAAATATGGGAACACCTATAAACTCAAATAAAAAACTCATAGTGTATTCGCTTAATATAAACTGTAAAAGTATTACTATCTTCAAATTATCCAATATGATATTTCTAAAATAATTATTTTTCCCATTGTTACCGATACTTTTAAATACTATAACAAGACCAGAAAATATAAACCACACTATATTATCTTTTATTAATGATATATCCCAAAGTCCAAATTTATTTAGCCAAATGATTATTATTACATTATAAATTATAAAAGTCACGGTAATTATTGTAAACTTAAAATTACAAACACATTTTATTAAACTCATCAAGCTTTCTCTAAGTTTATTATTAACAAGCATATATACTAATATAATAATTATCCATATACTAAATGCTTGTTCTCTGGAATTAAGAGAGTTCTCTCTGAAAATTTTATTATAATCTATAGTGGATAAATAAATGTCACTTTCAATAAAATTATTAGTATGTTCTTCTAAAATCGCTAATGTATTTATTAAAATTTGATTATACCTAAAGATTATCATTAATAATATACTTATTATAACTAAATATAATACTAGCTTTTTCTTATTCAAACTCCTTTTCTCCTATTCTTTTTTTATAAAAAATAATAATTCCTAAACATCACTACTGAATGAAATCTCTAAAGTTAGTCTTCATTCACGCACAATTAAGTTTATTTTACCTCATAGCTTTATAATGTATATATAGTCATAGTACTTTTTATTTTAACTAACAATTAGTAGTATCAGCCATTCTATTTCAGTTGCTATTAAGAAAGTAATCTAATCAAGTTTTACCAATTAACTATATTGTAAATTCATATAATTACAAATAAAAGTACCTTAGTCCTTACTATTAAGGCTTTTTTGAAAGAAACATTATACACTCAACAGAGATGCTTATATATCCTATATATTTGTTTACATAATTCAAAATGCCATAAATACTTATATAATTTATACTTTTTTTTGTATTTATAACCTTTCCTTCAAATAACATTTATATCAGTAAATATTGAATAATTATCTCTTTAAAAACTCCCTATCACTTTCTAAACTAACAACATGTTATCTTGTATTTGTTGAATAAGATTCAATAAAATCCTCATATCCCAAATTATACTGATTGTACAATTGATTTATCTTTTCCTCTGTAATAGTATGTATATCATATTTTTTCAGTTCTAATATAAATTTTCTTATTTGCTCAACTAATTTATTTAGTTTATTCATATTAATTATTTTAACATCTTCATTAAATACAGCTCCCTTAGAAAGTTTATTAGTTGAAATAATTAAAAAAACATTATGAATGGCTTTATTGTAGTTTTTATTAAACCATGCAATCGACGTATTCATTTGTCCCACTTCATCTCTAGATATTTCCTTCCTATCCACATCAACTTGATTCTTACACTCAAATAAAAAATATCTATCATTATCTACTTGCCATAGATTATCAGGTCCTTCTTTATATTGTTTATCAGGCCTTACGCAAACAAACCCTAATAATTTCCCAATATAATCAATTGCTTTTTCAAAATCATCTGAGTTCGAGTTAAAAGAAAGTTTTGACTTTGACTCTAAGAAGTCCATTAATAAGTCCTCATAATTTTTATATTCTTTTAAATATGATATAGTATTATTTACTCTCCTCAAATTAATAGTCTCTTGATTTCTTAACTTTATAAATTCAATAGGTTTTAAAACATAACTATTATTATTATAAGCAACTTCTTGTAACCTTATAGATTCAGTTTTAGATTCAAAGTACTTATATTTACTCATTTTCTGTAAGTACCATCCTTTTAGCTGAGAATTGTCCGAATAATATTTATCAATAATTACTTGTATCTTATCACAAGCATTTTTATATTTACTATTTTTAAAATCCATATCTGCCAAATACTCTAATTCTAAAATATTTATCATAGATTCACTTGTTTTAAATTCCATACTATCCATTTCATTTTTATAATATTCTTTCCATCCATCATCTCTCTTCAGACATTGTAAAATTAATTCTTTAAACGCAATATATGGTTCTTTATTTGCATCTCTTATTTCATCAATTGCATATTCAGCTACATCTAATCCTATTTTAACTTGATTTTGTGTTTGAAATGATAAATAGTCTCTTGTTTTACTACTTCTAACAAACCTCACCAAATCATTACCTATCATAATAATAACACTGTAATCTTTAGGTCCTCTCACCGACCGTCCCATCCCCTGCTCTATCGTTTGTGCTACTTTCTTTTTAATAATTTCAGTTCCCTCTAAACATGATTCAATGTATTTATCTTCTAAAGAATCATACATTGGTAGTGAGTCTAGAATTAATATCCTGCATGAATTATCTGGCAAGTCTATTCCATCGTATCTATTTACAATTACAACTGGACTTTTCCTTTCATCACCTTTAAGAAAAGCTACTTTTTCATATATATTATCCTTTGATGCTATAGAAACTCCATTATTACCCCAATCTTTAGCTTTATTAAATGATGGTGATAATATAGCAACCCCAAACTTAGTGTCTTTAATTTTAGATAATTTAGATATTACTTCTTCTCTATTAAGTTCATCATCTATCATCGAAGGAATAAGAATCATCTTTTCACCAGACCATTTTTCTTCTTCATAAGTTAGTGGTTTTTTTATAGAATCTGAACTTACTCCTAACCCCTTAATTAAATAAGAATCATCAACTATAGTTGCAGACATAAAAATTCTATGCTTTGCATTGTTATAACTTCCAAATTTATTAATTAAAGATATACTTGGAAAGATTTCTAACTTATCTCCTGAAATTATACACTCACAATTTAATAGATCATCTTTTATTAATGGCCAACTAAATAATAGCTCATTATCATCTTTATAATTTACAAGTATCTTACTTATATTTTCTACATTATCAAACCAAGCCCAATATGGTACTGGTAAAAAAGCACTTTCATCATTACTTAGTATCTCTTGATATGTTCCCATTCCTTGATTTTTTATATCATTTTCAAAAAGTGTAACCAATGAACTATATGCTTTATGATTATTATTTAATGTTATTTTATAAGTCTTTTTTATATAATCAATACATTGATGTGCGTCATCCATTAATATGGCGTTAATATTTGTAGATCTTGAACTTATTCCAAACTTAGATCTTCCATTGAACAACTTATTACAAGTAGTAATTAGAATTTTTTTGCCATCTACAAATTCATCTGGTATATCATCTATAACTGTACAATATTTTACTCCAAACATTTCTGCCTGTTGGCAAGTCTGTTGTAATAAATAATTATCAGGACATAAATAAATTACAGGCTCCTTCTTATCATTTAAATATGATTGTAATATAAGTAATCCTATTATCGTCTTACCTTGTCCAGTATTTAACTTCAATACTGTATCTTTATTACTTCTAAATTTTTCAAACCACTGTTCTAAAATTTTAATTTGTGCAGGTCTCAGTACACTTTTGTCACTTTGCCAATCTAAAGAATCATAAATTTCTATAGGATTTATTTTTAACTCTGTATCTGTTCTCCCTAATTTTTTTCTAAAATCAACCATTCTCTATCAATCCCCCTTTTTAATACACTTTATATAACTTATAATATTTATAAAAATCTATATGGAAATTTTTACATAACCTTATTGTACCATATCTCCTATTTTTCTCTAAGTAAATTTTTTTATATTTTAATGGATAGTTCTTTAGATACTTTAATTATTTATCAATTCTATTTTCATTAAACTTATACCATCTCATTAAATTTCTAAAATACTAATTATGAAGGTTTTCTAAGTATATTAATTATTAATAAATTTAAAAACTCCTACTCACTAAACACAATAAATATAAGCTATAAGATTAATATAAAAATAGGTTAATATTTTTGCTTATATACAATAATATTAACCTATTTTATTACCTCTTATATTTTTAGTTTTATTTATATTCATACTTATTTGACTTCTGTCTAAATTTATTTCCTCTAACTTATAACTTTCTTTATAGATGAAATTTACTAAATATACAGTATCTATTTCCTAATACTCTCCTTTAATATATTCTTTGTCAAAACTCTATTTTAAGCAATCATTAAATCTATAATATGAGTACTATCATTTTTTATTTCATATCTTTCCTTATCCCTTTTCCCCAATGCCGACGATTAAAATCAGTAAGTCTATGTCTTCTTATTGTCACTATTCATAATTTTTCTATCTATTTTATTCTATCGACACTCTTTATAATATCTATGGTTAAATATTATTTTTAAATTATTTTACTAAATTCTAACTATAACCATTGATAATTGATACTTTTATGCTTTTTCTTCCCCTATCTCTTTTAATATTTTTAATGAAAGTGAATTCACAAAGTCTTTTTCATAATGTTTTGAATCAGTATCTAATTTAGCAATAGAGTACATAAAAGCAAGAATAAAAATCCCCTTCACTAATACTTTAATATAATTATTATTAATAAATATATCTATAGTTTGAAATAATCCTGTTGTAATCATTGTTGTAATTGCAAAAAGCCCTATTGTTCTAAAGTAATTATTTTTATCATTTGCTACATGATAATAAATCCCCAAATCTTTTTCTAATCTAATCCTCTCCATCTCGATATCTAATACCCCTTCTTTTAATTGTCTTTCATACTCACCTTTAATATAATCCTTTAAGTCCCTAATTGCCTTTCTTTTTTCTAAATCTTTTTGAGACTTATCAAATTCGTTCTTGAATATTTCATAATCAAAATATCTTTTACTTTCCATAAGTTCCCCCATTATTATTCTATATATTCTCCTTATATTATCGGTAAATATATATCTATTTATATGCTTATTGGAATAAAAATAAAATTTTTATCGCATTTAGTATAAATAAAAGCGGCTTAACTCTAATGGTTAAACCGCTTCTTATATTTATATGGTACCCTCAACAGGGATCGAACCTGTATCTGTCCCTTAGGAGGGGACTGTTCTATCCATTGAACTATGAAGGCTTAAGTACAAAATAAATTGTATAATAACATTTTCATCATGTCAATATATAAAGTATGTATATGGAAAAACCCCTACATTTTAATAGAGGAGCTAATTTGCAGCTCCTCTATTAAAATTATATATTAAATTTATATTATTCTTTTACTAATGTTACTTCTACAGGGATTTCTTTTTCTACTGTTTCACCAGCAATTAATTTTGCTGCTGTTTCTACAGCTGTAGCTCCCATTAAGTCTGGTTGTTGAGCTACTGTTGCAGCCATTTTACCCTCTTTAACTGCTGCCAAAGCATCATCAGTTGCATCAAATCCAACTACTACAATATTTTTACCATTAATGGCTTCTACAGCACCTAAAGCCATTTCATCATTATGAGCAAATACTCCTACTATATCAGGATTAGCTTGTAACATATTTTCCATAACGGTCATACCTTCTGAACGATTAAAGTTTGCTGTTTGTTTTGATACTACATTAAGTTTTGTATCAGCTACTTCATGGAAACCTTTACCACGATCTATTGCAGCACTTGTTCCAGGTACTCCTTCTAATTCAGCGACTTTAGCACCTTCACCAACTAAGCTTAATAGATATTCTGTTGCCATTTTTGCACCTGCTACATTATCAGAAGCTATTGCACAATCAACATCTACGCCATTTACAACACGGTCAACAGAAACTACTTTTATACCTTTTGCAATTGCATCTTTTACTGCAGGAGCTACTGCATCAGAATCTACAGGGTTAACAATTAATACGCTAATATTTTTTGAAATAAGATCTTCGATATCACTTGTTTGTTTTGCAGCATCGTCTCCTGCATCTACAACAATTAATTCTACACCTTTTTCTTTTGCTTTTTCCTTAGCACCATCACTTAAGGTTACGAAGAAAGGATTGTTTAATGTTGATACTGAAAGACCTATACTTCCATTACCTTCTTTTGTTCCTGTACTGCTATCTTTTTCCCCGTCAACACTAACTGAACTACAAGCAGTTACAGACATCATCATTGCTGTTGCTAATGCAATACCAAGTAATTTTTTAATTTTCAGTTTCATATTTTTTCCCTCCTAATATTTTTACAACTCTCCTAAACTTTATTTTATAAAAGATATTGTAAGTTGATTTTAAAATTTTTTTATATGTTATATTTTTTATAACCTACTTAAATTTACTTAACGCTTACGGTCTGATAGTACAGCGATTAGAATTACAATTCCTTTTACTACATCTTGATAATAAGAAGATACACCAAGTATGTTCAAACCATTATTCAATACTGCAATAATTAAAACACCTACAAATGTACCCCATATACGACCACGTCCACCATTCATACTTGTTCCACCTAATGCTACTGCTGCGATTGCATCTAGTTCATAACCTGATCCTAAAGTAGGTTGTGCTGAACCTAAACGAGATAGCAATATTAATCCTGCTAAAGCTGCCATACAACCAGAAATTGCATATGCTGCTAATTTTGTTTTATCAATATTTACTCCAGATAATTTCGCTGATTTCCAGTTGCTACCTGTAGCGTAAATACGGCGTCCAAATACTGTTTTTTCTAGTATAAATATAAATAATATAAAAATCGCAATAAATAGAATTACAGGAACAGGGATTCCAAATATGCTTCCTTTACCAATAAATTTTAGTAAAAAGCTATCTCCTAAATTAGAAATAGGCTTACCATCCATAAAAATCATTGTTACTCCACGAAATACTGTCATAGTAATTAAAGTTGCAATAAATGGTTGAAGACGTCCCTTTGTTATTAAAACACCACTTATTAATCCAAAGCCTGTCCCAATTAGTAATGCAAGAAGTATCGCTAAGCCTACTGGCACTCCATTTGCAATAAATTTTGCACATAGTGCTGTAGATAGTGCTAAAACAGAACCTACTGATAAGTCAATGCCTCCAGTCAATATAACAAAAGTCATACCAAAGGCAATAAGTCCATTTATTGAAGATTGTCTTAGTAATGATAAAAAGTTTCCTACTGTTCTAAATTCAGGACTTATCATACTAATAACAACTATTAATATAATCAATGCAATTAAAGCACCTAAATCTTGTACATAATTAATTAATTTCTTATTATTCATTTAGTTTTCCTCCTGTGGCTAAAGTCATAATATTTTCTTGATTAGCCTTTTCTTTTGGTAAAATTCCAGTTATTTCACCTTCTCTTACAACCATTACACGATCAGACATTCCTAATACTTCAGGGAGTTCAGAAGATACCATTATAATTGCAACTCCAGTTGCTGCTAGTTTATTAATAACGCTATAAATTTCTTTCTTGGCACCAATATCAACTCCTCTAGTAGGCTCATCTAAAATAAGAACCTTAGGATCTGTATCAATCCACTTAGCAAATACAACTTTTTGCTGATTACCACCACTTAAATTATTGCATTCATGTGATGGTCCAAAACATTTAATGTGTAATTCTTCAATAGCTTCTTTAACTAAATCATTCTCTGTTTTTTTTATGAGAACACCTTTTTTTGATATTCTTCCTAAATTTGCTACAGAAATGTTTTTCATAATGCTATCTTCAAGCATCAAACCTTCTGACTTTCTGTCTTCAGTAATGAATCCAATACCATTTCTCATTGCCTGACGAGGATTTTTATTTATTACTTCTACTCCATCTATAAAAATTCTTCCAGTTACATTAGGCATGTCTCCAAATATAGCTTTCATGATTTCAGTTCTACCAGCACCCATTAAACCTGATACCCCAAGGACTTCCCCTGCATGGACTTGAAATGATATATTATTGAATACCCCAGGACAATTGAAATCCTTTACTTCAAATACTACAGTTCCTACTTTTACATCTCTTTCTGGGTAACGTTCACCAATTTCACGGCCTATCATCATCTTAACTAAATCATTCATATCAGTATCAGTAATTTTCTTTGTAGCAATATACTCACCATCTCTAAGAACAGTAATACGATCACATAACTCAAATATCTCTTCCATACGATGAGAAATATAAATAATAGAAACACCTTTTTCCCTTAAGTTTTTTATAATTTGAAATAGTACTTTTGTTTCACTTTGTGTTAGGGCTGCTGTAGGTTCATCCATTATAATTACCTTAGCATCTATCATTAATGCTTTTGCTATTTCAATCATTTGCTGTTGACCCACTGATAATCTATCCATTCTAGTACTAGGACTAATATCAACACCAAGTTTATCTAATACCTTCTTCACTTCATCACTCATAGATTTCTTGTCGCAAACTCCAAACCTATTCGTTATTTCTTTTCCCATAAACATATTTTCTTCTACAGTCAAATCAAATAATACATTCAATTCTTGATGAATAAATACAATACCAGCCTCTTCTGCTTCCTTAGGATTTTTGTAACATACTTCCTTACCATTAACAATAACAGTTCCTGCATCCCTTGTATAAACACCAGTAAGAATTTTCATAAGGGTTGATTTACCAGCACCATTTTCACCTACTAAAGCATGTACCTCTCCATTATCTAATACAAATCCAGCACTCTTTAGAACTTTATTACCACCAAAAGCCTTATTAATTCCACGCATTTCAATCTGCATAATTTTCCCTCCCTATTTAGAAGATACAACCAGACTGTAAAATAATATTTGCGTAAGGAGTTGTTTCCCCTGTACGAATTACTGCCTTACATTCCTTCGTAAGAGACTTCAACTCTACATGAGAAACATATTCTATTTCCGGTTTAATATCTAATTTAGAAAAATAACTTTCTATTTCTGATAATATATTAGGATTTTTTGCCTTTATTTCTTCTGCTAAAATTATTTTTTCAATCTTCATATCACTAGCAACTTCTTTTAAAACATCCATAAAAGCTGGTTTACCTAATTTAAATGCTAAATCAATACGCTCAGTTTCATTAGGAATTGGCAAACCACAGTCGCCAATGCAAATCCTATCAGTATGTCCCATATATGATAAAACACGAGAAATATCACTATTTATAATTCCATTTCTTTTCATTAATTTTACCTCCCAAGTTCCTTATTTACCTCTTCTCTTGTAGGCATTCCAGCCTGTGCACCAAATTTTTCAATAGATAAACTTGCTGCTGTATTTGCAAAGACTAATGCATTTTTTATATCTATGCCATTACAAACTTCCACAGAAAATGCACCATTTAATGTATCTCCAGCACCAGTTGTATCTACTACATGTGCAGGCCTTGGAGGAACTGTTAGAATTTCACCAGACTTTAAAGCAGTAGAAACTCCTCTTGATCCCTGAGTTATAACTAATTTTTCAGGATACTTTCTCAATAATTCTTCCGTAGTTTGACTATCTCCAAATATAATGCTGGCTTCATGCTCATTAGGAGTTAAATATGTTACCTTTTCTATAATATTCATTGGTACTTGTGCAGCTGGTGCTGGATTTAAAACTACAGGGATATTCTTTTCAGCACAAAATTCTATAATATAATGAACTGTTTCTAATGGAATTTCATGTTGTAGAACAATCATATCATATGTTTCTAAAACATCTTTAATGCTATCTATATATTCTTTATCGACTTTTCCATTTGCTCCAGGAACAACTACAATTGTATTATCATCCTCAGCAACTGTAATCATAGCAATACCTGTTGGAACATTATCCAACACCTTAATATATTCAGTATTTACACCTACGCTCTTTAGATTATCCAACATTTTTTCTCCATTACTATCTCCGCCTACACAACCAAACATAGCAACTTCCTCACCAAGTTTCGCCATAGCAACTGCTTGATTAGCACCTTTTCCACCAGGGATATAATTTATTGTGTTTCCTTGAATAGTTTCTCCCTTTAATGGAATTCTTTCTGCTGTAACAGTCATATCTATATTGATACTCCCTACTACTGCGAATTTCATTTTATTTTCTCCTTTCCTTTTCGTAGTTTGACGTTCTATTAATTTAACATCAAAAATATTTTCTTTATCAAATGGTTCACCCTTAATATTTTTCATTATGATTTGGACAGCTAATTTACCCATATCTTTTATTGGCTGATGTATAGTTGTAATTTCTGGCGTAAATAACGAGCTGAATCTAATATTATCAAATCCAATTATTTGTACCATATCAGGAACTCTGTATCCTGCTTCTATTAAAACCTTATACGTAGAAATAGCAACCATATCATTACACGCAACAATACCATCTACATCTGGATATTTTTCGATCAATGTCCTGGCTGCTTTTAATCCCTCTTCATAATCATATTTACAATCAATATATTGTTCTTCTATACCATATTCTTTACAAATGTCTCTATACCCCTTATACCTTTGCTTACCACTATCGTATTCAATTTCATTTCGAATACATACAATATTTTTGCATCCACAATTAATCAAATGCTCAGTCGCAATTCTTCCACCTTTGTAATTATCTGATTGAATATTTGCTATTTCACCTAACCCTAGTAATTTACGATCAACCATAACAATAGGAATTTTAAAATCACTGATTACATTATTAGTACCTAATTCGCTATTTGTCATAATAATAATTCCATCTGCATTTATTTGATTTAACATTTGAATATTCATAATTTCTTTATCTGTATTATCATTTGAATTACAAAGTAGAATTTTATACCCATTACAATAAGCTTCCTCTTCTATGGATTTTGCTAATTCACTAAAAAATGGATTCTCAATATTGGGCACAATAACACCTATAATTTTAGATGTTTTTTTTAACAGTGCTCTCGCTAACTCATTAGGTCTGAAACCGATTTCTTCTATTGCTTCAAGTACTCTTTGTCTTTTTTTCTCATCAACCTTAGCGGTACCGTTCATAACACGAGATACCGTAGATGGAGAAACACCTGCTATTTCTGCTACCTTTTTAATATTTCCCATGGATACCTCCATTTCTGCCTCTTCACACACCATTTGAAAAGCTTTTCAAATCTATCTTAATTATATTCCTTTGATTTTCCACTGTCAATATAATTCTCAGAATATTCTCCACATTTAATTTATCATTAAAAAAGCACTGAAAATATATATTCTCAATACTTTTAAATACATCTAATGAAATTATAAATTTTAGAACTGACTATTATATATTTTTAATTATTACAACATTTTGCTTTACTCTTACATTTAATTTTATTTCTTCTATGTTATTCATACTTAATATTTTAACTGAAACAACTATTTCATGTTCTTTAGAATCTCCGCTAAATCCATCTAATTCTTGTATACTTAATATCTCCACTCCCCTTATTAAAAACTTCACTTCTTTTCCATACATTGGTGCTAAGTATATTTCTATATGAGGTTTTATTAGGTTTAAAATTAGATTTTTATTAATCTCTATATTCTGTTGCATCTTTTTAAGTTGATTATTAACTTCTTTTTCTTTTTCCTTCTTTTCATCATATCCTTCTATATTTACATAATTTTTTAATTGTCCAAAACTTTCTACCTTGTAAAAATCATCATAAGGCGAATTAAACTTTATAAATATCTCAGCTTCAGTTAAGTCCTTATTTTCCTTCAGAAACTTTTCTTCGGATTTTATTATAGAGTTAATCATTACTGGAAGTCCTTCTCTTATTAGCTTATCTTTTTCTTTTGCTTTCTCATAGCCCTTTTTATTTGCAACTACATTTATTTGAAAGAAAAGCATATATTTTTCATTTTCAAAGCACCATCTTCCACATAGTCCTTCTCCTTTATATATGTTCTTGCTTCTATCTTCATCCTTATTTATATTTACTGTGATTTTATTTGAAGTTTTTAAGTAATTAATTTCATAACACCTGGGTATTATTGGCCCATTATCTAATATATCATCTAGCCTCTCTATAGTTAATTTATAGGGATTTGCCTTATTCAAAACTAACACCTCTATCTACTAATAATTTACAATATATGTTTATTACATAAAGATAGTTACTTATAACTTTATAAAAAGGATATAAATATCATATTCACTGGCCCTAGTGACTTCCTAGATAGTAAAAGAATTTTTATTTAACTTTTCTATGTTAATACTTTGTTATATACTTTATCTATGTACTTATTTATATTATCGAAAGGATTTGATTTGCATGCTTAGATCTATTATTTGGTATATAGTATTCTTTGGCACACTTATTTTAAGCATTCCTGCTATGATAAGAACTAAGATGCTAACAAAAAAAGGATTAGAAGAAAAAAGAGATGAAGTTGTTTATAAAACTACTACTATTTGGGCAAAAATCTTATTAAAAGTTGCTGGAGTTAAGGTAACAGTACATGGGTTAGAAAATATCCCTAAATATAAGAATGTATTATATATAGGTAACCATCAAGGAAACTTTGATATTCCAATATACATGAGTCAAATTCCTGGACTAAAAGGATTTGTATCTAAAATTGAAGTTAAAAAAATTCCTGGAGTTAGAACTTGGATGGAATATATGTATTGTGTTTTTATGGATAGAAGTAGCTTAAGAAAATCTGGCGAAGCTATCATTGAAGGTGTCAAAATTCTAAAAAAGGGACATTCTTTAGTAATATTTCCAGAAGGAACTAGAAGCAAAGGCGATAATATGGGAGAATTTAAAGCAGGTAGCTTTAAACTTGCAACTAAATCTAAAGTCCCTATAGTTCCAGTTACTATGAATGGATCTTATAAAATAATGGAAAACAATAAAAAGAAATGGATTGTTAAGCCTGCTAATGTTGACTTATATATCCACCCACCAATTGAAACATCTAACTTAACTAAAGAAGAACAAGATGCTCTTAATTCAAAGGTTTATGAAATAATTAAAAGTAAACTACCACAAGTTTAAAAAATGAAGATTGTAGAATGTAAAATGTAGAATTGAGGAAGAAACTCCTTGGGGAGTTTCTGAAATAAATGAACATTCTAAAGGGACTGCCTAGGCAGCCCTTTTTTTTTATTTCTTAATTCTTTCACTCTTTCATTTTTTTATTCCTTATTGTTCTTTTTTTCAAAATTAATAAGTTTTTCTTGTATATCTGTATGGCTTCCAGCATAACCTATTAATTTTTTATTTTTACCTATTACTCTATGACAAGGAATAATTATGGGTAATGGATTTGCTTTATTTGCTTGACCTATAGCTCTAACAGCCTTTTCATTTCCTATGGCTTTAGCTATATCGCTATAGCTCCTAACTTCTCCATATGGAATTTTTAATAACTCCATCCATACTTTCTTTCTAAAATCAGTTCCCTCTATATCAAAAACTAAATTAAATTCCTTTCTTTTTCCAGAAAAGAATTCCATTAACTGAATAATTTCATCTTGGCATTTATCCTTACTTTCTATTAGTTCATATTTTCCACTTAAAACTTCAAAGTTTTCTTCTATTATTTCAATTCTTCTTAATCCCTTTTCACTTTTTATAATAAAAACTCTTCCTATAATAGTATCTAATTTATAAAAGTATAATTTTTCATTGTTATTTTGCATTATTCGACTCCTTAAAAGGTTTTCTTTTTGCTTTTTCAATAAATTTTATAAAATTACTTATT
This sequence comes from uncultured Clostridium sp., assembly GCA_934746015.1. GTDB lineage: Bacteria > Bacillota > Clostridia > Clostridiales > Clostridiaceae > Clostridium. Next base: position 34,854 of record CAKVEW010000010.1, read on the forward strand.
TTACTAAGAAATAATACGAGCATATTTTCTGAAAATAGTGTATAATAAATTAGTTAATATAAAATAGTTGTTTATGATTAATTATATATTATTTTAGATAAATGAAGATAAGACTTAAAACGGATGAAATTAAATTTAGTAGCTTAGGACGAATATTGGCCGATTAGAACCTATACTAAATTAGTTAATATAAAATAATCGCTTATGATTAATTATATATTATTTTAAATAAATAGAAAGAGGATTTTAGATGAACGAAATTAAATTTAGTAACTTAGGGCTTAAGGATACCCTTTTAAAATCTATTGAAGAATTAGGTTTTGAAAAACCATCTCAAATACAAGCTGAAGCAATACCTGTTGCAATTGAAGGATATGACCTTATAGGTCAAGCTCAAACTGGAACTGGTAAAACAGCAGCTTTCGGTTGTGGGATTATTAACCACATTTCAAAAAAGGATGGACTTAGTGCAATAATCTTAGCTCCAACAAGAGAATTAGCAATTCAAGTTAATGATGAGCTTAAGAGATTAGCAAAATATGATGAATTATCTATACTTCCTGTATATGGTGGAGATCCAATAAATAATCAAATAAGAAATTTAAAGAGAAATGTGAACATAGTAGTTGGTACTCCAGGTAGAGTATTAGACCATATAAAAAGAGGTACAATTCACTTAGATAAGATTAAATTCTTAGTTTTAGATGAAGCAGACGAAATGTTAAATATGGGCTTTATAGATGACTTAGAAGATATAATAAAGAAATTACCAGAAGATAGGCAAACTTTATTATTCTCAGCAACAATGCCAGAACAAATTAAGAAATTAGCAAAAAGATATATGAAACCAGATGCTCAACATATAGCAATAAAGAAAACTTCTATGACTGTTTCTAAAATAAGTCAAAGTTTCTTTGAAGTATCTCATAAAACAAGATTTGAAGCTCTTTGCAGAGTTTTAGATTTTGATACACCAGCTTCAGCTATAATATTCTGTAGAACTAAAAAAGGTGTTGATGAACTAGTAGAAGGAATGCAATCTAGAGGCTACGTAGTAGAAGGAATGCACGGAGATATGTCACAAGTTCATAGATTAAGAACTTTAAAGAAATTTAAAGAAGGTTCATTAAACTATCTAGTTGCTACTGACGTTGCTGCAAGAGGAATAGATGTAGAAGGAATAACTCACGTTATAAACTATGATTTACCTCAAGACGTTGAAAGCTACGTTCATAGAATAGGCAGAACAGGAAGAGCTAATAGAGACGGAATAGCTTATTCATTAGTTTCTCCAAAGGAATATTCTATGCTTAAACAAATAAAATCAGTAACTAAGGGAGATATATCTAGAAAGCCTATCCCAACAGTTAATGAAATATTTAATAGTAAGTCAGATAGCATATTAGATGATGTTTCAAATACTATTAATGATTCAGATTACTCAAGATTTATACCAATAGCTAAAGAGCTATCTGAAAAATTTGATAATGTTGACCTTATTGCAGCATTAATTAAGAATCAATTTAATAGCGATTTACTTGATAATTATTCTTCTAATGTATTAGAAGCTCCAAAATCAGAAGATGTACGTTTATTCTTATCTATCGGTAGAAGAGATGGAATTACTCCTAAGTCTTTAGTAAACTTCATAAAGGATACTGCTAGAATAAGAGCAACATCTATCGGTGATATTGATATCTTAGAAAACTTCTCTTTTGTTAATATAGCTCCAGATGTTAAAGATAAAGTTATGGATAAATGTATGGGACTTAAAGTTAACAAGAGAAAAGTTAACATTGAAGTTGCAAATAGAAATAAAAAAAGAAGATAATATTTAAAATATATTAATTTTAAGTAAAAAGAAGATGTTACAATATGCTTTGTACCATCTTCTTTTATTTTACTTACATTTCTTTTTTATACCATCATAAAGATATCTAATATATTCTGTATCTACATTATCTTTTTCTAGCATTTTTATTCTATTTTCTACTTTACTTAAAGCTTCTCTAGCTTCTTCAAAATCCTTTTGACGAATACATACACTTGAATATTCTAATAAATAATCTATTTTTAGTACTAACTCTGCTAAATCTTCTCTCTCATCATTAACTAAATCCACCAATAGAGAATAAATCTTTGGAGAAGTATCACTTCTTACACTACTAAGTAAATCGTTATTTTTACTAGTTTTCCTATTCATCTTTCTCACCTTCTTCTTTAAGTTTATCATTTATATTAATTTATATCATATTTTAATAATATACCCAATACATTTTAATGTATAGCTGATTAGGAGGTTTTTATTAAATGCAAAAATATGTATGTGTTCCATGTACTTATGTTTACGATCCTGAATATGGAGATCCAGAAAACGGAATATACCCAGATACTCCATTTGAGGATCTACCTGATGATTGGGTTTGTCCTGTTTGTGGTGCTACAAAGGATGAATTTGAAGTTTTAGAAGATTAAAAGCAGAAATACATATTATCTTTTTATTTATAGGATAATATGTATTTCAAGTTTATTTATTTAATTTTCCCTGGAAATATATAAGTTTAATCTAGCTAGCTAATAAATTATCAAAACTGTTAGATGCTAAAACTAAGATATCATAAATAATTATATAGCTACAACTATTATAAATACTTCTGGTAACTTAGATGGGAATGCTAATAGTCCTAAAACAAAGAATAAACCTATTTGCATTATCTAAGACTAATCAGATTAATCAGTCCCCCATCGTCTAAATATCTGTAAATATCTTCAGGGATTAATGGAATGATTCCCCCACTTTGGCTATGTTGACAAACTGGTTGAACTATGATGAAAAATGCAGAGCTAATAAAATGATATCAGCTTGTTCAATGTTGATATATCCGACAATATTGCTTTGTGCAGTTGCCTCCAAATCAAGAATAATATTTCTTTTTTTTGCTACTTTACGTGCTCTAACTGCTAAATATCCTCTTGCATTCCTGAGCCACAGAACATAATTGCTTTATTTTTTTTCATTTTAACCACACTTTCTTCTTCATAGTGTTGTGTACGGATATTATAAAACATATATGTTAAAATATGGTATATGTCTGTTTTAAATAGAAAAAACTGAGAAAGCACTTGGCATTTACGCAAAGCTTCCTCAGCTCTTTAAAATAATAAGTGTATTTGCTATTTCGATAAATCACTTCCATTTGATGCAATTACTTTTTTATACCAGAAGAAACTTTTCTTTTTTCTTCGCTCATATGTCCCGTTACCATAGTCGTCTGCATCAACATAAACAAAACCATAGCGTTTTGTCATTTCAGATGATGCGGAGCTGACTAAGTCAATCCAACCCCAATAAGTCAATCCAAATACATCCACGCCCTCATTGACTGCAAGGCGAATCTGTTCAAATAAATCAGAAAGATATTCAATACGATAATCGTCATTGATTTCTCCGTTAACATCAGGTTCTTCAAATTTGGCAATACCGACCTCCGAAATAAAAATAGGAAGATGATATCGGTCATACAGTTGATGCAAAGCAATACGAATACCTACTGGATCCAAAGGAGAGCCCCATTCTGTTGTTTTTAAATATGGGTTGTTTGTGTCAGAAGATGGGAATAAAAGAGGAAGTTCCATTGAGCCGTCTTTATATTCGGAAATCAATGTTCGATAATAACTGAAAGTTAAAAAATCAACTGTTCCTTTTTTTAGAGTTTCCAGATCTTCTTGGGTATAGCCATTGGTAATTCCATTTCTTTCAAAGTATGGATCTAAGTAGTGGGGAACTTCACCTTTGCATTGGATATCAGGAAAATAGTTATTAAAATATGTATCAAAAATAGCTTGCAGATTATCTTCTGGTCTACATGTCTTAGGATAATACGTCTGCTTCCATAACATATTTCCTACAAGAATGTTTTTGTCAATTTCATGTGCCAAGATAACTGTCTTTGCACTAGCTAAAAACATATTATGAAGTGCTTTGAACTTCAGCTGCTCTTCTGTCAAGGAAGACCAGTCTGGCATTGCTCCGGTGCATGTGGAGAGACTTGCTAAACCCATGTTAATTTCATTAAATGTGAGCCAGTATTTAACCTTTTTATGATATCTTTCTAGAATTGTTTTGGCATACTTTAAAAACAAGTCGATTGTTTCTCTTGATTCAAATGCGTTATATCTTTTACATATTTCCAATGGATAGTCATAATGAAGCATTGTGATTAAAGGCTCAATACCATATTTCAGACATTCATCAATCACTTGATCGTAAAATTTCAAACCAAGTTCATTAGGCATCTCTTCAAATCCGGTAGGATAGATTCGTTCCCACGCAATTGAAAAACGATATACTTTGAATCCCATTTCGGCCATTAGCTTAATATCTTCTTTATAGCGGTGATAAAAGTCATTGCCTCTGCGTTTTGGAAAGTTATATTTATTTTCATGTTTGATTGCATCCATGATCGATGCTCCGGTTTGTCGAAAAGTTTGTTTCCCTTCTGCTCGATTCGTTAATGGTACAAATGCCAAATAGTCTGTATTTGCCTTGCCACGACCGTCTTCGTTAAAAGCGCCTTCGACTTGATTTGCCGCTGTCGCACCTCCCCAAAGAAAATTGTTTTTAAATCCGTTATTCATAAAATTCCTCCTTACTTTATTTGTATTACAATATCAATATGATTATGATTCTATTATAAAAAAGGTTTCAGATTGAAACAAATTTGAAATTACACAGATGTGTGCAATTTTATTTATAACTAAATAGGCGTATTATTTTCTTTATAAAGATAGCTAAGCGGATTTGATTGAATAAAGAAATAAAGCAAGCATATATATGAATAAAAGCAGTGGACTCTCCTACACTTTGAAACGAGTCCTTACCACACAATGTGCTGGTCAAGGATTGCAAGACGATGAAGCTCAGCGGGATGAAACAGATCGACAGCTTTGATTCAGCACGATTACTAAAACAGTTTGTAGATGAGATTGATTTGAATACGCTATATTCTACTTATTTTAGAATAAGAGAAAATCAAATATCACCAATGAATATGCTGAAAATTATGCTTTATGCTTATATGAATAGACTTTATTCTTGTTCTGAAAAATTTTTAGATGAAACGAGTAATTCCCTTTATGAAATTGGTGAAGTATTAGGTAAAACTATATTTATTGAAAACTTTATGAGTAAAAAAATTAAAAGGAATAAAATTCGTTCATGGATGTGGCAAAAGAAAAACTAGTTATTCAAAAGCAGATACTTATGTGACATTCATTAGAATGAAAGAAAATGCTATGAAAAATCGACAACTTAAACCTTGCTTACAATATATAGCATGGTGTTGATCCAGAATATATTACATGGATTACTATAGGTCTACAGCTAGTAGACACAACTATACTAATACCATGTCTCAAAATTATGTAAGAAAATTTAGATTTTAAGTATTTAAAAATTGTTGCTGATGCTGGATATGAAAGCTAATAAAATTATTCATTTATTAAAGATAATAACCAAATTTCATTTATTAAATCTGGTAACTATGAACTATCAAAAACAAAAAAATATAAGAATGATATTGAAAGAATTGGGAATACGGATTATGATGCTAAATATGATTCTTTTATATTCTTAAATAATAAAAAACTAAAATCAGAAGACGTAAAATTTACAAAGTCAAAAACAAGCTATATAAATTGAAACTTTTAAAAAGTTTATTCCTCAAAGAAAAGAAAATTTAGAAGGAATTATTAGCGATGAAGGCTGCTTACTTAAAATTACTAGAAATATTCAAGAAGAAGTCTCTTTTGCACAAGCAAAACAAGACATGAATTTCAGATTTTCTTAGGCTTTTTAAAGTGTGCCTATTTTTATGTATATTCAAATTTTATTGGAGCGTATTGAGTGAATTGGTCTTGAATATAGAAAATGAGCTATCGCTAGCGATTATTTTTATCCACTAATGCGACAGCTCTATGAGAGTAATTATATCTCTTTTCATACGCAAAACCATCTAATACAATAATACTTCCATATAAGTTATCTCTTGGCTTTCAAAGTATTTGATTAATAGTCTTATCACAAGTACACTTGATAATACATCTCTCACGTTCAATACAGGTGGCCATCACAAATTACTTAGAATAATTTGCTTAAATTCTTTATAATTAGTAACTTTTAATAATTTATCAAAAATAATACTATTATCAATTAATTCAATTAATGCTTCATATATCTTTATGAACTCTAAACTCTCCGAAGGATTAATAGAAACCAAGAAAACAATATTTACTTTCTTTTTACCCCATTTAATACCTTTATTGTTTATAAAGACTCCTATCTTAGTAGTTTTTGAATTCATTTTCAACGCATGAGGTACCGCAATTGTATTAAACGCTGTACTCGCCATTTGCTCACGCTTCAAAACATTTGAATAGAATTCATTTGTTACATACCCCTTCTCTTCCATCAAAGAGCATACTTTCTTAATCACCTTTCCTTGGGTTAAAGCATTTGAATCTACACAGAAAATATTCTCATCAAATAATCTATCAAAATTACTTTTGAGGATATTTCTTTTCTTGAGTGCTTTTATTTCCTCAATCGCATTATATATACACAATAAGTCTTTATTATTCAGATTGACTGATATCTGTACTGCCTTGCTACTATAAAAATGCTTTACATCAAATACGCTGACAATTAAATCGACATCATCTGACAGCGAAAAATCCAAGGTATTAATAACACCTATAATATCTAAATCATCTTTAAACTGTGACTCTAATTTAGCAAATATAGTATTGTAGATTCCTAGATAATGTGGTACGATTAAGACCGTTCTAATTTTCTTATTATCGCATTTTTCATTAATCAGTGCCCAACTAATATAGAGTGATATCAATGAGATTTCATCCTCATTCACCGTCACATTCATTTGCTCTCCAAAATAATTGCACATAAAAATTGATAGTTCAAACAATGCTGGATAATTATCCTTGATTGACTCTCGCAAAGGATTTTCCCATTGAATGTTATTTCTACATCTATCTTCTAATCTCCTTAAATGATGAGATAAAGGGAATAAAAACTCTTCATTGGACAATTCAATTCCATATATTTCCTCAATCAAAACAGAACATTCTTTTGCGATTATATAGTATTTACTATCTGTAATTTCTAATGCCTTGTTTTTATCGCTTATATCAGTAAATAAGTATAACAATGATATTATTTGCTTTCTCGCTCTTGTAGATAAATAATATCCCACAATATCTTCTAGGTTATTAAGAATATCTTTGAAGACTGATAATTCTTCATTCAATTCTTTATTGTTTTTTTCTTTTGAATGAGCTTCTAACGAGTTAAGAATAATCATTATATGTAACATGAGATTTGGGAAAATCAAATCATTAATAGAATAATTCTCTTCTCTTAGTTTATTAAAAATCATATTATTAATTTTTGTCACATCATACATAGGAAATAAATTTTCTAGAAGTTCCATATCAACCATGCAATTAGGCACTTCTTCTCTAATAACTTTACTTAATAATTTTAATTTTTTTTCTTCATCACCAATTAGATAAATATTACCATCTTGTATGCTTAGTCTAACATCCATATTTGCATATATCACATTGAATTTCTTAATGTCTGAATATACTAGTGATTCGCTAATATAAATGCTTTCGCAATAATCATAAATTGAAATTGAATCTACATGTTGAATCAAAAACAATTTAATCAGATGACTACACCGTTCATCAAAGTCCTGAGGATTTTCTTCACTACCTTTTAAATTGTTTCTATAAATATCGACTGTTCTCTTATTCAGTTTATATCCGTTTTTATTAGATAAAATAATAGTTCCATCCTTATTAATTAATTTTACATAGTTTCTAATTGTTTTAATAGATATGTTTAAATCGTTAGATATTATTTTCGATGGTATAAATTTATCATACTTTAACAAATATTCAATAATTTGATTTTCTTTTTTCCTCATATATTATCTCCAATCATAGAATCATCTTCCTCTTTAGCTTCTCTTTCAGCAATCCCATTTTATTCAGAGGAATATTTTGTTCCATAGTAGCTAAAGCTAATAAAGTCGACAGCACTATTTTTAATTGTGTTCTTATTTCCTACTCTCTATATATTTAATTATTTTATTTGTTAACATCAACTCACTATTAATTGTCATTAATGTATCTTGTGCATGTATAAATAATAGTGTTGGTTGGTACCTTACACCACTTGCTTCACGTTGAATAAATTCAGTTTGAGCTGAATGCGCTTCTTGAATGGAAGCCTTTGCTTTTGTAATAAGTTGGGCACCTTTTTCATATTGTCCCTCTATATAACAATCTAGAGCTTCAAAATTATAGTTTCTTGCATCACCTGCTGAAAGAATAATCTTCATTGCAACAGTAGTCATCTCATTCATTTCATCCATAAACCGATCCCTCTTACTCTATTAATTTTCTGCATGTGCTATTTTTTCTTCTTCTAAACATTTATTATCATATGCCTTGAATCCCGGATACCAAATCACTATGTAAATCACAAAGATAACTGCCCACCAAATGATCGCCCTTAAGTCATTGGTCAAAAGAATACTGGAAAATGGGGCAGGCATTTGAGCAATATTAATTGCTGCTGCAGGGATATTTAGTAAACCAGCTTTCATAACCACCCATACAAGCGTTGCCCCAGCAATTGGACATATCCACATTGGCAGCATCAAATATGGATTGAATGTTATTGGTGTTCCATACACGAGTGGTTCATTAATATTGAAAATACTTGGTCCAACACAGATTTTCCCGATATTTTTCAATTTCTTAGATTTTGCTCTTAACATTAATATATTTAATGGTAAGGTAGCTCCTGTTCCACCCAATGTGATAATCCCAAGTGTAAAAATTGTTTCGTATGTTACAATATTTGTAGGTTCATTGCCGGCTGCTACTGCTGCCATATTTACAGCCATCGCTGCATATAAAATAGGATTTCTTATACCAGAAACAATCCAAGGAGAAATACCTAATGAGTAAATAAATACTGGGAAAAGGCAGATTACAACTAATCCTATATAAGATTCTGCAAATGAAAATAGTGGTCTTAACATGTCTAGAAGAAATGCTGGAAGATCAAATCCAAACACATTAACAACAATCATCGTAAACAATAGAGTTAAGAAAATAGGAACTAAATTATTTATCCAAACTCTAACAAAATCTGGTATTGTATCACTATCTTTGAACAATTCCAACTTCATCCAATTGTAATATACACATGTTACTAAAAGTCCAATAATCATACCATAGAGCGAACCTCCTGGGCCCAAGTTACCGTAATTCATTGATATCACTCCATCAGCAATTGTAGGGTTCAATCCCATTATAAGAGTAGAAATTCCCAACAAGCCTGCTAGTGCTTTGCAACTATCCATCTTTTTCTTTCCCAAAAAGATATAGGGAATAATGAAAGCCAAATACATACCTAATAACTGGAAGCTAAAATTAGTAATTCTTGATAAATCTGGTAACGTTGGAATATAAGATCTAAAAACATTGTAACAATAAACAACAGAACCAGCCAAAATAAATGGTAAAAGACTAGTAAACGAACTAGATATCGCACTTACCCACGGATTTTCTATTATCTTATTTACTTTTGGTGCAAAACTATTCGATAACCAATCAACTACTTTATTATTTTTCATAATTTCTCCTCCTTTATTGCATTTAACGCAAAATCAATTAATGCACTTCCATCCAATTCTCCATAGGTTTTACTTGGAATAACACGAACAACTGTCTTATAGTCTTTTAATATTTCCTTCATAGTACCTAATTGAGAAGAATATTGGGGACCAATAAGTAGTATATCAACAGGCTTATCTTTGATTTTATCTACTACATTTTCCTGAGAAACTGCTTCTACAGTGATTTTTAATCCTTTCTTTTTAGCTGCCTTTCGTGTTGACATCGCTAGATAACCACTTGACATACCACAACTACAACAAAGTAAAAAATTATACGTTTCCATATATATACCTCCTTTTAATTATATTTTAGTTAAATATTTTTAATAATACAAATAATGATGTGCCCACATATGTGCAAGATATTTTACTATGCATTATATCCATGTATCCAGTCATAAAGACAATTAAATGGATTCAGCACCCCAAATCTCCCAGATCATCAGGTTTACGAAGCTATTCCTTAGCAGTACAGGAACTACTAATATTTGTGCTAACCTTAATGGGCCTTTTTTTAGTTTTCTTTTTGAATTGTAAATCGTTTTTTGCCTGATCATAAAGGGGCATACTCTAGTTAAAATATATAGAAGGCTACATTTCAAAGTTTACAAATAATCTATAAAGATATAACTTAATAAAACCGTTACTAGTTCTTATTTTTGCTACTTCTTTCTTCCTAGAGAACAAATTGAGTTCTCTCTTTGCATTGATAGCAATGCCGTGGAAGCATTTTGTTATTAAATTCATTCCAACGAATTGTAACAATAACATTGTGCTATCAAATTTCTAGAAAAAAAGATAATGAATAATTTTGTATCATTCATTATCTTAAAATTAATTATTTAATTTTATCATATTTTATTGGTTCTTCTGATCCAGAAACTATTTCTCCATTCTTTCTAAATATCTCTGTCACATGCATCTTTCCATCATATACTTTTTCTATTGCTGTAAATACTACCTCAGGTGAAAAATTACTTTCACTTTCTGCTAAAAAGTATTCTTCTTTTTCTTCAAATACTATTGGAGTAAACTTCTTAGATAATTCTAACTTATCATAGTCTATTAATAACTTATCCTTTGAGTTTATAAAATCATTATAGTCTATGTAGTTTGGTAGCTCATAAGAAGTTAACATTACATTATTCTCTTCATTTAATGTATATAAAAACAAATGATGTAATGCTGTTTCTTTCTCTCCATGATTATAGTAAGTTTCATCTATAGTAAAGTATCCATTAAAATCCTTTGGCAAATTCTTTATCTTATCATTACATATACCAACTATATGCTTTGCCACAGGAGTATTAACTTCTCCAGTTGCTTCTTCTTCATCTTTTAATTGTTTTTCATTATTAAAGTATCCAGATATATATTTCATAAACCTTTGTAACTTTTCCATTATAATCACCTCTTTTTTCACTTACCTTTAATTATAGCACTATTTTCCAATATAACACTTCCGTTAAACTTCAAAAAGCCTTAAAAAAAGTTATTAAAAATGATTATCTCTATCAATATCCCTTATTCATCTTTTTTATCTGAATTATAAAAAAAATTAATCTTATCCTTTAGTAATAGCATCAATAGTAATTTGCATCTTTTTACTTAATTCTTCATCCTTTAATAAGGCCATGGAAATTAAGTCTAATAAGTACATAGCTGAAAATTGACTGTTAATAAACTTTTTTTTATTAACGAATCTAGGATTATAAACTATAAGTTCTATGTCTGAATATTGGCTCATGCTACTTCCTTCGAAGCTAGTTATAGAAACTATTTTCGCTCCATTTTTCTGTGAATTTTTTAAAGAAAGTATTACTTCATTGGTCTCTCCTGATATGGAAATTCCTATTACTAAATCATCTTTTTTTACTATTGAACTATTAATTATCATCATATGTGAGTCTGTAATGCAGTGAACATTAAATCCCATTCTTAATAGCCTCTGCATCATTTCTGTGCCTGTTAATCCAGAACTTCCTACACCATAAATATATATATTTTTTGCACTTTTTAGTTCATTAACTATATTAAAAATAGTTTCTTTATCTATTAGCATCTTAGTTCTTTCTATAACTTCATTATAATAATGGTAAGCATAAGAAAAAATTTCATCTTCATCTTCAAAAATTATCTTTTCTATTCTATTAGAACCCAGCATAATTTTCATATCAACAAAACTATCACAGCCTATTTTTTTAGCAAATCTAGTTATTGTTGCCCCTGAAGTTCCTGTTTCATTAGCTAAATCTGTAATACTTATATTTTTTATATTTTCACCATACTGCATTATATAATCAGCGATTGCCTTTTCTTTATCAGAAAAGCTATTATATATCCTTTGGATTCCAGTTAATATATCCACTCTACTCCTCCACAATACTATAAATTAATGTAAGCTATAATTAGAATATCATTAATCCAAATTAAATAGAAGAGGTGGATTTAGATGTCTCTATAATTACAAAGTTCAATGTTATTCTCTTCTATATAATCTTTTAATTCTTTGGATGTTAAAATTTTTAGCTCTTCTATTCTTTTTAAATTATATGAACTATTTTCCATAATAAAACTATCTAAATACGCTGGGTGAGTCATAGTCTCTAGAACTTCATTCTTATTTATATCTAATTTTTTAAATCCATCTATACTAACTGTTTTATCATAGAAAAAACCATTGTATGAGATTACCTTATCATAATCTAATTCATATAATAAGCCACCTCTAATTGGTAAATTATATTCCTTAATCAATCTTTCCATAATTGGCTTAAGAGACTTTAATGTATGAACATGATGATGAGAGTCTAAATGAGTTATTTCTATACCATTATTAATAACCTTTTGTATTTGTGCTGAAAACTCATTATATACTTCTTCAATATTAAATTTGCTTTGAATTAATTCTTCACTTATCCTTTTATAGAAAAATCCCTCTTCATCTACTATTGTTTTATGAGTGCTTAAAATTGGCTTATAGGCTGATAGGGTTAAATGAACACCACAACCAAGCCTCTCTAAATCTTTGCTAGATTTTATGAGTTCTACAGCATGATCAAATGCTGGCATTCCAGCCATAATTGAAGTGCTTCTAACTACACCATTCTTATATGCGTCTATTATCCCGTAATTGGTCCCTCTGCTTAATCCAAAATCATCAGCATTTATAATTAACTTCATATACCCTCTACCTCTCCTACACTTTATTAGAAAAGAAATATTTTTTATTTTTCTATAATTATAGCACCTTATCTTTACTATTACTTTTAAATTTTAAAAAAATTACCATTAATTATATAATTCTTAAATCAGTTTTAATGAATAAACAATTAACTTATTTCTAATTCTAATAAATATAAATAATATTTTGTGAGGTAATTACTATGAAAAAGTTAATTAGTATTAGTTTTCCTTCTATTCTATTAGTCTTCTACTTATTTATGAATATAAATTGCTTTCCTAAAGCTTTATCAGATTTAAATTTTATAGAAGATTTTCCTAATAACAATACATTACCACATCACTTTAGAAAATCTTCTGATTATGGATTTATCATAAAAAATAAGAATATAAACTTGAAGGGCCTAGATGAGCTAAATATATCTGGAAGTGGACAATTCTCTGATTCTGGACTTTCTTTAATTCAAGAATCTATAGATAAGAAATTTTCTATAATAGATATCGATCTTAGACAGGAATCCCACGGCTTTGTAAACGGAACAGCTGTTAGCTTTAAAAACGAGAAAAATAATGCTAATAAAGAGCTAAACTTATCCGAAGTTTTATCTACTGAAAATAACTTATTAGGGTCTATAAAAATTGGAACTCCTATAATCTTTTATAATACAAAAGAAAAGATAGTTCCTAAATATGTTCAAAATGAATTTCAAGTTACTGATTCAAAAAAAATAGGCTATATACGAATTCCTGTAACAGATGGTGGAACTCCTACTGATGATATGGTAGATTACTTTGTTAATTTCGTGAAAAATCAACCTAAGGATACATGGCTTCATTTTCACTGCAAAGAAGGCGTAGATAGAACTACTACTTTTATGATAATGTATGATATTCTGAAAAATCATGAAAATGTTAGTTTGAATGACATCATAGATCGTCAGGTGTTGTTATCAGGTATTAGTGATAAAAGTGCACAAGGCTTCTATACTGGAAACCATTTTAAATTTTTAAATAATTTTTATAATAAATATGGAACTAAATCAACCTCTTCTATCTACAGAGATACTACCAATAACTGTTTAAATGATTATTATATTAAAAGTCCTATTATACCTAAGCATTTATATGTTATTTCTGAAGATGATATGAGTAAAGAAGAGCAGACTATGATTTCTGCTCTTCAAGGTCTTATATCAACAAAGTCAAACTTACAAATTTATATTCTTAGTAAAAATGAACCCGATTATAATATTTGGTTAGATGATTTAATTAATAATTACAATATTAGTTCAGAATATATATCAGATTGTTGGGAATTACTAAATAAGTTTAAATCTACTCTTGATGGATACATCCTATATGCTAATTCAAATCTCCCCTCCATTAATAATGCCTGTACTCTAGCATCATTAAAAAATTCAATTCCTATTGAAAAATCCCTTGAGACAAAAATCAATAATTACGGAATAAATAAATTAATTAAGGATTGTTCAAAGACAGATAAATATTGGGCATATAAAAACTTGTGGAATTCTGGTTTAAATCACTCTACAGTCATTCAATTATCTCCTGAAAAATCCATGGCTTTGAGAGATTATGCAATAATGTCTAAATCCTTGATATTTTATGAAGATGATATAAATGATACCACCTTAAGAGAGAAAGTATTTAATTCTATGGATGAAACTGCTAGATGCTTAGGCTGGGGCCCTGATGAATTTAATAATGTAAGTATAGCCTCAAAGTATGGTGTGGATGTTATAGCAGCAGATTGGTCATATAATTTATCTGCATTAAGCTCATTCAAACCAACTCCACAAACTCAAAAATCTCAAATTGAGATTCCAGAAGATGATAATGTCCATTATGTAACTTTTATTATGTCTGATGGAGATAACCAACAATGGCTACTTGGTAGTAATTATAGTTCTGAAAAATGGTATGGTTCTAAAAATAGAGGAAATTTCAATTTAGGTTGGACATTAAGTCCATCATTGTATTATTTAGCTCCTACAGTATTTAATAAATATTATGAAAGTGCAACTTTAGATTATTACCTTGTTTCTCCTTCAGGAAATGGATATATTTATCCAAGTAAATACCCTCAAGATAAATTAGCTAATTATACAAATCGACTAAATGAATATATGAAAAAAGTAGATCAAAAATACGTGGTAATAATTGATGACAATGCTTTTTATGAAAGTAGTATATGGGATAAATATACTGATTCCTCCAATGTAGATGGACTATTCTACTTAGATTATAAAAGAAATAATAACTATAAAGGTGAAATAACTTGGTCTAATAACAAACCTATCGTGTCTTGCCGAGACTTACTTTGGAATGATTTAGAAGATGAAGCTGAGTTAATTAATAATATTAATTCTAGAGCTAACTTAGAGCATATAGATATTACAAAACCTGAATCCTATACCTTTGTTTATATTCATGTTTGGAGCAAAGATATGGATAACTTACAAAATGTAATCAACAAAATAAGTGTTAATCCTAAGATAAGAGTAGTTACTCCTGATGTCTTTATGAAGCTAATCCAAAATAATGTTACTCCAAAATAATCAAGGATAAAATATAGTATGCATATCTTTATATAAGAATAAAAGGATTATGACTAGCCATAATCCTTTTGTTCTTATATGATGTATTTGTTATCTAAAATCATCATTTACCTTATACCTAATTTGCATACTTTACTATTATATCTCTTAAAGTATTTACTACTTCTTTTCCAGCTTTATCGTTATAATATTTTGCAAATCTTTCATCTGCTACATACATTTCTGCTAAACCAGCATGAGCTTCCTTAGAGTAACTAGGCCATGTGAAACTAAGCCATTTTTTATGATTTTCATAAACCTCTTTCGCTACTTCTGATTCTAAATCCCCTGTTTTAGCAACCTCTAGTAATCCTTTAAACATATTCTCTTCGATTTTATTCATCTTATTAAAGTCTTCTTCGCTCATATTCATAAACTTCTTATTAGAGGCTTCAACTGTCTCTTTACCATATTTATCTCTAATTTCTTTACCATACTTTGATTCATTTTCTTCTAAGCGTTCTTTTTTTAATCCTTCAAACTTTTCTTTATTAGACATACTTATTTCCCCTTTCTTATACTCAATAGTCTTTTCTACAGTCAAAATCAATTGATCAAGTTGATTTCTTCTGGAAATGAGGTTTTTTCGATGCTCAATTAATGATTGGCAAATATCGAAACTAGAATTAGATATTATATTTTCAATTTCTTCAAGTTTAATATCCATAGATCTATAAAGTAAAATTTGTTGTAATATATCAACTTCCTTTTCTCCATATATCCTATATCCTGATGAGTTAACCCTACATGGCTTAAGTAGCCCTATTTCATCATAATATCGAAGAGTTCTAGTGCTTACACCTGCCATTTCAGCTAGCTTTTTAATTGTATATTCCATCTCAATTCCTCCTTACAAATTAATAATAGACCTTTACGTTGCGTTAATGTCAATATATAATTTTAAAAATAAAAAATTATATTATTAATACTACAATAATACTTAATTGATGGCCTTTGGTAATATTTTGATATCTTTAACAATAATATTATCCTTGATTAAAATTCATATATACACATATATTTAATAGTGTTATAATAAAAATCCACTTATGGATATATACATTTAAAGTGAATTATATTTTTAATATTTATTAAAGAAAGTGTCAGGTGAAATTTATGATTGATGCAAAACTATTAGTAGAAAAGGCTTATGAGGCTCAAAAATTTGCTTATACTCCTTACTCTAACTTTAATGTTGGTGCCGCATTGCTTGGTACAAATGGGAAAATCTATTTAGGTTGTAATATAGAAAATGCCGCTTTTACGCCAACTAACTGTGCTGAAAGAACTGCTTTTTTTAAAGCTATCTCAGAAGGTCAACATGATTTCCTTGCTATTGCAATAGTAGGAAATAAGGCAGATGCAGAAGAAACTGAATACTGTGCTCCTTGTGGAGTATGCAGACAAGTAATAGCTGAATTCTGTGATCCGAAGACATTTAAAATCTTCCTTGCTAAAAATAAAGATGAATTTAAAGAATATACATTAGAAGAACTTTTACCCCTAGGATTTACTAGCAAAGATTTGGATTAATATATAAGTTTAATATAACTTAAAAATAATTATCTCGTTAGTAATGTAATAGAAGGTAAAACTTTAAACATTGAAATAAGACATAGCATAAATTTAAAGTCCAACATAATTGTTGGGCTTTTTTTATGCGATCATTCTATGAAAATGAATTGAAAAAGCTAATGAAATTGAGATTTTATTAAAAAACTTAACAATTATCAAAGTGTTAAAATTTCCTTAAATTTACTTTCACCTAAAACTTTAATAGTAAATAAGAGTAGAATAAACTAAATGAAAAATAAATATATTTAAAATAGTAAAAAAAGCAAAACCTATTTATTTGATTGTTAAAAAATTATTTTAATATAATTATAAAATTAAATTATTTTAGATTTCGGAAATTTGCAAAAATACTGAATATTAAGTACAATTAACTGAGGAAACATGAAAATTGATTTTAATCGATAAGCATTCAATCAAAAATTTTAGATGTAATATTTCATACAACATATTCTACAGTAATAGAATTTTACGAGTAAATAAAGCAATGAAATTTATTAAATTTAAAGCTTATCGTTATTATATAAAAGAAAAAAACAAGAGAGGTGATTAAAAAAATAAATTTTAAATAAGAAGGGATGAGGCAAATTGAATTTATTGACAGAAAAAATTAAAGAGGTATCATTATCAGTTTTACCTATAACTTTAATTGTAATAATACTAAACTTTACATTAACACCCATAGAAACTTCTATGCTCGTAAGATTTATAATAGGAGCTTTATTTGTAGTAATAGGATTATCAATATTCTTAGTTGGAGTTGATATTGGAGTAACACCAATAGGAAATATAATGGGAAACACTATAGCTAAGGCAAACAAGCTATGGATTGTTATTATAACGGGATTAATTCTAGGACTTGTTATATCTATAGCAGAACCAGATCTTCATATACTTGGTGGACAAGTTGCAGATGTAACTGGAGGTGCTTTTGGAAAGTTCTTGATAGTTATAGTTGTTTCAATTGGGATATCCTTAATGCTTGCTTTAGGACTTGGAAGAATAGTTTATTCATTCCCACTATATAAATTACTGACCATTATTTATGGGATAATATTCCTTATTGCTATTTTGGTATCACCAGAGTTTTTAGCAATATCTTTTGATGCTTCAGGAGCTACAACAGGAGCTATGACAGTTCCATTTATATTAGCCTTGGCAACTGGGGTATCTAAAATGAAAAAAGATAGTAAACAATCAGAAAAAGATAGTTTTGGTTTAGTTGCTATAGCATCAACAGGAGCTATCTTAGCTGTAATGATAATGAGCATATTATCAAAGACTAATGAAATCAGTGGATCAGCAGAAGTGAATTTAGAAGGAACAAAAGGAATAATAGGACCATTTTTACATGCCATACCTCATTTAGCATATGAAATTTTCTTAGCTCTAACTCCCATAGTTCTTATATTTTTAATATTCCAAAAGATTAAATTTAAAATTTCTAAAAAATCATTAAGAAAAATAATGTTTGGTATATTATTTACCTTTATAGGTTTAGTGATATTTTTAGTAGGGGTTAATGCTGGATTTATGGAAGTTGGAACTATAGTTGGTTACAAGATAGCAGCCCTTGATAATAAGGCCTATGTTATAATAGTAGGATTTATACTTGGATGTGTAACGATTTTAGCTGAACCAGCGGTTTATGTTTTAACTCATCAAATTGAAGAGGTTACTAGTGGATATGTAAAAAGAAAGGTAGTAATGTTGTCTTTAGCAATTGGAGTTGGATTTGCAGTAGCATTGTCAATGATTAGAATACTCATTCCAGGGATTCAATTATGGCATTATCTATTACCTGGATATATAATATCAGTTGGTTTAATGTATATAGTTCCAAAGCTATTTGTAGGAATGGCTTTTGATTCAGGTGGAGTAGCTTCGGGACCTATGACAGCTACATTTATATTAGCTTTTGCTCAAGGTGCAGCAGCATCAATAGAAGGAGCAGATGTTTTAATAGATGGCTTTGGAATGATAGCTATGGTTGCTATGACGCCAATTATAGCTCTGCAAATATTAGGTTTAATATTTAAAATTAAATCTAAAAAAGAAGGAGTTGGTGTAGATGTTGAATAATTCTAATATTAACGATATTGAACTTCTTTGCGTTATAGTTAAATTAGGATTAGGAAGTAAGGTGCTTCACAAAGCTAAGGAGCATGGAATATCTGGTGGAACTGTGCTTTTAGGAAAAGGAACTGTAAATAATAAAATTTTAGAATTTTTAGGACTTGCAGATGTAAGTAAAGAAATAGTTTTAATGATTTCAAAGAAAAGTATTATGAAAGAAGCTTTAATAAAATTAGACGAAGAGTTTAAATTTGAAAAGCCTAATCATGGAATAGCTTTTACAACATCAATATCTAATTTAATTGGAACTAGAAGTTGCAAAGAAAATGAAAAAGTTAAAGAGGGAGATTTTGATAAAATTATGTATAATTCTATAACTATTATTGTAGATAAAGGAAGAGCTGAGGATGTAATAGATGCAGCAACAAAAGCTGGATCATTAGGAGGCACTATTATTAATGCAAGAGGATCAGGAATTCATGAGACTAGTAAAGTATTTGCAATGGAAATAGAACCTGAAAAGGAAGTAGTTCTTATTTTATCAAAAACAGACCAAACGGAACAAATTGTAGAATCAATATCAAAAGAACTTAAAATTAATGAGCCAGGAAATGGTATTATATATGTTCAAGATATAAATAAAACTTATGGATTATATGAGAAATAAGTTAAAAGATAATAAAAAAATAAGAAAATTTTAAAAATTTTCTTATTTTTTTATTTTATAGCTAATTTCTATTGAAATAGTATTAACTTTGATGTAGCATAAGATTCATGTAAATAATTGGTGGGCAATAAAACTTTAAAATTATTATAATTTATACTTGGTTAAAGTAAAAAAGGGGGACTAAATATACATGTTTAGTTATTCAAGCAATATTGAATTACTTTGTGTTATAGTTAAATCAGGATTAGGAAGCAAGGTAATGCAAAAAGCGAAACAAAATGGAATTTCTGGAGGCACAGTAATTTTAGGTAAAGGAACTGTAAACAATAAGATATTAGATTTTATAGGACTGGCAGATGTAAGCAAAGAAGTAGTAATGATGATTTCTAATACCGAATTAGTAAATAAATCTTTAGTAAAATTAGATGAAGAATTTAAATTTAACAAACCTAATCATGGAATAGCCTTTACAACCAATATATGTGATGTATTTGGAACTAGAAGTTGTAAATGTAATAAAGAAGAAAAAGGTGGAGAGAATAATATGTATAATGTTATAACTGTAATAGTAGATAAAGGAAGAGGGGAAGAGGCTATAGAGGCAGCTACTAAAGCAGGCTCTCAAGGGGGAACTATTATAAATTCTAGAGGATCAGGGATTCATGAAACTAGTAAGGTCTTTGCTATGGAAATAGAACCAGAAAAAGAAGTAGTTATAATTTTATCTAAAAAAGATAAGACTGAAGATATAGTAAGTTCAATAAGAGAAGAATTAAAATTGGACAAACCAGGAAATGGAATTCTATTTGTTCAAGAAATAAATAAAGCTTATGGATTATATGAAAAATAAAAGCAGAGTTATTACTCTGCTTTTTTACTCTAATTTATGTTTTCTATTATTGCTTTTGCTACTGCCTCCGCTAGCAATTCTTGGTTATATTCATTAGAAAAATAATTTCTATCATTATAATTATTCATAAAACCAAATTCAATAAGCACTGAAGGAATATTATTTTCTCTTATAATATATAAGTCTTCACTTCCATCAAGCATTGGTCGCTTTTCTGTGTAGTATAAGTTATCTAGACTATTTTCTATACTTCTCCCTAAAATTACACTACTGTAATTATTGTAGTCTGTCCAAACCTCAAACCCATATATATCCTCATAACCATATGTATCATAGTCATTAATGTGAAATGATATAAAATATTCTGCATTTGATGTATTGGATACTTGAACTCTATTCCTTAAGTCTTCTTTTTCGTTGTCCCCTAGGGATATATCATCAGTTCTAGTATAAATAACATTAATATCATTTTTTTCTAATATCTCCCCCACCTTATTGGAAATACTTAGAACTATATCTTTCTCATAAATTTCTCCAAAATTAGCACCTATATCATGTCCTCCATGACCTGGATCAAGTATAACACTTATTTTTTCTTCATTAATTTCTTCAATATTTGATATAATACTACTTAAACCCGAGGTAACCTTATAACTAAAAATATGACTTATTATTTTATTTAAAAGTATTATAAATACTATTAGTACTATACATGCTCTAGCTCGTCTAAAAAATATTCTTCTTTTTCTTCTTCTACTCAATTCACTAATTTTTTTCATTATAAATCCTCCTATTATAAATAATAAGAGGATTTTGTAATATTCAAGTATATAAAATGTATCTTAGTTGTAATTTATTTATTAAATTTTTATAATTAAATTATTTGCTAATTTGGCAATAAAGATATTTCAATTAAAGAATTTAATTTATCACTTTCTAAATTACTTTGTATAGTAAGTAATAGCATGGAATCTTCTGATGTTAAGCTACCATACCCAAGCTCACTTTTACTATAATTGCTCATTTTTATTCCTAGGTAATCTGCATATATTTTTAAATATTCTTCTATATTAATATTTTCTTTTTTATCTTCAGTAAAGTCATGAGCTACTATATTCCATATCTCTCCTGTATATGCATTTTGCTTTACCTCTATATTTAATTCATCACTTCTGAATCTAATTATCCAATAACTATAAGCATCTTTAATTTTAGTATGTTCAAATGCCTTACTCCCTAAAAAGGCTTGTGTATTCCAATAATCATCTATAGTTTCAAAACCTTTTGGAAGTATTCCTTTTTCACAAAAGTATTTTATATCATCAATTGCCTTACTTACTGCTTCATCCATAGTTAATTGATTCATAGTTGGTTCATGAATTTTTATATCTCTATTATCATTCCAAGTAATTAATATATTTCTAATTTGCTCTATTGTTAAATCACTATTAGTAATTGAATTATCCCCATTAATATCATTACTAAACTCTTTAATTTCTGATAAACGCTTCTTTTCTTGATTATATAGTAAAAATCTAGTAAGTCCCCAACCACCTATAATAATTACAATTATTAATATTATACCTATAAGAGTTGATTTTTTATGATTTCTCATTATGGGTTACCTCCATTAATATCTACTTCTAAGGAGACTATTGTTCCCTTATGAACCTCACTAGAAATTTTCAAATTACTTTTATGAATCTTAGCTATTTTATCACATAATGCTAATCCAAGACCTACCCCATGTTGTTCTCTAGCCCTCGATTTATCAACCATATAAAAGGCTTCTGTTATCCTATCTATTTCTTCCTTTGGAATACCTCTTCCATTATCTCTAACCTCAATATTATACTTATTATTAATTTTGTATCCGATTATTCCTAATTTATTTGAATCTGCTTTAATTGAGTTATCCAGTAGGTTAAGAATTAACATTTTAAATAAATCAAACTCAATTTCTA
Source organism: uncultured Clostridium sp. (assembly GCA_934746015.1). Taxonomy (GTDB): domain Bacteria; phylum Bacillota; class Clostridia; order Clostridiales; family Clostridiaceae; genus Clostridium. The sequence continues at coordinate 57,557 of CAKVEW010000010.1, forward strand.
TATACTCATCTTCTACATCTAAAGAAACATCTATATTTTTTTCTTTAATAATTGGTTTTATCGTATCTAAAATATTTTGGAATACTTCTTTGCTACTTAATTGTTCTAAAATAAAATTTTGCTTATTAAGCATTGTTAAATCCATAAGTTTAAAGGATAAAGCCTCTAACCGTAGACCTTCATCTAAAATATATCTAGCAGCATTCTTTATATCTTCTCTAGGTAAATCTCTATGATAAATCATATCTGCATAACCTATAACAGATGTTAGTGGTGTTTTTAATTCATGAGCAAAATTTGTAACAAAATCTTCTTTTCTTTCTGCATCAATTTCTAATTCTTGAACCTTTTCCTCTATGGCTTCAGCCATCTTATTAAAGCTCTCAGCTAATTCTCCTAATTCACCATTACCACTATAATCTAAATGCTCATTATAATATCCACTGGCAATTCTTGAACTTGACTTAATAAGCTTTTTAATGGGTCTCGTAATCAAACTAGATAATATCATCATAACTACTGCTCCAGCAAAAATAGCGGTAAAATAAATTAAGTCAAAATTTTTTTCCATATCCCTTTTATGAGATAAAATATCACTTATATTTGTAGCTGAAAGTAAATAATATGTTCTATCATTATGTTCAAAACTCCCTCCAACTACAATAAGCTTACTTTCATTTACCTCTTCTATCTTGCATATTATTGAATCTTCTTTTATTAAATTTACTATATCAAGGCTTAAATCATTTGGAAGATTAGAAGATATTATCGTCTTATCTTCACTAAGTAATGCTATTTGATTTCCCTCAATTGTATATCTCGAAACATCTAAAATAGATAAATCATATTTTTCATTTATTTCTTGTTTTCTATTCTTACTCATTAATAATTTGGATTGAATATTATATTTTATATAGGTATACTGATTTTTTGCCTGATCAATTTCTCTATTCATATAATTTTTAAGAGAAGAGGAAATTAAAACATATGCAGATAATGATAAGAATAAGCTTAAAGTTGCTATAGAACATAAAAATATCTTTACATATAATTTCATAAAGTTTTATACCTCTAATCTATATCCAATTCTAAATACTGTTTTTATATTATTTTCCCATCCTAATTTTTTTCTTAATCTTTGAATATGCAAATCAATAGTTCTTGTATCTCCCATGAACTCTTCTTGCCATACTCTTTCATATAATTGATTTCTATATAATGCTATATTTTTATTGCGAATAAGTTCTAACAACAAATCAAATTCTTTTACTGTTAAGTCAACATATTTTCCATCTTTAATAACAGATCTAGAACTTGGATTTATCTTAACTCCTAAAACCTCATAAGTTTTATCTCCACCATTAACCCTTCGTAAAACTGCTTCTATTCTAGCTAGCAATTCCCCAATTTGAAAGGGCTTAACTATATAATCATCTGCTCCCAATTTCAATCCTCTTATTTTATTTTCTACTGTTCCCTTTGCAGTTATAAATATTACTGGTGTTTTAAATGGTTTTATATATTCTAAAAGTTCATATCCATCAATTCCTGGCAACATAATATCTAGTAATACTAAATCGAATTTTTCTTCTTCTATTATGTTTGCGGCATCTATTCCATTAAAAGCACACTTACACATATATCCTTCTGCAACTAAATTTATTTTTATTAAATTTGATATTGGCTCTTCATCTTCAACTATCAATATTTTTTGCATATAAAACACACTCCTTAAATTTTACATAATATCATACAGTTGTAATAAAGTTGTATAATTTAGTATTTCACTTAGCATTATAATTTAGTAACCTTATATTAATCTTAAAATTTAATGTAAAAACTTCATTGAAAGAATTATTTATTAATCTTGATATAAAAAAGAGGCGAAAAGCCGAATCTTGCTTTTCACCTCTTTTTTATATTAAATTATTCTTTTTGAAACTAAAGTATACACCGTCATTCTCAGCTGTATATGTTATTTCTTTAGATACTTTTATTAGTTCTGGCTTTGCATTCTCCATTGCCACTCCATAATTAACACACTTAAACATATCTATATCATTTTCCCCATCACCATATGCCAATGTATCACTCTTATTCATATTTAAATATTCAATAACATAATTAATTGCTGTAGACTTCCTTATACCCTTTGTACCAATTTCACCACTATTTTCTCCAAATTGTGGTACAGTATTATGATATATTTCTAGATTTTCTTTAAAAGTATCATAAACCTCTTCATAGGGATGACCATTACTAATAAAAGATATTTTATTAATATTACTATAATTAACTTCTTTATCCTTATACTTATTAAGTAATTGAAAAAACCATTCCATTTCCTTTTTTGCATCTTCAAATTCACTGCTATATTCTTTAAGCCCATTTGTTACTTGTTTTAAAATAGCATCTATACATCCTGGACTTCCAAACAGGCCATCATTTGACTCAATGTAGTAATCTATATTATGCTTTTCAAAATATTCTATTATGCTTTTCACAGCTTTTATAGGCATCTTTTTATGCATTAATACCTCTTCATTAACTTCTATATATCCTCCACCAGCACAAATCATACCATCAAAGCCTATGGATGAAATATCTTCAGTAACTTCTGGTTTTGATCTACCAGTACATATATATACCAAATGGCCCTTAGATCTTGCTATCTTAATTGCCTCTCTTGCAGATTCCGGTACTTGTCCAGATAAATCACAAAGGGTACCATCCACATCTATGAAAATTAACTTTCTACTCATTTATATACTCCTAAAATATTTTTAACCTAAGTTCTCACCATTTGATTTAATTACTTCTTTATACCAATAGAAAGAGTCTTTTCTAAACCTTTCTAAAGAACCATTTCCTTCATCATCTTGATCAACATATATAAATCCATAACGTTTTGACATTTGTGATGTTCCACAACTAATTAAGTCAATACATCCCCAAGTAGTATATCCCATAATTTCTACACCATCTTTAATAGCTTCCTTCATGGCTATAATATGCTTTTTAATATAGTCAATACGATATAAATCATGAACTTTCTTATCTTCAGTTAATATATCTTTTGCACCTAACCCATTTTCAGCTACAAACAATGGCAATTGATAACGATCATATAATTTAAGCAATGAAATACGTAATCCAATTGGGTCAATTGGCCAATCCCACTCAGAAAGTTCCAAGTATTCATTTTTAATTGCACTATCAAAAGTACCTGCTACAGCAGTAGCATCCTCACGTGCCTCTGCTACGTGAGACATATAGTAACTAATTGAAACAAAATCAATTTTCCCTTCAGCAAGGATCTTCTCATCATCTTTATCCATCTGAATTTGGATGTTATTATCTTCAAAGAAACGAGTCATATATGATGGATATTCTCCTCTTGCTTGTACATCAGGGTAAAACATATTTAATTGATTAGCCTTTAACGCTTGTAGCTGATCCTCTGGCTTAGTTGTCTTTGCATATGATTCTATTTGATTAATCATACAACCAATCTTAACATCTGGTGCAATTTCTCTTGCTGCCTTTACAACTAGAGCACTTGCTACAAATTGATGATGAACTGCTTGGTATCCATCTTGCATTTTATTTTCAACTAAATCACCTAAAATACCAGCTCCAGTATAAATGCTATGCAAAGACATGTTCATTTCATTAAATGTAATCCAATACTTTACCTTATCTTTAAATCTAGAAAGTAATACTCTACCATACTTTTCAAACAGTGTAATCAATTCACGACTTTTCCAACCATTATATTTTTTTACTAATGTAATTGGCATCTCGTAATGAGACATAGTAACTAATGGTTCAATTCCATATTTAGCTAACTCATCAAATACGTTATCATAAAAAGCTAGTCCTTCCTCATTTGGCTCTTCTTCTAATCCAGTTGGGAAAATTCTTGCCCAAGAAATTGATAAACGGAATACTTTAAATCCCATTTCTGCAAATAGGGCAATGTCCTCTTTATAATTATGATAGAAATCAATTCCCCAACGTTTTGGGAACTTATATTCTTCTGGATGAGTTAAGTATTCATCTAACTCCTTAGATGTTACATTGAAGGTAAAATTATCAACTTTTCCTGATGCATATGGATTCTTATAAGCTGCCATATCTGAAGTAGATAATCCTTTTCCTCCCTCATCAAAAGCTCCTTCAATTTGATTAGCTGCTGTAGCTCCTCCCCATAAAAATCCTTCTGGGAAACCATTCATTAATTTTTTCATTTAATAATCCTCCTAATGCTTTATTTATTAACGCTCAATAATCTATCTTTAAATTCTATGTTGTAAGGAAGTTTTTCACTTGAATTAACAACTACTTCTGGAAACTTATCAGTATTAGTTACAACTATTGGTGATATTAAATCAAGTCCTTCTTGTTTAATTAAATTCATATCAAATTCTATTAATTCATCTCCTATATTTACTTCTTGTCCAACATTGACTTTTAACTTAAAACCTCTTCCTTTTAGATTAACAGTGTCTACTCCAATATGAATAAGTAATTCAATTCCTTTATCAGATGTTAAACCTATTGCATGTTGTGTTGGTACTATAGTGGTAACAGTTCCTTTAAATGGTGATCTTACAATTCCACTTGAAGGAATAATTGCTACTCCCTTTCCAACTAAACCATCTGCAAATATTTGATCTGGTACCTGTGAAAGCTTCACTACATTTCCTTCCATAGGTGATAATATATCTATAGATTTACTATCAATACTTTCATTCTCTAAATTTACTTTATCTGCTTTTTCACTACCCTCAAATTTAAATACCATTGTTACTAAAAATGCTACTACAAAGCTTAATGCTACACCTATTAAAGCAAACATCATATTATTAGTTCCTTCTTGAATATATGAAGGTAATGCAGTAATTCCTGGAAGTGAGAATGAAAATGCTTTTACAACAAATGTTCCAAAAATACCACCACCAACAGCACCACCTATTAATGCTCCATAGAAAGGTTTTTTTAGCTTCAAAGTTACTCCATAAATGGCTGGCTCAGTTATTCCAAATATTGCTGAAATACCTGTTGAATATGCTAATGATTTCATTTTTTTATCTTTACTTTTTACTGCTACTGCAAATGTTGCTCCTGCTTGTGCTAAATTACTTACTAAGTTCATTGGAAGTAATACGATATCATATCCCACACTACTAAAGCTTGCAAATGCAGCTGGGAAGAATGCATAGTGCATACCAGTTATTACAAGTAAAGGCATTAATCCTCCAAGTAACATTCCTGCAAATGGTCCTGCTACATTAAATAGTCCTGAGAAAAATCTTTCAACATATACTCCAATATAATTTCCTAATGGTGCAATAAATACTAAGACTAATATAGATGTAACCAATAATACACATAAAGGTGTAACTATTATTTTAAAAAGATTAGGTACAAACTTATCTATCACCTTATATACATAGCTTAATAACCATACACCTAGAATAATAGGAATAACTGTAGAACTATAATTAAGCATTGGAATACTTAATCCTAAAAAGCTCAAAGAAGCAACTTCTCCAGATGCAGCATAATTAATAATTGTTGGGTACATAATTACACCTGCAATAGTTACTGCTAAAAACTCATTTGTTTTAAACTTTTTAGCTGCTGAAAAAGCAATCAAAAATGGTAAGAAATAGAATGGAGCATCTGCAATCATACTTAAAACTGAGTATTCTGAAGTGGTGGCTGACATCAAATTTAAAGCTGTTAATAATGCCATAACCCCTTTTAATAATCCAGCACCTACTATTGCCGGTAATGCTGGAGTAAATATACCTGAAATAGTATCAAAAATACTATCTAACACATTTTTCTTACCCTTTTTTTCTGTATTATTAGAATATTCATCTCCTAATATATTACTTACTTCTTCAAATACCTCGGCGACCTTATTGCCAATAATAACTTGGAATTGTCCATTCTGGAATTGCGCTCCCATTACTCCTTCAATATCTTTAATATTCTCAACCTTTACTTTCTTAGTATCAACTACATTAAAACGTAGACGTGTAATACAGTGCCATCCTTGAGTAATATTCTCTTTTCCGCCTATTTCAGTAATAACTCTTTTTGCTAGCTCTTTTTTATTCATTACTTATCCTCCCCTTATTTCTTAATCCTTCTCTGCTGTCCTTCTTGTCTTAATATTATCATAAAAAAAACATAGAAGAGCCTTCAATATATGCAGGTCTTTTCTATGTTTAGAATTATTTTCATTTTTTGAAAACGGATTCACCTTTTAGCTTCTTTATTGTATTTCTGATAATATCTATTAATCAATATTTCTGTAAATAGGTGTAATTTATATCTTCCTTCAGTTGCACTCTTATAACTTCCAAGATAACTAACATAATCACATTGAGATGCCATCTTTAAAGCTGGATTTTGTGTCACAAGCACAATTTTACCGCCCTTTTCCTTAAGGGAATAAAACACTTGTGCTTTCTGCCTTAAATAATTTCCGTCAACTGAAAAAATAATGGATAAGCTATTTTCATCAGTCTGTTCTGCTAACTTCTCTTGACTGATTTCTTGTGATGCAAAATTAACATACTTACCTAAGCTAAAAAGATGATACTGTAAATGTTGCATAAAGTAACCTGATAAGTGAAAGCCAAAAAAGTATACGTCTTTATAATCATGTATCATACTAATCAAATTATCAATCTCATTTAAATCAAGCTTCTCTACAAACTCCATTAATGAGAGATTGATTGAATCTACAAGATCAATTAAAACTTCCTTGTCATCTTTAGAGTCAAAATATATATTTTTTACGTTATCTGAAAGTATCTCTGTTCCAAGATTTTTTCTCTCTACACATTTCATTTTGAATTCATTAAAGTTGCTATATCCTAGTTTTTTAACGAACCTACTTATAGTTGAAGGAGATGTATAGCACATATCTGCTAATTGTAAAATAGTTATATCTTCCATTCCCTTTTGTATATTTTCTAATATTACCCTTGCTATGGTAGTATAAGTGATATCTTCACTTTCTGCATTTACTATGATTTGAAGCTGTTTTATTATATCTTGAATCATTATATTCTCGCTCCCCTATATGTAAATTCCTTTTATATTATACTTGTTAACTTTGATTACCTTATTATTATTTTATTATATCTTGACTAAAATATAAACTCAAATATGTATTTCTAATGAAAATATAGATAATATGTAAGTTCTTTATTAAAAAGGAGCTGTGCACTAATTTTTAGTGCGACAGCCCCATATAGCTTCATAATATTATACTTATAAAAATATATTCCTATATTATTAAGAATACTATATTTATATTTTTTATTCTTATTCCTAAATCTTATGCTTTAGCGATATTTACTATGTGAAACATGAAGTAGTTCATGAGCTATTTCAGATAAGGGTTCTCCCAAATATTCATTATAGCATTTAATTACCATAGGGTTTTCATGAGAAAATCTCCACTTAGAATTTCTATCAAGAGCATATAATACATCAGCTCTATCCTCTGAAAGCTCCTGATTATAAAATATTGGTTGTCCACCGCCTCCAGAACATCCTCCAGGGCATGCCATTATTTCAACAAAATCATATTGAACTTCATCTCTTTCTATAGCATCCATAAGCTTTCTAGCATTACCAAGACCACTTGCTACAGCCACTTTTAAAACAGTACTTCCAATAGTAAATTCAGCTTCTTTCCATCCATTTATTCCTCTTACATTTTTGAAGCTATCAGCTTTTGGATTTTCTCCTGTAAGTAAGTAATATGCACTTCTTAATGCTGCCTCCATTACTCCTCCTGTAGCTCCAAAAATAACACCCGCTCCAGTTCCATCTCCTAATATATTATCCATATTTTCATCTTTTAAATCCTTAGGATTTATATGCTCTGCTCTTATCATTTTTACAAGTTCCCTTGTTGTTATTACTGAATCTACATCTGTATCTGATACATTTATTCCTGGTATATCCTTCTCATATTTTTTGGCTGTACATGGCATTATTGAAACACAATATATCTTGCTAGGATCAATTTTCATCTTTTCTGCAAAATATGTCTTTGTTATGGCACCAAACATTTGCTGTGGAGATTTTGCTGTAGAAAGTTTTGATACATACTCTGGATATTGAGATTTTATAAATCTTACCCATCCAGGGCAACATGATGTAAACATTGGAGGTTTATCACCATTTCTTAACTTTTCAATTAATTCAGTACCTTCCTCCATTATAGTTAAATCAGCAGCAAAGGTAGTATCAAATACATAATCAAAGCCCATCTTTCTAAGAGCATCTACTATTTTGCCTACAGTAGCTTCTTCTCTAGAGAGTCCCATTTCTTCACCCCAAGCAGCTCTAACTGCAGGGGCTATTTGTACTACTGTAATAATTTCTGGATTTGCTAATGCTTCAAAAACTTCTTCTGTATCATCTCTTTCAACTAAGGCTCCTACTGGACAATGAGTTATACATTGCCCACATAAAGAACAAGCTGTATCCTCTATTCTATTATTTTTAGATACGCCAACATTAGTTCTAGAACCACTTCCTGTAGTATCCCATACTCCCAAGGATTGAATCTTGTTACATATTTGAACACATCTCATGCACTTAATACATTTTTCATTATCTCTTATTAAAGGAAAATCCTTTCTCCAAGGCTTATATTTTACTTCTTCCTTATATGGTAAATAATTTATTCCTAAGTCTCTTGATATACTTTGAAGCCTACAACTCCCATTTCTAGAACATGTAGCACAGCGGAAATTATGCTGCGAAAGTATAAGTTCCACATTAATTTTCCTAGCTTTTCTAACTCTTGGGCTATTAGTTCTAATAACCATTCCTTCTGAAATAGGAGTATTACATGCTGCTGCAAGCTTATTAACTCCTTCAATCTCAACTAAACAAACTCTACAAGCTCCTATTTCGTTAATATCCTTTAAGTAGCAAAGTGTAGGTATTTCTATTCCTGCAATTCTTGCTGCTTCAAGAATTGTAATTTCTCTAGGTACAACTACTTTTTTATTATCTATTATAAGATTTACCATCTATCTACTCTACCTCCCTTGAAGGCTCCACAGCCCAAATGATCACAACGTAAACATCTTCCTGCTTCCTGCTTTGCTTCCTCTAATGTAAGAGATTTTTCAACTATATTAAAATCTAGACTTCTTTCCTTTGCTGATCTTTCATACATATTAGATCTTCCCCAGGAAATACTACTCTTAAATTTAATAGGTGGTATTTCCACATCACTTTTTATTATATGCTTGTACCCAAAATAACTATCAATGTTGGCTGCAGCAACCTTACCAGAAGCTATTGCTCTAATTACTGTAGATGGTCCTGTTACACAATCACCTACTGCAAATATGCCTTTCTGTCCATATACTTCTCCTGATTCTGATACAATAATTTTCCCCATCTTAGTATTTATTCCACACTTTTCAAAATACTTAGACTCAATATCCTGCCCTACAGCTGCTATTACAATATCACATGGTATAAATTCTGGTTCTTTACTAGAATTTAGAGGTTTTGCCCTTCTATTCTCTATTGGTCCTATAATCTGAGGCTTAAACCATATTCCTTTAATCTTATCTTCCCCATCTTTTTCTATACTAATAGGAGACATAAGCTCCATAATTTCGCATCCCTCTGCTATAGCACCTTCCACCTCATCAGGTAATGCTGTCATATCTATTTTTCTTCTTCTATATACTATGTTTACCTCTGATGCACCAATCCTAATTGCAGTTCTAGCTGCATCCATGGCAACATTTCCTCCTCCTATTACCACAATTCTTTTATTTCTAAAATCAATAGGATTATCATCAGCAACATCTCTTAAAAGCTTTACAGCTGATATTACAGAAGGGGAATCCTCACCAGGTATTTTAAGTTTTTTATGTCCATGTGCTCCAATTGACACATATACTGCATTATACTTCTCCCTAAGTTCTTCCATTAGAATATCTTTTCCAATAGAAACTTCTGTTTTTACTTCAACACCATTAGATAATATGGTTCTTATTTCTCTGTCTAACTGATCTTTAGGTAATCTATAATTAGGAATTCCATATTGAAGCATTCCCCCAAGTTTTTTTCTCTTCTCAAAAATTGTTACTTTATGTCCCATAAGACTTAAGTAATAAGCAGCGGTAAGTCCACTTGGTCCACCTCCTACAATGGCAACAGATTTGCCTGTGGATGGGTAAGGTTTAGGTATAGGTACATAACCAGCCTCTTCAACTGCTGTTCTTTTTAGTCCTCTTATATTTATAGAATAATCTAAATTGTTCCTTCTACATTTACTCTCACAAGGATGTTCACAAACAAGAGCGCATGTTAAAGGAAGTGGATTATCCTTTCTTATAAGTCTAACAGCATCAGCATATCTACCTTCTTCTACTAATGCTATATATCCTGGTATGTCTACCTCTGCTGGACATTGTTCTGTACAAGGAATAGATTTTTCTTGTCTTTCTACACATTCATAACCACTTATATGAAGTTCATAATCATCTCTAAATCCCTTGATTCCGGTCAATACCATTTCAGCTGCCTCATAGCCTAATGCACAGTCTGCTGAATCTGCTATCCCTTCTGCTGTTCTTTGTATAAGACTAAGAGTATCCTCTGTCCCCTTTCCTTCTAATACATCATCTATTAAATTTTCAAGTTGCTTAAGTCCAATTCTGCATGGCACACATTTACCACATGTATGACACTGACATATCCTTAAAAAAGCAGCAGCTAAATCTACTGGACATGACCTTTTAGGACTAACAGCTATTCTTCTTTGTAAATCTCCATATAGTTCATCTATTGTTTCCTGAGCCTTATCTATAGGAGTATTAATTAATCTATTCATGTTTCTCTCCTCCCTATCAATAGAGTCTTTCATTTATAATCTTTTAATATATACTATTGCCATTAAATTTTTTCTTATAGTAAAATATACGATAAATATAAATGGTAACTTATAGAACATTTATTTTTGTATAAAATAATATTAAGTAAAACTTAATTATTAAAAGTTAAGATGTAGTGAATACTAAATCTCTGCCTATGAAAATCCATCTTATCTATATAATAATCAAGGGTAAACATGAAAAAGTTTAGTAAGTATTCTTCTCCTTTCTATAATGATAATTATTTTTTCTTGTATATTTCTTTAATATATTTTTTTATTTTCCCTCCTTAAAAATATTTTTATTAGTTTATGGGATAAGCATTTTTTAGTTATACTTTAAATTTAACTCCAAGTTAAAACGTTGTCAATAAGTGTTAAATGTATATAAAAAATGCTAATTATTCTAATTATCCAATCCTCTATTTTAGACTATTCTTCTATAATTACATTCTCAATTTATTTCTTAGAATACTCTGTTAAAAATAAAAAAGTAGGATATATATTATCTTACTTAATCTATATAGACTATAAATTGTAATATAATATATATCCTGCTTAATATGAACTTCTATATAAACTTTTGTTTTACATGTACTTTTATTCTTTAGCTTTATTCCTAAAATGGGAAAAATGGATTGAATGGGAAGAATGGATAAACGAATGGAAATACTCCACGAATAGCTCCAAAAGGAAATCCCCTGCGTCTAAAACGTTTATTTCTTCTAAACCTTCCTGGATTTCCAAACTGCCTTTGTTCATTCATTTGTCCGCTCATTTGTCCACCCATTTGCGTACCCATTTGTGTACCGCCTTCCATATCCATTACGTCTTCACCAACTAGCATAATAATCCCGTTTGAGTCTACTTTTTCAATAATTCCATCTAATGAAGTACCATCTTGTAATATTATGATAATATGATAGTCCATTAATCTTTTGCATTCATCAAATAAATCCTGTAAGTTACTAAATTGGTCAGCTCTTTCATAATTCATTTTTTATCACACCTTTCTAATAGCATGATATTCTCCAATACTAAAAAGGATACTATCTATTTATTATTTTCATGTTTTCATCATATTTAATTCCTAACTCTTTAGAGATTAAATCATTCAATTATGTTAATTTATCATGATACTCTCTATAATCACCCCTACTAATATGTTAAGGTAATCCCCTAGGTATTAGTCAATAAGAAACTTATATTTTTATACATTATCTCTAAATATTAATTTTCTTTATTTTATATCCAATATACATTTCAAAAATTGCTATAAATACAAGATATACTCCTATAGCATAAGGAATATATTTTAAAGTAAATGAAATAACTATAGGGCAAAGTGTTATAAATCCACCTAATACTATAGATATAATAGATAAGACTGTTAACAAATTAAAGCCTAATAATTGATACTTTGAAATTATAACCATATTATACATACCTTTTATAAATGTCCATATTCCATATATTAAAATCAGATTTTCAACTGTTGCTACAGGATTTCTCCATACCAATATACCAAATAATAGATCTATAATACCTGTTAGTATATAATATAACTTTGAATAGCTTACAAATCCTCCAATTATTCTTAATACAGCTGCAATTATTATAAAAAATCCACATATTTTTGTGAAACTTAAAAATGCATTTACTGGATTTATAAGAAAAATCACTCCTAGTAAGGCTAATATTATGCCTTCAACCATGAAAGCTTTTCCTAATAAATTTTTCATTTAATTCAACTCCTTTCGCTGATTCTATATATAATATTTTAATTTTTTTGAAATAATATACTTTATTATCTTACTTAACTTAAAATTATATTTTCAGAAATCATCTTAATATTTACTTGTTCTTTTACATCTAGCTGAGAGATATATTGATTAAAGCTTAAATACCAATCCTTACTATATATGTTATCTAAACTTAAGTCTTGTATATACTTAAATATAAGTATAATCTCAAACTGTGATAAACTTTTAAAGTATTTTTCATACTCATCATCAAATAAGCATTCTGAATCTAACATATCTATTAGGTCTTCTAAACTTTCAATATTATTTTTTATAAGTTTAATTTTGTCTTCAATTGATGAGCATCCTCTTATTTTTTCAGTAACATTTCTAAATCTAGAATTACTCATCTTTTCCTTATCCACATATGTTATTAAGTCATTATCTTCTCCAACAAAGGATATAAAAACATTTTCTAGTTTATCTAATTCTATGGCATTCTTTATAATTGGAGCTATTTTTAATATTGCCTTATCAATATACTCCTTCGCTCCAACATTTCTTGTATATAATTCATTATATAATATAATTACATATTTTTTCAATTCATTTATTAAATTACATAATTGTAAATTACATAACTTCTCTTTTATATAATCTCTATCCTTGTTATTGATATTTAAAGTACTTAATCCTTTATCACAAATCATTAATCCTATTGCATTAGTTAGGACTAATTCAAATATATTTATAAGCAGCAAATTATTATTTACATCATATCCTTTCAATAATTCTTTAACTTCTTCAATATTAAATTTATGGCAAAATTCATTTTCTAATTGTAAAATATTTAAGTAATTTTCAATATACTCTATTCCAACATAGCTCATATCATCAATACATAATTGATAATCTATTGATCCTGCTGCTTCATGTGGTGTGAAAAAATAATCATACTCTTTAAAAAATAGTGGGATTCCATAATCTATAGTGTCATTATATGAATAGTTATCAACATTAATTTTATTATTTTGAATATAGACTAATAACTCTTTATTTACTTTAACTTTTTCCTTAATTAAATCATTACCTTTTTTCAGAATTTCCTCTAAAGTAAAATCTTTTAATTCCTTAATCATTAAATCTATATTTTTTAAGGATTTTAAATAAATTCCTAGTGTATAATCAATACCTTTTAGAATCTTTTCTGCTACTTCTACCATGACAGATGAGGTTTCATCCTTAGTATAGTATTTTAATTGAATTTTTAGGAGCTTTAATCTGTCATTATAAATCTTATTTAGCTCTACATCATCTAATAAGCCATTCTCATAGCACTTCGATAAAAAATCTTTAAAGAAATATTCTTTATTAATATTTTCAAATCCGTTATATATTTTAATATATTTATTATTACCCACTAATTATCATTCCTTCTCATTATAGATATTTGTATAATCCTTAACACCATTTCTAATATTGTCAGCAATTTTATATAGAACTTTACCTTCTAATAGCTCTAGGGATCCCTGGCAATAATTATCAAAAAATCCCTTCATTATCTCTATTAATTCATCATCACTGATATAATCTAAAGTTTCATTTTTATAGTTATAAAATATTTCTACTAATTCATTTATTGTCTCGCTATAGTTATATTGTGAAATATATGGAGAATCACAAAAATTCTCAATTATTTTATTTATTATTTGTCCGTTAAATTCTATTCTCCCGCTTTTTTCAAGAGCTATATTTCTTGTTTTAATAATTTCTTTAATGTCCTTCTCATTAAGTTTTAGTCCATATTCTTTAGTGGCTTCATTACATTTTAAAATTTCACTTAATAAATTATTTTCTAGTAAATTACCCTTAAAAAATTTATTAATTTCATTCATTTTTAAAACTTCCTTTCAAAAAAGTATTGACTTTTTATATTAAATATGTTATGCTTAAATATTATATGAGTATATTTATATGATAGCATTGGCATATTTTTTTGTCAAAGCTTTATATTTTATTTCTTCTAAAGAAGCTATATCAAGGTTTTTTATTATAAAAGCCTTGATATAGCTTCTTTCACATATAGTCTTACTTATTTAAAATAGATCTTCTGAAGCTCTAAATACTCTAATTGCTTTATTTTCATTCAAACAACAAATATCAGAATATCAGGTATATAATATATCTATATTACATAAAGGGGATGATACCATCTTGGATTACATAGCTAATATATTAGTTCAACTTATTGATAGAGCTGTTTTGCTACTTGCATGCTTATTTGCTATAACAAGATTACAAAGCTTTAGAAATATATTTCAAAGAGATACATATAGAAAAAAGGACTACTTAATTGCATGTGCAGTATTTTCTATGTTTGCTATACTATCAACTTATACTGGACTTAATGTAGAAGGATCCTTAGTAAATGTTAGAACTATTACTATAGTGTCTGGAGGAATAATATTTGGTCCATTTGTAGGAATTGCAACAGGAGTAATATCTGGTGTACATAGATATTTAATAGATATAGGAGGGGTAACTTCTATTCCTTGTCTAATAAGCAGCATCTGTGCTGGAATAATATCTGGATACATTAATAAAAAAGTTCAAAGAAAATATAGATGGATAGCTGGAATAATAGCAGGAATGTTTTCTGAATCAATTACCATGATGCTAATACTTCTATTAAGTAAACCTCATGAATTGGGTTATGACATCGTATCTAAAATTGCTCTTCCAATGATTCTCGGACAAGTATGTGTAGGATTTATTGTTGAACTAGTTCAGAGCATAGAGGATGACAAAGAAAAAATTGCTGCTAAGCAAGCACAATTAGCATTAGATATAGCAAATAAAACTCTCCCTTACTTCAGAGATATAAATAGTGAGTCTTTAAATAAGATATGTACCATTATAAAAGAAGATATCAATGCCGATGCTGTTTCAATAACAGACACTAAAAATATATTAGCTTATATCGGAGTTGGAAAAGAATATTATAATATTGGCCATGAGATTATTAATTCCGAAACAAAGGAAGCTATTAGCAGTGGGAAAATAGTTATAAAAAATACTGGCTTTAAAGAAAAGAGTGAACTTCTTAAGTCAGCTATTATAATTCCTCTTAAGGAAAAAAATGAAGTTATAGGTGCATTAAAAATATACTATAAAGCTTCTAATCATATAACTTATACCGTAGAAACTCTTGCTATAGGACTTTCACAAATTATCTCAACTCTTATGGAAGTATCAAAGGTTGAAGAAATGAAGGAAATGGCTAACAAAGCAGAACTTAAGGCCCTTCAAACACAAATAAATCCTCATTTTTTATTTAATGCATTAAATGCAATAGCTTCTTCTATAAGAATTAATCCAAATAACGCAAGAGAACTTATAATAAATTTATCAAGCTACTTAAGATTTAATTTAGAGCTAAACAGTGAATTTATAGATGTAAAAAAGGAATTAAAACAAGTAAAAGATTATATAGAAATAGAGAAAGCTCGATTTGGAGATAAACTAAATGTAATCTACGATATAGATGATATAGATATTAAAATACCAAGCCTTACAATACAACCCTTAGTTGAAAATGCTATAGTTCATGGAATTTTAAAGGATAATCATAATGGAACAATTAAAATAAGTTTAAAGGATGAAGGTGAAAAAGTTAAAATTTCTATAAAGGATAGTGGTATAGGAATAAGTGAAGAAATGATAAATAATATTTATACTGATAATGTTCCTGAAAAGAAAATAGGCCTCTATAATGTTCATTCAAGAATTAAACTTATTTATGGAGAAGGCCTTAGCATAAAAAGACTAGCTAAAGGAACTATGATAGAATTTTATATAAACAAAAATTTGAAAGATGGTGGTCTCTATGAAAGCTATAATAGTTGATGACGAATTCTTAGCGAGAGAAGAACTTAAATATTTTATTCAAAATTATAGTAAAATAGATATAGTTGAAGAGTTTTCTGATGGAATAGAAGTTCTTAAATTTATTCAAAATACCCAGGTAGATGTTATTTTTTTAGATATAAATATCCCTTCATTAGATGGAGTTCTCCTTGCTAAAAGTATAAGTAAATTTACTAAAAAGCCTTACATAGTTTTTATTACAGCATATAAAGAGCATGCTGTTGAAGCCTTTGAAATAGAAGCTTTTGATTATATATTAAAGCCTTATTCGGAATCTAGGATTGTATCAATGCTAAAAAAACTAGAAAGTGTTGATATTAACACAAAGAATAATTCTCCTAAAAATAGCATATCAAACAAGATAAATCTATGGAAAAATGAAAAAATAATAGTTGTTGATATTAATGATATATATTATTGCGTAGCAAGAGAAAGAATAACTTATGTTTTTACTAAAAATGAAGAGTATTCTGTTAACCTATGTATATCTGACTTCTATGAAAAGTTACCCAAAGATATATTCTTTAAATGCCATAGATCTTACATAGTAAATATTAATAAAATAAGAGAAATCATACCTTGGTTCAATAATACTTATAACTTAAAACTTCAAGATATCGATTATGAAGTTCCTGTAAGTAGAAGTAATGTAAAAGAATTTAAGCAACTCATGAACATATAAATGCATTCCATTTAAAATTATTTGCATTTCATTCATAAAATAATAACTTTATATTTTCTCAATTTATAATGAAGTCATAAACAGTGCTTCATTATAAAAGCAAATGTAAAGGTTATATCCACAAAATTAATTTAGAGGTGAATGAAATGAAAAAAATATCAGAAAATCGTTGGTTAATAGTTTTTGGTACAGTTATTGCTCAGTTAGGGTTAGGAACTATTTATACCTGGAGTTTATTTAACCAACCCCTAGCCAATAAATTTGGATTTGAATTAAATAAAGTTGCAATTACTTTCTCTATAACTAGTTTTGCCTTAGCATCATCTACATTAGCTGCTGGGAAAATTCAAGACAAGCTAGGAATTAGAAAACTTACTTCAATAGCAAGTTTAGTATTGGGTCTAGGTCTGATATTAACATCAATTACTTCTTCATTACCTATGCTTTACATTACAGCAGGTGTAATAGTTGGAGCAGCAGATGGTATCGCATATATTACTACACTTTCAAATTGTATTAAATGGTTTCCTGATAAAAAGGGACTTATATCAGGTATTTCAGTAGGAGCTTATGGTACAGGTAGTTTAGTTTTTAAGTATATAAATGGAAGCTTAATTAATAACATTGGCGTTTCAAAGACATTTGTATACTGGGGTTTAATTGCAATGATTTTAATATTAATAGGGGCTCAGTTTTTAAAAGATGCTCCATTAGTAAGCAATTATTCTACTGATAAAGATGAAAATGAGTATTCTGTAAAAGAAATGCTTAAAACTAAAAAAGCTTATGCTTTATTCTTAATATTATTTACAGCATGCATGAGTGGATTATACTTAATCGGAATCGTTAAAGATATTGGTGTTCAATTAGTTGGACTTACTCCTGGAGTAGCTGCAAATGCAGTTGCTATGGTAGCAATATTTAATACAGCTGGAAGAATTATATTAGGTGCTTTATCAGATAAAATGGGTAGATTAAAGGTGGTAATTCTATCACTTTCAATTACAACTATCTCAGTATTTATTTTAAGCTTTGTACATTTAAATTTTGCGATTTTCTTTGCTTGTGTTTCTTCAATTGCATTTTGTTTTGGAGGAAATATTACAGTATTCCCTGCTATAGTAGGAGATTTCTTCGGTGCTAAAAATCAAACTAAAAATTATGGAATCATATATCAAGGCTTTGGTTTAGGTGCTATTTCAGGATCATTAATATCATCCCTAACTGGAGGATTTAAATTTACATTTATAGTTATTGGAGCTTTATGTTTAATTTCAATAGTTTTAGCTTATACAGTTCAAGCAACACCATTCTATAAAAAACCTAAAAATACCCCTAAGTTTGTAGAAAAAATTGCATAGATATTTTTAAAAGGCATTAAACTTTTGAAAAAAGAGTATCTTTATCCATCTAAAGATACTCCTTTTTATTATTTAATATTATATTGAATTTTTTCTTATCTCTTTTAATGCCTTTTTAGATCCACGTCTTATATCATGATCTAATTTTCTTTCTTTATAGCTTGTAAATAATTGATTTAAATCATAGCCTTCTGGGTATAATTCACTAGCCTTAACATCTAACTTAACCCTCTTATAATTTACTTCAATAAGATTATTTTTATAAAGCACCATTAAATTATTTAGCTCATTTATTTCCTTATAAACTATAGCACTTTCATTTTTATCTAAAAGAATCACTCTATCTCCAACACAGTAATTATACTTAGAATCTAGAACTTCTATTTCTTCATTCTTTCTATTCACCTTACTTGCTCTAATTAATTCATAATTATAATCTTTTGTTTCTATATATTTTCTGGCTCTAGCTATTATTAAATCATTAATTCCCATCTTTTTAGATATATATAATGCGTTACTATCTCCACTTCTGCCAATATGAAGTTTATATAAAGGTTCAAGAGTATCCTTCTTAAATTCCATAGCAGCATTTTCGAAATCTGGATGTGCTTCTGAAAAGTTTTTTATTTCTCCATAATGGGTAGTAGCTATTGTAATACATCCCTTATGATATAACTCTTCTAAAATAGATATAGCTAGGGCTGCTCCTTCATTTGGTTCAGTTCCACTTCCTATTTCATCAAATAGTAATAAAGTAGACTTTGTACTTTGCTTTATTATTTCTGCTAAGTTCTTAACGTGAGAAGAGAAAGTGCTTAAAGCATTTTCAATACTTTGATTGTCTCCTATATCAACGAATATTTTATCAAAGACTGATATTTCTGTTCCTTCCTTAGCTGCTATATGAAATCCAGATTGTACTGCAAGTGTTAAAATACCAACAGTTTTTAAAACTACTGTTTTTCCTCCTGCATTTGGACCAGTTATTATTAAGGTTCTATAGTTATCTCCAACTTCAAAATTAAGAGGTACTACATTTTTAATCAAAGGATACTTTCCATCTACTATTTTTATATAACCATAATCATTTAACCTAGGTTTTATACCAGAAATATCATTACTATATTTAGCTTTAGCCCAAATCATATCATATTCAGCTATTACTTCTATATTTATTTTTAAATCTCTTATTCTTTCGTTTAACATTTCAGTAAGCATACCTAATATCTTATACTCTTCAATGTTTTCTTCTATTTTTAAAGTAGCTAGTTCTGAAGTATATCTAGAAATTGTATCTGGCTCCATAAATACTGTTGACCCCTTTGATGAAGCTTCAATAATAGTTCCCTGAACATACTTTTTATAAGCAGACTTTATTGGAATTGTATATCTTCCATTTCTCTTACTTATAAAAAATTCTTGAATGTATTGTTTATTTTCACTATTCTTTAAAAATTTATCTAGTCTTTCTCTTATTTTTTCTTCGCAGTCATCTATAAGCCTTCTTATTTTCTTAAGTTCCTTACTAGCATTAGAATCTACTACAGAACCTCTAATACACTTATTTATTTCCTCTTCTATATAACTTAAATCAGTAATATTATCACCATAACTACATAGAGTTGGAGCATATCCTTCCTTATCTTTAACAAATAACTTAACTTTTCTGCATCCCCTTAAGAAGTCGCTGACCATAGTTAAATCTTCTGGATCTAAAGAGGCTCCCTTTTCAATCTTTTCAATATTAGGTGTTATATCAAATATTCCACTTAAAGGTATATGATATGAAGCTTCTAGAAGCCTTCTTCCCTCTGAAGTTTCATCAAGTCTCTTATTTACAATTTTTAAATTACCACTAGGCTGCAGCTTATCTATTAAGTTTTTTCCTAATCCACTTACACAATAGCTCTTTACTATTTCTTTTAATTCATAATAATCTAATTTCTCCAATGTTATTTTATCCATTTATTTATTCCTTTCTTGTATTAAATACATACAAGTCACGAAATCAAGATAGACTTCATAATATAGGTTCTAAAAATCAAAAAAGCTGTGGATACTTCCACAGCTAAAAATTCAATTACAAAAAAGGTATAGAATACCCCTTGTATTTTTATTCGTGGACTTGTATCAATATAGTTTAATTAATTCCACAACAAACAAAGGTTAAAAAACCTACTTTTTTGGAATTAATATTAAGTTAACTATTTGATACTATACACTCACAAAAATACCTCTCTTTATTTGAAATCTATCTACTTTTAATATATTCTACATGCCATAATAATGTCAATACTTTTACTTAGAATAATATTTTAAGTAAATCTCTGCATGTGATAATAGAGGAAATATTAATTTCACACTTTCTGTCCACAATGAATTTAAATTAATCCACAAATCAATGACTAATTAGAAATAATCCACAAATAATTTGTGGATTATCTTTAATTTTAACAGTAATACTAATTAAAATTTATTTCTATTAATTTTTCTTTCCCTTAAAACTTCATAGAAAGGAATTACTCTTAATCTCTCTCCCTTATATTTTAGAAAATGCTTATGAACAACTATACTTGATATAATAATACACCCTAAAATAATTGAGTAATTATTTTCTAGTAATAAGCAGGTTACAGTAAAAAATGAAAATGTAACAATAGATCTAAAAAAGTATGGATTTATAATTATTATTATTGAAAATAAAATATAAAAAAATGCTAAAAAAATTACTGGATCAATTATTGGAAATAGACCTAAAAGTACTCCAAAGGAAACTGCAATTGCTTTTCCACCCTTTTTAAAATTAAATACAGGGTATGCATGTCCTATAACAGGAGCTACAAGAACCCCTGAAAATAATATATTTTCTATATCTAATGATTTTAAAGCTATCCATACTGGGAAAAATCCCTTTCCTAATTCAAATAGTAGAACTAATATTCCACAAAGAATACCTCCATTAATAAATGCATTTGCTGTTCCAGGATTCTCATCAGTACTATTCTCTCTTATGTCTATCTTCAAAATTAACCTTGGAATTAAGTAAGCATATAACATACTCCCTGATAGGTATCCCATTATAATAAATATTAAATATCTCATATAAGTTTCTCCTATCTAGTTACTCCCTTTGTCAATTAATGTATTCATTAACTTTATAATATCTTTTGCAGCATTTAGTTTAGCATTTTTCCTTTGATTTTCTAACATATCATTTCTTATCTCTTGGTTATATAATAATGTCCTTCCTTGCTCAATTTGATTAGCAATTTTTTTAGAATGAAAAGCCATCCCCTCTTCCATAAAGAATTCCATATTCTTAGTTTCACATCCTGGGATAGGTGCTGTATGAACTAGAGGCCTATTTTTTACAATCACTTCTGTTGATGTTAATCCCCCTGGCTTTGTATATATTACATCAGCAGCATCCATATATAATGATATTTTATCAGTGTACCCTAAAATATTTACATTATCTTTATTCTTAAACTCTTTTTCTAAAAGTTTTTTTAACTTTTTATTATTCCCACATATAACAACTATCTGCTCACCATCTTTGCATTGTCTATTCAATTCAATAGTAAAAAGCTGAATCTTTCCAAAGCCCATGCTTCCACTCATAATTAAGTACATAGGCTTATCTGTATTAAGATTTAATTCTTTCTTTGCTTTCTTCATTTCTTCTTTAACATAAAAACCTTGTCTAACTGGAATTCCTAATGGATATAATTTTTCTTTTGGAATTCCTCTTTGTATATATTCATCCATCATTCTTTCATGTGGAATTACATAAGCATCACATTCTGTTTCCTCCCAAAAAGGAATACATGTATAATCTGTACTTATAGTTATAGTTTTTTCATTAATCATCTTCTTTTTCTTCATATATGTCATAGTTTCTGCTGGAAAAAGATGTGGCATTAAAATAATATCAAATTTATTTTCATCTAAATATTTTTTTAAATGCTTTGCCATTAATGAATTTGCATAATAAACTGGTGACTTTCTCTTATCTGATGATATCTTAAGGGCAACTCTATAAAGAATATAGAAAAAATGTGGAGTATATTTTGCAATATTAATATAAGTACCTCCAACCACTTTCGAAGTCCTATCACTTGAAAGTTTCATATAATCAAGCATAATTGCTTCATGCCCTTCTTTTTCTAAAGCTTCCTTCATTGCTTTTCCTGCTACGTTATGACCTTCCCCTGTATTGCAGGATAAAATTAATACCTTCATTTATACCTCCAAATATTGCTATATTTTATTGCTATAATATATGTTACTTTTATTTAACTTGTCCAAATATAAAAATTTATCTTCTTCCTCTAAGAAGTTAACTAATTTTGAATTAACTTTATCATTATTCCTTATTTCAATGACTTTCCTTACATCATTTTCTCCACATATATCTAAACCAATTACTTGATAATCAGATAAAATGACATGTAGAATTTTTATTAATTCATCAAAACTCATTATTCCTTGATCCCATGATGTATCAACTACTTTTTCACTTAATACATCTTTATCTATTGATATATAAACTGGATACTCATCATCTAAAAATCCACATAACTTTTCTTTATCTATACTTTTTAAATCATAATCACAAATACATTTAACCTTGCTTAAATATTTATTAGGAATTGTTTGTTTTTGCTCTTTACTTAATCCAATTATAAATACCTTTTTTAAAAACTTATTCTTATCTATTGCATCCATTATCCAAGAACCACAGGATAATATATCTCCAAAAGATGGTTTTACCATATCTGAATGGTGATCAAACACTATTAAGGTAAAATCTCTTTTTATCTTATTTATCCATAATTCACTAACATAATGATAATTACCTGAATCTATAAAATGTATTCCCTTTGGTTTTAAATCCTTTAGCTTTTCTTTTATCTCATTAAATGCATCTTCATCGCAATACCCATTAGTTCCATTAATATCTGTACAATCTATCCAATTATATTCTTTATCTAGAAAGAATTTCTCTCTTTCATAAACATGAGAGAAATTCATTATTGTTAACAAATTTTCCATAAATTCTCTCCTTTTTATACAGTAATAATATATATTTTATCATATTTTTACTACTTAGGTCATTTCAAGAAAATATAATGAATAAGTTATAAATATAATTGTTTATAGTAATCTATAGGTTTATAATTATATTGAATTAATCTAAACTATATACTAAATATTTATTTTATATAACTAATATTACTATTTTAATCATACATTTTATTAAGTATATTTTTATAGATTACTTTTTTAAACTATGATAAACTTATATATTGAATAAAGGAGGGATTCATAATTATGTTACTCATTGATAATATTGAAAAATATTTGAGAGATCATGGAATCAGTCCATCCTATCAAAGAAAAAGAATCTTTGAATATTTATATAATAGTAAAGAACATCCAAGAGTTAATGATATATACTATGCATTAATAGATGAAATTCCAACATTATCAAAAACAACTGTATATAATACTTTAAATCTTTTTATCAAGAATAAAATAGCAGAATCTATTATAATAGACGAAAATGAATTTAAGTATCAAATATTGGATGATAAGAAACATGGTCATTTTAAATGTGAAGTTTGTAATACTCTTTATGATATTGAAATTGATATAGATAGCTTGAATATAGATTCTTTAAAGGGCTTTGATATCCATGATCAATCTTTTTATTTCAAAGGTATTTGCAAGAATTGTAAAGATAAAGATAAAAATATAAATTAAATAATATAAATGTTAGTACAAAGTATAGCTCATGTATTTTTAATATGAACTATACTTTTTTTATTAAAATATGGTAAATTATATTGACTTTTTTCCAGTTTAGTATTATTATAATATTGTAATCAATACAAATTTAAAATTATTTTAATTAAGGGAGGAAATATTTATGAGTAAAAATTATATAGGTTTAGATAATAAAAAAATTGAGGGAGTAGTTAAATCACTTAATGATTATTTAGCAAATCTTAATTTATTATATGTTAAAATTCACAACTTACATTGGAATATACAAGGTCATTCCTTCTTCCAACTTCACAGTGTATTTGAAGGATATTACGAAGGTGTAGCTAAGTCATTAGATGAGGTAGCTGAAAGAATATTAACTTTAGGTTCTAGACCATCTGCTTCAATGAAAGAATATATGGAAATTGGAACTATTAAAGAATTAGAAAGTAAGGGCTTAGCTGGAGACGAAGCTATAGGTATATTAGAAACTGACTTCTTAGCTATGCTTAATGATTCAAGAGAACTTCTTTCTATGGCAGAAGATGCTAAAGACCAAGGAACTGTTGATTTAATGGCTGGATTAATTGCAGAATATGAAAAAGCTCTTTGGATGATTAAATCTTATAAAACTAAATAATTTAACATTCTAAAATAATTATAGATATTTATTAAAATGAGATATATTAAGAATAATATGTCTCATTTTTTCACCTTCAAAGATTCTTTCCAATATCTATATCTTCTCCACTACACCTCTTACAGTTTCTTAGGTAAAAATACAGTTATCCTAGTCCCTATATCTTTTCTGCTTATAACAGAAAAATACCCTTTATGGTTATCAATAATCCACTTTGCTATAGATAAGCCTAATCCAGTCCCCCCGTTTTTTCTGACTCTTGCTGTATCTGCTCTAAAGAAACGTTCAAACATATGTGTAACATCCTCTTCTTCCATTCCTATTCCATTATCCTGAACAGAAAAATAAGGTTCTCCTTTGCTACTTATTCCTATCTTAAGAATTATACTTTCCCCATCATCAGTGTACTTTGCAGCATTATCAATTAATATTCTTGCTGTCTGCTTTAGTAATCCTATATCTCCATAAACTATAACTTTTTCTTCTTCAATATACTTATATATATGATTTTTATCTATCATCTTAGATTCTTCAAAAACTTCAGTCATCATATCATTAAGTGAAAACTCTGTCACTTGAAGTTGGGTTTTACCATTTATCCCTCTAGCTAAAAATAGAAGTTGTTCTACTAGGTTTTTCATATTTTCTGATTCACTTTTTATAGCTTTAATAGATTCATCTAAAACACTTTCATCTTCTTTTCCCCAACGATCTAGCATATTAGCATATCCTTGAATTACAGAAATAGGAGTTCTAAGTTCATGTGAAGCATCTGAAACAAATCTTGCTTGTTGCCTATATGAGTCTCTCATTCTATCTAATAAATTATTTATAGCCTCTTCTAAACCCTGAAGCTCATTATCGCCAATATGAATTCTTTCATCTGAAGTTATTGGACTAATTTTAGATATAGCATCTTCTAAAGTATGAAATTTTTCTTCATCGAAAGCCATATTGCTAAGCCTACTTGCTGTTTCTGCTATTTCATTAAGAGGCTTTAATGTTCTTCTAATTCTTGAAGTTCCAAAAATTATTTCCTGGAACAAAAGTATTCCTTCAATAATTCCTATAATTTTAATTAACTTTATAAGATTATAAAGAAATTCACTAGCTTCCTTAACTAAAGTTTTACCATCATCCCAGACTACCTTATAATTTGCAGTTTCTATAGGATAAAAGTTAATAGTTCTTTGTGCATTTTTCACAAACTCACCATAAAAATGTATTTCTCCTTCGATACACCAAAATCCAATTAGTATTGCTATTATACATATATCAAGAAAAAGGAATTTAAAAAATAATTCTCTTACAGAAATAGAATTAATCTTTATGGCTATAGATGTAACATTTCTAACTTTATTTTTCTTACTCATCTTTTATAACGTATCCTACTCCACGAATTGTAGTTATAATCTTAACCTTAAATCTATCATCTATTTTTGTTCTTAAATATCTTATATATACATCTATTAGATTTGTTTCTCCCATATAGTCATAACCACATACTTTTTCCATAAGAACATCCCTATTTAATACTATATTTTTATTTTCCATTAATATCTGAAGCAAGGTGAATTCTCTATTAGTTAATTCTATTTCTTCATCTCCATACTTAACTTTATATCTCATTCTATCTAAGGATAATAACCCACATTTAATTATATCTGTATCTTTTTTTGCTGTTACTACCCTCTTTTTCAGTGCTACTCTTATTCTTGCAAGTAGTTCCTCTATAGCAAAGGGTTTTGTTATATAATCATCAGCACCTGCATCAAGGCCTGATACCTTATCCATAACTGCATCTCTTGCTGTAAGCATAATTACAGGAATATCAGAAGTTCTTCTAAGTCTTCTTAAAACCTCTAGTCCATTAATTTCAGGAAGCATTATATCAAGAATAACTAAATCAACCCCACCTTTTTCTGCTATTTCAAGACCTGTTCTGCCATTATTAGTTTTTACTATTTCATAGCCTTCATGAACTAATTCTAGCTCTATAAATCTAGCAATTTTTTCTTCATCCTCAACTATTAAAATCTTAACCATGATTAAACCCCTTTTTAATTTCTTCTTTTATTTTTTTAACACCCATGGATATTTTTTTTAGTACTTCATTTGCCTTATCAGCGTTAACTCTTTTGGCAGATACAGAAAACTCTATATTAAAGAAAAGACCTATAATAAATAAAGGTATTACAATCCAAAAAGCAAATAATAAAAGTAATATTAATACTGTCATAGGAAGCTTTAAAAATACTCTTCCTTCTTTCCTTATTTCCAAAAATATATTATTACAGGTATCTATGGCATTACATACAGCTTCAAAAATCCCATTAAAATCATTAAATTTTCTCGACTTATTTTTTTCTTCCTTCTTATTATATATAGTTATATTATAATCATTGCTAAAAGTATCTTTGTTTTCATTAGTATAAAATGTACTTATTGAAGGTCCTTTTATTTTCCCTGTTCCCTCTAGGTATATAATAGCCTCTAGAATATCCCAATTATTATTTTCTAATATCTCTTTTGCCTCTTCATAACTTATATTTGCTTTATCTCTTAACTTTTCTATAAGTTTAAGATTCTCCATAAATAATCCTCCTTATCTAGGATGTTAAAATTTATCTGTATAACTTCCTAGAAAATAAATAGATTTTTATTTTTCCATATATATCAAATTATATCATTTAGCCTATTACTTTGTATATTCCTTCCCCTATGCACTTTCCTAGAAAATGAAAATGAAGAGACTTTGAAAACTTCAAACTCTCTTCATTAACACTATATATTATTTTTCATATCCTTCTTTAAAATCCTTTTTAATATTATCTGCTGATTCTGATACTTTTCCCAATATATCATTTACTCCATTGCAGTTCATACTTGGACCAGATATTGAGTATCTATAGCCACAGAATAAGCCAACTATTAATAATACACCAACTACCCAGAAGAATAATACTAATAAAAGAGCTGATATTGTTAAAGATACTTTTATAGGCTTTTCATTTTCTTTTCTAATTTCAAAGTAATTTTCATTTCCCTTTTTAATCATCTTACCTATAAACTTAAATATTCTTCCAACAATTTCTCCAAGGCCACCACTTTTATCTTCATGTTTTTCGTGTTTCTCTTTTTTGTCATTATCCTTTTCCTTAACTTCAATAATTGTTGTAGTATTTCTATTTTCGAACTTACCCATTCTCTCTAAATAGAAAATAGCATCTAAAAGATCCCAATCACACTTTTCAAGTGCTTCCTCTGCTTCCCTAGGACTTATATTAGCTTTCCCAATTAAGATTTCAATCATTTCATTTCTTTCCATTTTACTTCCCCCCATAAACAAGTTTTATCTTTATTATGGTTATATAATACTTTTATAAAATTAATATAAAATATAAGAAAGATTAAAATTAGATTAAAATCTTAATATTTATTTTTTAACCTTTATTTTGCTAGTCGCAAGCCTAGATTTCTTCATTTTAATAAAAGCAATAGAATTAATGATTCCAATGTAAAAACTATATATTGCTACCAATACACTCAATATTAAAGACATTAAATTAAAATTTTGTTGTATTGCATTTATAATAACAAGAATACTTAAAAGTATATAAGCAATTGCCTTCATTATTACTCTCTCTTTTTCGTTGCTATTAATTATACTTTCCATTAATGAAGTCTTCTTTTCTCTTTTGAAATTTTTAATTACTTTTAATTTCTTTAAAAAGACAAGTCTAAAATATGCCTCTACTAAAACTACTGCCCCTAGCCCTACTAACAATGTATTTTGCCATGTATGAAAATAATTCCCTAATAAAACAATTACAATAAATATAATGAAGTACCTATAGTATAATAATCTAAACTTATTTTCTATTTGCTTAGATATAATATATCCATTTTTATCAAAAATATTATAATAAACCTTATCTCCATACATATCTAAATATATATTGCTTCCTGATAAACTTGAAATATCCTTTCTCACTATAACATCACCTTTCCTAAACAAATATGTTTACTGTACTGAATAATCATCATTAAGAACCACTAAATCACTCCCATATCCCACTCCTATTCTCCCCTTTTTCTTATTGACACTTAATCACTTTCCAAGATTAATAGTGCATTAATTAATAGCATAATTAAAGTTCACTATTTTCTCCCAAAGTAAATCTTGATTCTGGCTCATATCCTTTAGCCATTAAAGCATCTACAATAATTATACAATAATCTGACACTTTATAATCAAAAAAATTATATAATTCCCTAGTAGCTAAGTAATTGCCGTCACAATTATCTCTCCATACATTCTCTTAAATCCCAATACATCAGCTACTTGTCCATTTTTTCTATGAATAAAAGATTCTATCCACGATTATACATAAGTTTTATATTCTAATATTTGCACTTTTTAACATAAATATTATATCTTTCAGCACTTCCATTGAATTTAAACTACTCTTTATTATAATTAGAATTACAACCTATAATTAAAAACGGGGGACATTCATATGAGTATTTTTAATATCGATGAGAAGAAAATGGATAGTACTTATTCCATATTTACATTAAAGGAAATATACCAACAGCCTAAGACATGGCTTAAAACATTGTCACAAATAAAAGAAAATAAAGATTCCATACAAAGTTTTATTAATCAGGTTATTAACTGTAGTGACTTTGACATAATATTTACTGGTGCAGGTACTAGTGAATTCGTAGGCAACTCTTTATATTCTTATTTGAATAAAGAATTAAATTATAAGGTTAAATCTTATGGAACAACTGATATAGTTTCTGCTCCTGAATCATATATATCAAAGGATAAACCAACATTATTAATAAGCTTTGGCCGTTCTGGTAATTCTCCTGAATCTATAGGTGCTGTTGAAGCTGCAAGTAGTGTTTCTAATAATTTATATAACCTATTTATTACTTGTAATAAGAATGGTTTACTTTCTAAAATGTCTGAGAACCTTAAAAATTGTTATTCAATAAATCTTGCTGAAGAAACTCATGATCAATCCTTTGCTATGACATCTAGCTTTACTAACATGTATTTAGCCGCATATCTATGTTTTAATCTTAATAAATTAGATGAAAAATCAGAAATAATAAGTAGTATATCTTTAGCAACTCAAAATTTCTTAGATAAGGGTTTTGAAATTGCAAATAAGATAGTTAATGAATATGAATTTAATAGAATAGTTTACTTGGGTAGCAATGTTTTAAAAGGAATTTCTCAAGAGTCTTCTTTAAAAATCCTTGAGCTAACAGCTGGCAAAACAGTCGCAATATTTGATACTCCATTAGGCTTTAGACATGGTCCGAAATCAATAATTGATGATTCAACATTAATAGTTGTATATGTTAGTGGTGATGAATTCACTTATAAATATGAACTTGATTTGATAAAGGAAATCAGCTCTCAAAGGAAAAAAAATAAGCTAGTTGTAATTACTAATAATTCTAATACTGAGTTAGAATCTTTAGCAGATTATATATATGCTTATAATATTAATAATAATTTAAATAATGTTGAATTAGGTTTAGCTTACATTACTTTTGCTCAAAGCTTATCAGTTTTAAAATCTTTATCAATGGGATTGACCCCTGATAATCCTTGTCCATCTGGGGAAGTAAATCGTGTTGTTCAAGGTGTTACACTTTACCCTTACACTCGTAAGTAAAAAAGGAGAGAATATAATGATAGGATTAATAATTAGTGGTCATGGAAACTTTGCATCAGGATTACACACTTCTTTAAAACTAATTGCAGGAGACCCTTCTAATGTAGAATATGTTGATTTTGAAGAAACAGATTCTACAGAAACTTTAATGGACAAATATTATTATTCATTAAGTAATTTAAGTAATTGTGAAAGCATTTTAGCTCTTACTGATTTAGCTGGTGGTTCACCTTTTAAAACTTTAGTAGAACTTAAAACGGAAATATCAAAACCTATGGAGGTAATAGGTGGAGCAAATCTTCCTATGATTTTAGAAATATCTATGGCAAAAGATATTACAAAAGACCTATCTTATTTATCTCAAGTAGCAATTGAAATTGGAAAAAGTAGTATTATAAAATTTGAATTTATAGTTCATGAAGAAATCGAATGTGAGGATGGTATTTAATATGATTAATTGGGAAGTCATTATATGGACATGCATAACTATTTCAGTTTTAGCTGGAATAATTGCTCTAATATTAATATTTATATCTACAAAAAATATAAAAAAGAGAACTTCTGAATTAAAAGATATCCACCTAGAATTAAAGACTGGAATGAAAATAATGTTTTGTGGTGGAATCTATGGAAAAATAGTTTCAGTAGGAAAAGAAACTGTTGAAGTTGAAGTTGCTAAAAATGTTGTAATAACTATATCTAGATATTCAATTCAAAATATAATGTAAGTTTTACATTATTCATTATACATTTATAATTTGAGCTATTTTAAATAGCTCAAATTATTTTTTATATACATTTTGTGCATATTCGCTTGGTCTTATTTCATAATGCTGTGTAAATGCTTTTGAAAAATAATGTATTGAATTAAATCCTAACATAAATGCTATCTCACTAATTGTATACTTATTTTCTCTAATTAATTGCTTACTCTTAGATAATTTCAAATCATTAATATACTTTTTAGGTGATGTATTTAAATTATTTTTAAATAAAGTCTGTAAAGATGATCTAGATATTGAAAACTTACTACAAAGCTCCTCAATACTAATAGGAGAACAAATCATTTCGTTAATATATTTCAATATTCCTTCTAATAGTTCATCTTGAAAATGCTGCTGAACTTCTGTTGGAAGCTTACTATCATCTACCTCTAAATAATCATATTGGAATAACCTAATTATAATTTCATAAAGATTGCTTAAAATCAAATTTTCTGAATATGGTATTGTACTTGATATATTCTTTGCAAATACTCTTATTGCCTTGTACAATTCTTTACTACAGTGAAATACTCTATTGCATATTAAGCTATCATCATCACATTTCATATCAAACATAATAGTTAAATAAGAACAAGATGAATCATTATTTACAGCTTGTGTATGAAATTGATTTTTACCATAAATAATTAAATCAGATGAATTTAGACTATATTTTCCTCCGTCAATTGATGTATCTAGGGTTCCATTATCAACAAAGGTTAATTCATATATGTTATGCTCTTCCCCTTTAAACTTATAATTTGGACTTTTTATTGTATAATAATATGCCATTATTTCAGGTATATTTATTGTTGGTAATATCCTATTATAAACATATGGTGGATTTAAAAATTCAAGTTTAAGCTTATAGCTTGATGGTATTATTAAATTAAATTTAACTTTATCTGTCATGGAAATAATATTGAAATACATATTTGGCTTAATCTCTAGATTTCTATGAATTGAAAATAACTTGAAATCTCCACTATTGGAATCGCTTATTAATATAGATGCCATCCCTTCAACTACTTCTATATATGCTGGCTCTAAAAATCTATATAAGCTAGAAATGATTTTATCACTAGTTACAATTTCCTTCTTTATTAAAGTTCCATCACTCATATCTTTTCCTTCATCGTAAATGGATCCATACCTTTTAAAATTTATACTAGTTGTCTTATCATACATACCAAATCACCTCCCTATTCAATTTATCTTTTTAAATTCTATTTAATAATAAACACCTTTAATGTTACTATATTATACTTATTTTTAAAAATTTATTATTATTCCCTAACAGTTTAATTTCTACTTTCATAATCTGTAATTCTTGTTAAAAACAATAAAACAAATACCAAAAAATGTAAAGATTCTAAATTCTGTTATATATATAATAATTTATGAATAAGCAAATTAAAATACTTTTTCAAAAAATAAAAGGAGGTGATACTATGCCAAATATTTTACTAACAAGAATAGACAATAGATTAATTCATGGACAAGTAGCTACTCAATGGTGTGGTTCTATTGGTGCAAATTTAATTTTAGTGGCAAATGATATCGTTGCCAATGATAAACTTAGACAAGGGCTAATGGATATGGCCGCACCATCCTATGCTTCAACTCGCTATTGGACATTAGAAAAAACTATAAGTACAATTCACAAAGCAAATGCAAAACAACTTATATTTATAGTTTGTGAAAATCCTTCTGATGTATTAAAGCTTGTTGAAGGTGGCGTTCCAATTAAAAAAGTTAATATTGGAAATATGCACATGGCAGAAGGGAAAAGACAAGTTGCTAGTTCTGTTGCAGTAAATGACAAAGACGTAGAAGCATTCAAAAAATTAAAAGAATTAGGAGTAGAACTTGAAATAAGAAGAGTTCCTACTGAAGGTTCAGAGAATATCGAAAAGATTTTTAAATAATGCCAAGGGGGAATGTCATATGGATTTTAATATTATACAAATTCTATTAGTTGCAGTATTTGCATTTATTGCAGCTATTGATCAATTTAGTTTCTTAGAGTCATTATATCAACCAATCGTATCAGGAGCTGTTGTTGGAGCAATTCTTGGAGATTTACAAACTGGACTTATAGTAGGTGGTACTTATCAATTAATGACAATAGGTAACATGCCTGTAGGAGGAGCTCAACCTCCAAATGCTGTTATCGGAGGAATAATGGCAGTAGTATTTGCCATTTCATCTAAATTAGAGCCAGCTGCTGCAGTTGGACTTGCTGTTCCATTTGCATTAATAGGACAATATTTTGTTACATTCCTATTTACAATAATGTCAGCGCTAATGGCTAAAGCTGATAAATATGCTGATGATGCAAACCCTAAAGGAATTGTTAAACTTAACTACTCAGCAATGGGTGCTTTAGGATTATTATTTGCAATCGTAGTTGTTATAGGTTTAATAGGTGGAAGTGCTGCTGGTGATTGGCTAAATGAAGTTTCAACTAAATATGCTTGGTTTATGAGCGGACTTGGCGCTGCTGGTAAAATGATGCGTTATGTTGGATTTGCAATCTTATTACGTATTATGTTATCAAAGGATTTATGGGGAATTTATTTTGCAGGCTTTGCACTTGCAACTATTATAGGAAAAATAGAAGGCTTAGGTGGTTCTGCATTATTATTAATTGCACTTATTGGAATTGCAATAGCAATTTATGACTTCCAAACTAATGTAAAAATGAAATCTGCTACAGCAAATATAGGAATAGGAGGCGATGATGAAGATGGAATCTAATACTACATTATATAATGATTTAACTCCTGCCAAACAACTTGATAAAAAAACCTTAAATAAAATGGTTTGGCGTTCATTATTCTTACAAGCTTCATTTAACTATGAAAGAATGCAAGCAGCTGGATGGTTATATGGGATTTTACCTGGACTTGAAAAAATTCATACTGATAAAGAAGATCTTTCAAAATCAATGAAACACAACTTAGAATTCTTTAATACTCATCCATTCCTTGTAACTTTTGTTATGGGTATAATATTATCATTAGAACAACAAAAGGCTGATACTAATACTATAAGAGCTGTCCGTGTTGCTGCAATGGGCCCTTTAGGTGGAATTGGAGATGCTATCTTCTGGTTTACACTAGTTCCAATTACTGCTGGTATTACTGCTAATATGGCTATTGGTGGCTCCTTAGCTGGACCAATATTATTCTTATTAATATTTAATGCTGTTCAATTTGGAATTAGATATTGGTTAATGCATTGGTCATATAACTTAGGTTCAAAAGCTATTGATATATTAACTAAGAATGCAAAAGAATTTACACGTTCAGCTTCTATGCTAGGTGTATTTATAGTTGGTGCTCTTACATCTAACTATGGTGCAACAAAATTAGCTATTGAAATACCAAATGGAGAATCTCCAATCGTCCTACAAAATATATTAGATGGAGTTCTTCCTCAAATGCTTCCATTAGTATTCACATTAGGATTATTCTTCCTAATCAAGAAGAAAAAATGGTCTCCAGTTGCTTGTATCGGACTATTATTAGTAATTGGTATATTGGGGGCTTTAATTGGTCAAATATTTGGATTCACAATGTGGGCATAAAATAGTTTAATATAAAAATAATAAAAAGGACTTTGCAATTAAAAAGCAAAGTCCCTTTTTGTGAATATCATATAAGCTTTTTATTTCCTTTTTTTTCTATTAGATTTATAATATAGATAGTTCTAAAAAATATTTTATACAATGGGGGAGTTTAAATGAATATTAAAAATGAGGTAAGCATAAGAAAAATATCTAAAGATGCAGAAGATTTATTTCGTGGAGGATTTTTTTGCTCTGAGGCACTAGTAAGTTCCATACGTTCTAATTTTGAGTTAGATATACCTGAAGAAGTTATAGCTATGGCTTCAGGATTTCCTATTGGTATAGGCCGTTCTAAGTGTCTTTGTGGTGCAGTATCTGGTGGAGTTATGGCTTTGGGGTTATTCTTTGGTCGTACTAAACAAGGAGATTCAAAAGTAGAGAAAAATTTAGAATTATCAAAAGAACTACATGACTGGTTTAAAGATGCTAACGGTAAAAATGCTCTTTGTTGTCGTATACTAACTAAAGAATTTGATATGTCTAAAGGCGCTCATAAGGAACAATGTATACATTTTACAGGTATGGTTGCTGGAAAAGTTGCTGAAATAGTTGTAAGAGAATTAAATTTAGTTAATATAGATAACTTAGTGTCAGTATAGGAGTGAAGATTATGATTAAGAAAATACCACTTCCTATTTCCGGGGTAATACTTGGCTTTGCAGCCTTAGGTAATTTACTTCAAAGTTATTCTGAACCTATAAGATTAATCTGTGGACTTATAGCCTTTATATTAAGTTTATTATTAATATGTAAAATTATAATGTATCCATCTATGATAAAAGAAGATATGAAAAATCCTATTATGGCTGGTGTATCTGCCACCTTCCCAATGGCTTTAATGCTTTTATCTACCTATGTAAAACCCTTTATTGGACAAGGTGCCATTTATATTTGGTATTTAGGAATACTTATTCACTTAGCTTTAATAATTTATTTTACAATAAATTTCATATTAAAGTTTAATATAAAAAAAGTTTTTACCACATATTTTATAGTTTATGTTGGAATAGCTGTTTCAAGTGTTTCTGCTCCAGCCTTTGAAAAAACTAATATAGGTACACTAGCATTTTGGTTTGCATTTATATCATGTTTATTATTACTAATAGTTGTAACTTATAGATATATTAAATATAAAGATATTCCTAATCCCGCTAAACCATTATTCTGCATTTATGCAGCTCCTGTAAGCCTTTGTCTTGCTGGATACATGCAATCAATACAAACAAAATCATTACCAATGATAATTTTCTTAGGTACTTTATCACTTATAATATATCTTATAGTCTTATTTAAGTTACCTAAGCTTTTAAAGTTACCTTTCTTTCCTAGTTATTCAGCATTTACATTTCCTTTCGTTATAAGTGGAATTGCAATGAAAATGACTATGGGCTACTTAACTAAAATTGGCTATAATGTTGAGTTTTTAAAATATATTGTTTTACTACAAACAATAATAGCTACTTTATTAGTACTTTATACTTTATACAGATATATAGTATTTTTAATTCCAGAAAAAAGAGACTATTCAATAACTCAATAATTTTTATTCTTTTATGCAAATAAGAAACAACTTACAATATCCCAAATATTGTAAGTCGTTTCTAGTTATCTTATATATAACATCTCAATAATCTCTTATCTATAGATCAGTTCTTGAGCCCTAGCTTTATCACTTTCATTGATTGCTCTTAAAACTTTACATGGATTTCCTACTGCAACTACATTTGCAGGAATATCTTTCGTTACCACGCTCCCAGCTCCAATTACTGTGTTATCACCAATTGTAACTCCAGGTAATATAATAGCACCTGCACCTATCCAACAGTTTTTTCCAATATAAACTGCTTTATTATATTGAGTTACAGGCATACGGAAATCAGGATCTATTGGATGTGCTGCAGTAGCCACTGTAACATTAGGTCCAAACATAGTATAATCCCCTACATAAATATGTGTATCATCTACTAATGTTAAATTAAAATTAGCATACACATTATTTCCAAAATGAACATGCTTTCCACCCCAGTTACTACGAAATGGAGGTTCAATATAACATCCTTCTCCTATTTCTGATAGCATTTCTTTTAACATATTTTTACGTTTTTCATATTCTGTTGGACGTGTTTCATTAAAATCATATAACTTATCTAAACACTTGGTTTGCATATCTAATAATTCCTCATCACCGCAATTATAAATCTTTCCACTATGCATTTTTTTATATTCTCTCACTTTCAACTCCCCTTATTCATCTAATTCTTTTCATTCAAACACTTTAATTTTAATAAATTTTGTAATTACTATTAAAAACTATATTTATACTTTTAAATATATTTACATTGGAAATTTGTGAACTCTGAATAATTACAACAGCTTGATCCATATGAATATAAACCGATAATAACCCCTGTAAATCCTCCAGCAACCTCTGAAGAAAGATATTTAGTTTGTGCTGTTCCAAGATTAACTTCCTCTCCGTCAGACTTAATATAAAAGCTATAATAATTATTTGTTGTATTAATAATAAGTGTAACTTTGTTACTATTTAAGTCCATTGTTTCCTCTACTGACTTTATATCACCAATATTAAGGCGTTTAATTTCTCTGTAACCATTTTCAGTTTTTTGTATTGCTAAATCATAATGATGATTTTCATCCATATATAAAGTTATTCCTGCTTCCCCTTCTGAGATACATATATCACAAGTAATGATAGCATTAAAATCTCTTTGGCGAAGTCCTATAAATGTTGGAGAATCTACCTCATCAAGTGTCACTTCAGTTCCTTTTAAACTCAATTTGTTATCATAAAGCATGTAATTATTCTTATTTGGTATACGAAGATAACACCATTCCTTATCCCAATCAGTATTTTCAAAAGTATAATGTTTTTTCTCATTTTGAATAATATTCTTATTAATATTATTTATATTGAATGTCTTAGTTGTTGTCCCATTATCGCCTGCCTTAAACCAACCATTATCATCAAAAAAAATTGGAGTTAAAAATACTTCACGTCCTAGATAATGGTATTGATGCCACTGTCCTTGTTGGCGAAAACCGAGATGTATTATCCACCAGTTACCTTCATTATCTTCAATAAGATCACCATGCCCTACTCCTTGTATTTCATAGCCCCCTAAATTTCTATTAGTCAAGACTGGATTTAATTTATATCCTTCAAATTCACCATAGGGAGAGTTGCTACGTGCATATGTTACCATATGCCCATATTCTGTTCCGCCCTCTGCTACCATCAAATAATACATTCCATTTATTTTATACATATGTGGACTTTCAATAAAGCGTCCCCCTGATCCTGTCCAAATAGTACGACTTGTTGTTAGCTTTTTACCTGTTGCTATATCAATTTCACATTGAACAATTCCATTAATTCCATAATCATCTATGCCATTACTTATAAAATAAGTTTTTTCATCTTCAAAATATAGAGATGGATCAATTCCCCCTTGGTCTACAAATATAGGATCAGACCATTCTCCATAAATATTATCTGTCCATACATAAAAGTTTTCATTAGTTGTATTATTATTAGTAGTCATATAAAATCTACCATTATTATATCTTATTGTTGGAGCAAAAACTCCTCCTGAACTATTTATCTTTTCAAGCTTAACCTGACTTTCTTTTGTTAAGCAGTGTCCGATTTGCTTCCAGTTAATTAAATCTTCGCTTTCGAAGAGAGGAACTCCTGGAAAATATTGAAATGAACTACATACAAGATAATATGTATCATTAACCTTACATACACTTGGATCTGGATAGAATCCTTTAATTATAGGATTATTATATTTCATTTTGCTTTCCTCCATTCTCATAAATAATTTTAAACTCAATATATTTTTTATTCTTATTTGATATAAGAGTTTTCTAATTATATCATTACTTTTATGCTAGCTAATACCTATATTTTTTGTGATAAAATACATAAATTTCGCAACATTTCCCATATTAATCAACTCTTAAATATCTAATAATATCTATATTTACCATATCAAAATCAACATAATAAATTCTTTAACTAATAACCAAAAAAGATTATACTTAAGTGAGACTCTAAATCTCTGATTTAGACAGTCGAACTTACTCCTATGACCGAAGAGAATAGGAGTTTCCTATATGACTCTAAATCTCTGATTTAGACAGTCGAACTTAAGTGACATTCCAAAACTTGTTTTGGTTAATGGAACTTACACAGAGTGCACTCCTATGAAGGTCGAGAATAAGAGTTTCCCTTATGATTCCAAATTTGATTGAGAGGTTTTTATATGAGAAAAAAAGATATACTTGAATTAAAGAGAAGACTAAAGAAAGATCATTGCACCTTTACTAAAATGTGTGGTTGCTATGTTAATGGAGAAAAACATATTATTTTAAAATTTAGAGAAACCTTTTTAAACTTAGATGAAGATGAATATTTTAAATACTTGGAAATAGCAAAGAAGGTGCTGTCTGGAACTATAGGAAATAACATATTAGAATTAAACTTTCCTATTAATGATGACCTTGTAAATGAAAAGCAAATTTCTCTTATGCAGCTTAAAAATAGCCAATTAAAGGATGATACCCTTCTTGATAATTTTTATGATTCAATTATAGATAATTATGATTACACTGGTAATTTTTTAATACTAATCTTTCATGATGCTTATGATGTTATTACTAAGACTAAGGATAATGCAAAACTAGATGAGTCTGAAGAGGTATATGAATATGTGCTATGTGCAATATGCCCTGTTTCACTTTCAGAACCTGGCCTTAGATATTTCGAAGAAGAAAATAAAATCAAAGCTCGTATTAGAGACTGGGTCGTAGAATCTCCAACTAATGGATTTGTATTCCCTGCTTTTATTAATCGCAGTTCAGATGTTAACTCAATTATGTATTACACTAAAAATGCAAAAGACACACATCCTGAACTAATGGA
Organism: uncultured Clostridium sp.; assembly: GCA_934746015.1. GTDB lineage: Bacteria > Bacillota > Clostridia > Clostridiales > Clostridiaceae > Clostridium. Next base: position 97,665 of record CAKVEW010000010.1, read on the forward strand.
AAATGCCTTAGGTTGTGATTCAAAACAAACTGCTACTATACAAAAGGAAACCTTCCAATCAATTATTAAAGATTCCTTTGGTGCTGATGAAAAGAAGGCTGAAAAAATCTTTATGGAAGTACAAGAAAATTTAAATAATATGATTGATGAATACAAGTCTATTTATGAGGATGTAGATTCAGAACCTATAACTTTAAAAAAGGATGATATACAAAGCATTTTAATAGAAAGTGGAATTCCTGAAGAAGTTACTACCGAGATTGAAAAATCCTATGAGGAAATTTTTGGTGATGACCTACCACTAGCTGAAAATTTAATTGATTCAAAGGTTCTTAAAGCAAATGAGCAAATAAAAAGAGAAAAACACCTACAAAAACAAGTAGAAATACTTCAAAATAGGCTTGAAGAAGTAAAACAAGAAGTTGCTGTAGACAATGAAACTTCTATGCCTAACGTTGATAATATTGAAAATGATAATGAAAACTTAAATGATGAAAATGATAATATAACTTTAGAAGATTCTTCAGAAATTAATTTAAAAGAAGGCTCAGAATCTAATTTGGAAGAATCTGAAGATAAAAATATAGAAGATAGTAATGACCTTCCTAACTATGATGTTATACTTCAAGTAAAGCCTGAAAAAATACCTCAAATAAAGTCACAAATAATTGATGGACAAAAGTGTATAGTTATTCCTATTAACGAAAATGAACAAACTACCGTTAATGGATTAGATGACTTAATTTGATGTTACACCTCCACTTTGGTATAATATTCTAAAAGGGATAGGAGGATTCAAAATGTTTGAAGGAAATAAGTATGAAGAAGATATAAAAGCATTTCAAAAAGTACTTTCTACACAAGCAGATGAATTATTGGCTAATGAAGATAAAGCTGTTGTTTATATTGGAAGAGCAACTTGTCCATTTTGTCGTAAATTTGCAAGTAAATTAAGTGCCTTAGCCGATAAGGTTGACACAACTATTTATTATGTTAATAGTGAAGATTACTTAGATAATGGTATTAGCAAATTTAGAAATAAATATAATATCGTAACTGTGCCAGGTTTTATAGTTCATAAAAATGGAGAAACTGAAGTTCGTTGTGATTCTTCAACTCCAGAAGATGAAATATTAGATATGATTAAATAAAAAAGGATATAATTCCTCCGTAAGTAGGAATTTACAACCTAAAAAGACTATCATTGCGGGATTATAAATCTCATAATGATAGTCCTTTTATTTAACTTACTTTGTAGAAGTTTATCCCTTAAGAATAATATTATTTAGTATTACTGCTCTTATAGCTTCATATTTAATATAATCTGGTAAACTCTTTTTAATAGCTTGAATTTTATCTATTCCATTCTTATTAATAGCATCTAAAATCATTTTTTCATCTTCTTTATTATAATACTTATCATAATCTATCTCTATGCTATAATCTCCACTAGCCTTTATATAATCAGTTATATATCCAAGGATTGTTGAAATTGATATTTCCATATCCTCTGATATGACTTCTATATCTTCCCCCATATTAAGCCTATCTAAAACTATTTCAGAAGCTCCTCTAGTTTCTCCATCTATAATAAGCTTTTTCCTCTTTTTTTCTCTCCAAACAGGATCAAGCCCATTTTCAATAATATATCTATCTACTTCTTCAACTATTTGCTGACCATATGCCTCAATCTTTTTTGGGCCAATCCCCCCAATATCTTTAAGTTTTTCTAATGTATTAGGATAACGTCCACTTATTTCTTTTAAAGTATTTTTACTTAAAACCATTTGCAAAGGAAGATTTAATTTCTTTGCAAATCCTTCTCTTATCTTAATTAGTCTTTCTAAAAGATCTTTATCACTATTAACTTCAAAATAATCATCTTCTATTTCTTCAAATTTATTATTATCTACTGCTATTTCCTTTTCAATATTATTTTCTATAATATAGGCCTTAATTATATCTATAAATTTTTCACCATATCTCTCATATTTGATTTCCCCAACTCCTGAAATTTCAAGAATTTCTTCTTTAGTAATAGGATATTTAATACTCATTTCTCTTAAAGTTCCATCACCAAATATCATATATGGAGCTTTTCTTTCCTCTTGTGCTATCTCTTGTCTTAATAATCTTAATTTTTCAAATAAATCATTGATTTCAATTCTATTACTTTCAATATTAACTTCTTTAAGAAGAACCTTTACTTCTCCCTTTATAACCTTAAAGGATATATTATTTAAGGCTACAGTTGAATATTCCTCATTAACCTCTAGATATCCATGGGCAATTAGTATATTTATAAATTCCTTTAATCCATCACTAGAATATTCCTTCATTATTCCATAGGTACTAAGCTCATCAAATCCTAAATTTAAAAGCTTCTTATTTTTAGAACCTCTAAGAACATCCACTATCATTCCAACCCCAAAGCTTCTCTTCATTTTATAAATACAAGATATAACCTTTTGAGCTTCTATAGTTTTATCCTTCACTTCACCTTTATTTAAACAATTACTACAATTACCACATTCTCCTTCATAGGAATCACCAAAGTAATTTAATATATATTTTCTATAGCAACTATTTATATAAACTAAGCTTGTCATTTGCTGAAGCTTTTTATACTGATTATTTTTCCTTATTGGGTCTTCAGTACTAACTTCAATTAGATACTTTTGAGTAATAACATCTGCTGGTGAAAAAAGCATTATACATTCACTTTCTTCCCCATCTCTTCCTGCTCTACCTATCTCTTGGTAATATCCTTCAATATTTTTAGGCATATTGTAGTGAATAACATATCTTATATTAGGTTTATCGATACCCATACCAAAGGCATTGGTAGCAACAATTACATTAGTTTCATCATTTATAAATTCTTCTTGGCATTTAATTCTTTCATCATTTGAAAGACCTGCATGATATCTTCCTACATTAATATTATTTTTATTTAGTAATTCATAAAGGCTATCAACCTCTCTTCTTGTTGCTGCATATATTATTCCTGCATCCTTAGAATTACCCTTTATATAATTAAGTAAAAACTTCTTTTTTTCTATTCCCTTAATAACATTTATCCTTAAATTTTCTCTATCAAAACCAGTAACAAATATCTCTGGATTATTAAGTCTTAATAAATTTACAATATCATTTCTTACTTCTTCAGATGCTGTTGCTGTAAAAGCTGTTATAATTGGCCTTTCTATAAGTTTATCAATAAATGTTGAAATTCCCTTATAGCTTACTCTGAAGTCATGTCCCCATTGGGATACACAGTGTGCTTCATCAATAGCAACTTGTGCAATTTTCACTTGCGTTATTGCTGTAATAAATTCATTTGAGTGAAGTCTTTCAGGTGCCACATAAATTATCTTATATCTTTTATTTTCAATACCATTCATTACCTCATTAAATTCATAAGTAGATAAGGAACTATTTAAAAATGCAGAGTTTATTCCCATGGAGTTTAAAGTATCTACTTGATCCTTCATAAGAGATATAAGTGGTGAAATTACTATTGTTATTCCATCTAAAATTAAAGCTGGAATTTGATAGCAGAGAGACTTTCCCCCTCCAGTTGGCATGATAGCAAGCACATCTTTTTCACTTAATATTTCATCTATTATTTTTTCTTGCCCTCTTCTAAAACTCTTATATCCAAAATACTTTTCTAAAACTTCTAACTTATCAATCACCTATACTTTTCTCCTTCTCTAACCTGCTATATATTTCTTATCTTAATTATAACAAATAACTAAAAATATATTCCTATATTGTTAAGTCATTGAATAAAAAATCTAATACCTGGAAAATTAAAAATAGTACTTCATCAAATAAGATTAAGCACTATTTATATAAGGTCTTTCTACTATTAATAATAGTTAATATCTTTTATGTTCTAAAAACTTATCTTTACTTTGCTCAATAATAAAATTTTTAAATAGATTCACAGAAGGTGTTAAATATTTATTTTTTAAAGTTGCAAGATATATAAACCTCTCATGTGTTGGATTTACTATTGGTAGAACCTTGATATTATAATTCTTCAATGATGATATTCTTGGAACAACTGCAATTCCATAATTTATTTCTACTAATCCTGCAATGGCATTATCCTCTTCAACTTCACATATTATATTAGGCTTTAAATCTATCTTTTCAAATAAATTATTTATTAATGGTCTTATTCCACTTTTCTCACTAAAACCTATAAATGGATAGTCTTCTAAATCTATTAAATCAATATTATCCTTTTTAGATAGGGGATGCTCATTAGATACAATTACAACTAATTCTTCATTTTCTATTGGTATAAAATCTATTTCATCTTCATTTTCAACATATGAACAAAGTATCATATCAAATTTTTCATTTTTCAATTCCTCAATAAGGACCTTTGTTGTCCCTTGGCCAAATGTAAAATTCACATTTTTATTTTCTTCTATTGTTACAAACTTTTTAATTAACTTTGGCACGTAAGTTGGCCCAAGTGTATATATGTATCCTAATTCTATAGTCCCAGTTGAAACATTAGTTAATTCCCTTAGCTTTTTTTCACCTTTTTCTAATTCCCTTAATGCTCTATCTACATATTCAAAATATAGCTTCCCATACTTAGTTAGTTTTATATTTCTTCCTTGTTTCTCAAATAAAAATGTTCCTAAATCTTTTTCTAAAGCTGACATAGCATGACTTAAGCTAGGTTGAGTTATTGATAGTTTATCAGCTGCTTGAGTATAATGTTCTAATTGTGCTAATACTCTAAAATAATTTAAGTGATTTAAGTTCATAAGGTATCTCCTTTTTCTATTAGGTTTATCAAAACCAAAATTTTACATACTGCATGCAAATTTAGATATAAAAATAACATTCTTTTATTTTTTATTTTAGCTTAAATATTTAAATAAAATCTATAATATAATTTAGTATACCATACCTATAGATAATTTCTATAAATAAATCTAATAATATACATTAGATTTATTAAAAATAATATATTAAAATTTATTTTGTAATACACTTTAAAACTTTTATACATAATTACGTTAATTTTTTGTCAAAGGAGTATTAAAAAATGCAAAATACACTTACTAACAATGCACTTGTTAAAAATAAGTACATGCCTACAGCATTATCTATGTATATTAACTACTTTTTACATGGTATGGGCTGTATAATATTAGCACAAAACATTGATTTTTTAATGGAGCAACTAAATACTAATAATGCTGGTGTAGCTTATGTTATCTCAGCCCTTGGATTAGGTAGATTGATTGTTTTATTTGTATCAGGAGTTTTATCTGATAAATACGGTAGAAAACCATTTGTTCTTTTAGGAATGGCTACTTATGTAATTTTTATGGGTGGTATATTAATCAGTACTAATGTTACTATGGCCTTCTTCTTTGCACTACTTGCTGGTATGGCTAACTCATTTATGGATGCTGGTACTTATCCTGCATTATCAGAATGTTTCCCTAGTGCACCTGGAAGTGCTAACGTTGCTATTAAGGCATTTATATCTGCTGGTCAATTTGTATTACCATTAATAATAAGTTTCTTAATTAGCAATAACCTTTATTATGGATGGTCATTCATCTTATGTATTATAGTTTTTGTAATAAACGGATTATTTATATTAAAGCTTCCATTCCCAGCTTTCAAAGCTGATGAAAACAAGAAGGAAGTATCTACAGAAAAAAATGCTGAAACTACAACTACAGTTAAGGCTAATTTCTGGATTGAAGGTATATCTTTAATATTAATAGGATTTACTGCTACTGCAACATTCCAAATAATTGCAAACTGGTTACCATCATTCGCTAGAGAAGTTGCTGGTGTTGAGCAAACAATATCACTTAAACTTATAAGTATTTATAGTACTGGATCAATAGTATCTGTATTTGTTACTTCAATATTAGTTGCTAAATGGATTAAACAAGTTAGATTTACATTTGTTTACCCACTAATTTCTTTAATAATGTTAATAGTTCTTTGGATGTTCCCAAGCACTTTAACTTGTATAGTTGCTGCATTTGTAATAGGATTCTCAGCTGCAGGTGGAGTTTTACAATTAGCTTTAACATCAATGTCAGAATTATTCCCAACAAGCAAGGGTAAGATTACTGGTATAGTATTTACAGCTTCAAGTATATCTTCTACTGTTGTTCCAAGTATAACAGGTATATTAGCAGATATAAACTTAAGCCACGTAATACTATTTGATATAGGTGTAACTGCTTTAGGTGTTGTATTAGCTATTATAGTTAATATAAGATACAATATAGTTAAGAAAAATCAATTAAAGGCTTCTTAATAAGCTACTAATAAAATGCTATGCAAAATATTTGCATAGCATTTTATTTTATGATAAACATATATTTTTTATAATAAAACACTTTAATTATTTAATTTTTAATTCTAACCTGGTAATATTTTAAAATTAGGCTCTGTTTTAAACTGATGTTTATAATGGAAAGTATAAAAGTTTAAAATTGTTCTTAGAATAATTACTCTTTGTCTGAAATACTCATTAAAACTTTTCCAAGAATATTAATAGAATTATTCGCTGCTGATACACAATTAGTTTCAAAAATTTCTATCCCACATTCACTTTCTGTATCTGTTATAGACCTTATGGCTATAAACGAAATACTATTTGCATAGCATACATGAGCAATACTTGCTGTTTCCATATCTACACAAAGTGGATTGTATTTTTTAATTATTTTTTTTCTACCGTTTTCACTTATAAATGTTTCACCAGTTACAATCTTCCCAAAATGTATTTTCCACTAATACTTTTCTACTTAATGCTATAAGGTTACTATCACATTTAAAATAGATACTGTCCATCCATGGATGATATTCTGTTAATATTCCATCATCAACATCTTGATATGCTACTTCTGTTGAAATAACTGTATCACCAATACTTAACCTGTTATCAATTGCTCCTGCTACCCCAGTTACTATAATATTAGTTACTTTAAATTTATCTATTAATATCTGTGTAGCAATTGCAGCATTAACTTTACATACTCCACAGTACAATGCTACAACATCAATATTATTAAATTTCCCACTATAGAATTTCAGCATTGCAATGGACTCTACTTTTTCATTTTGCATTTGCTCAATAAAAAGTATAATCTCATCTTCTGATGGACCAATTATTCCAACTTTCATTATTTCACCTCATTTTTATAGCACAATGAAATTCAATTGCACAATAATATATATTTTTATTATATCTTTATTTGGAATATAATTCCACAGGAAATAGAAATACTATCCCCCTTGTTGAAAAAATTAATAATTATCAACATTCAAATAAAATAGAGACTTAAATTAATTAACTAAACTTACTTTCCTAAAACACTCATAAAGTGTTAAATCAATTCTTTCTTTAGCGACACTATATCTTTGATTATTCATTCCTCTACAAGGAAGTAAAATATAATTACCTTTTAAATAACAAACTTTAGAAAACCCTTCAATTCTTTGATTTACTTTATTTATTGTTTTAGTAGTTTTATAATTTTTATTTTCTTTTAACTTTTTAATTAAATATTTAAGATTTTTTCTTGTTAACCATAACTTATACAATATTCTAATCCTTAAACAAAAGAATCCAATAGATTATCTATTGGATTCTTTTTATATATTATATTAAATTAAGTACTATAGAGCACCAATTCTCTTAAGTGTATCAGTAATGTGTCTTCCTTCTTCAACACCTTCAATTATTCTTCTTGCTCTGACACTGTCTCCAATATTAACAACTTCAACGTTATTAGCTTGGAATTTTTCTTGTAATTCATTCATTAATGGTGCGTATCCTCTCATTCCTAGGCATACAAATCCATAATCAAACTCTATTTCTTCGTCTACACCATCTTTATTAACTATAAAGCTGCTATCTTTAATTTCTAATAATGAAGTTTCAACTCTTACATCTACTTCTTTCTTCTTAAGCATAGTCATGAAGTCAAGTTTAGTTATTATGTCCATTCCATTTCCTACAGCTGGCATTCTTTCAACTATAGTAACATTAGCACCCTTATGAGCGAAGTATTCAACTACATCTAGTCCAACAGCTCCCCCACCTATAACTCCTATTTTCTTTCCTTCTAAGTCCATTGCATTAAATTCTTTAATATTGTTTATTAATCCAAATATTGATAATACTTTTGAATTTTCTTTATCAACTCTATCATGTAATCCAGCTATTGGAGGTAATAATGGAGTTGATCCAGTAGCATTAACAATTACATCTGGTTTTAAGTTTTCTATTGCTTCAATAGTAGCAGTTGTATTTGTAAAAATATAAAGATTTCTTAATTTCTTAGCTCTATTAATTAAGTAATTTGGGAAATCATTAATTCTATCTTTAGCTGGTAATTTAGCTATTTCTCTAGCTAGTCCACCTAAATAAGGTTTAGCTTCAAATAAGAATGTAGTGCATCCAACTTCAGCAGCTGTGCAAGCAGCTTCAAGTCCTGCTGTACCTCCACCAATAACAACAACATTTACTGGTTTATTAACTTTCATTGAAGTATGTGCTTCTTCTCCTAAAATAACTTCTGGATTTATAGTACATCTTACTGGTCTGTTTAAACCTATTCTATGTCCTGCACATCCTATATTACAAGATATACACTTTCTTAATTCATCTTCTCTGCCACTCTTAACCTTATTAACCCATTCTGGATCTGCAATAAGTCCACGTCCCATTGCTAATAAATCAGCATGTCCTTCTGCTAATATCTTTTCAGCTACTTCTGGATTTCTAATATTTCCTGATGTTATAACTGGCTTATTAAACTTTTCTTTGAAAGCCTTAGCCATATATGAACGCCATCCATCATTTAAGTAGTTAGCATCTATTTGATATTGTAATGTATCATTAACTGCTGCTGAAACATTTAATATATCAATTTCATCAACAAGATATTCCATCATTTCTAGAGTATCTTCTAGCTTATTACCACCTTCAATAAACTCATCAGCACTAAATCTAAAGCTTATTGGGAACATTGGTCCTACTGCTGCTCTAACTTTTTCTAATACTAACTTCGCAAATCTTGTTCTATTTTCTAAACTTCCACCAAATTCATCAGTTCTCTTATTATATAGAGGTGATAAGAATTGGCATAGTAAGTATGAATGTCCTCCATGTATTTCTACTGCATCAAATCCAGCCATTTGAGCTCTTTTTGCCGCTTCTGCATACTTATCAGCTATTGCATATATTTCTTCTACAGTAAGAGGTCTTGGAATAGCTCCCCCAGTTTTAGATGGTACATCCGAAGATGATACTGGAGTATTTCCTTCTATTCTTCCTGGCACAGCTGATGCTCCTGAATGATTTATTTGGATAGCTACGCAAGCACCTTGTCTATGTAATCTTTCAGTTAATCTATATAAATTCGGAATATATCTATCATGATCTAATCTTATTTGTGTTGTACCGTTTGATCCCATTGGAAAATCAACACAAGCATTTTCTACTATGATTAATCCTGTTCCACCCTTAGCTCTTTTTTCATAATATTGAACATGCTCTTCAGTGAAATCACCCATAGCTCCACCATAGTTTGTTCCCATAGGAGGCATAGCAATTCTATTTCTAATAGTCATGTTTTTAACTGTTAGTGGCTTAAATATATTTTCGTATTTATTCATCTTCCATTCTCCCTACAATTTATATTGATAAAGTTTTAACTTTTGTCTCTATGAAAATCATTAACTTCATTATAACCTCAAAAATTCTATAAATCTAATGAATATTTAAGGCATTATTTATAGAAAAAATCTATATATAAATCTATTTTCATTTATAAATTTCCATTTTTTTAATATATTTCATGTCAAATCACAGTTAATCTTCCATTTAAAAAGGCTGTGCAATAAATTGCAACAGCCTTCATATAATTTAACTAATTATTTATTTCTTGTAATGTAATCTTCTAAAGCTTCCATTGCAAGTACATATCCTTTTTCACCAAATCCGCACATTTGACCAATACAAGCTGGAGCTGTTTTAGATTCTTTTCTAAATTCTTCTCTAGCGTGTACATTTGAAATATGAACTTCTACAGTTGGAATTCCAGTGTTACCCTTTATTGCATCATGTAAAGCTATGCTATAGTGAGTGTATGCACCTGGGTTTATTACAACTCCATCAAATTTTTCAAAGTACGCTCTTTGTAAGAAGTCAATCATAGTTCCTTCGCAGTTACTTTGAAGAAGAGTAACTTCATGTCCTCTCTTTTCCCCTTCTTCTTTTATATATTCACATATTTCAGTAAAGCTCTTTGATCCGTATATTCCTTTTTCTCTAACACCAATCATATTTATATTTGGTCCATTTATAACCATGAATTTCATATATTGTTCCTCCAAAATTATTTTATTAAATCTACATATCTTATATTATCTAATTGTTAGCGCCAAATAAAAATTCCTTCATATGATCTATTGGCATCTCTTTACCAGTCCAGCATTTAAATGCTTCTGCTCCTTGGAATAACATCATTCCAAGACCATTTATTGTTGGGCATCCAACTTCTTCAGCTAGTTCTAACAATCTAGTTTTTGCTGGTTGATACACAACATCACTTACTATAAGATCAGGTCTTAACATATCTTTTTCAATATAAGTTTGACCTACATATGGTTTCATTCCCATACCTGTTGCATTTGTAAATATTGCTGAATCAGCAATTTCTCTTCTTAATGCTTCTTTATCTTCTAATCTATATAATGTAGCCTTACATTTTGTCTTTTCATTAATCTTCTTAACTGTTTCCTCTGCTCTTTCAAAGAATTCATCATCTTGATTAAATATTGAAAGCTCAGATACTCCATCTAAAGCTGCTTGTATACATATTGCTGTAGCTGCTCCACCAGCACCAACTATAGTCATTTTTTTGCCAATAATATCAAATCCAGCATCTTTTAATGATGTCATATATCCAACCCCATCAGTAATATGGCCTGTTAATACTCCATCATCATTTATAACTGTATTTACTGCACCTGCTAGCTCAGCAGCTGGAGTTAACTTATCTAAATATTTATGAATTACAGTCTTATTTGGCATTGATACATTGCACCCTCTAGCTTGCATTGCCTTCAATCCCTTAACTGCATCTTCTAAACCATCATTTCCAACTTCAAATGCAAGGTAAGCATAATCTAATCCTAAGTGTTGGAAAGCTTCATTATGCATCTTTGGTGAACTTGTATGTTTTATTGGTGTTGCTAATAATCCTATTAATGTAGTATAACCTGAAATACGTTTTTCCATTGTATTATCTCCTTTATAATTGGATAGTCTATTACTATCAAAACTTTATTTAAACTCCATTAGAATATTTTGTTTCCCTAATATAAATCTAAAACAAAATGAACGTTAAATATTTAACACTTAATTTAATTTAATTATATTCTAATAGGTCACACTAATCCAATTGATTTTTACTACATTATCTATAGATTAATTCTATATATACTTATAATTGTATTATCAATTTTTATAAATATTTTCCGTGCATATATTCTTAAATATATTTTATGCAATTGAATCTTTATTATTCTTTAACCAATTATAATATTTATCCTTACATTCTGTAGAGCAAAACTTATTACCACTCCAAAAATCCACATAATTAGTCTCCTCATTGCATACACTACACTTAAGTTTATTTTCACTTTTAATTAAATTATATTTCCCCATATTTTCATTATTAAATTTCATTTTTAAGCCCCCTTATACATAATATTTACTTATATTATAGCACTTTATCCTTATTTATACAATTTTCCCATTAAATCAATAGATAACTTCTATGATTTGGAATTTACTTACATTAAGATATTTATTACATCATTGACACATCATTATCTCTAATATATTATTTATGATAACGTTAAATAATATATTAGAATAATAAAAATTAAACACTTAATTTTATTTTATTAATTTACAAATTAATAATTTTGTCTATTAGCATAATTATAATATTTATTATTTGGAGATATTTTATGAAATTTAATGTTAAAAAAAGCAAAAACAAATCTACTGAATTGGCTATGCGAATGGGAATCTCCCTTACTCTAGCTCTATTAGTAGGCCTATTCTTTATTTTCTTAAGAGAATCATTAATTAATAATTCTAGAAGTGATATATGGAACTTTATTAATAATTTATTATTTCAAGATATAACTACTGAAGATGGTAGAAATGCTATAGGTATTTTTTATATTTTAGGCCAATTATTTATTAATTGTCTTCAATTAATAATAATTCCAATGGTATTTTCTTCAATAGCCCTTTCAATGTGCCATATTAGTGATACAAAGAAGCTTGGAAGAATATCATCAAAAACTTTATTAAGTTTCTTAGCTACTTCTGTATATTCCTTAATAGTAGCATGTTTATTCGGATTTATAGCTTATAAACTTGGAGTATTTAGTGTGAATATTAATACAGATATAGCTTCGTCTGTTAACACTAGCGTTAGTAATAATCCATTATTAGTTATTATAAATATGATACCAAACAATATTTCATCTACTTTATCAAATAATAGTATGGTATTAGCAACAGTATTTTTAGCTATAGTTGTTGGTTTATGTATTAATTCTGTTGGTGATAAAATATTGGTTTTAAAAGACTTGCTTATAGATGTTAATAATATTATTTCTGTTTTCTTAAATTTTATTATATCTAAATTCAGTCCAATTGCAGTATTTGTATTGATAACCAGAACCTTTGCTGTATATGGGATAAACCAGCTTAAACCTGCTTTGATGTATATGGCTATAGTTTCAATATCAGCCATATTTGTTTTCTTTACATGTTATCCTTTATACATATATTCATTTACTAAACTAAATCCAATAATATTTATAAAAAAGTTTGCAAAGGTTGCGTTATTAGGATTTTCTGCTGCCTCTTCTTCAGCTGCATTATCATTAAACGAAAAAACTACAGTTCAAGAACTAGGTGCAAGTAAAGATATAGCTTCTTTTGTACTTCCACTAGGAATGACTATAAATATGAATGGAACAGCGATTATGCAAGTTATAGGAACTATATTTATAGCAGCTTCTTCTGGGTATGAATTAAGTTTTCAAAAGATATTATTAATAGCTATTTTAGCATTAATAGCATCAATTGGTACTCCTTCAGCCCCTGGATCATCAGCTATAATATTATTTACAGTTTTAACAGGTATGGGCTTTAATAATAATGCAACTTTAGTTGCTTATTCTTTAATTCTTGCTATAAATCGTCCAATGGATATGCTAGTAACTTGCTTAAATGTTGCTGGTGATTCTGCAACTTCTATAGTTGTTTCAAATTCTGAAGGATGTTTAGATAAAGATATATATATGAGCTAGAATATTATATATATATTATTAATAAATTTTATAACTAGTTTGCACAAAAAAGGTGGATTCAATTGAATCCACCTCAGAGTGTCGACAAAGTCGACACTCTTTCGTTTTTATTGTAAAATATTTTTAGGTGATTAAAATGTTAACAAAGA
>CAKVEW010000011.1 GCA_934746015.1 uncultured Clostridium sp.
TTGAAAGAATTTCTTTTAAATATAGAAGAAGAGCTATCGCTAGCGGATTTTTTCACCTGCTAATGCGACAGCTCCATTATTATAGCCTAGATTATTTAGTTTTACCTGAGAATTCTAAGTATTCATCATATGTCATAGTTCTATCAACTATTGAACCATCTTCTTTAATGTCAATTATTCTATTTGCTATAGTTTGAATAAATTGATGGTCATGAGAAGCGAATAAAACTACGCTCTTATAATCTTTTAATCCATTATTAACTGCTGTTATAGATTCAAGATCTAAGTGGTTAGTAGGTTGATCTAATACTAATACATTAGCATTTGTAAGCATCATTCTAGATAACATACATCTAACCTTTTCTCCTCCTGATAATACGCTAGCTTTCTTTAAGGCTTCTTCTCCTGAGAATAACATTCTTCCAAGGAATCCTCTTAAGTAAGATTCAGATTGTTCTTCAACAGTATTTCCAGCGTATTGTCTAAGCCAGTCAACTAAGCTTAAGTCAGAGCCTTCGAAGAATTCTGTATTATCTTTAGGGAAGTAAGAGTTAGTTATAGTTATTCCCCACTTGTATTCTCCACTATCTGGTTCCATTTCACCATTAATTATTTTAAATAAAGTTGTTATAGCAATTTCATTGTCACCAACGAAAGCAATCTTATCATCTTTATTAACTCTAAAGCTAACGTTATCTAAAACCTTAACTCCATCAATTGTTTTAGTTAATCCTTCAACAGTAAGGATTTCATTACCAACTTCTCTTTCAGGTTTAAATCCAACGAAAGGATATCTTCTACTTGATGGTTGGATATCATCTAAAGTGATCTTATCTAATAACTTCTTACGAGAAGTTGCCTGCTTAGATTTAGAAGCATTTGCACTAAATCTTGCGATAAAGTCTTGTAATTCCTTGATTTTTTCTTCTTTCTTCTTGTTTTGATCCTTAGCCATTTGAAGTGCTAATTGGCTTGATTCATACCAGAAGTCATAGTTACCAACGTATAATTTGATTTTTCCAAAGTCAACGTCAGCCATTACAGTACATACTGTATTTAAGAAGTGTCTATCATGGGATACAACTATTACAGTTCCTTCAAATCTTAAAAGGAAGTCTTCTAACCAGTTAATTGATTGTATATCTAAGTGGTTAGTAGGCTCATCTAGAATTAATATTCCAGGATTTCCGAATAAGGCTTGGGCTAAAAGAACCTTAACTTTTTCAGAACCAGTTAATTCAGCCATCTTCTTATAGTGCATATCAGTTCCAATTCCTAAACCTTGAAGTAAAGAAGAAGCGTCTGATTCAGCTTCCCAACCATTCATGTCAGCAAATTCACCTTCTAATTCAGAAGCTCTTATACCATCCTCATCAGAAAAATCTGGCTTTGCATATAAAGCATCCTTTTCTTCCATTATTTCATATAATCTTTTATTACCCATTATTACTGTTTGTAAAACTTCATATTCGTCATAAGCAAAGTGATCTTGTTTTAAAACAGACATTATTGTATTAGGGGCTATACTTACATCACCTGTATTTGGTTCTATTTCTCCAGATAATATTTTTAAGAAAGTACTTTTACCAGCACCGTTAGCACCTATAACACCATAACAGTTACCAGGGTTGAACTTTATATTTACGTCTTCGAATAGCTTACGGCCACCAAATCTTAAACTTACGTTTGATACAGTTATCACTAAAAACCGACCTCATTTCTAAAATTATTCATTTCGTTATTATAACATAAAGTAAGGATAATTTCATTGAAAGGTAAAATAATATTTAGAAAATTTAATGGAAATTAAGTAAATAATTTATTTCTAATATATTGACAAATAAATCCAATAGATATATAGTTAATTACATAAGTAATGAACTAAATAACGAAAGATACATATATTATAGTATAAAGTTAAAAGGAGGTAGCTATGAACTTAGATTTTTCAAGTGAAATACCTATATACATTCAGATAGCCCAACTAATAGAGGATGGTATATTGAATGGAATTTATAAAGAAGATGAAGTGATACCATCCACAACAGAAATATCAGTAAAATTTAAAATTAATCCAGCAACAGTAGCAAAGGGATTCAATCTGTTGGTAGATGAGGGAATTATTTATAAAAGAAGAGGTGTTGGTATGTTTGTTTCAAAGGGAAGCAAGGAAGTATTGATACAGAAGAGAAAGGATAGTTTTTATTCTAATTATATAATTTCATTAATTGAGGAAGCAAAGAAGCTTAATATATCTATAGATGATATTGTAGAAATGATTAAGAAGGGGGAATAACTAATGGCATTAATCAAAATATCTAATTTAACAAAGGAATATGGAAGGCACAGAGTTTTAGATAATGTTTCATTAACTATAGAAGAGAATAAGATATATGGGTTATTAGGAAGAAATGGAGCTGGGAAAACAACTCTTTTAAATCTTATAACTAATAGAATTTTCCCAACTGAAGGTAGTATAAAAATAGATGATGAAGATGTAATTGAAAATAGTAGGGCTTTAGGAAAAACTTATTTTATGACAGAACAAGATTTATATCCTGAAGGAATGAAGATTAAGGATTTATTTAAATGGTCAAAGGAGTTTTATGAAAACTTTGATATGGATTATGCATTAAAAATAAGCGAGAAGTTTGGACTTAAAACTAATAAGAAATTTAAAGAGTTATCTACCGGCTACTCATCAATTTGTAAGATAATTATAACCTTAGCATCAGGAGCTAAAATATTAATTTTTGATGAGCCAGTTTTAGGGTTAGATGCTAACCATAGAGATATGTTTTATAAGGAACTAGTTGCTAATTATATTGATGAACCTAAAACTATAATTTTATCAACTCATATTATAGAAGAGGTTTCTGAGATTTTAGAAAAAGTAATAATAATTAAGGATGGAAAAATATTAGGGGATAAGGAGGTAGAAGGCTTATTAGCTGAAGCCTACCTAATTTCAGGACCTTCAGAAAAGGTTGAAAAATATATAAAGGATAAGAAGTGCATTAATATAGAATCTATATCAGGATTTAAGGCAGCTACTATTATTGGAAAGATTACTGATGAAAATAAAATACAAATAAGAGATTTAGAATTAGAAACATCAAAGGTAGAATTACAAAAATTATTTATTCATTTAACTGGAGAGGAGGAAGTAAAATAATGAAATTAAAATCTATAGTAAAATATAATATTAATAGTTTTAAAAATTCTATAATAATTTATTACTCAATTTTTATTACTATATGCGTATTATCAGCTATACTTTCAGGAAATGGTAATATATCTTCCTCAGGAATAGAGATTTCATCAGCAATATTTCTATTTGTTGTAGGGTTAAACTCATTTAAAGAGAATTTCTATTTTATGAAGAGCAATAATGTATCTAGAAAAGACTTTTTATATGGAACAGCCATTTCTATGATTCCAGTTGTTTTGTGCATGTCTATTATTGATATAATAATTAATCGTATTTATAATATATTCGTGAAATGCCCAACTATTTATGATATGGGATATACTAGTATAAGTAATAATCAATGGTATAATTCTATAGATTGGATACAAAGCAATAGTGTTGGTACTTTATTTAATACATTTACATTTCATGCTTCATTATGTTTAGCTTCTATTTCTTTAGGATTTTTAATTACTATAATTTATTATAAATGTAATAGCTTCATGAAGGTAGTAGTATCTGTATCACCAGTTGCAATAAGTATATTAGGCAGTGCAATAGGAATGGTTTATCCTAACATTATTAATAATATAAATAAGCTTATAGCAATTATGTTCGGAATAAATACTGGGAATTCATATGCGGCTGTTTTAACATTTATAATATCATTTATAGTATTTATAGGATTAGCAAGACTTTTAACTAAAAAAGCTATAATTAAACAAAGATAGAACATGTGCTTTCGGACAATATAAAATGGATAACGAAAAGGAGCTATTGCACTAAAAATTAGTGCAAAGCTCCTTTTTTGTTAAAGAAATCTTATTGGAAAATTATATTTTAAATCAAAAGGTTTATTAACAAAACCTCCTTTTCATATTGATTACATAATTTGAAGTAATGATTCTGTGCGATTGCTAAGCTAGTTTGTAGGGGAGTGGTCTTATGTCAATATTTTAGACACAAAAAGTCAAACTTTTAATGCTACACTTCTATCTAATAAATTACATTGATTTGGAGTAATGTAATTTATAGAGGAGTGTAGCCTTTTTCTGTTATACCAGACCTCAATATACTTGTAATATTAAGCTCTTTACATAGTTCTTTTAAGTCATTATTATTGTATTGAGATCCGAAGTCAGTATGAAATATTAATTGTTTATCTTTATTTGGAGATTGATTGTAGTAAGCATTTTTTAAGCTTTAACAACTAATTCATTATTCATTCTTTTACCGAAAGTGTAGCCAATTATTTTTTTAGCATGATAGGCTTTTTCTTTTAAAAAATTCTCGTAACTCATTAATACATTTCTTTAATACAAATATCTTGGGATAATTTTTATACATATATTGTTTTTCCTTTTCAGATATATTAATATCCATCAATAGATATTTAAAGATATAGTTTCTTTTTATACATGTGTATTTCATATCTCTTGCATCATTAGAAGTTTTATAATGTTAATCTATGGCTGATGGAGTCTCTTTATTAAGAGCTTTTTTTATAGCTTGTAACAAATTTTGATGAATGTGAAATCTATCTGCTATTTGCATAGCAAATCGATAAGTCTTGTTCAATTACTTTAGAATAAACACTTGCACAATCTCGAGTAACTTCTTTTATATGTTTGTTATTTCTTAACCAGTCTGAAAGTATACTTCCATCTCTGCCATCTAGTATAGGTATAGGATTATGTGTTTTTTCATCAATAATAATAGTCCAATAAGCATATCTTTTTTTAAAAAGTAAAATCATTTATAGCAACTGTGCTGCTACAGGTGTCTTTTGGCATTGCAGCATACTTTCTTAGTAATATTTTAATAATAGTATTTCTACTAACTTTTATATTCATATTTTTTTGCTATACGAGCAGCACCTTCACAATTTGTTTCGAATGCTATTGTACATAAAAAATCAGTTAAGTGTTCTGTCATTATACTATAATGACTAATAAATCCATTAAATGATTCTGTAATAGTTTTGTTAGTCCAATTACTATTTTCACATGAATATTCATATTAATTAATTTCTAATATATTTGTAATATATAATTCTTTACTTGGAAAAGAGTTTTGCAAATTTATTGATAAGTTAGACATAATAAATCACATCAATATAGATATTATAAAACTATACGGATATAAAAGGAAGAACCATTTTTATATTATTATTTATATCATAGATCAGTTATAGGCGTAAGGGCCATATCGTAAAGTACTTACATTATAAGATAACTAAGTACTTTTATTGAGTTCTTAATTTTCAGTTAGAAAGAAAACAACTGACAAATTACATATAGTATAGACTAGTAAAAACAAATCATATGAGAATTTGATATCAGATTTATAAAGGTGGGGTATCATATATTTTTACTTACCTTAATTAACGTAGAGGATGTGGTAATTAAGGATGTGGAAATTAGGGTAATTGATTTTTATAATTAAATTATATCTAGAATAGCAATAAAAATTGTGCAAGCACCAAAAGAAGAAAACTCAATATTTACAAGTATAATGGAAAGGAGGGGTATAATTTTGCTATTATTAGAACATTTAGGTAAGAAACAAACAGGATTTAATTCTTGTTATGAGGTGTTACCTTCTAATCGAAGAAAAGTGATTATCTTCTATAATACAAGATAGTGAAGAAACATGTGATATAAAAGGTATAAATCATCTTTATCGTAACATCATAATATTAGTTAATTTGTTCTTGACATAATCATACGTGCAAGTTGAGAAAGAAAAAGATTTTCATAATTTTTGTATCGCCAATTATGGCGAAGAATGGAGATTATCATGAAAAAATTAATTCGTAGCACTTTTGAAATGGGTGAAGGTATCTTTCGAATGGTGCCAAACTTTGTACCAGTAAAATTCGGTGTGCCTGGGCAGCGTCTTAAGATTCATCCAAGTGATTATTTTGCATATGGAACTGATTCAGGCACGATTATGGAGCGATGGTTCTGTTCTGTTAGTGGTACACGTATTAATAATCCTAAACGACCTGATCAGGGAATCAGTTATGTACTTGCCAGCAACGGAGAGCAATTTTTGCTTAGAGATGCAGTAAGAGAGTTGAAGGAAGAATTAATTGGAAAGGAACTCCAAGAGAAGTATGGGACATTTCCTGTATTTGCTAAGTTATTTGACTATGAAACACCATTATATTTTCATTTTCATCCCAGAACTGAAGTCGCTCAAAATGTAGGTTGCTCAGCAAAACCTGAATGCTATTATTTTCCACCACAGTTAAATAATTATGTGGGAAGACGTCCTTCGACTTATTTCGGTTTTAATTCAGAAGTTAGAAAAGAAGATGTTCGCAGTTGCATTGAGCATTTCAGTGATTATGATACAAAGATTACAAGATTATCAAGAGCTTATGATCTTGAGATAGGTACTGGATGGTATATCCCAGCTGGTGTTATCCATGCTCCTGGCTCACTTCTGACATATGAACCTCAGTGGGGAACCGATTTAAACTGCGTTCTTGAGAATGTTGTATGTGGCGAGGTGTTCTCCGAAAGCTATATGACAGATATCTGTCCTACTAATATTGAGAACACTATCGATTATATTATGGATGCAATTGACTGGGACAAAAATTATGATCCAGATTTTAAGAAGCACTATTTCAGGCCACCAGTAGAAATTCAAAAAACACAAAATGGTCTAATTGAAAAATGGGTATGCTATGGAAATGACTATATTACAGCAAAGGAAGTCACAATATTGCCTGGAAGTAAGGTAATACTAAAAGATAAAGCTGCCTACGGATGTTTCATTGTCCAGGGATTTGGCAGATTTGGTGTGTATGATGCTGAAGCTGTCAATATGATGCGTGTTGGTAATCTGACAGCAGATGAGTATTTCGTTAGCAAGAACAGTGCTGTTGAAGGCGTCGAAGTAATTAATAATAGCAAGACTGAGCCAATGGTTATACTACAGCACTTCGGACCAGACAATGTTATTTATATTGATTAAAAAAAAGACTTTATAGATACAGAATTTAAAAATTAGATAAGGATAATAAGTATGAAAAATTTAAAAGTTAAAGCTTATGACTTACGAAAGATGGTTGTTGACATTATCATGGCTGGAAAAGCAGGCCATATCGGTGGTGACATGAGTGTTATGGAAATATTGGTTGCACTCTATTTCTGCCAAATGAATATTTCACCTGCAAAAAAAGACGATCCAGATAGAGATCGATTCATTATGAGCAAAGGACATTGTATAGAAGCCTACTACGCTGTGCTTAGTGCCAAAGGATTTCTTGATTTAAATGTAGTTAAAAATCAGTTTTTAAAATTTGGTTCTGAATATATTGGACATCCAAATAACAAGCTGCCTGGAATAGAAATGAATTCAGGTTCCCTTGGACATGGACTTTCTGTCTCTGTAGGTATGGCGCTTGCTGGAAAAATGGATAACAAAGATTATCGTGTCTACTGTGTAATGGGAGACGGTGAGATTGCAGAAGGTTCTATATGGGAGGCTTTTATGTCTGGGCATATGTATAAACTTGATAATCTATGTGCCATTATTGATAGAAATAGGCTTCAGATTTCAGGGAATACAGAAGATGTAATGGCTTTGGATGACCTACATGAACGGATAAGTTCTTTCGGGTGGTATGTGATTGATGTAAGAGATGGAAATGACTTAAATCAATTAAATAAAGCTTTTATTGAGGCAAAGAGCAAAAAAGGACAACCAACTTGTATTATTGCCAATACTGTCAAAGGTTGCGGCTCTTCTGTAATGGAAAATAAAGCAAACTGGCATCATAAAATACCAAATCCTGAAGAATATGAACAAATTATAAAAGATTTAGAATCAAGAAAGGAAGAAATTATTCATGAATACTATAGCGAATAGGCAAGTAATCTGTGATGTGCTTATAGAACATGCAAAAAATGATAGAAATATAGTTGTTCTCTGCAGTGATTCCAAAGGATCTTCGTCGATGACTGCTTTTGCTGATGCCTATCCAGGGCAGTTTGTTGAAGTGGGGATTGCAGAACAGAATCTTGTCGGAATAGCTGCAGGACTTGCGAGGTCTGGGAAAAAGGCATATGTAGCCTCACCTGCTAGTTTTCTTTCTACTAGGAGTTATGAACAGGTAAAAGTCGACTGTGCATATTCAGATACAAATGTAAAGCTGATTGGCGTTAGTGGCGGGGTTAGCTATGGAGCCCTTGGCATGAGTCATCATTCTACTCAAGATATTGCAGCCATGTCTTCCGTCCCTAATATGAGAGTGTATATGCCAAGTGATCGCTTTCAGACAAGAAAACTGATTAAAACACTTCTACAAGACGATAAACCTGCCTATATCCGTGTCTCTAGAAATGCAAGTCCAGACATCTATAGCGATGATAATTGCCCTTTTACTATGGATAAAGCAACAGTATTAGCAAAAGGATGTGACGTTTCAATCATTGCATGTGGGGATATGGTAAGACCTGCACTAAAAGCAGTAGAAATTCTTGCACAGAAAGGTATCAGTGCAACATTGCTGGATATGTACTGTATAAAACCTTTAGATCGAGCAGCTATTATAATGGCAGCAAGAAAAAGCAAAGGATTAATCACGGTTGAAGAGCATTCCCCGTTTGGAGGATTGGGTTCTATGGTATCTCAAGTCGTGAGTTCAGAGTGCCCTAGAAGAGTAATAAATATGACTCTACCAGATGCCCCAGTAATTACAGGTACTTCGAAAGAAATATTTGATTATTACGGTCTAAATGCTGAAGGTATTGTGCAAAAAGCAATAGAGGTAATTTAAATGGGTACATATATTCTTGGTATCGATCAAAGTACTCAAGGGACTAAATCATTGCTCTTCAATGAAAATGGCAGTCTTATAGCTAGAGCCGACCTCCCTCATAAGCAAATTATTAACAATAAAGGATGGGTAGAGCACGATCCAGAGGAATTTTATACAAATATTATAAAGACAGTTAAAATGGTAGTAGAAAAATCTGGGATCGATAAAAATAAGATAATTGGCGTTGGAATTTGTAATCAAAGAGAAACTTCTCTAGCGTGGGAAAAAGGTGGAAAACCTATTTATAATGCCATAGTATGGCATTGTGCAAGAGGTAAACCTATCTGTGATAGTATAACTAAAGAAGGATATTCGGATCTAATTCGAAAACGTACAGGCATTCAGATTTCTCCGTATTTTTCCGCAACTAAGCTAGCATGGATTTTAGAAAATGTAGAAGGGGCACGTGATAAGGCAAATAGAGGAGAACTCATGTATGGAACTGTTGACACATTTCTTATTTATCGTTTGACTAAAGGTGCAGTCTATAAAGCTGATTATTCAAACGCTTCTAGAACACAACTTTTTAATATCAATACATTGAAATGGGATGAAGAAATTTGTAATATTTTCAATATTCCGATAAAAAATCTTGCTGAAGTGATTGATTCGGACGGCTATTTTGGTGAGACTGATTTTGAAGGATATCTAGATAATTGTATTCCAATCCATGGTGTGATAGGTGATTCTAATGCGGCACTTTTTAGTCAAGGATGTCTTGAAAAAGGAATGATTAAATCGACTTATGGAACTGGTTCTTCTGTTATGATGAATGTTGGTGATTCTCCTGTATTCAGTAAACATGGAGTAGTATCCTCTCTTGCCTGGAGTATAGATGGCAAAGTCAATTATGTTCTTGAAGGCAACATAAACTATACAGGAGCAGTAATAACTTGGTTACAAGAGAATCTGAAGCTGATTATATCGGCAAAAGAAACTGAAAATCTGGCAAAACAGGCTTATAGAGACGATCACTCTTACCTTGTACCTGCTTTTACAGGATTAGGAGCACCGTACTGGAACAGTCAGGCTGAAGCAATAATTTGTGGTATGACTAGAAGAACAGGCAAGGCAGAAATAGTAAAAGATGCTTTAGACTGTATTGCCTATCAGATTACAGATGTAATAAAAGCTATGGAAGAAGATGCAGGATTGGATATTAAAGAGTTACGCGTTGACGGCGGAGCAACTAGAAACAACTATCTTATGCAGTTTCAGAGTGATATTACGAGAATTCCAGTTTTGGTTTCTCCTGTTAAGGAGCTTTCAGCTATGGGAGCTGCTTATGTCGCTGGAATAGGTCTTGGTTTTTATCAAATTGAGACGTTGTTTCAGGATACTTGTATGAAGATTTTTAAACCAGAAATGATTAATGCTTCTGCTGAAGCGAAATATAGAGGTTGGAAAGACGCCGTTTCAAGGGCATTGCTTTAATTATTGATTATTTGAGAGTGGAAGCATTTTTAATTATTTTTTAAATTCCTTATGGAATAACCTTTTATAATTCGGTAAAAGAAGTAACAGAATACAAAAGATAAGAATTTTATAATCTAAAAACTTGGTACAGGAGGTAGAAATGTTAAATTTTGATTATTACAATTCAACTAAAATTATATTTGGCAAAGGTAGCATAAATAAGATTCAAGATTGTCTAAAAGACTATGGAAATAATATTTTATTGCTATACGGTTGTGGAAGCATCAAGCGAAATGGTATCTATGAAAAAGTTAAATCTCAATTGAGAGACAAGAATGTTATTGAAATGGAAGGAGTAGAGTCGAATCCAACTGTTGCAACAATCAGAAAAGGTATAGCACTTTGTCGCGAGGAGAAAATTGATTTGATTCTTGGTGTAGGAGGTGGAAGTGTACTAGACAGTGCTAAAATGATTGGAATCGGAGCGAAATATGACGGAGATGTATGGGATTTCCTTGCAAATCGTGAAAAGTACCCAACCGAAATGATACCTGTTGCAACAGTTGTTACTATGGCAGGTACAGGAAGTGAAGTCAACAGTAATTTCGTACTGAGCAATCCTGAAACCTGTGAGAAAGTTGGTAAAAACGGTGGGTATGCTTGTTTTCCGAAATTTGCTATATGCGATCCGGAAGCAACTTTTACAGTCGGACAATATCAAACGGCTTGCGGAGCTTTTGATACCATAAGTCATGTATTTGAACATTATTTTGCTGTTCCAGACCAATATATGCCAATTCAAGATGGTATGCATGAAAGTATTATGCAAACCGTACTTGCAGAACTTCCTCGTGCTTTAAAAGAGCCAGATAATTATGAAGCACGATCTAATCTACTTTGGGCATCTGAACAAGCACTTTTTGGAATTGCCGATATGGGTAAGGGATATGGAGAACACATCGAACATAAGATGGAACATATCTTGAGTGCAAAATACAATTGTGCTCATGGGGCTGGCCTTGCGGTTGTTGTACTTCCCTACCGTAGATACATGTGTAAGCGAGAACCAGCAAAATACAGACAGTTCGCCGAAAATGTATTTCATCTTGACTGCACAGGACTGACTGATTATGAAGCTGGAATGAAGGCAATCGATTGTTTAAAAGATTTTATTATCAGCGTTGGTCTTCCAACAACACTTCGAGAGATCGGAGCTAAGAGCAGAGAAGATGTGGATTTTCTTTCAGAGGCTTTAATCAAACAAGGGCGTCTTGACAAGGGGACTTCTATTGGATTAAAAGAATTGAAGGAAATGTATGCGTCTGTATATTAAGAACTGAATATTTATGAAAAATTTTGAGATAGGTGAAAAAGAATAATGAAATTAAAAATATATAATGTAGTCAATAATCATTTCGATCTTGAAAGTGATGGAATAGCACAGTATGACATTGCCTATTCCAATTATTCTGAAAGAAACAAGCTAGATTTGTATCTTCCGACAATTAAGAAAGAAAAGTATCCGTTAGTAATTTTTATTCATGGAGGTGCTTTTTTTAAGAGTAATAAAAGTCGTCATCTTTCAAATATATTGAATTGTCTTCTCTACGGGTATGCTGTTGCAAGTATTGATTATCGTCTTAATGATGAAGTGACATATCCTTTCATTCGCCAAGATTGTATAGACGCATTCAATTATCTTGCTTCACTACCAGAAATCGATTCGCATAAAATTATCTTCTGGGGAGAAAGTCATGGTGCATTCATCGCAGATGATATAACAATCACTTGCCACAAGGATCTAAAGTATCCTCCAGCAGGAGTTGTAAGTTTTTATGCACCTATTGATCTCTATGATTACTTTTTATACAAAGAAGAGCATAATGAACATGTAGTCGTGAACGGTCGAGAAAATGATGGTGTTACCTTTGGGGCTGAAGGTGATAATCTTTTGAAGGTACTGAAGCAATATTCTGTACTTGATAAGATTAATGGAAATGAACCACCGTTCTTCCTTATGCATGGTCTTAAAGACGAGTGTATCCCTTTTAAGTATACAGAGGAGTTCGATGCGGCACTGAGTGAAAAAGGTGTTCCACATATTTTGAATTTTGTTCAGGATGGACTTCACGGTATTGATTTTTATGCTGATCCTATATATAATGCACCTGTTATTGATTTCATTAATAGAATTTTCGAAGGAGAGGAAATTTAGTAATAGTTTTTTGTTAGTTTCTATAGTTTTTCTTTATTACTGTTATAAGATTAATAAATCAAAGTTAGGTAGGCTTGGCTTAAAAAGTTGTGAAATTCTTTCTGACTCTTAGTTAAATTTATTAAGCAACTAGTGTAAAGAATAATGTGATATAGAAAATTGCTACAAAAAACGAGCAAGATATTTAAAAAACGTATAAAAAGAGGTAAATTCGTTAAGATACTGAATACAATTGCCCATTAAATGAGAATTGTATTTTATAGATTTCTTATCAAAATGAGTTTTGAATGTTATGATGCTTTTATGTTTTCTATCGTCTATAATGGCATAGATTTACTATTTTATATAATTTAGAAGGATAGAATAAGTTACATCCGGATGGAAAATAATAATTATAGGAGAGTTTTATGAAACTGAAAGAAAATTTTTTGTGGGGTGGTGCTTTAGCTGCCAACCAGTTCGAAGGTGGCGTCTTAAACACGTCTAAAGGATTGAGTGTATCAGATGTTATGACGGCGGGAAGTAAAAATAGCCCTCGACGCATTACAAACGGTGTTAGTATAGAAGAGTATTATCCTAATCACGAGGGTATTGATTTTTACTCGCATTATAAAGAGGATATTGCACTGTTTGCCGAAATGGGCTTTAGGTGTTTCCGCACGTCGATTGCATGGAGCCGCATTTTTCCACTTGGTGATGAAGAAGAGCCGAACGAAGAAGGGTTACAGTTCTATGATGACGTCTTCGATGAGTTGCATAAATATGGAATTGAACCCGTTATAACCCTTTCACATTTTGAAATGCCTTATCATATAGCTAAGGAATATGGTGGATTTTTGAATAGGAAAACTATCGATTTCTTTGTCCGTTTTGCAAAAGTATGCTTCAGTAGATATAAAGACAAAGTTCGTTACTGGATGACGTTCAATGAGATTAATAATCAAATGAATTATCAAAATGACATATTCGGCTGGACAAATTCAGGAGTGCATTTTATGGACTATCAAGATCCAGAGAAAGCAATGTATCAGTGTGCTCATTATGAACTTGTGGCTAGTGCCTTAGCGGTAAAGGTGGGGCATAAAATTAATCCGAATTTTCAGATTGGTAATATGATTGCTATGGTTCCAGTTTATCCCTATTCCTGTCGCCCAGCAGATGTGCTTCTTTCTACACAATTGATGCATAACCGATGGTTCTTCTGTGATGTCCAGTGTCGAGGACATTATCCTAAGTATGCATTGAAAATGTTCGAGAAAAAAGGATATAAACTTGATATTACTGACAATGATAAAAAGATTCTAGCTCAAGGGTGTGTAGACTATATTGGCTTTTCTTATTATATGAGTACCACAGTAGATTCAACGGCGAACAAGGATATTTCTCGAGCGGTAGATGCATCGAATGCACATTCTGTTAAAAATCCTTATATCAAGGTATCTGATTGGGGATGGGGCATAGATCCAGAAGGATTGCGTTACGTTTTGAATATTATGTATGAAAGGTATGAAAAGCCACTCTTTATTGTTGAGAATGGATTTGGAGCAGAAGACAAAATTGAAGAAGATGGGACAATCAATGATTTTTATAGGATTGCTTATCTAAAGGAGCATATAAAAGAAATTAAGAAGGCTGTGCTTGAGGATGGTGTAGATCTTTTAGGATATACGGTTTGGGGCTGCATTGACTGTATTTCTTTCACTACTGGTGAAATGAAGAAAAGATATGGTTTCATCTATGTCGATCGGGATGATAATGGCAATGGTAGTTTTCAAAGAATAAGAAAAAGAAGTTTTTATTGGTATAAGAAAGTTATTGCTTCAGGCGGAGAAAATATTGGAAAATAGAAAGTATAGTTGACGTTTTTAGAATTAGAATACTTATATGTAGCTTTGTATTTTAATATACTTGAAAAGGCAAAGAATATTGTGAATTTAAAATTTTTGCGTAGCGAAACAAATAGGAGTAGATAGATCACCAATGCCATTAAGATAACGTTGAGCTAAAGAAAGGGCTTAAGAAAAGAGATGAAAGAATTGATTCTTTTCATCTCTTTGATTTTTTATCTCTAATATACATTAGAATAATATCTTGTTTATTCATTAAATTAATCACCTTCCACACTTCCTCTAATACATAATATTATTTCCAATTTATTATGTGTTTTAGAAGTTATTTTTATGAAGGGTGGCTTACTTTTTAATAAATTTTATGATCTACGTATAGTGTGTGCTATGCAGCTATGCAGTTGATTAAGAAATTTTACCTTTCACCACTATGTTTTTCTATATTTATTATACGTTTTTAAAAAATTATTGTATACTATTGTCATATAAGAAATCATTAGTTATAAAGTTAGTGTTTTAATTCAATTTATGAATGGAACATTAATGGAATGTTATAACATAAAAATAATCATTTTTACCGTGATATATGTGGTAAAAATAGAGATGGAACAAATCTCATCCTATTTTTATAATAAAAATGTAAACGTAATATTATATTGGCCAATAATATATAGTTAATATCAAATAGAGATTTTTTTATTAGTAATAAGCAGGTATTAAAAGTAGTAGTGTTGAGAGTGTAGGAGTATTCTAAAAATGGTAGCTAAGAAGGAATTTAAAATTTTAAGAAAGATGTTACAAAAATCCTGTATCACAAGTAAAGAGCTTGAAGATACTCTTGGTGTGAGCAATAAGACCACTCGTAAACTTATTTCCCAATTGAATGATGAAATTAAGATATATGGAGCTGAAATCGAGGCAAAACCTGGAAAAGGCTATTCCCTAACAATTAAAGATGAAAAATCTTTCTCTTTTTTCGTAAGTAGATATACAAAAAATGTGGGTACTGATCTAGAAGGAAGAACAGAATTCCTGGTGAAACTTTTTATTGAAAGTTCAGACTATGTGAAGATTGAAAATCTTGCTGAGATGCTTTTTGTTTCTAATAAAGTTATCAGTAAGTCTATTAAAAAGGCAGAAGAGATTCTGAACAGTTTCAATTTATATCTTGAAAGAAGACCTCATTATGGAATACGCTTGGTTGCTAATGAGTATGATATTCGAAGATGCCTTTTATCCTTCGAAAGCGAAAATGATTTTGGGGAAATAAACAGTCGGATAGCTGCGATAGTGGATTCTGTTTTTATTAAGAATAAGATTAAGATGTCGGAAACTGCATTGTCCACTTTTCTCTCCTGTTTGCAGATTTCTGTCGAAAGAATCAAGAAAGGCAGAATCATAGAGCCGGATAAACTTCTATTTAATTTTCTGAGTGATTCAATTTTTCAAGAAAATCTGTGTGCAGCTGAAGAATGTGCGAAACTTATTGAAGAAGAATTTAACATACGTTTTACAAAAGGTGAAATTTATTATATTGCTCTTCATATTTCAGATAAGAAGTATTACGAAAATAAAAAAGATAATATTGTTATTGATGAAGAAATTAGTAAGCTAGTCACTGATATTCTAAAAAATATCTACGATACTTATGGCCTTGATTTTCGAGGAGATTTGGATATTTATATGTTGCTTGTTAACCATCTGATTCCACTTAGATTGAGGTTGCAACATGGCAATATGATTAAGAATCCAATCTTACAGGAAGTTAATGAAAAATATAAATTCGCTTTAAGTATTGCATCAGGATTGAATCCTATCATTGAACAATATTTTCATAAGAGAATTAGTGAGGATGAACTATCTTACATTGCAATAGCTATTGAATTCGCTATCGAAAAACATAAAAAAAACGTGAATAACAAAAAAAATATTCTTCTAGTTTGTGCCTCTGGCAATGTCTTTGCACGATTTTTCAAATATCACTTTCAAGAGTTATTCAAGGACTGCATTGAACATGCTTATTCTTGTGATTATGCTGATTTATTTAATTATGATTTTAGTAATGTTGATTATGTTTTTTCAACTGTTCCAATTGATATTAAGCTTCCAGTGTCTATCTACCAGGTGGAATACTTCTTAGATGAAAATGTGGTGGATAGCATTAAGACGATATTAACTCATCCTACCGGTAGGTTAGCACAGTATTTCTCTAATCAACTTTTTATGACTGGAATCTATGCAAAATCTAAGCAAGAAGTGATTAAGATAATGTGTGATTATATCGCCAAAGTAGAAAATGTTCCTCCTGATTTTTACAATTTAGTCATGAAGCGAGAGCATATGCTTCACACAGCTTTAGGAAATCAGGTTGCAATTCCACATCCTTACCGTACAATAACAGAGAATTCGTTTGTCTGTGTATGTATTCTTGCTGAGTCAGTGCATTGGAATACTGAAAAAGTTAGGGTGGTATTTCTTGTCTCGATTGCTAGAAATAGTAAAGATAATCTTGAAAAATTTTACAATGACCTTTTTAAACTTGCTTTAACAAGAAAAAATATCGATGATTTGATCAAGGAGCCAACTTTCGATAACTTTATTAGATTGATAAATACTATTTAATACAAAAATTAGAGGTGAAAAATATGAGCAAATTAAATATGAATAAACTAACTGAAAAATTTGACCCTTTTTTTTCAAAAATAAGCACTGAGATACATCTTTTAGCTATGCGTGATGCACTAATGTCCTTAATCCCTTTCTTGTCAATAGCCGGAATTTCCACATTTTTCGGGGCTATCTTATTTACAGAGACAAGTTTTATTGGAAAGAGAATGGATCCAGAAACACTTGTAAATATTGGTTCATTCTTTACTAGAATCAGCACAGGCACCATTAGTTTGATGTCAATTATGTTGGTTATTATGATTCCATATTTTATGGGAAAACAGAGAGGTTACTACAATCCATTGATTCTTTCAATTACTAGTTTATCTCTGTTCTTCATCTTTACACCTCTTGCTGGAGGGTATGATTATTTTGGAACACAAGGAGTTATGCTAGCCTTTATTATTGGTTTAACTTCTTCTGAACTTTTTATTAAACTATCTAGTAAGGAAAAATTAAAAATGAATGTAGGTGACAGAGTTCCAGAAGCAATTGCAAACTCTTTTAATACAATTTTAATTGTCATAATCTTAATTACTCTTTATTCTTTGATAGCTACATTACTACAAGTTATAACAGGTATGGAGGCTATTGCCTTTATCAGTGATATTCTACAGAAACCATTAATAAAAGTCGGAGCAACACTCCCAGGTGCTATCATTTATTTTTTAGTTCAAACACTTCTGTTTGCAGTAGGTATTCATCCAGGTGCTATCGTTGCACCAATAGAAACTGCTTTAGTTACTGCGATTGAGGAAGGTAGTATTATCAACTATTCTTTTACTGCAACTTATGGTATGCTGGGTGGAACTGGAGCTTGTTTAGGATTACTTATTTGTTTGTTATTTTTCACAAAGAGAAAAGAATTAAAAGCAGTAGGTCGATTGGGTGCCTTAGCAGATATTTTTAATATTAATGAACCATTAATTTTCGGTATTCCAATTGCATTCAATCCAATTATGATTATTCCTTTCGTGCTTTGCCCAATTATTAATGTGACTCTTGCTTATATAGCTACTTCTATTGGATTAATGTCAGTTATGACAAACGTCATTGCATGGTCAACTCCAGTGTTCTTAAAGGGTTATATAGCAAGTAATGGTGATATACGTTGTGTCATAATGGAACTTATCTGTATTATAATTGACTTCGTAATTTCGCTAATATTCTTGAGAGTTTATGAAGGCCAACTTGCTAAGACAGAAGAATTAGAAGAAGTAAAGTATAAACAAAATAATAATATTAAAGGATGAAGGTGTAAAGTATGATAGACTTTATTGTTTGTTGCTCTCAGGGAATGTCTTCGAGTGCACTGATGAAGAAAATGCGTGATTATATTTCCAAAGAAAATATGGATATTGAGGTTAAGGCTAGTACTGTAGACCGAATAATGTCCAGGGAAGTTCAATTTGATGTCCTTTTGCTTGGTCCCCAAATTCGTTTCGAAAAAACTAAACTTCAGCAGCAGTTCCCTGAAAAAGCGATTGATGTTATACCGATGACACTGTACGGAAGATTAAATGGTGAAGAAGTTGTCAAACTAGGACTGAAACTTCTAAATGAGAAAAATGACTGATACAGAAGATTTTGAAATAAAATGCATGGAACTTATCGCAAATAGTGGGGAAGCAAAATCTTTATATATAGAAGCTATTCGCCTTGCTAGACAAGGGGATTTTAAAAAAGCAAAAGAGCTTTGGGATTCTGCAGGTAAAACTTATCAAAATGCTCATAATGTTCATTTTGACATGTTTCAGATGGAAGTAGGAGTAGAAAGTAATCTCCAAAGGATGTTTCTGATTCATGCGGAAGATCAATTGAGTGGCGCAGAGACATTTAAATTAGTATCTGAGGAAATAATTGAACTTTATCGTAAGCTATATAATTCAAGCTCGAATGATTAGGTTTTATATTTATTGATGAAATTCTTGTGACGATACCTTTTTTAGGTAGTGTCACAAGAATTAAAAAGTAAATTATTGTTCTAAGTAAATTAATTAAGAATAATAGAATGTAGCTTATTTCACTTATTCTATTATTTGTATTACTAAAAGGAGGAAAAATGAAAATAGGAATTGTTGGTTCAGGAATGATTGTTCGCTTTATTTTGGATATTTGGAAGGGTTTTGATGAGATAAGTGTCTCAGCTATCTGGTGTCGTTCTGTAGATAGAAAAAATGCTGAAAAGATAGCTACTGATTACGGTATCAAGATTGTCTATGAAGATTATAATGAATTCCTTAAAGATGATAGTTTCGATTTTGTCTATATTGGCCTTGTAAATTCTTTGCATTATGAATACTCAAAGAAAGCTTTGGAATCAGGAAAGAGTGTTATTTGTGAAAAACCTTTTACTTCTACAGCACAACAGGCTAATGACTTATTGGAAATTGCAAAAAAGAATCATATGTATGTTTTTGAATCGATTCTTCCATGGTATTCTGATAATTACGATGAAATAAAAAATAGACTACCAGAGATTGGTGATATCAAGATGTTTCAATGTAATTTTTCACAGTATTCAAGAAGATATGATAGATATTTGGAAGGTAAAGTGTTACCTGTCTTTGATCCAATGCTCGATGGTGGTGCTTTATATGACATCAATGTATACAATATCCACTGGGTGATGGGCCTCGCTGGAACACCTAAAAGTGTGAAATACTATCCAAACATTGGTTATAACGGGATTGATACATCAGGTGTGTTGGTTATGGATTATGGAAACTTTAAAGCTGTCTGTATCTCTGCTAAGGATTCTGCAACGCCTGGGTTCTGTATGGTTCAAGGAGATAATGGCTGTATTGTTATGCATTCCGAAGCAGGCTCCTGTGAAAAAATTGATTTGATTATGAATAAGAAGGCACCTGTACGTATTGATGTTGCACCACTCGGAGAACCATTTGCAAATGTCTATAAACGTATTCTTTCTCTTGTAGATAAGGAAGATTATGATGGTTGCTATAAACTTATGGAATTAGTTGTTGAAGTTATGCGTGTAATGGAGATGGCAAGAAAAGACGCAGGTATTCGTTTTTCCTGTGATTAATAGAGGTGATTATTAAATGAAAAATGTATTAATTGTTGGTGGTACTGGAAATATTTCTTGGCCAGTTGCTAAGATGCTAGCAGAAGATAAAGATGTTAATCTTTATTTAATTAACATTAATAATAATCCAGATGGATTACCAGATGATGTTAATAGATTGACAGCAAATATTTATACACAAACTGACTACGTGAAGAATGCATTGAAAGACCTTACTTTTGATTCAGTTATCAATTTTGTCATAATGAATGTTGATGATGCAAAAAATAGTGTAGATATTTTTAAAAATAAGACAAAACAATTCATTTTTATCAGTACAGTTGATGTTCTTGACCATCGCATTACTTGTAATGTGAATGAAGAAATGAAAAGAGGTAATCAATTTTATGATTATGGACAAAATAAGGAAGCTGCTGAATTATTCTTACTTGAAGAAGCCAAAAAAGGCTTCCCACTTACTATAGTTCGTCCAACACAGACTTATTCAAAAGGTCGTATTCCTTTAAGTATAAAAGGTAAGTCTTGTTGGAGTGTTGTATCGCGAATGATAAGAGGTAAAGAAGTTATCATTCATGGTGATGGACAGGGTGTATGGGCATGTACACATGCTAATGATTTTGCACCACTATTTTGCTCTCTTGTTGCAGAGCAAAAGGCGGTCGGAGAAATTTATCAAGTAATGAATCCAGAAACAATGACATGGGATATGATTTATCAAAGTTTGGCGGATTTGCTTGATGTTGATTATAAGCCGATTTATATAAGTACATATCTCCTTGATAATTCAAAGGTATACGATTGGAAAGGTTCCATTCATGGTGATAAGCACTTCTCTAACATCTTTGACATTTCTAAAGTAAAGCAATTTTATCCGGACTATAGGCCGAAAATCGACATTCGTACAGGTTTAAAAATGTTCCTTAATTATATGGAAGAGCATCCTGAGCAAAAGATAGAAGACCCTGAATTTGATACATGGTGTGATAAGACAATCGAGCGATATAAATCTTGTATGGAAGAGTTTATTAAGGATATTTAAACTAATACTAAGCTTGTAAGGAAATGTTTCTAACAATTTTTAGAAAGAGGAAGTTTAAAGATTAATATCTATTTTTATAAGATTTCTATCTTGAGGGAATACGATGTCGTTTCATTGTCTGGTTAACATTTACAAATATTTTCAATAAAAAAGTTTTGATAGGTGATATGTTCATCGGTATTGACAGATAAAAAATAAACCTCATATAGGGAATTAAAAGCCATATGGAATAATGCTTATAGATTCCAAGAGATTTTTAGACAAAAGGGAGGAGAAATAAATGAGTAAAAAAGGGGGAAATATTTTTCTTTCAGCATATGGAAATAACAATGTCATAGATAAAGGTATTATTAAGCTTTATTTAGATACCGAAAAAGGAATTATCAAAAAAAAGAGCGTTATTCCTCTAAATGGAAAATCAAATCTTATCATTGAGTATAACGATAAGCTAATTACTTCAGTTCAAAACACAGAAGGTTCTACGCTTGAATTCTACGATAAATCGGGCAAGTTACTTTATACATATAAAACGGAGCTTTTTTATAGCTATGGGGAGGTAGTCGGAGATAAATTGCTTTTATCAAGCTACGCAAGTGGTGCTGACAGCGTTTATGATTTAAAGAAAAATGAACTCCAGACAACAGTATTTCATAAGAGAGATGGATATGATAAGATCGGCAAATCCCACTATATTCATTTCGTAGGCGAGGAAAAGATTGTTTCTGTTGATAATTCTTTGCAACAACTTTATGTGTATAAAGATATAAATCTTTCTTTAAAAACAATCATCGATTTCCCTAAGAATCCAGAAAAGAATATTCGCCTTATGACTTTTCATCCAAATGGGAAAAAGGCTTACCTTAATACAGAAAAGACCAACGAGCTCCTTGTGCTAGATATAGAAAATTTTAGAGTAATTGATGAGATTCTATTGGTGGATGATATTGAAACTTCAAGTGGTGGAAATGCTATCAGTAGAGATGGAAAATATTTATGCATATCACTGCGTGGAAGAGACATGATTATTGTTTTTAAAAATGATGAATATGGGATGCCACATAAAATTTATGAATTCAATTGTGGGAAAACACCACGAGATTTGAAGTTCGTTGAACAATACCTTTTGGTAAGCTGTACTGATGAAAATAGTGTTGAAGTTTATCTAATAAATGAAGACACTGTAAGTAAGACAGGTCAGACAGAAGTATTTCAGCCTATTACTTTCGCGATGAAGTAAAAAATGAAGATGACGAAATATAAATTATTGTAATTCAAAAAGTATAAAATCAGTAGGTAAGTGTTATATTACACAAGCTCTACTGATTTTTTTAAACTTTCTTATAGAGTTTTACATAATGAGGAAGATTTTATAATATTTACCTTTATGCAGTTTTCAGAAAAGTTCTCAAAGCTTGAGGGAAATGCTCTTTTATGTAAAAGAGTTATTAAACAACATTGAGAAATGAGAGATGTCATGACTGTTATAGGAAGTTATGAAAGAACAATTTTTAAATTAAAAACAAAAGATGCTATTTGAAGTAAGCTTACATGCTTCGGTCAATTCAACCTTATGCTATAGATATGTGTCTCAAACTCTAGAGGGATATTAAGGTATGACAGACTTATTTTACTAATTGTTCAGTGTGCGTAAATACATGCGAAAAGATGGCAAATTTTCTTTTAGGAAAGATTTTTAATGGAATGGGAGCGAAAACCTCCGAGAAAATATACGATTTTATAGGTGATAATATATTCGAATATGTATTGTACTTTGATGAGTAAGAAGAACTTTCAGATACTTTTCTCTCAAGATAGTAATCGAAATAAATGTGCTTGGTAATTCCAATAAGATATTTGAATTTATCGAGGGATTCGTCGGAATCATGACTTCTGCGATTAAAATTATGGAAATAGGCGATGTTGACGCTTTGGCCAGCAATATATATAAAATAGGAAGGCAGTGTGATCTGCCTTTCGCTATATGCAACAGCATTTTCATTTTAAATTCCTATGCTTTTTTATATTAAATATAGAAATACACAAATAAAGTGACATAAGCTTCCTAGAATAATGAATATGTGGAATATTTCGTGAAAACCAAACTTACCAAGTTGAAGCTTTTTAGGTTTAAGACCATAAATAATTCCACCTATTGTATAAAATACTCCACCTAAAACTAATAAAAATAAGCTAATAGGATTTAATACTTGTGATAAAGGTTTAATCATAAAAATTGCAGCCCAGCCCAATCCGATATAAAGAGATGTTTGAAACCATCTTGGACAGTCGAACCAAAGCATTCTAAATAATATTCCAGCTATTGCAATAGATGCTATAGTTGTAAAGAAAACAGTTCCTTTAGAGCCACCAAGAGCGATTAAGCTAAATGGTGCGTAAGAACCAGCTATTAATATAAAAATCATGGAGTGATCTAATTTTCTAAGCCTGAAAATTATCTTATCACTAGTTATAACTCCATGATAGGTTGCAGATACACTATACAACATAATCATGCTAATACCAAATATTACAACGGAAACGATTGCTGTGGTGGATGCATTACTAGCTATTCCTTTTATTAACATTGCAATTAAAGCAAAAAGTGAGAGAATAGCACCCACCCAATGAGTTAGACTATTAATAGGTTCTCTTAAATATTTTTCCAAAATGAACACCCCTCTACATATAGTTTTGAAAACTATGTCTTGTTATTTATATATTAATAAAGTGCATTTAAAAAGTCAAAGTTAGAAAACTCTTAAATTTTTAGAAAAATATATAAAATTTATTAATTTTCTTGAATTATCTATTGATTACTAGTATATTTTAATATAGATATATTAATAAGTAGTTTGCAAAACTACATGGAGGAATTTATGGATAAAAATGAATTAATGGAAAAGTTTAAAGAGCTAAATTTGCAGAATCAACTAACTTTAGAGGAAATACCAGAATTAGATTTATATATGGATCAAGTTACTCAGCTATTTGATAGTAAATTTAATGATAGTAAAAGAAATGAAGATGATAAGGCATTAACGAAGACAATGGTAAATAATTATGCTAAAGGAAAATTATTAATGTCTATAAAAAATAAAAAGTATAGTAAAGAACATTTAATACTTATGAGCCTTATATATAATTTAAAAGGTGGATTATCAATAAGCGATATAAAAAGTTCATTAAATAAGATAGTTACAACCTTTGAGAATGGAGAAAAGTATCCAATAAGGGAATTATATACCTTATATTTAGAACAACATAATGAAGATTTTAATGATGTAGAAAAAACAATAGAAGATAAATTAAATAATATTGAAAATATGATATTAAATGAAAAAGTAGAAGAAGATAAGGAATTCCAAAAAAACTTTTTATTACTTAGTTCTTTTATTAATATGAGTAATATGTATAGAAGAATGGGAGAAAAATTAATAGACGAATATTTTAATAAATTATAAGAGGTATTGCCATGAAAAATTCTATAATTTTAAAAAGTGAACTTCAAAGAATAGATGGAAGAGGATATAAGGCTTATAAGGATTTACAAGGACAATATGATTTTAATAATTATATTTTAAGCATTGATCATGTTCAAGGAGATCCTTTTGCCTCTCCTTCAAGATTAAGAATTATTATAAATAGAGATAAAGCTAAATTCCCAGAAGAGTTGATAAATAAAGATTATAAAAAGATAGCAGTTTCAGATTTCTTAACTAGACTATTTAATTTTAACATAAATAAATTTGGAGAAAAAATATTTGGCTCAGGGAAAAGTGGATTAATTACTATAAGCAGATGTCCACAAGAGATATTAGAGAGAACTTCAATAGTAATAAATAAGGATAATATAGAGGCTAGATTTTATGTTGGTTTCCCAGCAAAAGGAAGAACTGTATTAGCTAAAGAATTAGAAAAGATCTTATATAATGTTATACCAAGTATAGTTGAAAATACATTAATATATGAGAATATTAATAAGGCTAAAGTGAGAGATAGGGTTAAATTAGTCCAAGACCAAGAATATATAAGAACTGAAATTAAGAAAAAGAATTTAATTGCATTTATAGCAAATGGAGCAATACTTCCAAGAGAAAGTGGAGTATCACAAAGACCATTAAAAAATGCACTTCCATTTATTTCACCTAAATCATTAGAAGTAGAACTTAATCTTCCTAACAGAGGATTAATTAAAGGAATGG
Source organism: uncultured Clostridium sp. (assembly GCA_934746015.1). Classification (GTDB taxonomy): domain Bacteria; phylum Bacillota; class Clostridia; order Clostridiales; family Clostridiaceae; genus Clostridium. Next base: position 25,462 of record CAKVEW010000011.1, read on the forward strand.
GAATTAAAAGGGGAGTAACCTTAATTGTTGGTGGTGGATATCATGGTAAATCAACTCTTTTAAATGCTTTAGAGCTTGGAGTTTATAATCATATTGAAGGCGATGGAAGAGAATTTGTAATTACTGATGAAACAGCTGTTAAGGTAAGAGCAGAGGATGGTAGAAGTATTAAAAATACAGATATATCATTATTTATAGATAACCTTCCTAATGGAAAAGATACAGTAAAATTTACTACAGAAAATGCTAGTGGAAGTACATCACAAGCAGCTAATATAGTGGAGGCTATTGAAGCTAAATCAGAAGTTTTACTTATTGATGAAGATACATCGGCCACTAATTTTATGATTAGAGATGACTTAATGCAAAGATTAGTTTCTAAGGAAAAGGAGCCTATAACTCCATTTATTGAAATAGTTAAACCATTATATAATCAAAAAGATATTTCAACTATATTAGTTATAGGTAGCTCAGGAGATTATTTTGATGTAGCAGATTGTGTTATACAAATGGATAATTATGAAGCAAAGGATGTTACAAAAGAAGCTAAATCTCTTATGAGGGGAGAAATAAATAAGAGAATTGAAGAAAAAAATATATCTATAAAAATAGATTTTAATAGAAAACTTAAAAAAGGCACTATAGAAAGTACCTATAAGGGCGTAAAAATAAAAACTATGGGTTTAAGTAATATAAGTATAAATAATGAAAATATTGATTTAAGAGCTGTAGAACAAATAGTAGATAATGAACAATTAAATGCTATTGGAGCTATTATGAAATGGATAGAAGATAATTCAATGAATAAAAATCTATCTTTAGAAGAAGTAGTAGATGAGGCATATAATGAGATAAAAAGAAAAGGATTAATTTCAATAGATAAAGTTAAGGGTGGCTCAGGAAGCTTAGCCTTACCAAGAAAACAAGAGATTATTGCAGCTTACAATAGATTTAGAAAAGTAAGGATAATGTAATTATTTTTATAAAATTATATTAGGAGGAATAGATATGTTAGAGGTAAAGCCTTTAGATAATGTGATGAATAATTTTCAATTTGTGTTTATTGCTTATATAATACTATTTATTATAGTATGTATTAATTTTTATAAGGCAATAAGGATTAGAAAGAATTTAATTAATAATAACGTAATTAGAAAGTTAATAAATACTTATGATTTAATAATTGATGTTTTATGTGGTGTTGCTATGTATACAGGACTTATATTTCAAGGTGTATTAGCAGATAATAATGCTTTGAATTGGACTTATTGGAATGATATATTAATAGGAATTTCAATAATAAGCTTAATTATATTTATATTAAATATAATAGTTGTTGTAAAAAAGAAAGATGTATAAAATTATCATTTTTTTCTAGAATCAGATCTATTCTAAGATTCATATCGAGGGCGACCCCCAGACAAAGAGGAAGCGTCTGTTTGAGCTTCTTGCACAAAAGACCTAACCTTTGGTTAATGGTTATCCCTTTGGATCCACCGTACAATCAATGTCGTCAATTTAAGAAAAAAGTAAAAAATAATAAAAAAATCTTGACAATAGTGGAAAAATTTACAGCCTCGCTATAGATAAAAATTTATAGCGAGGTTTATATTATGAAAAATATTACATTATTATCCTCAATTTTTGAGGGTACAAAAAACTTAATTACTTCAAGCGAATTTAAATAAGCTTATAGTTTAGGCAATTCATTTTCAAGAAATAGAAAATTATCTTTCTCGAACACTATTCTTTTTGTTTGCTTTGCATTATGTAAATCTATATCTTCTGAAATTGCTGATTTGATTGAAGATTATAAACATTTAAAATTTCCATACATAACAAATCAAGCTTTTTCAAAGGCAAGACAAAATATATCATCACAAGCTTTTGCTGAATTATGTAGGCTTTTTGTTGACAAATTTTATAGTTAAAAAAATTAGCTACTTGGAATGGTTTTAATATTCTACTATAGATGGAACTAATTTACAAGTGCCCGATACAAAAGAATGTGGTGAATACTTTGGGCTAAGCAGTAATCAAAATAAGAGAAAAACAGTAGTTGCGACGGCGTCAGCATTATATGATGTATTAAATGATATTGTTGTAGATGCTAGAATTACTAAATATAGAATAAGTGAAAGAAAAATTGCTAAACAATATATAGAATCAATACATGATAAATTAGACCATAATAAAAGTATTGTTATTTTTGATAGAGGATATCCTTTATATGATATGGTTGATTATTTATTAAAATTATTTTTTAATATTTTACTTGACTATTATTAGCTGGTCTTTATCTATGAGATACCTTGTATAAGGTCATGCTTGAGCATATGCTGATTACCGTAGTTCAGGCACAACTGCCCTATTAAATCTGGAAAATAAAAATCATTTCTTTGAGACTGGTATTCTTTTGGGCTAATATCTACTTTGAACAGTTCCTGCTATCTTCACTCTCTAAAACAAAAATACAGATGTAAAGTGACATTTTCTAGTCGAAATCTAACTAGTACTCTATTTTAGACCTACTATAATATTTTGACTAGGGAAGCACCCATTATGATAAAACAAAATGACGATCTACAAAATAGACTATCGCAAATCGAAAAAGCTATGTGTTATAATATAATCATAAATAAAGCAGGAGGAAGTGGCTATGAGCTATTTTGGAGAACGTTATGATATACAAAAAACTCAAATCGGCAACATTTATGTTACACAATGCGGATTGACAGTATGCGAGAGTAACCATCAATGTAAGACAAGGTTTTATGAACATTATTCTATCAGCTTTATTTTAGAGGGGAAAGGGACATACTATGTAAATAATGAGGAATATAAACTAAGTGCCGGGCAAGGATTAATAATTATACCCGGTAAACCAATCTATTATGTGGCAGATGAGAAAGAGCCCTGGAAATATATTTATGTGATATTTTCAGGATATGGGGAAAAGAATTTGCTTTATCATGCGGGACTTTCCGATAAAAAAGTTACTTTTTCTTTTGATTTATCTGAAGTCATGCTTTCTAATCTTTATAATATGCTGAATGCAAGTAAAAACGTTAATAAACGAGGTTACGATGTGACCGGATACTTTATGCTTGTGATTAGCGAAATAATTGGTAAAAATTCTGAAAGACCTAATACCGCAAATTTAGCCGATTATTATATAAGCAAGGCAATTCTTTTTATAGAAGATAATTATTTTGATAAAATAACTGTGGAAGATATTGCCTCTTATTTAAATATAGACAGGACATATCTATATAAAATATTTATGAAAAATATAAAAATGTCTCCTACCCAATATTTATTGCAATTTAGATTAGAAAGGGCAGAGACAATGTTGGTACATAGCGAAATGTCTATCTGTGATATTGCAATGGCTACCGGTTTTTATGATCAATCACATTTTGATAGAAGATTTAGTACACGATATGGGGTATCGCCTAGAAAATATCGAGATAAAAAATCACAAAAAAAGTAAAAAGAGATACCCATAATCAATAAGAGTAACTATTTTCTCTGTTTTATTGCATAACAAATAGGCAGATCTTCATCTGCAAAAAAATATATTCAGTTAAAACTATGTATCTATTGGGACATATAGTAATTATATTTTTGCAATAACGGCTTCTAAATTAGTCAGTATAGTTTTAAAGGTATCTTCTGTTATTTGAAAACGAACAATACGAAATTTCAATTCATAAAACTGAGTCTTTTCATGTTTTTTGTTTTTGACTGGAAGATAATCAAATGTTGTATTAGAAAGAACAAATTTATAATGATTTCTGCCTTTAAACAAAGTTTTGGTTTCTTTGCTCTGTTTTATTGTTAGTTTAAGAGTTATATCCACATCAAAAGAAGCCTGAAGTGGTAAATCTAATCCCTTTTTGATTCCGTAGGAATCATCCTTAATTTGGATAAGAAATTTCCAGACTTTTTCTTGTATATGAGCCATGCTATTATAGGATTCATATCCTTTATCTACAATGACAAGAGCATTTTTTATAGTAGAACAATCTACCATTTTAACAAAAGCTTATGGTCTTTTAGCTACTCGATTAATTTGATTTAGAAATATTTTTTTACTTGCTTTGGTTTCATATGTGTTCTCCTTGTAATAAATATTTACTTAATTACAAGAGCCACTTTCCCTACTTCATTGCTCATTCAATAGTAAAATCAGCGACATATTTTTGAATTTTTGTCAATTGTTTTTAATAAAAAAGACCCCTATATCTTTTATTAGGATAGGGATCTAATTCTGTCCACTTAATTTAATGACATTGACGACAATGCTCACCAATTTTCAGGAGGATTACCACAGTCAGGTACATCCATAGGAACACCATCGCTTTTCACTGATTTATAAGCGACAATACCAGGAATGGTATATCTTGCTGCTTGCCATGCGTTTACAGAAGGCAATGTATGATTGTAAGCGGCTGTACAGAAGTCATCGATTAAGAATTGATGACTTGCCATGTGGCCGTTATGAAGACCTTTATATGATTTAGGAAGTCTTTCGGGATTTTGAATCGGCGCAAAACTATCTTTTTGCCACACATGATTAGCTACTTTGTTTTTAAAATCAGGTAATTCTCTATGATTAGTCATATCAACCGGATTTAGGTAATCACTTACATCCTCAAGATGAACACCATTTTCGTGCGAACCACCTTCTACAAGTTTTACATATAGGTGTTGAGCATTAGAAAATTGATATCCTGCCTTTGTGCCATAGAATGAGGAAATAGAGGAACTGGGCGCTTTCCATCCGATTCTTCGACACTCATTGATTCTGATTACACCACCGTTTGATAATCTCATTAGCGAGAAAGCATTAGAGAAAGTATTATCCCATAGGTTTATGCCCTTTTTAAAGATTAAATCATCTTCAGTATCTTCATAGCCAATTGCGGTAACTTTTGTGACATATGAGTCGGTTGCATTTAAAAGCATTGATAATGAATGAGTAGGATAGAAGAATGGCGGTACGCCCATGGCTTTTAAATCTTCCTGATGGTGTTTTTCAAAGTGAGAAACATCATGATAATATTGGGCCTCGCCATAAACAAATTTACCCATATCACCATCAGAATATTTTTCTTTACAGAACATGGAACAAGGATAATAGATACAAGTTTCACCCATCATATAAGTAAGGCGAGTTTTTTCAACCAGTTTAACGATCTCCTGGCAATGTGTAATTTCAGAAGCCATAGGAACAGCACTATATACATGTCGTCCATTTTTTAATGCCTGAATAACCAGTGGACCATGGGTGTGCCTTGGGGTAAAAATCGCTACTGCATTCACATCTGTTTTAAGTAATTCATCTAAAGAATGATAGTAGTCTACATTAAATTGTTCACCAAACTTTTTAGCGTGTCTGACGTCAGTATCTGCAACGCAAACCTTTTCTACATATGGATGGTTTTGAAATAACGGTACAAAAAATGCCGAGAAATCACCACATCCAAGAATTCCCACTTTTAATTTCTTATTCATATTAATTACCTCCTTTATTAATTTAGTTAGTGGTGTGCCAGAGGCACAGACAGAATGCAAATTTACTTTCTGACAGCAATGGATAGTGAGATATAATTTGTATATTTAAATTTGTATATTTAAATTTGCATAGTATTATTATAGATGAAATATGCTTTTAAATATTGTATCAATGTTTTTAAAATTGTATGTATGTTGAATATAAAAATTGATAATATTTCAACAGCGAGGGAGAGGTTCTTTCTTTCGAATCGGCAACGTCTTGAGTTTGCGTAAACTGTAATTAGGAAATGAATATATCTATCTAAAGTACCAATTTGACGACTTTTTTAGAAGGATAGAATGGTAGCCTTATGAATAGAAACACCTTAATAAGTTCTGCCGGAACCGGACTTTGGAAGACATATTCTTTTATCTATTCAGACAACCTTAATGTAGATCTGACGGTATTGTAGGACGTTTTGTCATAAACCAGAGCCTGATGCCATCTTTTGCATACGATAGTATGCCGAAGATACCTATTGTCGGTTGGTAATAGCTGAATGTACTCTTTTATTTGACCGGATTTGCTGTCTGCATAATTGTAGCTTTAAGCATATTGCTTCTGATTTCATACAAATATGTCCCAGAAATGCCATCTATAAAGCGAGATAAAAATTTAAAGCATTGATCACTTTCAGCTTCCGCATACGGAATTTTTTAAACTGGAACATATGCTTCTTACGGCGGAAATATTATCCAATATTCCATCTAGAAGAATATAGTTTTGCAATCTTTATCACATCATCTTTTGAATTGATATCTTTGTTAGTTGCAAGTATTATAGGATGCTCCGTAATACCATAGACAAGGACAAGATAAATGTCTTTTTTGGATGAAGTAATTTGTACTTTTACGAGATACAGATAGGCATCATCCATTTACCCTTTGTAAAACAGAGGCGGTTTATACCTTGTATTTCCTGCGGTTACGAGTTCGGTAGCGTATATCCATTTACATGGTATAAAAGTTTACGTTTTGTCACATCACTATCGTCGATATGGATAATGGTAGTCAAGACATCATTTAGGAAATTGTGTCAGACGGGATTTCAAGGTGGAGGAAGGAGACACTTTAGTTAAATGCTTGGAAATATTTGTGGGAATTATATTTGAGAAAGATAAAATTTTCTGCTTTATTTGGGGAAAGTTGTTAATATAGATGATGACAGAGTCGGGTTCTGGTGTATAAAATTTTGGAAACTCAAGAAGGCAACGTATATACATATTTTGAATCAACAGTGGTACAATTTTAAATTAATAAATGGTGATAAACTAAAATCGAAAAACAGACAAATAGCAGAAATGCTATGACGAGGAGGATTAGTTTATGAAGGAAAAAATAAGAATAGGTTTTGTTGGCTGTGGACAGTTTTGCAGATACTTCGTGCCATTATTCAAGGCGCATCCAGCAGTTGAATATGTGGCCATAACTGATAAAATTCCACAAAGATGTAAAGAATATGATGAAAAATTCCATGTGGATAAAATATTTGATTCATTTGAACAAATGATTCAATCTTCCGAAATAAATACAGTAGCTATCTTTTCGCAGAGGAACCAGCATGGTGAAATGGCTATCGCTGCTTTAAAAGCCGGAAAAAATGTTTATAGTGCTGTTCCGATGGCAACAAGCATCGAAGAAATACAAGAAATTGTAAGACTAGTGAAAGAAACTGGGCTTACATACTCAATGGGTGAAACAGGTATTTATCGACCAGCGGCTATCTTCTGCAGGAAAAAATATGCATCAGGTGAAATGGGCGATATGGTATATGCTGAAGCTCAATATAACCATGATATGAAACGTTTATATGATACGTATAAATATACGGAGGGGGAGGACTGGAAAAAGTTTGCGGGTATACCACCGTTCTTCTATCCAACACATTCGACATCAATGGTATTATCAGCAGCTAACGCACATGCCGTAAAATTATCAGCGTTTGGGTATGAAGATAAAATAGATTCGGATATATTCGGCATAGGTAAGAATTATTGGGATAATAAATTCTCCAATACTTCTATGTTGATGCAACTGGATAATGGTGCGATTGTAAGAATCAGTGAAAACAGGAGAATTGCTTGGCGTAGTCCAGAAACATATATATCTAACTTCCATGGCACAAAGGCATCTTATGAATGTTCGATTAATCAACACTCCTTTATTACGATGCCTGATGATGCACCGGATGATGTTATATATGAGGATGTTAGCGATCTTTTAAATCCATTTGAGGTAACGAAACATAAAGGTGAAAAAGGCTTTATTCAGAATGTCGCAAGAGGGAAATGGGGCTCTGGCGAAGCACCGATACAAATGCTTTCAAGAATACCCGAAGAATTAATACCTCTTGAAACAAAACATGCAGGAACACATAAATTTATGGTGGATGATTTCTGCCAGGCATATATGACTGGTAAATTGTCTCCAACCAATGCATGGCAAGCAGCTAGATATAATATTCCGGGCTTAACTGCACATGTCAGTGCCAGCCAAGGTGGAGTGTTGATGGAAGTGCCTGATTGCGGTAATCCTCCCGAAGAATTGGAAGTATTATCAGCGGACAGAGAAGTAAATGAATGTGATTATAGATAAAGGAAGGTTTTAATCGAATGCATAGCTATGGAATGTGTTCGTTAAAATATATGTACTATTTAAATACTTGAAATATAATACCTTTATTTAAATAGTGCAGAGAGTGAAAGTGGCGATACTTAAAATCAAGTATTACAAAAAAGGAGGGAGGTGCCAATAATTGATTCATATTATTGTAGCAACTCATGGAAAGTTTGCTGAGGGGATGGAAGATACGATAAACATGTTTATGGGGACGCCAGATAACATTAGTTTCCTATCTTTCCATCAAGGTGAATCAAGCGATAGTTATGCGGAAAGATTCAAGCAGGTTTTTTATGGAATCAAAGAGGATGAAATTATTGTTTTCAATGATATCTTAGGAGGGACTCCGTGTAAAGTAGCAGCTGAAATTGCTTTACAAAGCGAGAAGCAAGTAGAAATTGTTGGTGGATTAAACTTACCCATGCTGATGCAATGCTGCATTTTAAGCCAGGATAGTCTATCACAGATAATGGACGTAATTATTAAAATCGGTAAAGATGGCGTTGCGAAAATGGACTTTTATTTTTTAGATGAAGATGATTAGATTTGACTTTGTGTAGAGGAGGGGTATCCTCATCATGGAAGTAACAAACGAGATGGGTAATAACCTAACTGGATGTTAGGTACAGCAACCATAAAATTATTATAGTAGAAAGGATGAAAATATGGAAACGTTACAAGTGGTACTAATTTTGCTATTTACAACATTTTTTTCTTATGAAGCATACACATTTGATATAGGTTTCTCATATCCGGTAATCGTTGGTTTGGTTATGGGACTTATTATGGGTGATGTGTCTATGGGTTTATTTTTTGGTGGTACGTTCCAGCTTCTGTTCATGGGTGTTTACCAATTTGGCGGAGCATCAATCCCTGATTATCGTATTGCAGTTATTTTGGGTGTATATTATGCTGTTACAACCGGTCAGGATCCGGAGATATTATTAAGCATCACCGTTACATTGGCTGTATTATACACTCAGATTGGTACTTTGGTTAATTTTATTAATAATATTTTTGTTCATATTGGACACAAGGCTCTGAAAGAGGGAAAGTGGAGAAAATTTGAACTTTCTGCATTTGGTGGAGTTTTACCGATTGGGTTAAACAGAACAATCGTTGTATTCTTGGCTATTGTTTTCGGTACCGGATTTGTTGAGGGGCTGGTTGGAATTTTCCCAGCATGGTTACAGGCAGGATTAGGCGTGGCTGGAAAATTAATTCCAGCGGTGGGAGTTGTGATTCTGATGAGAACTATGCCATTAAAAGATTATTTTGCTTATTTCTTAATCGGTTTTGTTTTATTCGCTTATTTAGGAGTGCCTATGCTTGGAGTTGCGATTGTTGGTGCGGCATTAGCGATTATTAGTTACAAAATCAATCTGAAACTAGAAAATAATGGAGTTAGTTTGACTGGAGGTGACAGCTATGACGAATAAAGAAGAAAAGAAACTTACAAAGAAAGATGTTTTATCAGTTTATTGGCGTTGGATATTTTCATCTCAAATAGACATGAACTATGAAAACTACCAAGGTATGGGCTATGGTTTTGCAGTTCTGCCAATTTTGAGAAAATTGTATAAGGATGATGAGGAAGAAATTAAGAAACGTGCATTAACATACACGCAATTTTACAATAGTAATACACATACAACACAGATTCTTCTGGGTATTCACTGTGCATTAGAAGAAAGTGGTGCTTCAGAACAGGAAATTACAAATATTAAAACAAGTTTAATGGGACCTCTAGCAGGTATTGGCGACCCACTATACGGTCCGTTAACAAGAATGATATTCGGCTCTATTGCTGCATATATGGCGTTAGAAGGAAATCCCTGGGGATGCCTTCTGTACTTTGGAGTTCATACCTTTTACAGACTGGTATTAGATAGAATCTTGATTTTAAAGGCATATGAACAGGGAACTAAATTGGTTGATTCATTAGGTTCAGCAATGAATAGGATCATCAATGTAACTTCCGTAGTTGGGTTAACTGTTTTGGGGGCTATGATTCCATCAGTATTAAAAATTACGACTCCATTGTCTTTCACGACTGGTGATGTTGTTGTCGAACTTCAGACTTACTTTGATAAAATTATGCCTAGCCTATTATCAGTATTATTTGTGGCATTCTTATACTGGTTGCAAAAGAAGAAAAATATTACTCCTGCTAAAATGATTTTCTTATGTATGGCATTAGGTATTGTTTGTAGCCTAATTGGAATTTTGTGATTCATTTAAAGAACAAAGGGGGGGATATTACTATGCAGGGGATTATTCATATACGTATTGATGATAGACTCATACATGGACAAGTTGCAGCTGCTTGGAGCACCAGTTTACAAGCCAGTAGGATTATGGTGATTAATGATGAAGTTGCGAACAATGAATTTCAAAAAAGTATCCTAAGAATGGCTGTTCAAGGCAGTATTAATACGTCTATACTTACAAAAAAGAAGGCATATGAGAATATTTCAAATGGAAAATATGCCTCTCAGAGGGTTATGATACTACTTAAAAATCCAAAAGACGCACTTGATTTAATCGAAATGGGATTGGATATTAAAGAGATTAATGTCGGTAATATGATTAGCGATAGTGAGACAGCGATTGTTGTTAAGCAATCATTGAAATTGACTCCTGAACAGATTGAACAATTTAAGGAACTTGAGCGTAAGGGTGTTAAGCTTACTGCAAGAATGACAATTCAGGAACCAGAGACATATTTAAAGGATTATCTAAACAAGTTAAATTAAATTCCGCTGTAATGAAGAAAATTGTAAAATGTAAAATTTTATATGGGGTTGTTGCAAAAGGTAGCTAAATAAACTACCGGGGCAACAGCTCCATTATTAATTTAATTCCTTTTTATGGTTATAATAAAATTATATTGTTTGAATAATAAATACTAAAAGGTAATAAGTTTAATAGTAGTAATTAGTATTGGAACAATAAATGAATTTACTTCAATTAATCCATCAGTATCTCTTATTAAGAAAAAGATAGCAACTGCTATCATAATTAATGCGGCACTACCTTTTTTTTACTTAATTTATAGTGTTTTCAATAGTGATCTCATTTCTTCTACACCTTTGCTTTGTGTAGAAATTATATTTTCAGCTAATTTCTTAAGTTCTGGGTCTTTTGTATATTTTAAGATGTTTTTTGCCATACCAATGGCACCTTCATGATGATATATCATTTCTTGAAGGAAATTAACATCTACATTATCAGTAATTTTAACATCTTGCATTTCCCTAAACATAGAGGTTTTCACTTTATCATATTCTTTTATGTATTTTTCAGAATCGGTCTTACTTGAAGGTTTTTCTTTCTCAAATTTAGTTTTTAATTCTTGCATAATCGGAATTTGAGCACTTTGGGAAGTAATAATATTTTCAGCAATTTTCTTAACTTCTGGATTTGAACCATATTTAACTATTGCTTTTGCCATGTTTATACCACCCTCATGATGAGGTATCATTTCTAATACAAAATCTAAATTAACATTTCCTGTATTAGCTGCAGCATTCATTGCTTTCTTCATATTGTTAAAAATCCTATTATATTCCTCATTATATCCTTGTTTTGCTTCAGCAGGTTCAGTAATACCTATATTGGTAGATATAGCTTGATTATTAGAAATTATATTAGTATTTGCGAATGGTGTCATTATTAATAGTGCTAAAAGTAATTCTTTCATAAAAATCCTCCTAAAATTTACTTCTGAATTAGTATTTCAAAAAGAAAACAAATATATACTTAAAGTTTAATTATTTAATAATTCTATTAAGTTTATTAAACTTGAAATCTGGTATGTAGGAGTTATTGACGTTAAGTTTTTAGTATTATTGAAATTTGCCCAACAAGTATCTATACCAAAGTTAATTCCACCTTTAATATCAGAGGTTAAGCTATCTCCAATCATTAATACTTTATTTTTTTCGCTATAATTTAAAGATTTTAGAGCAATTTCAAATATCTCGGGATTGGGTTTTGATACCTTTACTTCTTCAGAAATTATAATGCTATCAAAATACCTAGCTATTGAAGATTCACCTATTCTCTTAGTTTGGACATCTTTAAGACCATTAGTAACTATAGCCATCTTATAATTTTTACTTAATTTCCTTATTACTTCATAAGTATCGGCATATAAAAATGACGCATCAGCAAGATGTTTAATATATGAATTGGAAAAATCTACTTCATTAAATGGAGTATGAATTGCTTTAGAGAATCTTTTAAATCTCTCAATTTTTAGATTTTCTTGAGATATAAGACCTTCTTCAAATTCTTTCCAAATAGCTGTATTTATATCAGAGTAAATATTTAGATGATAATCTTCTTTATAAGGTATATTAAATTCTAAAATTGCATTTTTAAAAGCATATTTTTCAGATTTTCTAAAATCAAATAAGGTCTCATCAGCATCAAATAATAAAACTTCATATTTCATAATAGCCCTCCATAGATTTATATAATTATAAATTTATATTACACTATATATATTAATTAATATATAAATAAAAAATGAGCTGAATAAAACAGCTCATTATATTTTAGCTAATTTAGATTTTACCTTCTTCTAACATCTTAGTTAAATCATCTAACATTAAGTTAGCAGCTTTTATACCACCAGCTGTGTTCCAAATAGTATCATCTACTCTATAAGCTTTATTATTTTTTACAACATTTAGTGATTTAAATAATGGATCATTTAGCCATTCTTCTTCTCTAGCCATTCCTTTTCCATCACCAATTTCGTAAGTGAAATAGAACATTACATCTCCATCAGCTTCATTTAATCTTTCTTTTCCAATTTCAGCAACAAAATCTGTTCCTTGTTGGGTTGCAGGTCTTTTGAAGCCAATCTCCTTAAGTATAGTTCCTGAGAAAGTATCTCCAAGATAAATTCTAGTTTTACCATCCATAAATCTTACAAGAGATATTTCTGTATTAAGCTTGTCCTTATATGTTTCACTTATTGACTTAATTTTATCTTCATAATCATTTATAGCTTTAGTTCCTTCTGCTTCTTTATTTAAAACCTTAGCATAGAATTCAAAGTTATCTTTCCATTCTCCTCTTAAGGTATCTGAAAAAACAGTTGGAACTATTGATTTTAATTGATCATATATTTTTTCATGTCTCATTTTATTACCAATTATTAAATCAGGCTTTAAAGCAGCAATAGCTTCTACATTAACAGAAGTTTCCTTCCCAACAGGTTTAACCCCTTCAAGCTCTGCTTTAGTATGATCATACCAGTCTCCACCAAATCCAGTAACTGCACCTACTGGCTTAACACCAAGTGCAAGTACAGCTTCAGTACCTTCATTTGTTAATATAACAATATTCTTTGGATTTTCTGGTATTTCTGTTGTACCCATAGAATCTTCTATAGTTCTAGTATTAGTGCTAGTTGTAGTTTCAGTTTTATTAGAACAACCAACAAATAAGCTAATAGCTAAAACACTTGATAAAATTGCAGATAATAGTTTTTTTTGCATACGTGATCCCCCTATAATTTATAAACATATAAATGTTTATTTTATATATATTTTATTACTCATTTATGATATCATTAGTGATAAAGATTATCAATAACAAATGATAATATTTTTTTATTAGTTGTAAGTGGAGGAATTTATATGAAAATTATTCTTAATAAGAGTAAAGGAAAAGCAATATTACTTTTTTTATTAGTAATATTAACTCTTATCTTATGTTATTTAAGTATTACAAAAGGTTTTATACATACCTCTTATAGAACATTGATAGATTCATATATGAATTTTAACAATTCTCAAGAGCATATCATTATAAGATCTTCAAGAGTTCCAAGAACCTTAAATTCACTTTTAGTTGGGGGAGCACTTGGAGTATCTGGACTTTTGACTCAAGGATTAACCAGAAATAAATTAGCTTCGCCTAGTATATTAGGAATTAATTCAGGAGCAGTGCTTACTTTAGTTATAGCTCTTACTTTTTTTCCTAGGATATCTTCTTTAGGCCTTGCTTGGGTTTCTTTTTTTGGTGCATTATTAGCATCTATACTTGTTTATATAATGTGTGGAGGTCTTTCTGGAGATATAAATCCAATGGATTTAACTTTAGGTGGAACAGCCCTAGGGGCATTATTTTTTTCATTATCACAAGGAATTTTATATAAAAATGAAACTGCTTTAGAACAGGTTATTTATTGGATGACTGGATCTGTTGAAGGGCAGAAGCTAGATATAATTGTTAAGTTTATTCCAATAATAGTAATACTTATGATTGTTACATTATTTCTTGGGAAAAAACTTAATGTCTTTTCTTTAGGAGAAGAAATGGCAAGATCATTAGGTATGAAAACACTTTATTTAAAGGCTTTTATAATACTTATAGTAGCAATCTTATCTGGGATATCAGTAGCTTTAGCAGGGCCAATAGCCTTCATTGGACTTATTACACCACATATAGTTCATAAGTTTATAGGAACTGATTATAGATGGCTTATACCATTTTCAATATTTACAGGGGCTTCAATATTGTTACTTGCAGATATATTGTCTAGATTTATAGTTTATCCAAAGGAAGTTCCAGTTGGGGCTTTAACTGCACTTATAGGAGGACCATTCTTCATATATATTGCCAAAAGGAGGAGTAAAAATTGATTAATACAAGCAAAAAAACTATTAAATTAACTGTAGCTCTATTTATTAGCACTATATTAATTTTCATCTTTTCTTTATGTATAGGAGAAGTAATGGTTAGTCCATTAGATGCTATAAAAAGTATAGTGGGCATTGATACAGGATTTTCATCTGTTTTGGTAATGAATATAAGATTGCCAAGAATTATTGTTGCATTTTTTGTTGGTGCATCATTATCATTATCAGGAGCCATTCTTCAGGGCGTAGTGAAAAATGATTTAGCATCACCAGATATTCTAGGGGTAGTAAATGGTGGGGCAGTAGGAGCGTTAGTGTTCCTTACTATTTTTACAAATCCTAAAAATAATTCATTAACAACATCAATACTTTATATGCCAATATTCACATTTGCTTTTTCATTTATAGCTTTATTATTTATATTGCTGATAAATGGAAAATCTTCAGCTACAAGTAAATTAATTATAATAGGAATTGGAGTTTCTGCTATTTTTAAAGCTATAACTAATATATTAATAGTCAATGGACCAGTAGTATTTATAAAAGAAGCTACAACTTGGATAACTGGTAGTATATATGGAGCCAATTGGACTCATGCAAAACTTATAATGATTATGTTTACTGTATTCACTATACTAGCAATAATATTTATAAAGGATTTAAATCTTCATCAGCTTGAAGATGAAGTTATAATCGTACTTGGAAATAATCTTCATAAGAGTAGACTTATATTACTTGGAATTTCTGCAGCTTTATCAGCAGGTGCAGTAACCATTGGAGGGGGAATATCTTTCGTAGGATTAATAGGTCCCCATATCGCTAGAAAATTAGTAGATTCTAAATTTGAAAATATAATACCACTTTCAATATTTATAGGTGGAATAATAACAATGTTGGCGGATTTTGCATCTAAGTGGTTATTCTATCCTCAAGACTTACCAATAGGAATATTTACAGCTTTTATAGGAGCACCTTATTTTATATACCTTTTAATTAAGAGAAGAAAAAACTACAGGAGGGGAAGATAGCTATGATAAAAGCAAAGGATTTAAAGTTAAGCTATGATGAAAATATTATATTAGATAATATTAATTTAGATATAGAAAAGGGAAAGATTACAGCATTAATAGGTTCAAATGGATGTGGGAAATCAACATTATTAAAGGCCATAGCAAGAATACTAAAGCCTAAGGATGGAGCTATATTAATGGAAGATAAAGATATTCTTAAGATGCAATCAAAGGAAGTTTCTAAATTATTATCTATGCTTCCTCAAAGTAGTAATGCACCAGAGGATCTAACTGTTTATGATTTAGTAAAGCAAGGAAGATATCCATATCATAATCTGTTTTCTTTTTGGAGCAAAAAAGATGAAGAGATAGTTATGGAGTCTATAAAGGAGGTTGGATTAATTGAAGAAAAGGATAGAAGTTTAAACAATTTATCAGGTGGACAAAGACAAAGGGCATGGATTGCTTTATCTTTGGCACAAGATACAGACATAATACTTTTAGATGAGCCAACTAATCATTTAGATATAAAATATCAATTAGAAATTTTAAATATTTTAAAAAGTTTAAATGAAAAAGAAAATAGAACAATAGTAATGGTTATTCATGATATTAATCATGCTCTAAAATATGCTGATAATATAGTTGCAATAAAGGATGGAAATATTTTAGCTCAAGGAGCAAAAAATGAAATTATAAATGAGGAGCTTATAAAAGAGGTGTTTGATATCAAGTGTAAACTTATAGAATCACCAATAGATGATTGTAAGTTATGTGTACCATTTATTTAGTATAAAGAGTATTAGTAAGAAATATTTCTAAAAATTTTGATATAAAAAAGTTTAATTGATATAATATTTATAGTTTGAATTTTTAGAGGTGAAATCATGAGAGAATTAAAGGGGATAGAAGAAAAAATTTTAGATAAAGCATTATATCTTTTTGGTAAAAATGGAACTACTAATGTCCCTATTAGATCTATAGTTAAAGAAGCAGAAGTAAATGTTAGTGCAATAAATTATTATTTTAATAGTAAAGATAATATGTTAAATTATGTTAAAGAGTTTTATTTAGAAAATATAATTCAAGCCTATTCAGCCCTTTATGACGATAGTATTAGTGATGAAGAAAAGCTAATTAAATGTTCGAATGAAATAATAGAATATTGCTTAAGGTATCCAGGTGTTTTAGTTATGAATAAAGAAGCTTCCTCTGCAAAGGAAAAGAGTGAAATGGATTTAAAAATAATTGAAAGATCTAATGAAGAAAATAAAAAGTTATATAGTATTTTAAAAAATGTACTGAATTGTAGTGAAGAAGAATTTAGATATAAAAAAACAATATTTATGGCATCTATTACTTATCCAGCTACTAATGAAGGTGGAGATTATGACAAAGAAATAATATCTACTGTAGAAAAAAGACTAATTTATATAAAAAAACTATTAAGCTTATTAAAAGAAAAAAATTAGATAATAAAAATGCTCTATTGTTTAAAAATAAGGGGCATTTTTTATTTTTTTACTAAATTAAAACAAAATGTTTTAAACATATTGATTTATTTTTAACAAAGAAATATAATGATGATACGGGAGTAAAATTAAAATTTATATTTTTGGAGGTAATGAAATGGCGTTTGAGAATGTTTTTAGTCCAATCAAAATTAGGGGAATGGAAATGAGAAATCGTGTTATATTCCCTGCTATGGGCACAAAGATGGCTGGAAATGGCAAGGAAGTAACAGATCAAATTATAAATTACCATGTTGCAAGATCAAATGGTGGAAACGGTTTAAACTTTACTGAGGTTTGTTCAGTTTATGACAAAGCAGCACCTAAAACTTTCTTATCAATTTCAGATGATAAATATATACCAGGTTTAAAAAAGTTAGTTGATGCAATTCATGTAGGTGGAGCTATGGCTGGCGTTCAACTATGGTTAGGGGGATCTGCTGTATTATTTGGTGACCCTACTTCAATGGTAGTAGTCCCAAGTGAATTTAAGGTTACTGATAATTATATAGTTCCAGGAGCTAGTAAGGAAACTATTGATGAAGCTGTTAAAGCTTTTGGAGATGCAGCAAAACGTGCAGTTGAAGCAGGATTTGATACAATAGAGTTCCATGCAGGACATAACTATACACCACATTCATTCTTAAGTAAGGCATTTAATAAAAGAACAGATGAATATGGTGGAAGTCTAGAAAATAGAGCTAGATTTTTATTAGAATGTATAAGATCAATTAGAGCAAATGTTCCAGAGGACATGCCTTTATTTATGAGAATAGATGCACATGATGATTATGTACAAGATGGACTTACTATAGAAGATGTAATTCAATTCTGTAAGTGGGCTAAAGAAGCAGGAGTAGATGCATTAGATGTATCTCGTGGAAACTTCTCAAGTGCTGCTATAAAATTTGAAGTTCCTCCAGTAGATTTACCAAGAGGATTTAATGTAGATAATGCAGCAAGAATTAAAAAAGAAACAGGAATGTTAACTGTTGCAGTTGGAAGAATAAATGATCCAGGGCAAGCAGATGAAATAATAAAGAATGGAAAAGCTGATATGGTGGTTATCGGTAGAGCACAATTAGCAGATCCAGAGTTTTGTAATAAATCTATGAATGGAAATGTAAAAGACATAGTACGTTGTGTAGGGTGTAATCAAGGATGTTATGATGGATTCTCATCACCTGATGTGCCTTTCATAACTTGCTTAAGAAACCCTGCTTTAGGAAGAGAAGCAGAATTTACTTTAGAAAAAACAAATAATCCTAAGAAAGTATTAGTAGTAGGTGGAGGAGTTGCAGGACTTCAAGCCGCTATGGAATTAAAGGATAGAGGACATAATCCAGTATTATGTGAAGCTTCTAATTCTTTAGGTGGACAATTTGTTTTAGCAGGAGCTGCTCCAAGAAAAGAAGAAATGAAGGAAGCTGCTATCTCTATGGGAGAAATTGCAGAAAGAAAAGGAGTAGATATTAGACTTTCAACTCCTGTTACAGTAGATGTAATTAAAGATATAAATCCAGATGAAGTTATAATAGCAGCAGGTGCAGAACCAATGAAACTTAGAGTTCCAGGAGCCGATTTACCACATGTAACTAACTCCCATGAAATACTTGCAGGTACTTCAATGGCAACTGGACAAGTAGTTGTTATTGGTGGAGGCTTAGTAGGATTGGAAGTTGCTGAATACTTATCAGGAAAAGTTAATAATATAACTGTAGTAGAAATGCTTAATGAAGTAGCAAAAGACTTAGGACAATTAAGAAAGATTTGTGTTATGGAAAGTTTATATCATGAAAGTATAAAGACTATAACAGAAGCAAAATGTGTTGAAATAAAAGAAAAATCAATAGTAATTGATAGAAATGGAAATGTTGAAGAAGTTCCATGTGATTCAGTAGTTGTAGCAATAGGAGCAAGATCACGTGACTTTAGTGAGCTTTCTAATTACTGTGAAGAAAATAATATAGCATACCATGTAATAGGTGATGCAGTTAGAGCTCGTAGAGCATTAAAAAGTATTGAAGAAGCAGTAAATGTAGCAAGACAAATTTAGTAAATAATAAATGGGAATTGTATAAGATAATTATGCAATTCCTATTTTTTTTGAAATAATTTATAAAAAAGATGAACATTATTGAAGGGATATCAGTCTAATAATTGAAATACTTAGCTAAGTGAATTTTTTAGGAGGAGGAGTATGGAGCTTATTTCAATATTAAATTATAAGAAGAGGCCTAATGTAGAAAAAGCTAAAAAGGGGGATAAAGAAAACTTTTTAGCATTAATAAATGAGAATAGGTTGAGCATATATAAAGTAGCGAGAGGTATCCTAAATAATCAGTATGATATAGAAGATGCAATTCAAAATACAATAATAAAGGCTTATGAAAAAATTAGGACATTAGAAAATAATGAGTTATTTAAAACATGGATAATTAGAATTCTAATAAATGAGTGTAAGGATATATTAAGAAAAAATAAAAGAATAATATCATTAGATAAAGAAATTAATCAATCAATATATATAGATGTATATGAAAACATTGATTTAACTAGAGCTATAAATTCATTATGTGAGGATTTAAAAATAGTTACAGTACTATTTTATTTTGAGGATATGTCGACTAAAGATATCGCTAAAGTTTTAGACATACCTGATGGAACTGTTAGATCAAGACTTTCACGCTCAAGACAACAGTTGAGAGAAATTATTGAGGGGGTAGATTTAAATGAAAATATCTGATGATACTTTAGATAAGATAATTAAAGAAAAGATAAACTTAGAAAATTCATATATTCCAAAAGACATAAATGAAATATTTGATAAAAGTATAAATAATATAAAAACTAAGAGAAATTATAACATTAAAAAAGTAGCTGGAATATGTGTAGCATTATTTGCAATTGCTATTATATTTGGAAATACAATAACTACCTATGCAACAAGTATTCCTATAATCTCAAATCTATTAGAAATATTTAAATCTAATAGATATGAGAATTATGATAAGTATTCATCTGATTTAAATATAACAAAGGAAAGCAATGGAATAAAGACAACTATAACAAATGTTATTTATGATGGAATAGAATTGGCTATCTTTTATACAATCGAAAGTGAAAAGCCTATGAAGGATATACCATATTTCTTAACAAAAGAAATAAAAATAGATGATAAGCTGACTACATTTGGATATGGAGGATTTGGAAGTTTTTCAGATAATAATAAAATATATACAGGGGTTATTAGCTATAATGTAGGTCTTAATTCTATAGTACCTAAGGAAGTACAAGAGAAATACTTATATGGAGGATATGTATATATACCAGATGAATTTATGCTTTCAATAAAAATTAATGAAATAGGAGATATAAAAGAAACTGAAACTACTACAGGAGATTGGACTTTTGATATACCAGTTAGTAATGAAAAGTTAAAAGGAATGGTAAAGGAATATGATTTAAATATAGATTTAAGCAGTATTTATGAAGGGTCAAAATTAAATAAATTAATAACAACACCTATAAATACAACGATTCAAGGATATATTGGAGGTATTGACTTATACTTTATTGTTTTAGATGATAAGGGAAGATTTATAATACCAAAGGATGGAGGCGGAATTGGAGGAGATAATGGACTTTACATTAGTACTAGCTTTAAGCAAGTATTTGAAGATACAGAATCCCTTACTTTTATACCATATGAAAGAAATTCTTATAAACTGCCAAAGGATATTAGTTCCTCAGATAACAATGTAATAGAAGATTATAATTTGTCTAGTAAATTAAATATTAATGGTGAAACAATATTAAAATCTAAAGAGGGTAAGGATTTTATTACAATTACAAGGATTGAAAATAGTAGTGAAAAAACTAAGATATACTTCAAATCAGATTATGGATTGTTAGCAGCACCTAAGAGAATTATAGATAAGACAAATAATACAACAATATCAACTATTGATAATTTCGATTCCCAATATATAAATACTTCAAGATATTTAAGTGAGACAGGAGAATTTATGATTGAGTTTGACGGAATATTAACTAGTGAAGATTATGAAATAGAATATTATGATATATCAGAAGAGGTATCTATATATAACAATGAAGCATTTACTATTAAATTAAATAAATAAGT
Organism: uncultured Clostridium sp.; assembly: GCA_934746015.1. GTDB lineage: Bacteria > Bacillota > Clostridia > Clostridiales > Clostridiaceae > Clostridium. The sequence goes on from CAKVEW010000011.1 coordinate 46,970, forward strand.
AAATAAAGTGGCTTTCATATGAAATGCTCCCTGTCAAGTAGATAGGGGGCGGTTCAATAGACATCTACTTTATTTTTAATCTCTAAATATAATTTATGTAAAATAAAAAGACATTCTTATTTTCTTTTATAGTAGGTTATAATATTTATATGGCTAAGTATACTAAGAATTAATAAATGAACTTAGTAGATTAGTATAGAAATATCGAAATAACGCAAAATTAAAAATATATAAATATTGATGTAATTTGAAAGAAAATATATTTATTGTAGAAACTCCTTTAGGAGTTTATTCCTTAATTTCACATTTTGCATTATTAATTTTAAATTGTGAGAAAGCACATAAAGGATGGGGGATAATAGATGGGAAAGGTATATAAGATACAAAAGCCTAAGTTTATAGATGAACTTGAAGAATTAAATAAAGTAGAAGATGAAATAGCTAATTTTGATAAATTACAAAATAAAATAATAGAGGATATAGACATAGATTACTTGCAGGAAAGAGGTTTAACTATAGATTCTTGTAAATTTAAAAATGTTATTTTTAATGATTGTTCATTACAAAATATAGATCTAATAGATTCAGTTTTTGAAAATTGTGATTTATCTAATGTAGATTTTAGTGGAGGAAGCATTCATAGAGTAGAATTTATTAACTGTAAGCTACTTGGAGCAAAATTTGATGAATGTAATATAAAAGAAGTGTTATTTAGTAATTCTATAGGTAAATATATAAACTTTTCTTTTTCAAAGCTTAAAAATGTAATTATTGATGAATGTAATTTTTCAGAAGGTATTTTGCAACAAACAAAATTAGATAAGGTAATTTTTAATGAATCAGATTTAACTAATGCTTATTTGAATAAAACTAATTTAAATAAGATAGATTTTACGACTTGTGATATAACAGGAATAGATGTTGAAATAGAAGATTTAGAAGGAGTCATAGTTAATACTATCCAAGCTTTAGATCTAACAAGACTTATGAAAATAATTGTAAAATAATTGTAGAAATTAATCGGATAAGTTATTTTTCTTTTTGTAATAATAAAAGGGCTGTCTTTATAAAATGAAGCCTATATCATTCTAAAAAAGAGAATCTATTATTATAGGTTCTTTTACTATATTGTCCTTGACATAGGCGTCATTTTAAAGATGATGGCTACTTTTTTTAACATTTCAATTTATTTATTGAAAGTGTTATTCTTCTTCAAGAGCTTTTTTAACTTTTCATCATCAGGTCTTAGATTACCTCTGCCTGGGAAGGGTGACTAGGAGACTCTCGAAATTTTTTTATGTTAATTTTATTATCATATAGAAAGTAAAGATCTTCTAATTATTTATGATGGATTTTAATTATATATTTTAATTAGCAAGAAGATCATCATCAACTACAATGTATTTTAGTTCACTCTCAAAAGGTGGCTTAGCATCTGTAATGAGCGTAGCTTCATTAAACGATGCGAATTTTCTAAAAGCAGTTCTTTCATATTTGGAGGAATCTGCAATTATATAAACTTCATCTGAATTTGATATTACTTCCCTTTTTAATTCATAATCCTTTGAAGAAGAAAAGAATCCATTTTTATTGATTGCACCTACTCCAAGAAAAGCCTTCGTAATATTGATATCTTTGAGTTGATCAGTGATTGAGTCATAAATTGCATCTGATCCATTTGCGATATATCCTCTGCAGATATAAGCTTTAATTCCAGCATTCAATAATAAAGGAATAGCTGAAATGCTATTAGTGACAACGAGTACATCCTTTGCTGTAATAAATGGAATCATTTTATTCACTGTTGTACCAGCATCAATGTAAATAATATCAGCATCATTCACTAGAGTTGTCGCATATTGAGCCAGATGTCGTTTCTTATCAACATTCAGTATTTCTCTCATATAAATAATATCACTTACCACATATTCCGGTCCAAGAGCAGATGTTAGCTGGTTTGAATAAACAATACCATTCTTACAGGTCAATATTTTTCTTGAAGTTAGCTGATTGATATCTCGTCTGATGGTAGCAATGGAAACATCTACCAGCTTGGCAAGTTCATCAACTCTGATCTCCTTATTTGTACTTAAGATTTCTATAATTTTGTTCCAACGGTCAATTATCATAAAATTTCCTCACATTTTTATTTTTGATTATTATAACATATTTTTTGATAATTGAATATGAAAAATCATATATTGAATTATAATGGGTGCATTATATGAGAAAAAAATCATAAAATGATTTTATTAAGGAGGAAATAATCATATTATGATTTGACAATTGAAAATAATGGTTGTAATATGAAGATAGACATCAGATAAAATTAATATTAATCAATAAAAGGGAGGAGAAAATATGAGTTTCAAAAAAAGATCAGGTAATGCTTTTACATTTTTCCAAAAGTTTGGTCAAACTCTTTTAGTTCCAGTAGCGATTCTTCCTGCAGTCGGATTACTGTATGGAATTGGTATGGCTATGACATCAACAACATTGACAGGAATAGCCCCTTGGTTGACATCGGGAATTTGGCCAACAGTGGCAGCAATGTTTTCTGGTATTGGAAGTATAATTTTTGGTAATTTATCTTTATTGTTTGCAATTGGGGTAGCAATTGGGTTGGCTGAAAAACACGAAGGAACAGCTGGGCTTGCCGCCGTTGCTGGATATCTGATTATGAATGTAACAATTAGTGTTGTTTTAGGACTAAATTCTGATGTTGTTGCATCTAATACAACATTATATCAATCAGTATTAGGTACATATACATTGCGTACAGGTGTATTTGGAGGTATTGCCGTAGGACTTGTTTCTGCATGGGCATATAATAAGTTCCATACAATCAAGGTGCCCGACTATCTGGCATTTTTCGGAGCTAAGCGTTTTGTACCTATCATTACCTCATTGCTATGTATTGTTTTAGGAGTTGTCTTGACATTTATCTGGCCTACAATCTCCAATATAATTACTGCATTTGCTGATTTTGTAATTACACAGAATACAAGTGTTGGATTATTCTTCTATGGAATTATTGTTAAAGCATTGAACCCAATAGGATTGCATAATGTATTCTGTACACCATTTATGTTCCAATTTGGCACTTATACTACATTAGCTGGTGAAGTTGTAAGTGGTGATAAAGCTATGTTCTTTGCTCAGATGACAGATGGTATTAAAAATGTAACAGCTGGTTTATTCAATATGGGAAACTACACAATAGATACTTTCGCAATGGTTGGTATCGGACTAGCTATCTACAAGAATGCATTGCCTGAGCGAAAAAAAGCGACTGCTGGTATTTTAATCAGTGCATGCTTTACATCATTTGTATGTGGTATTACCGAACCGTTGTTATTTTCATATTTATTTGTAGCTCCATTATGTTTTGTAACTTATTGTGTTTTAAATGGATTGTGCTACACTGTTTGCTACTTGTTGGGAGTTAGAATTACTGCGACATTTGCTGGAGGAATTATAGATTTTCTAATTATTGGTGTACTAGGTAATGCTCCTAAGTGGTATTTGATTCCTTTGATAGGTATAGTATTTGGTGTTGCATTTTTCTTGATTGACGATTTTCTCATCAGAAAATTCAACTATCAAACAATTGGTAGAGAACCGGTTATTCAAGGAGAATTTGATGAAGTTGCACCAGTTGGCAATTCAGATGAAAATGCGAAGGGAATTATAGAAGCATTAGGTGGAAAATCGAACATTGAAGATATTACTTGCTGTGCCACAAGACTAAGAGTTCGAGTTGCCGATGTAGAGAGTGTGAAAAAGGATGATTTTAAAAAATTCGGTTCACGAGGTCTGATTGAAAAGGGAAACAATTTGCAGATTATTATCGGAACAAGCGTACAAAATCTATTAAATGAAATAGAAAAGCTAATTGATTAGTTACTACACTTAACTTAATTGAAATTTATTCAGAAGGAGTCATATAGATAGAAAGATTTCTTTGGGACTCCTTCTTTCTTTGAATGGTTAGGAGGGAGATTAAAATGAAAGATGGTTTTCTATGGGGAGGGGCAACAGCAGCCAACCAAATAGAAGGAGCAGTTTTAGAAGGTGGAAAGAAATACAATGTTTCAGATGCCTTGATGCATGGAATGAAGGGAAAGATTGACTTGAATGTAGAAGGAAATTATCCAACACATAGTGGTATTGATTTCTACCACCATTATAAAGAAGACATCAAGATGTTTGCAGAAATGGGATTTAAGGTTTTCCGTATGTCAATTGCATGGACACGTATTTTTCCAACTGGATTAGAAGAGGAACCCAATGAAGAAGGGCTAAAATTCTATGATGATGTATTTGATGAATTGCATAAATACGGTATCGAACCTTTAGTAACAATCTGCCATTATGAAATGCCGTTGCATTTGGCGAAAAAATACAATGGTTTTGAAAGTAGAGTTACAGTCCAAGCATTCATTAAATATGCGAAAACAATACTTGATCATTATAAAGATAAGGTAAAATATTGGGTTACTTTTAATGAAATCAATGTTATGCTTATCTCACCATTTTGCGGTGGAGGAGTTATAAAATTCAAAGAAAACAAGGAACAGACAATTTGGCAGGCAGTTCACAATCAGCTTGTTGCTAGTGCTGCTGCAGTTAAATATTGTCATGAAAATAATAAAGATGCCTTAATTGGTTGTATGATTGCATCTGGTCCTTGGTACCCGCTAACCTGCCAACCAGAAGATGTGTTCCTTGCTTTAAAGAAAAATTGGAATACCTATATTTTCAGCGATGTTCAAGCAAAAGGTTTTTATCCATATTATATAAAAAAATATTGGAAAGAAAACAATATCGAAATCAATATGGAGAAGGACGATTTAGATATCTTGAAAAATACAGTTGATTTTATTGGAAATAGCTATTATCAAAGTAGATGTGCCAGTACAGATCCAGATGAACAGGAAAAAGCCCAAGGAAACTTATTTAATGCTGTAAGAAATCCCTATCTCAAAGTAAGTGAATGGGGATGGCCGATTGATCCACTAGGATTTAGATATACCTTGAATATGTTGTATGACCGTTATGAAAAGCCTATTTTCATCTTAGAAAATGGATTAGGAGCTAAAGACATTCTTACTGAAGATGGTAGAATTCATGATCAATATCGTATTGATTATTTAAAAAATCATATTCAGGCAATGCAGGAAGCTGAAAATGATGGAGTGGAAATACTAGGTCTTACAATTTGGGCTCCAATTGATATGGTCAGTTTTTCAACAGGTGAAATGAGTAAGAGATATGGAATGATTTATGTAGATAAAAATGATGATGGATCAGGTACATATAAACGATATATCAAGGATTCATTCTATTGGTACAAGCAAGTAATTCAAGACAATGGAATAATAGAAAGGAGAGAAAAATGAATAAGGAATACTTAGATAAATATCTAGATTTTTATTCAGGAGAAAACAGAAAAGCTATTTATTTATGTTTTGCGAAATTAGTGGATGCTCTAAGAAGTGATAATTTACAGATCTTAAGAGAAATTTTAACAGAAGACTGTATTGCTGAATATAGCACAGCAGGAAAGGCACAAGGGATTGAAAATATTATAAAAATGCTGAAGTGGCCAGGACCTGAATGTAATATAAAGAAATCAACAATATGGAATTTTGTTGCCAGATCAAATACAGAAGGCAAAGGACAGCAAAGTGCCTATATTGAAAGTATAATGGCGATTGATGATGGAATCAATGTGTTTCCGTTTACATTCGGCGGAGTCTATTGTAACTCTTATGTGAAAACAGGTGAAGGGTGGAAAATTAGCCATATTCGTTTTGACTTGGTTTATGCGGATGGAAATAGTAACTTCGTTTTGGATAAATGGACACTGGTGGAAGCAGAGAAATATTCAGGACATAAGCCTGTTATTGTAGCAGAGTTAGATGCCCCTTGGTATGTGATTCCAGAAGACTGTGAGCCTCAGTCTGATGAAGAACAGATATTTGAAATCCAATTTAAGAAGACATTTGGATTTGATAGAGGAGAATTCCATCTTCCATTAAGTGTTGCGACAGAAGATGTAAAACAGTTCACTGAAGAAAGTGGAAATCGAAATTATGTTAGTTTTCTAAAATATAAACAACATAAGGAAACGAATCTGGAACATGCTAATAGAATGGGTAACTGCATCATTCACGGTGATTATGCAGAAGCATTGATGCCTCGTGGAGAAGAACATAGACTGCGTGATCGTGTATACAATAGAAATAATATCCATTCTATGGTTACAACAAGTGCACATAAATTATATGTAAAAAAGATAAATGGTGAGTGGAAACTTGAAAAACTGGAATTTGGATTTGTTCCTTCAGAAAAAATTCGCTTTATTCCAATGGATGATGATGTTGTTGCTTATGATGAATTTGTTTTAGGAAAGGAATGTGACGAAAATGAAGATTACCATGGTTAAAGATTATCTGAATCACTTTGTGAATAATACATTATGTGAATTAGAAAGTTTAAGCAATAATGTTGTAATTGACTATTCAACAGTTGGAAAGCATGAAGGGAAAAGTGAAGTTGTCAAGACTTTAAAGACAGATGGTAATTTTGCACATCGATACAATCTTCTTAGTAACATCATTCAATATCAGCAGCAGGATAAGAATATTGTAATTGCAAATGTTTTCCATTATTTCGTGAAGGTTGTCAAAAATCAGTATTCACCTTTGATTATCGGGGGAAAATATAAGTTTGTTATTTGCCATGATTTGATTGAAAAAGTGCTTTTCGATTTAGAAGCAGAAATGGGAAACACTTATCTTGCAAAAAAAGAATGGGGATGGAAATTATTTGAAGAAACAAAAGATATAAGAAGGGTTAAATTAGATGATGACAGTTATGTGAGCACAGATAAAGAAGCGGTAGAGGATTGTCTTAAAAGATTTTTTCTTATTACTGATACTCAGCAAATTGAATTCTTGGATCAATATGTTTCGGAGGATTCAGTCTGTATTTTGGCCACTACAACTTACAGTGAGCAGTTCGGTGCTGATGAGTGTTTGAATTCAGGGATTAGTATAGAAGAATTTATAAACTCTAATAAATCTAAGGAAGATCAAAATCATCATAGCTTTAAAATATGTGATTTAAAGATTGATGGAAATAAAGCCAAAGTAGTCATTGATATGCTGGAACCTACGAAATTAGGGTTTAAACATTTTGATGCATTAAGTGTCTATAAGCCATATTATAATGAGGAATGGAATATTGAGCTTGTGAAAGAGGAAAGATGGAGGATAAAGAAATTAACAAATAGACCAATTTCTAAATTTCAAACAATCGGTTATGACACACTAGAGGTGTAGGTATGAAAGTATATTTTTTGGATTATGGTTGGCTTGAGGGAGATATCAACTGGATGGTTGCATTGAAAAACTATGCAACTAAGACGAATAAAAGTGTTTCAAGTATATGGACAAAATTCCCGGAGTATGGAATATTGATAGAATTACAGGGACAGTATATTCTTTATGATACAGGGAGCAATCCCAGTGATTATGATAGGAGCAATAGGTTTCCTTTCTATTATAAAAATAAGCAGGGAATACTAAATCAATTATCATTATTAGGTCTTACACCGAATGACATAAAAACGGTTGTTCTTTCTCATTTGCATGATGATCATGCTGGAAATATTCATTTATTTCCTCATGCAGAGATTTATATTGATATAAATGAATATGAATTCTATGCGAATCCAGATAATAATATGAAGATATATGATTGTTTAAAAAAAATGAAATATATCAGGTTAGTTGATAAAGATATTCAATTAAATAAATATATTCAATTGAAAAGATTACCAGGGCATAGTCATGGGCTGCTGGGAATGTTGTTTCATATGAAAGATGAATTATGGTTTATTGTTTCAGATGCAATAAATACTATCGACAATTACAGTATTCCTCCTAAAGCAGCTGTCGGTTTGTTTGATGAAAGAGTTTATTTTCAAACAATTGAAGAAATTAGAAAAATAGAAAAAGACGAAAATGCAAAAATTTTCTTTGGACATGATTTTAATCAGTTCCGACAGCTGAATATTTGCCCGGAATACTATGAATTTGAGGAGTGTGAAGATGTTTAAATTATTTAAAGATAAGTCTCTGAAAATTACTTCGCCTGTAAGTGGGGAAATGATAAGGATCGAAAATGTAAAGGATGAGGTTTTTAGTCAGAAAATGATGGGAGAAGGAGTTGCCTTCATTCCTCAATCCGGAAATATTTACGCCCCAGTTGATGGAGTATTGAAGGTTCTATTTCCAACGGGGCATGCTTTCGGAATTCAAATGGATAATGGTGTCGAAATATTTGTTCATATTGGGATTGATACTGTGGAGGCTAATGGAAGAGGATTTGAGATTCAAAATATAAAGCAGGGAGACCGTGTAAGGCAGAATGATTTAATTGTGAAGACTGATTTAGAACATTTAAGTAAAAATTATGATATGACAGCCATACTTGTTGTTCCAAATCAAGGGGAACATAAAATTTCATTTGAAAGTTGTGGTAGGTATTCTAATCACGAAACAATCGGGAACATCAAGGAGTAAGTTATATGATTGATATTGTTGGAATTGATTGTTGTGGATGTACCGCATGTCATGATATTTGCCCTAAGAAAGCAATTAAAATTAATCAGAATGAAGCTGGCTTTCTATATCCTGTAATAAATCATTCACAGTGTATAAAATGTAATTTGTGTGATAAGGTGTGTCCGATTTTAAATATTAGTAATGAAAATCATAATATTATCCGTTGTGTTGCGGGATATTCCAAAGATAGTGAGCTTGTTCAGGGCAGTACTTCTGGAGGAATCTCAACAACTTTATCATTAGCCTTTCTAAATAAAAAGGGAATTGTCTATGGTGCTTCATATAATAGTGATTTTAAAAAAGTATCTACTATTAGAGTAAATCAATTGAATCAGTTGGATAAAATAAAAGGAAGTAAATATGTTCAGTCTGACAAGAGAGGAATTTACGAATTAGTCAGAAAGGATTTAGAAAATAAGAAAGATGTTTTATTTACTGGAACACCTTGTGAAATAGCAGCTATAAAAAGTTATTTAAAAAGGGATTATGAAAATTTATTTACATGTGAAATAGTTTGTCATGGTCCAACCTCTCCAAAAGCTCTTAAGAAATTCGTAGAATATGAGGAAAAACTGCATAAGAGTCTAATATCTTCATTCAATATGCGGTATAAACAAAATGGATGGGGAAGGACGAATACTATTCTACGAATAGGCTTCTGTGATAGACAGATAGAAATTCAAAATCTTTACGAAACAATGATTGGAAAAGCATTTTATTATATGCCTAGAGAGTCATGTTACAGATGCCGATTTAAAATCAATAAGTCTGTGGCTGATATAACAGTTGGAGATTTCTGGGGAGCTGATATCAATTCACAATATTACAATACAAATGGAACATCAATTATATTTATCCATACGAAAAAAGGTGATGAACAGATTAAAAAATTAAGGGATTTCTTTTACGAAGAAGTGAACTTTGATGATGCAATTGTTAATAATAATAGTGTTGTTAATTCTCGAATAAGAAAGCCTGAAAGTTACCAGTTTTGTAATAACTTTAAAAAGAATATAGAATTAATAGATACTTAATAAATATAGAATTAAGAAGGTATGTATTCATTATTAGTAGCCAAACAATCTAGGAGTGAATCCAGATGGGGATTCAAGACTTAACTACAAATATAAGGATTAATTCTAGCAGTGCAAGGAATGCGATTACATGTATAATAAAGTTAGAGAAACCACTTGAGTTTAATTAAAATGTACACTTTGCCAAGGACAATTAAAAAAGAGTATATTAATTTTAAAATGGAACCTATATAATGCACTCTAAAAAGTGAATATATTATATATGTTCCATTTTATTATGAAAGCACTTAAAATATGAGGTTTGCTACAAGAACTATTACTGGTAAGGTAATTAGTGTTCTTTCTATAAATATTATTATTAATTGCTTTAAAGATACAGGAATTTTTGAGCCAAGTAGAACTCCACCTACTTCAGATATATATATTAATTGAGACACTGAAGTACAAGCAACTATAAATTTAGTCATATCACTAGTTATGGAATTAGCAGCTAAAACTGATGGAAGTAGCATATCAGCAAATCCAACAACTAAAGTTTGAGATGCTGCTAAAGCTTCTGGAACTTTAAGTAGGTTTAGATAAGGGATAAATGGTAAACCTAAAATTTGAAACACAGAAGTATATTCAGCTATTATAAGTGCTATAGTAGCAAATGCCATAACAACAGGAAGTACTCCAAGCCACATATCTAAAACATTTTTAATTCCATCTATTAAGAAAGCATTAATGCCAGGATTCTTACTAGCCTTATCTAGGGCCTTGCTATATCCCCAAGAAAATGAATTATGCTCTTTTGGAATAACTTCATCATCTCTTTTTTCTTTATTTTTATAATATGTGTTAGGAATTTTACGTAATGGATATATTCTTGGAAGAATCATAGCAGCGACTATTCCAGAAAGTGTTACTGTTAAGTAAAAAGGAATAAATAAATTAGATAACCCAACAGTATCTATTACAATTAAACTAAAAGTTATAGAAACAGCTGAGAATGTTGTACTTATTACAGCCGCTTCTCTTTTTGAGTAAAATCCTTCTTCATATTGCTTATTAGTCAATAATATTCCTAAAGTTCCATCACCTAACCAGGAAGTTATACAATCAATAGATGAACGTCCAGGTAAAGTAAACACTGGTCTCATAACTTTAGTAAGGATTGCCCCAAAGAATTCTAACAGTCCAAAATTAAGCAATAGTGGTAATAATAAGCCTGCAAAAAAGAAAATAGTAAATAAAATAGTAAGTAAATCATTTAACACAAAAGTTCCAGTTCCAGAATTTATTATCATCTCAGGACCAAAATTAAATAAAGCTAGAACAGAAAATAATGCTCCTAAAAGTCTAGATATAAACCAAATTGGACTTACATTAAATAAAGTATTTAAAAATTCATTTTTTATAATAAAATTTGGTTTAAATACCTTAGTAATTATGCTAAATATTGCAGATATACATATTATTAAAGTAATAATAGATGTTAAGTAACCTTCTAAGGAGTTTGCTAAAAACTTAGACATTAAAGCTACTGGTATAGTAATTTCTCCATTAAATTTAATAGGAACCATAAATAGTAGTATTCCTATTAAAGATGGGATAATAAAAATAAGGGAAGTTTTAAGAGGAAATTTATCTTTAGTTGTATTTTCCATTTTGGTCTCCTTTATATCAAAATAATTAATATTTATACACAGGAAATAATTTTAATACATATTTAAAAGAAAAATCAATAGATTTTTATACAAAAATAGCTAAAATTTATACAAAACCTACATGTTAATATTTTCTTTTAATAAGGATAAACTAAATTTATTAATTAACTAAAGGAGAATTTAATATGAGCAAGAAAAATGTTATTACATATTTAGTTATTTTTAACTTGTTTACCATACTGATAATATTATTGAGTAATGTCTATATAATAAAAAAAATTATAAGTGTTATTTTTGCAGTTGTAATTATACCAATAATATTTGGAGTATTTTTGTTTTATATACTAAAACCATTAAATAATTTATTTATAAAAAAGAATATGAATAGGGGAATGGCTGCAACCTTAACAATATTTATCTTCTTCTTTATAGGGGCAGGGATAATTAAATATTTTGGGGATTATTTTGTAGATCAACTTATAAGTGCTAAATCAATATTTCTAAAAATAATAGAGGGAAGAAGTAATACTGGAAATATAGGTAATGTGGTTAAAAAAAGCATTTTAAATATTGATTATTATGATAAGTTCTTAGGTGATATACAAAATTACATAGTGATATTAGTTACAAATATAAGAAGACTTTTTAATAAAGGAATTCAATTGTTCTCTGATATATTATTGGTTATTTTAATAACTTTTTATTTACTTAAGGACGAAGAAAAGATAAAGATAGAATTAGTAAAATTATTTCCAAGGAAATATAAAGATAAAGCTCGAAGTATAGTAGAAGAGGGAGATGAAGTCCTATCAGCGTATATAATTGGTCAAGCAAAAGTTGCAGTATCATTAGCTACTATGATGTTTATTGGATATAAAGTTATAGGAATGATAAATCCATTACTTTTAGCATCAGTAACCTTTATCTTAGCTTTCATACCCTTCATTGGATTCTTTATATCTTTAATACTTCCATATATAATTGCGATAGCTTTAGGATGGAATATGATTTTGAAATTATCAGTTTTAGTATTAGTAGCACAAACTCTTAAAGGGAGAATAGTAGTACCTTTAATTATGGGTAAAACTATGAAAATACATCCTATAACAGATATTTTTTTAGTTGTAGGAGCAGCCACTTTAATTGGTCCTATAGGAGCCTTTGTAATAGTACCAATTTATTCTTTAGCTAAGGTTATTTATAAGTACTTTAATAAGGAATTAGATGAAAAAATAAAGGAATTTAAGGAATAGTAATTTTTATGTATATTTTATGTGGAAAAAATATTATAGAATATTTATAATTAAAACAAGAAAGAAATTCGGGGGAATAGTAGGAATGAACAATAGAGAAAAGATAAAAGAAGCTAAAAGAATAGTAGTTAAAGTAGGAACTTCCACACTAACATATGAAAATGGAAACATAAATTTAACTAGAATAGAGAATTTAACAAGAATACTGTCAGATATTATGAATTCAGGAAAAGAAGTTATATTAGTCACTTCAGGAGCAATCGGAGTTGGAGTATCTAAATTAAAACTTAAGGAGAAACCTAAAACTATAAGAGAAAAACAAGCTGTTGCAGCAGTTGGACAATGCGAACTTATGCATATATATAGTAAGTTCTTTGCAGAGTATAGCCATACTGTAGGGCAAGTACTTTTAACTAGGGATGTAGTTGAAGATGATCATATTAGAGAAAATGTTTGTAATACTTTTGAAACATTAATTGAAAATAAAATTATACCTGTTGTTAATGAAAATGATACAGTAGCTATAGATGAAATTGAAAATATAGTGAGATTCGGTGATAATGATAATTTATCAGCTATAGTTTCTAAACTAGTCAATGCTGACTTATTGATTATATTATCTGATATAGATGGTTTTTATGATTCCGATCCTAGAAAAAATACAGATTCAGAACTTATTAGAGAGATAATAGAAATAACTCCAGAACTTGAAGAGTGCTGTGGAGGGGCAGGAAGTAATTTAGGAACTGGTGGAATGATAACTAAATTAACAGCAGCAAGAACAGCAACAGAAGCTGGAGTAGATATGGTTTTAGCAAATGGAGAAGATCCAAGAATAGTATTAAGTATATTAGATGGAGAAGAAATAGGAACATTATTTGTTTCTAATAAATAAGGGGGATGTTTTTATGATATTAGATTTAAATGAATTAGGAAAGAATGCTAAGGAAGCTTCTTATGATTTAGGCATAGCATCTACGACAGAAAAAAATAATGCATTAGAATTAATGGCAAAGGCTTTAATAGATAATACTGAAGAGATTATAAAAGAAAATGAGAAGGATTTAAAGATAGCAGTTGAAAAGGGAACTTCAAAGGCTATGCTAGATAGATTAGCTTTAAACGAAGATAGAATTAAAGATATGGCAAAAGGGTTGACGGATCTTATAGCACTAGATGACCCAATTGGTGAAGTAATAGAAATGTGGAAAAGGCCTAATGGAATTCAAATTGGAAAGCAAAGAGTTCCAATAGGAGTAATTGGAATAATATATGAAGCTAGACCAAATGTAACTTGTGATGCAGCAGGTCTTTGTTTAAAAACTGGGAATGCTGTAATTTTAAAGGGTGGAAGTGATGCTATAAATTCTAATAAGGCTATTGTAAAAGTACTAAGGGAAGCCTTAAAGAAATCTGATTTGCCTGAAGTTTCAATTCAATTAGTGGAGGATACTAGTAGAGAAACTGCAACTAAGATGATGAGACTTAATGAATATATAGATGTTTTAATTCCAAGAGGAGGAGCAGGCTTAATACAAGCTGTAGTTAAAAATGCTACTGTTCCTGTAATTGAAACAGGAGTTGGAAATTGCCATATTTACGTAGATGAAGTTTGTGATTTTGAAATGGCTAAAAATATAATAGTAAATGCAAAAACTTCAAGACCATCAGTATGTAATGCAGCAGAAAAAATGCTTATTAATGAAAAAATAGCAAAAGACTTTTTACCTATTATTGTACAAGCTTTAAGAGAAAAGGATGTTGAAATAAGAGGGGATGAAAAAGTTAAGTCTATAATACCTGATGTTATATCTGCAACTGAAGAAGATTGGAGCAAAGAATACTTAGACTATATAATAGGAGCTAAAATAGTTAAAGATGTAAATGAAGCTATTACTCATATTAATAGATATGGTTCTGGCCATTCAGAAGCTATTGTAACTGATAGCTATAAAAATTCTCAAAAATTCTTAAATAAGGTTAATGCAGCAGCAGTTTATGTTAATGCATCTACAAGATTCACAGATGGAGGAGAATTTGGATTCGGAGCAGAAATAGGAATAAGTACACAAAAGCTTCATGCAAGAGGACCAATGGGGCTTAAAGAACTTACTACTATTAAATATATAATTTATGGAAATGGACAAATTAGATAAATTAGGAATGAAAAAATGAAAGAATTAAGGAAAAACTCTTATGGGAGTTTTGAAAATTAAGTTATAGATATATTTAAATTTACTAATTAAAGAGCTACAAGTTATTTAATACATGTAGCTCTTTTGTTTTAAATTGTTCGCATTGAACCTCTATGTTTTCTAATATCAAATAAATTCTCAATAAACCAGTAGTCGATAAATTTACCATCATTAACTAATTGTAATATTTCATCTTTACTTGCCCACTTAATTGATTTAACTTCTTCATATTGAAGTTTTAAATCTTTTATATCTATATCTCTTTCAATAATATAGTAATCATCAAAGCCATTATCAAAATTTATAGTGAAAAATGGGCGTTCATTTGATAAGTCGATTTTATATCCTATTTCCTCTAAAGTTTCTCTTTCAGCTGCTTCTGAACTTGTTTCATTAGTTAATGCACTTCCTCCAACTGTTAGATCCCACATATTTGGCCACCCATTTTTCCATGGTTGACGTTGCTGAATAAGCATTTCATTTTTTGAGTTGAAAATACAAACATGGACTACAAGATGATAATCACCATTATTAAAATTACTTCCTCTCTTCATTTGCCTACCAGTTAAGTTTCTATTTTTATCATAAATATCCCACAGTTCCATTATAATTCTCCTATAAAGTAATAGCTAAGAGGCAAGAAATTAAATGGACGTATCTTTTACTTCTTACCTCTAACTTTTTACTTATTATCTTTTACTTATTAACTCTTACTTATTAACCATTACTTCTTACTTAACCATGTAGTCCATTTTCTTGGCGTTCCATATTTTCTATAACTACATCGTAAATATCTCCAAGGGAAGAACAATACTCAAGAAGTTTCCATGGAGTATTAGTATGGAAATGAATCTTTATTAAATCTTCATCACCAACTGCTAATAAGCAATCACCTTCTATATTTTTAGTTATATATTCATTAATTGCATCTTCTGAAAGATCATGTCCTTCAATTAATAATTGAGTATCAAATTTATATTCAAGCATATTTTATTCTCCTTTCAAAATACAGATTATATATCAATTAAATAATTAACTAATATGAATATTAAATTGTTATTATAGAGTATAGCATATTTTATGAAAAATTACAGTTTGGTTTTAATAGGGGGAATGATTTTATTCTAATTAAATGATTTATAATTTTCCTTGTAATTCCTTAGTACTTTTTATTCTAATCAATTTATCTTCATAAGAGGATAGTATGTTTTCATATTTACTTCTTTTATTTTCGAAACTTTTTGTCCATTGAAACATTTTTTTTAGCATATCAAAGGTAGGCTTATAGTTACATTTCTCTATCCCTAATTTTTGCTTAATGAATCGAGTAATTATTCTAATTTTTCTAATATACAATGGAGTATCCAGGAAAATAATTTTATCTGCCATATCAAATAAACACTTTTGACTCTCTCTATAAGTTCCTTCAATTATCCAGTCTCCATTTTTATCGATATCTAGAATTATATTTAGTTGTTCCAAGTCTGAGCGTTTATAGTTTTCCTTGCATTCATGGTCCCAAGCTATGCTATCTCCTTCATAACAAGGGATATTATATTGTAAAGATAATTCACGGGATAAAGTTGTTTTTCCGCTTGCAACTATACCAAAAATAAGTATTTTCATATATCCTCCAATTAAAGCTTGTTGCTATATAAATTTATAGCCTTGCAAGTTATTTGTATAATTAAGGTGAATTATAACACATTATACTATTAAGAATATTAGAAATTAAAATAAAAAGACTCAGCAAATAGTGCTGAGTTTTTTACTTTAAGTTAAGGAAATTCAGAAGTATGAAGAATTTTATGCTTTGTTTTTTAATTTATATGAGGATAGTCCTAATAGGATTAATGAGATTCCTAAAAGCAAAACTATAGTTGTAATTTCATTTCTTAAAGTTGCACCATAAAGTACATTACTATTAGAACTATTTATCCAAGTTGTTGGTATTATTTTTGAAATATTCTTTAATACTGTTGGCATAATATCTCTTGGCCAGAAGCAACCACCAAGCATTGCGAAAGGAAGTATTACAAGAGTACTTATTGTTCCAGATACTCTTAAATCTTTTGAATGTGTAGTTATAAATACTCCAAGGGAAATTGTAAATACACCAAATATTAAGAATAATGTATAAAGACTTAATGGAGAATCTCCTAAATTAAATTTAAATACATACTTAAAGGCTAAGAAATATAGTGTTATTTGTACAAAGGTAATTACTAAGAATGAAAGTAAGCTTTGGAATATATATTTATATCTAGTCAATGGTGTAGTAAATAATCTTGTAAATACGTTCTTTTCTCTATCCTTCAATATTATATTAGTTGCTGCTGTTGCTGAGAATAGTAAGTTTAGTACTATAAATGCCATAGCAGTATCAGTCTTGGATTTATTTCCTTCCCCTTTATCTACACTTGTGGAAGATACCTTGTAAGATCCATCTGAGTAGTACTTAATGGCATCATAAAATTTCTCTTCATCACCATTAGAATTTTTAGCAAAGGTTTTTAATATATTAATATAGCTATCTAATGAAGCTTTAATAGCAGTAGAAGTATTTCCTTCTTTGGCTTCATAAGTTTTTAAAATAGGGTTTTTCCCATTTATTAGATCATTAGTATAGCCATTAGGAATAACTATTGCATAGTCTATTTCATTATTAATTAAATCATCTTGTATAGTTTCTTCACCATCAAAGTTAATTTCAGCTTTATCTTTAATATTGTTAATAATATTTTCTGTAACAGCTGTTTTATCATTATCTATAATAGTAACCTTTAAAGGGGCTGTTCCATTTGAGCCTGAAAAGGCTATTAGCATAAAAATTAAGGGTAATACTATTAAAAAGAGAATATTTAATTTTTCTCTGAATAATCTTTTTAATGTTGCTTTAAATATTGTCATATTCTTTCTCTCCTTCCTATTATACTTGCACCTATGAATAATAAGGCAGATATAATCCAAAGGCCTAATATACTTAAGAAAACTTCATTTGTAGCTCCACCATAAATTGATTTAAACATAGCATTTGATGCTAAGTAGTTAGGGGTTAGTTTAGCTAAGAATCCTACGAATCCACCGAAGTTTACTTTAACAAATCCTCCACTTAAGAATGTAAATATAGGAACTATAACATTTAATAGAGCAAGTCCTAATAATCCTTTCTTTGTGGCCATTACAGCAAATATACCTAGCATTGTAGATAATACTGATAATGAAAATGCTGTTAATATTATCGTTGGCATACTATTTCCGAAATTTACCCCAAAAGCAAAGTTAGAAATTAGTAAAAGTATTAATACTTGAACCATGATAGTAATAACTACACCAACTGCTTCTCCAATAAATATTTCGCCTAGTTTTAATGGAGTGGATCTAAATCTGGTACCTACAGCTTTGTAGTAAGATTTATCTATTGCAAAGTTAGCATAAATTGAACCATACATAATTATCATTACGAGCATTGTTATTGAGTAGTAATCAATAGCAGAAGGTTTCTTACCTGATATTGATACTGCTTCATCTTGAAAGTTATTATTTTGATCTATAGTAAAGTTTCTTGATTGAATTTTAGCTAAGGCTTCCATTGAATTTGCTGAAGAAGAATATGTTTCGATTATTCCTTTTACTATTGAAACTCCAAGTTGATTATACTCAGAACCAACTAATTCAAGTTTACCAGTAGCATTTTCATTATATACTACCAAGGCGTCGTATTTTCTATTTTCAACTAAACTTTTTCCTTCATCGACATTAGATATTTTTTCAACTTGTATGATATCACTAAGGCTATCTAATGTTATAAAGTTTTCAAAAGCTTCAGCACCTCTAGTTGTATCATTATCTACATATAATAAATTTACTTTATCAACAGTTCTTGCAGTGAAGTCTTCATTATTTTTAAGGGCATTTCCTAGTATTAATATTAAAAATATTGGTATTAAGATCATTGTTATAAGGCTTTGTACATCTCTTAATGATTGTAGTAGTCTATATTTTACTATGGTTAAAATTTTCATAAGGCAATACCTCCTTAATCTCTAAGGCTTCTACCAGTAAATTGAAGAAATACTTCTTCTAATGAAGCAATACTTCCATCCTCATGTTTTACTAAAGCCTTAAGTTCATCATTAGTACCTTTTGCAATTATTTCACCATGATCTATTATGCATATATCCGAGCAAATAGTATCAACTTCTTCCATGTAGTGTGAAGTATAAAGCACAGTGGACCCTTGTTCGTTTAATTTCTTTATAGTTTCTAAAATATTATTTCTAGATTGAGGATCAATACCAACTGTTGGTTCATCAAATATAATTAACTTTGGCTTGTGAACTATAGCACAAGCTATATTTAATCTTCTCTTCATTCCACCAGAAAATTTAGGCGGGAAATCTTTTTTTCTATCCCATAAACCAACAAACTCAAGAGTTTCTTGAACAGCAGCTTTAAGTTCTTTTCCTCTTAATCCGTATAATTCTCCGAAAAACTTAACATTTTCTTCTGCTGTTAAGTCATCTATTAAAGCTAAGTCTTGAGGTACTACCCCTAGATTCTTTTTTATGAATATTGGATCTTCCTTTATATTCTTTCCAAATATCTTAACTTCTCCGGAATACTTAGAATAAAGTCCACTTAAAATGCTAATAGTAGTTGTTTTACCAGCTCCATTTGGACCTAAGAACCCGAAAATTTCTCCTTCTTTAATATTTAATTCTTTTATATTAACAGCTTTAAAATCTTTATAATTTTTTTCAAGATCTTTTATTTCAACTATCATTATAATTTCCTCCTATCTGAACAGCGTTCATTTAAATTAATTTAATAATAATACTATGCTGCAATTGGTACAAACCTAAAAAATATGTAAATTATCTGAAATTAATTAATATAAATAAAATACCTTTTAAATAGTCAAATTTACTTACAAATACATCTCTCATATGCATATTTAAGTTTTAACAAATTTAATATAAGCCTGTAATGACTGATTTTGGTTATTTATAGAAAATATAGAATAAACATATTATAATAATAAACAAATTAAGATTTGTGGTTTAAGGAGTATTATATGAATAATAATTATAAATTTAGATTAAAGAATTTTAATGAACTTAGCATAAATGAACTTTATGAAATAGTTAAGTCTAGATATGAGGTTTTTGCTTGTGAGCAAGAAATAACATGTGAGAATGATTTTGATGATAAAGATAAAGAATGCATTCATTTATTTGCTATGGATAATGAAAACCAAAAGGTAATAGGATATTGTAGATTACTACCACCAGGACTTTCTTACGAAGAAGCTTCTATAGGTAGAGTTTTAGTGTTAAAGGAATATAGAAATAAAGGGTTAGCTAAGGAAATGATGCTTAAGGCGATAGAAGAGATAGAGAAGAATTATAATACTAGTAACATAACATTATCAGCTCAAACATATATTAAAAATTTATACATATCTGTTGGCTTTAAAGAGGTATCAGGGGAATATGAAGAGGCAGGAATACCTCACGTAAAAATGAAATTGAGAATATAATATAAGGAGAATTTATGAGGAAAGCTAAATTAAATAAATGGGGGAAAAAGGTTATGGGAATATTTATATCTTTAATAGTAATAGCTATATTAATAATAAGTATTACCATTTCAGTAGTTAGTAGCTATAAAAAGTATATTTATAATATTGAAGATATACCTAGTGGCAATGATGCAATAATAGTTCTTGGTGCTGGGGTTAGAGGGGATGGGACACCTTCTGATATACTATCTGATAGACTTGAAACTTCACTAGAAGTTTTTGAAGCTGGACTTGGGAATACATTTATTTTAAGTGGTGACCATGGAAGAGAAGAGTATAACGAAGTCAGAGCTATGAAAAAATATATTATGAATGGAAATGTAGATGAAAAATTAATCTTTATGGATCATGCAGGTTTCAGTACTTATGATACCATGTATAGAGCAAAGGAGATTTTTAAAGTTAATAAGGCTGTTATAGTCACTAATGAGTATCACTTGCCAAGAGCATTGTATATAGCAAGAAAATTAGGTATAGAAGCTTATGGTGTAAAATCTGATCTAAGGGAATATCAATTAATGGATAGTTATAAGAAACGTGAAATCTTAGCTCAATTAAAAGACTTTTTCTATGTTAATGTTTTAAAGCCAGAACCTAAATTTTTAGGAGAAGCTATTCCTGTAAATAGCTCTGATGGAAGAGTAACAGAAGACGAAGAGTAGTATGACGGAATGAAAAAATGAAAAAATGAAAGAATGAAAAAATTAAAGAATTAAAGGAGCTGTCGCAACAGCTCCAAATAGAAAATTTAGAAACTCCGCAAGGAGTTTTTTCATTTATTCTAAATTCTACATTTTACATTATTCATTAGAATTTGTGTTGTAGCACAATTTCTTATCTTGTTATCTCTTCATGAGTTATACGAGTAGCTGAAAAAATTAATTCTCCATTTTCTTCATTTATATCAATTATTAGAGGTCTTATATCAGTTAAAGTTATCTTTCCATGAATAACGGAGCTATAATTTTCACCATTTAATGAATAATTTAATATTAAATCTGATTTTTCCATAATTGGTGATGGATAAATTTCTTCGTTAGTATCAGTACTCATAGCATTTATAGTTCCTAACTTAATTGGATGTCCACCCATGCCAGTTCTTTCAATAGTAGCATCAGTTAAATTATAAGGAGTGTGATTCTTTATATAAAGAATAGTATTGTGTCTATTGAAATCAGACCCCCAAATTAATACAGGAACAGGTATTTTTTGAACTTCTCTTTTCATTATAAATCCTCCTAATTTAAATATTTTTACCAGATACTCTTTCAGTATTAAATACTAAATTGTTATTTTCCTCTGTTATTGTGATGACTATTTCTCTAAAATCAGAAAAAGTTATATTATCATATACTGTTGATCTATACTTTTCTTCATTTAATGTATAATTAAAAATTAGTTTTGATTTTTCTCTTAAGGTTGAGATACACATTTCTTCATTAGTTGCTCTCATTGATTTAATATTACCTAATTTAATTGGATGACCACCGTTTCCAGTATGCTCAATAGTACAATTTTCTAAATCTGTAGATGAATTATTTTTGATATAAACTACTACATTCATAATTGCTATAGTAAACATATAAAGCCTCCTTAAGATATATCAGATAAATATACAAATATTATATACATTATACCATATTAAAACTTTAATGTGAGTATATGGATAAAAATTTGAAATTATGTTTCATGAATATACGGATGCTCATATTGTGAATAAATGATTAACATTCGTGTTTTGATTTTCTGTATTTATTTACATAGAAATAAATTTATGAAAAATAAGTAAGATATCCTTTATAATTTGAAAAAAGTGAAATAAATAAAAAAAGCATTGATTTAATACGAATGAAATGATAATATGATAATATAATATTCGATTATGAAAGAGGTATTTTTATGGAAAAGTTTTTTAAACTTAAGGAAAATGGCACAGATGTTAAAACTGAGTTAATGGCAGGATTAACAACATTTCTAACAATGGCATATATCTTATTCGTAAATCCATCTATTTTAGCAGCAGCAGGTATGGATAAGAATGCAGTTTTTGTAGCTACTATTATTGCAGCAGCAATCGGAACACTAGTAATGGGTCTAGTAGCAAATGTACCTTTTGCTCAAGCTCCTGGAATGGGATTAAATGCATTCTTCACTTTTACAGTAGTATTAGGTCTTGGATTTACATGGCAACAAGCTTTAGCAATGGTATTTATTTGCGGAATTATTAATATAATTATAACCACTACTAAAATAAGAAAGATGATAATACAAGCTATACCTCATTCACTTCAATATGCAATTTCAGGTGGAATAGGTTTATTTATTGCTTTCTTAGGTATTAAACAAGCACACTTTATTACTTTCACAGGTGAAGCTGCTAATCAAATTGCTACATCAGAGGCTTCATCAGTATTTAATAGTGTAAATCTATCAATGACTAATTTTAAAGATCCAGTAGCTTTATTGGCACTAATAGGATTAGTAATTACAATTATACTAATGCTTCTTAAATTTAAGGGAGCAATTTTATTTGGAATTCTTATAACTACAGTTATTGGAATATTTATGAATGTAACACAAGTTCCTGATTTTTCACAAATTTCATTTGGCGTTCCAAGTATAGCACCAACATTTTTTAAATTAGATTTTGCAGGATTATTTAGTGATCCATCTAAGATATCAGTAGTATTAATTACTATATTTGCATTTTCTTTATCAGATACCTTTGATACAATTGGTACATTTTTAGGAACAGGAAGAAAAGCAGGAATATTTGATGATAATGATGAAAAGCTATTTGAAAGTGAAAATAATTTCTCATCAAAATTAGAAAGAGCTTTATTTGCAGATGCAACAGCAACATCAATTGGAGCACTTTTAGGTACAAGTAATACAACAACTTATGTTGAAAGTGCAGCGGGGATCGGACAAGGTGGAAGAACTGGATTAACTTCTGTTACAGTAGCAGTATTATTTATATTATCATTATTCATATCACCAATAATGGGAATGGTGCCATCAGCAGCAACAGCTCCAGCTTTAATAGTAGTAGGTATTTTAATGATGGAATCCTTCAAGAATATTGATTGGAGCGATTTTGAAGTAGCTATGCCAGCATTCTTTGTAGTAACATTTATGCCTTTTACAGGAAGTATTTCAAATGGTGTGGCAGCTGGATTTATAACATATTGCTTAGCTAAAATAGTTAAAAAAGAAGCTAAGGATGTTCATCCAATAATGTATATAGTAAGTGCGTTATTTATGATTAACTTTATAATAGGAGCACTGTAATTATTTCTAGAAAGTATAGATTTAAATAAAGATTATTTTTATAACCTAAGAGGCGTTTTTATACGCCTCTTTTTTGATAATGAAATAATAATATTTATATTTAAAGTACAATATGATATATTAAAAATTAAAGTTTATTATTATAAAAATAAGTGGAGGATTTTGTATGGGTAAACCGTATGGTAGGAGCTGCGTATTGATAACTGGAGCTACTACTGGTATAGGATATGAATTAGCTAAGCTATATGCAAAAGATAAAAATAATTTAATTTTAGTTGCACGAGATGAAGATAGATTAAAAGAAGTGAAAGAGGAATTAGATTTATATAGTATTAATGTTTATATTCTTGCCTTAGACTTATCTGAGGATAACTCTTGTGAAAAAGTATTAGATTATGTGAATAAAAATAATTTATCTGTGGATATTTTAATCAATAATGCAGGTATGGGTTCCTTTGGATATATAAGCGATATAGAAATGGGAAAGGAGCTTAAGTTAATTGATGTAAATATTAGAGCTTTAACAGAGTTAACAAAAATATTTTTACCGATTATGATAGGGCATGGGGAAGGAGCTATAATGAATGTAGCATCAACTGCGGCTTTTTGTGCTGGACCAAAGATGGCTACTTATTATGCTTCAAAATCATATGTACTAAATTTCACAGAAGCTTTATATGAGGAGTTAAAGGGAAGTGAAATAAAAATAAGTTGTTTATGTCCAGGACCTGTAAAAACAGGATTCCAAGAAAAGTCTGGTATAAGGAAAAAAGAATCTGCTAAAAAGGCATTAATGACACCAAAAGAAGTAGCTAAAATTGCTTATAGAGATTTCAAAAAGGGAAAACTAATAATAATTCCTGGATTTAAAAATAAAATAATTATATTGTTAAATAAATTTATACCTAGGAGTTTATCTAGAAAGATAATATTAATGATGAACAAAGGTTAGGTGATATCATTGGAAGATTTAAAAGAAAAAATTTTAGAATTATACGAGACTTTAATAGAAAATGGGATTACTTTTTATTATGGAAGTGAATCAATACCAACTGGAGAAGTAACGAAATTTGATATATTAGAGGATAGCAAGCTTGAAATAGAATTAGAAGGATTTGAAACATATGAAGTTGATATAGATGATTTTATAGAATATCACTCAAAAGAAGGGGCTAATTATCATACGTGGCCTGATTGTAGAAAGTTTGATGCCAAACTTTCTACAATGGAAAATGAAAAAATGAAAAAATAAGGGAATTCAGATAAAAACTGAATTCCTTTATTTTTTTCATTTCAATAAACTCCGAAGGAGTTTCCCAGAAAATTATTTCATTTTTTCATTCTTTAATTATTTCATTTATTACGCATTATGCATTATCAATTATGCATTAAAAACATTAGTTTCTAAAAATAACTTCTTCTTTAGAGAACATAAATTTAGCAAATATAATTGCAGCAATTATATATACTATGTGCCAACCTATAACTAAAGCTATATGTTTGGCATCAAATATTCCAACAGTAAACTCCTTCATTAAGCAAATTGCATTAGTTATAGGAATATTGAAGAATGCAGGATTTATTCCTTTTGCGTCCATCATATATGGCAGGAAGGATAAAATCATTGTAGGCATTGTTATTGCAGCTAAGTATGCATTTGCCTCCTTAGTTGATCTTGCATAGATACTTACTGAAATTTGTAATGCTGATAATGCAACTAAAACTAGACAGCCAACTACTAACATACCTAGTATAGTTGCTGGCGCTAAATTAAATTGTATTTCTCCTTCTCCAAAACTCATAAACTTTTGCATTGAGAATACCATTGCAGCTAGGTTTGCAATTAATGCGATAAATGAAATTGTGCATAAGGCTGTTATTTTACCCCAAAGTAAGGATGATCTTTTTGCTGAGGTAGAAAGTAGTGGTTCAAAAGTAAATCTTTCCTTTTCACCTGCACCTAAGTCAGCTGCCATACCAACAGTGGAGGATACCATTAATATTACTATTAATGTTGGTATCATAGTAAGAAGCATTGAGGCAGTAGCATTTATCTCTTCATTATCTGCACTTATTCCAGATTTAATATTAACATCAAAGGGTTTTAATATTGAAGGATCTACTCCACTTGCTATTAATCTTTGCTCTACGATTGTGTTTTTATAATTTTCATAAATTTCACTAACCATGCTACTTGCAATCATTGATTTATTTGACTCATCATCAATTAATAAATCAATAGTATCATTTTTACCAGCAGCAATATTTTCATCAAAGTTTTCTGGTATATTAATTATTAATTGAATATCTCCATTTTTTAGAGCTTCAGTAGGTGATTCTACTTCAGGTATTTTTACATTTTCTAAGGATGTAATTACTTTTGCCATATTAGAATCAGTATCACCATCTATATAAATATTAATTTCCTTTTCTACATCAGTTTGAGCTTTTTCCATTGATGAAGACATAAATTTAAACATTAGAGGATAAATAAGAATTGGTAGTATTAAAGTAAATACTAATGTTTTTTTATCTCTTACAATATCTAAAAGTTCTTTCTTAAGAACAGTTGTAAAATTATTCATTAGAATGACCTCCTATAAGCTTTAAGAATGTTTCTTCTAAGTCATCATTATTATATTTTTCTTCTAATTGTGGCAATGTACAATTTTCTAGAAGTTTTCCTTTATTAATAATAACAACTCTATCACATAGCTTTTCAACTTCTTTCATGGAGTGACTTGAGAATAATATTATCTTATTTTCTTTTTTACATTGAAGAATAAAATCTTGTACAATTCTTGCAGCACTAACATCCAATCCAGTAGTAGGCTCATCGAATAACATAACAGATGGATTATGAACTATAGATCTTGCAATAGAGATTTTTTGTTTCATACCTCTTGAATATTTACCAACAGGTTTATTTATATAGTCTTCCATCTCAAAGTTTTTAGCTAATACATCTATTCTTTCGTCTGCTTCCTTTTTACTTATTCCATATAAATTTGCAAAGTATCTTATGTTTTCTCTGCCAGTTAGTCTATCATATAGGCCAACATCACCACCAAAAAGGATTCCAATTTCCTTTCTTACCTTTTCTGGATCTGATTTTACATCGATGCCATTGACTTTAATGTCTCCTTCTGAGATTTCTAACATAGTAGAAATCATTCTTAAAGTTGTAGTTTTCCCAGCTCCATTTTCTCCAAGTAGCCCAACAATTTCCCCCTTATCTACTGAAAAGGATAAGTTATCAACTACTTTTGATTTTTTAAAACTTTTACTAACATTGCTTAGTTTAAGCATACTTTACCCCCTTTACTTTTAATAGTACAATTTATTTTTTTAAGAGTTATAATATACTATATTATAACATTAAAAAGTTAATATCAATAATAATTATAGAATATTTTTACAATTATTCGAAGGAGAAACAAGAAAATATATTAATTTTTTATTTATTTCATAGTTAGAAATAAAAATAAAGTTTATAAATATCTTAATAAAAGAGAATTTTATATAATATTAGGTATAAAAATAAATTAAAAATGAATAAATATTCATAATGCTATTTAAAACTTCTTTAGTTTATTGTATTATATATAATAGGTAAACAATATGAAACTTATCTACTATCAATATGTTTATATTGATAAACTTTTTATTCAAACATGGAATAAATAACTTTATGAATATTTTCGTAGTATATTATGCTTGTATAATTATTAATGTGAAATTCCTTGACATATATATGGATAAAATATAAAATATTATCAAAAAGATAAATAATTTCTTTATTAAGTTAAAAAGTACACTTTAAATTGGTCCTGTGAGGCCAGAAAGGGAGTATGTATTTATGTTGTATTTATATTCACAAAGTAATTGCATAGCAATGTCAGTTAAGACTTTTTCTAATACTGATATTAAATATAGAAGGATAGTAGGGAGAAAACAGTAGTTTTGTTGTCTCCTTAGTATCCTTTTTTGTTTTAGTAAGATAAGCTTTTATGAAGTGTATTTTTAGCTATATATATATTTATAGTTTAGGAGGGCTAAATATGAAAGGAAAGCTAATATTAGAAAATGGCATGATTTTTGAAGGCAAAGCCTTTGGATATTTAAAAGACAGTATAGGAGAAGTAGTATTTACTACAGGAATGACAGGCTATCAAGAGGTTTTAACGGATCCATCCTATTATGGACAAATTGTTACTATGACTTATCCGCTTATAGGTAATTATGGGGTAAACTTAGAGGATATGGAGTCAAGAACACCGAAGGTTAAGGGATTTATAGTAAGAGAAAAATGTAATTTCCCTAACAATTTTAGATGTGAAATGGATCTTGACAGTTATTTAAAGCAAAATAAAATTATAGGTTTAGAAGGCATAGACTCAAGGGCATTAACTAAGGTACTAAGAAATTATGGCACTATGAAGGGAATGATTTCTTTAGAGGATATTACCTTAGAAGATGTTAAAGAAAGAGTAGAAGGCTTTTCAAATAAGAATGCAGTTAGTATGGTAACTACAAAAGAAAAGTACACTGTAGAAGGAAAAGGAAAGCATGTAGCAATAATAGATTTTGGAATAAAAGAAAATATAATTAGAAATTTTAAAAAGAGAGATTGTAGATTAACAGTATTCCCAATGAGTGCAACTGCAGAAGAAGTTTTAGGGGTAAACCCAGACTTAGTGTTTTTATCAAATGGACCTGGGGATCCAAAGGATTTAGAAGATGTAATAGAAAATATAAAGAATTTAGTAGGGAAAAAACCCTTAGTAGGTATATGCCTAGGACATCAACTTTTAGCATTAAGCTTAGGTGGTAAGACTACTAAATTAAAATTTGGACATAGAGGCTGTAATCATCCAGTTAAGGATTTAGAAGAAAATAAAGTTCATATTACATCACAAAATCACGGGTATGTAGTTGAAAAATTACCAGAAGATGTTGTAGCAACTCACATTAATATTAATGATGGAACTATTGAAGGTATGAAGCATACAAAGCTTCCAATATTCTCAGTTCAATTCCATCCAGAAGCTGCAGCTGGACCACAGGATAGCGAGTATATATTTGATAAATTCTTAAATTATGCACTATAGGAGGGAATAGGATATGCCATTAAATAAAGATATAAAAAAGGTTTTAGTCATAGGATCAGGCCCAATAGTTATAGGACAAGCAGCAGAATTTGATTATTCAGGAACACAAGCTTGCCAAGCTTTAAAAGAAGAAGGAATAGAAGTAGTATTAGTAAATTCGAATCCAGCAACTATTATGACTGATGCAGAAGTTGCTGATAAGATTTATATAGAACCATTAACAGTTGAATTTTTAGAAAAGGTTATTGATAAGGAAAGACCAGACAGTATGATTACAGGAATGGGTGGTCAAACAGGACTAAACTTAGCTGTAGAATTATATGAAGAAGGAATTTTAGATAAATACAATGTAAAAGTAATTGGTACATCTATTCAATCTATAAAGGAAGGTGAAGACAGAGAGCTTTTCAGGGATATGATGAATAGAATAAAGGAACCAGTTATTCAAAGTGAAATTATAACTGATATGGAAGCTGGAGTTAGATATGCTGAACAAATAGGGTATCCAGTAATAGTTAGACCAGCTTATACTTTAGGAGGAACTGGTGGTGGAATAGCAGATAATGAAGCTGAACTTAGAGAAATATTAGCATCAGGATTACAATTAAGTACAATAGGGCAAGTTCTTTTAGAAAAATCAGTTAAGGGATGGAAAGAAGTAGAGTATGAAGTAATGAGAGACTCTTATGGAAACTGTATAACTGTATGTAATATGGAAAACATTGATCCAGTAGGTATTCATACTGGAGACAGTATAGTTGTAGCACCATCACACACTTTATCTGATAAAGAGTATCAAATGCTTAGAACATCAGCAATAAATATAATAAATGCTGTAGGAATTGAAGGAGGGTGTAATGTACAATTTGCATTAAATCCAAATTCCTTTGAATATGCAGTAATAGAAATTAATCCAAGGGTTTCAAGATCATCAGCTTTAGCATCTAAGGCAACAGGATATCCAATAGCTAAACTAGCTGCAAAGATAGCCTTAGGATATGGATTAGATGAGATTAAAAATGCAGTTACTCAAAAGACATATGCTTGTTTTGAGCCAACATTAGATTATGTAGTAGTTAAAATTCCAAAGTGGCCATTCGATAAGTTCTTTACAGCAGATAGAGCATTAGGAACTAAGATGATGGCAACAGGAGAAGTAATGGCTATAGGTTCCAATTTAGAAGCTGCTTTGTTGAAGGGAATAAGAAGTTTAGAAATAGGGAAATATTCATTAAATCATCCAAAGTTTAAAGAACTAAGCATTCAAGAATTAAAATCAATAGTAGTTAAACCAGATGATGAAAGATTATTTGCATTAGCTGAAATGATTAGAAGAGATTATAGAATTGAAAGTATCGCTAAAATAACAGGTATAGATATATTCTTCTTAGAAAAATTTAAATGGATAGTTGAAGAAGAAACTAGATTGAAATTAAGTAAAATAGAAGATTTAGATAAAGAATGGCTACTAAACTTAAAGAAAAAGGGATTTTCAGATAAGGCTATTGCAGACATGCTTAGGGTTAGTCCAGAAGATGTTTATAGATTAAGAAGTATATGGAATATAAAACCTGCATACAAGATGGTTGATACTTGTGGAGGAGAATTTGAAGCTCTATCACCATATTATTATTCAACATATGAGGAATATGATGAGGTAGAAGTATCTGATAAGAAAAAGGTAATAGTTATAGGATCAGGTCCAATAAGAATAGGGCAAGGTATAGAATTTGACTATGCTTCAGTACACTGTGTAAAATCATTAAAGAAAATGGGGATTGAAACTATAATAGTAAATAATAATCCAGAAACAGTAAGTACGGATTTCAATATTTCTGATAAGTTATATTTTGAACCACTAACAGAAGAAGATGTATTAAATATAATTGAAAAAGAAAATCCATATGGAGTTATACTTCAATTTGGTGGCCAAACAGCCATTAAACTTGCTAACTTCCTAAAGGAAAAGGGTATTAAGACTTTAGGAACTACAGCAGATCAAATTGATATGGCTGAAGATAGAGAGAAGTTTGATGAATTATTAGAGAGTCTAGGAATAGATAGACCAAAGGGTAAGGGTGTTTGGTCTATAGAAGAGGGTTTAGAAGAGGCAAGAAGATTAGGATTCCCAGTGTTAGTAAGGCCTTCATATGTTCTAGGTGGACAAGGAATGGAAATTACTCATGATGAGGATGAATTAAAATACTATCTAGAGAATGCTTTTGCAAAGGATAAAAAGAATCCAATATTAGTAGATAAATACTTAATGGGTAGAGAAATAGAAGTAGATGCTATATCAGATGGAGAAGAAATATTAATTCCAGGAGTTATGGAACATTTAGAAAGAGCTGGTGTTCATTCAGGTGACTCAGTAACTATGTATCCAAGTCAAAATATTAGCAAAAAAATTAAAAATAAGGTACTAGAATATACAAAGAAATTAGCAATTGCTATAGGAATAAAAGGTATGATAAATATTCAGTTCATAGAATTTGAAGGAGAGCTATATATAATAGAAGTAAATCCAAGAGCATCTAGAACTGTTCCATATATAAGTAAGGTTAGTAAGGTGCCAATAGTAGATTTAGCTACAAAAGTAATGCTAGGATATAAATTAAAGGACTTAGGATATGGAGTAGACATATATAAAGAACCTGAATTAGTATCTGTTAAGGTTCCAGTCTTTTCAACTCAGAAACTTCCTAAAGTTGAAGTATCTTTAGGGCCTGAAATGAAATCTACAGGTGAAGTTTTAGGTGTAGGAAGAAATATAAAAGAAGCACTATATAAAGGTTTTGTAGCAGGAGGAATGTATCCTTCAAATAAAAAGGGAAAGATATTAGCAACAATAAAAGAGCATGATAAGAAAGAATTCTTACCAATAGCTATGATGCTATCAGCAGTTGGATATAAGTTTATAGCAACTGAAGGCACAGCAAAACTTTTAAGAGAAGCTAATATAGAAGTTGAAGTAGTAAGAAAGTTACATGAAGATAAGCCAAATATATTAGATATAATTAAGAATAATGAGGTGGATTTAGTAATAAATACTCCAACCAAAGGAAATGATTCCAATAGAGATGGCTTCTTAATAAGAAGAGCTGCAGTAGAAAGAAATATTGGTGTAATAACAGCTTTAGATACATTAAGAGCAATAGCAGAAGTTAAGACTCAAGGAATAGATGAAAGAGATTTAGAGGTATTTGATATAGCAGAGTAGTTAAAAGATATAAAGAGAAATTAGAGAATGTCTAATTTCTCTTTATTAATTTATGTTTGAAAATTTGAAATTGCATATGTCGACAAAAAAATATAAAAAAATAGAAGAAGATATTGACAATGAACATGTGTTCGGTTAATATAAATATAGAACTTATGTTTGTTTGGAGGGGTTATAATGAATAATGATGTTTTTGTAAAATTGAATTATAAAACAATTGGAGAATTTAAGAGCCTAATAGTAGATAGACAACATAAAGATTATGATAATAATAAATATATGATTTGCACAGGAAAGTACGACAAGGATGGTTGGACATTTATATTTAAAGCAAATAGCTTAAAAGAAGCAGAGGATTTTATAAATAAAAACTCTATAAAAAAAAGGAATATAATTAGCAAAAGAAGAATAATAGAAGACAACATCGCACTAATAAATAGTGATAAAATACATATTCCAGCTTGGATATAAATAAAGGCTCAGATAATCTGAGCTTTTATTTTACTTTAAGTATATAGTTTTTAAATTTAGTTAGTAATTATTTAATGTGAAAGGGTATTTTTAGTGTAAATGTAGTTAAATCTTTATTGCTATTTACAGTAATATGACCATTACAAGCAGTAAGTAGTTCTTTAACTATGTATAAACCAAAGCCATTATCCCCATCTTTATTTTCCTTGGTTGAAAATCCTTCTTCAAAGATTTTTTCAAGAATATCTTTAGAAATTTCTGGCCCGTTATTTTCTATATGTATAATTATGTAGTTATAGCTATAATAGCTTCTAATCAATAATAAGCCTTTTCCCTTTAATGCTTCAATTGAGTTTCTAACAATATTAGAAATAATTCTTTGAAGATCTAGTTCACTTATATTGGTATGAGTAAGATCAGCTTTTTCATCTATAAGAATATCTACTTCTCTTAAATCTGTTGTATTCACTATTTGTGTAATAATTGATAAATTGTTACTTATTACTTTAACTTGAGAGGAAATATCATATCCATCTATTACGCTTTTTAATAATTTACCTAATTTTTCATAGTCCTTCATAAGATATGTGCCATATAAATAAGATATTTGTGAGCCGTAATCATGCTTAATTTTTTTTAGCTCGTTAATCTTTGCTGTTAGTTCTATATTTAAACTATTAATTTCACTTGCTTTTTTATCTATATTTGCAAAATATAATGTGATAAAAATGATAAAAGCAGCTAAAAATATAAATATTATTTCTTTAAATAGTGGGTTATCCTTATCATTGTATATAAATAGAAAAGATATAGCAAAATCTACAACTAATGAAGTTATTATTAAAGTAAATATAGAAATAGTTCTTGATTTAATAGCCAGATTTATTTTATATATAAATGTCATATTCCTTAATATTAGGTATGAAACCAAAAATTGAGGTAAATACATAATTAATATATTTGCATATTTTATATTTATATTAGTATTATTTATAAAGAACATAAATGTGAAGAAGGATAAAATTACAGTTACACCAATAGTTAAATATGCTATTGTAAAACTAATTGTTGCTACAAGTTTATCATTCTTATAAGCAAAAACCACCAAGAATAGTAATTCAAAAATATGAATAATTATAATAGATAAGCTTGAATTACCAAGTAGGTAAGTAAGTAAAGTTATTATTATGCAAAGTGAAATTACTAATAGAACTAGGTGGATTTTGCTTTTTTTATGTTTTTCATTAACACAATAATTTGTTGCAACTACAAATATAATACTTTGAATAATACTATTTATTGTATCGATTAATCCCGTGTACATATTGTCATTCCTTTTATCTTAAGTTTTTCATTGATTCTGGCATTTCTTCCAAACCAACACCTAATGTTGAAGCAGGTCCTAAAGTTATTGTAAGTGCTGATAAAAGTAATATAAACTTACCTAAGAATTTTTTCATATTCATTATTTTCCCTCCCTTTTATGATTGTATTTGTTAAACATCAATATAGCTTGTACTAAAATTGTCCAAACTATTATTTGAGAAAACCAATTAATATTAAATAAAATAATTGATAAGATAGATAATATAATGATATTTACAAGTCCTATTAATCTATTTTTTGTAATTAGATCCTTTCTAGTAATAGGCATTTTATCATTTATAATAGGAGCTTGATTATAGATAGAGAATATACTTATTAAATTTAGAAGAATAGAGCT
The DNA here is from genome assembly GCA_934746015.1 of uncultured Clostridium sp. Taxonomy (GTDB): domain Bacteria; phylum Bacillota; class Clostridia; order Clostridiales; family Clostridiaceae; genus Clostridium. The sequence continues at coordinate 81,137 of CAKVEW010000011.1, forward strand.
TTTAAAACTTAGTATATTATTTTGAGATAAGTATATTATAAAGAAAACTAATAATAGTGTTGCTGTAAGGCATTTCAATTGAGTTTCTTCATGATAGCCGCCAATGAATGGTTTAGTAATTGACATTATAAATATTATGAGTATACTTTCTCTAAAATATCCTAAAATAGAAAATATTAATAGGATTAGTATTAACTTAATAACTTCATATATTATAACTTTTACTGAATATTTAGATTGCTCTATCTCATTGACAGTATAATTATTATATTCGCCTATATTTTCAACAAACTTATATATTAAATTTTCTAACATAGCATAATGTTCCTTTTCTTTGCACATTAATAGTATAGTAATATTATATATTATTTTTCAATATACATCCATAGTATTTACATAATAAACTTACTATCTATTTCTGTAATTTCAGCATTATTTGTTTTAAACTTTAACATTTCATTGAATGGGGTATTAGTTATGTAGCATTGTAAACACATAATTACAGCACTATGAGTAACAATTACAACATCATCAGTATTTTCATTAATAATTTTATGTAAAGCGCTTACAACTCTTTGAAGCATGTCCTCATAGGATTCTCCATTTGGTGGAGGATTATATCTTCGATTATCTTTCCATCTTATATATTCATTTGGATAATTTTCTTCGACTTCTTTCCATGTTAGGCCCTCCCATTTTCCCATATTAATCTCTTTAATATCTTCAGTTATAATATATGGGACATTACTAGATTCGCTTATTATTTTTGATGTTTTTAGGGCTCTTTTTTGAGGGCTTGTATAAATTTTTTTGAATTTATAATTAAGTTCTTTTAATTTATCACTTAATTCCATTGCTTGTTTAATTCCTATTTCATTAAGGTCTATATCATGACTACCTTGAATTCTACCCTGGACATTCCAATCAGTTTTACCATGTCTTATAAAAATTAATTTCATAAATACCTCTCAATACTAATTAATAAAGTTTATTGTAATATAATTATAAACTATTAATACATAATATTCCATAAAAAGTAGTTATAAGAAAGAGGCTGTTGCACAATGTAAAATGAATAATGAAAAATGTAAAATTAAAGAAGAAACTCCCTTAGGAGTTCCTAAAATATATATATTTTAGTAATTCCCTTAGAATTACATCAATAATTCTACATTTTACATTCTACATTTTTAATTAAGGAGCTGTTGCCACAGCTCCTTAATATATTATATATCTAATAAATTTTTAGTATAATCACTATAAAGGTCTCTTAATCTCTTCATATTATCTTCTAGTTCATTAAGTAGATTAGAAGCTAAAGAATAATCTTCATTAGAAATAGCATCTTTAATACGAGTGAATAATCCCTTTGAAGTATAAGTATCCTTCATAATATAATGTCTTAAGTTATTTATTGTCATCCAGTTAGATATATCTAAATCTAATGCATTACTTGAGTGTAATAATTTAAAGCTTCTTACTTCAGCTGCATGATTTAAAATAATTCTATGGATTATGTCAGTTGTCCATCTTTGAATTATAGCAAGCTTAAAGCTATTAATTAATTGATCGCTAAATACATTATTTCTTTTTAATACATCTAATTTTTCAGAGTATTTATCTAATTGAATTAGATTTTCATAAACTGTAGATGGAGCCTTTCCAAAATAACTATTTCTTTCATCATCACTATAGAATTCAAATACATCTTCTTCACTTCTATAAGCTCTATCCTTTTCTAGGTAGGCTGCATCTTCACCAGGCTTTTTAGAAAGTTCTAATAAAAGATCTTCTTCAGTTTTATTATCTTGAAGAGCATAAAGTATTCCATCCAGCATAGCCATGTAAGAAACAGATAAAGTTAGATATATATTGCTATGTGGATTTGGTGATCTAAGCTCAAATCTAGTTGCAAGAGGATTTGCCAAATCTCTTATTAATCCTATTAGTATAGTTCTATTTCTTGATGGATTATCAGGAGATATACCAAGAGAAGTAACTATACATATTGGAGCTTCAAAACCTGGTTTTAATCTTTTAAATGCGCCATTAGTAGTGGATATAAAAGGATTCATTATTTCATAGTTCTTTAAAACTCCCATTATAGCTCCATAGCCTATTTTACTTAAGAAATCATCTTTTGTAGCAGTGAATAAATTAATTCTTTTTCCATCCTTTAATTTTAAGCTAACACCTAAATGAACATGCATTCCTGAACCTGCTACATCATCTATAGGTTTAGGCTTAAATGTAACATCTAATCCATGTCTTCTAAAAGTTTCTTGAGTTAATATTTTTACGAAAATTTCATTATCAGCAGCTTGAATTGCATCTGAGTATTTCCAATCTATTTCAAGTTGTTCCATTATATGATTGAATTGTCCGTTGTTATCTAATTGAGATTTAACTCCACCTACTTCTTTATGACCCATTTCAGGCTCAAAGCCATATGATTCCATAAGTAAAAGAGTTTCTTCAAGAGCAGTTCTTACTGAACCCTTAGTTCTTGTCCAATATTGTTCTTGTAGAACTTGAGAAGTAGATAATTCTTCAATGTGAGCTTGTTCATTTGGTGTTTTAACCCAAAATTCTAATTCTGTTGCAGATGTAATAACTATTTCATCTATATTATCATAAGTAATTTTAAAAGGTTTTAAGGTTTCAGGTTTGTTTTTAAAGATATCTAAAAGAGTTGATTTAAAGGTATTAATAGCAGAATGTAAAATATTCCTTGAACATACAGGCTTGTTATTATGGATTAAGAATGATGGGATTCTAAGTGTACCAATAGGTTTATTAGAGAAAGAGTCAATATGATCATAGTTATAATCAACAAACCAATTAGCATTAAGATCAGCCACCATATCAACTTTTGCATCATTTAAAGTAGCTATTCCAGGAAGTACAACTGAGGAACCGTCTGTTTGAATAGCAACCCCATTTAAGAACGAATCTATATCATCTAAGAAAAGTCTAGCGGGAATTTTTTCGTCAGTATCATTTCCTGATAAGTCTATTCCAACTATAGATACAAACTTTATTTCAGGATGCTCATTAAATATTTTAAATAGATCTTCTTTATTATGTTGTGATTTTGGAATTAAATAAATTAAATCTTTCATAGAAATCTTCTTTGCCGAAATATAGCAAAGAAATCTTCACTTCCTTTCAATTATTATCGAATATTAAAGTGGTATAGACATCATAATATTCGGAAATCAAATATTTATAAAAAAATTCTATTATATACATGCTATGGTGTCAATGATTAAATATACTAAATTTTAAAAATATTTTTCTTGGAATTTATAATTATTTCCTCTGGATATCCTAAGAAGTCCAACAGCTTTATGGCATTACCAGTATTGCATATCCCCTCTTTTAATTTGAAGTCAAAGATTAATCCTTCATTTTCATCTATATCTTCGCAAAAATAATATTTTAAATATTTATCGCTACAACTTTCAGCTAACTCTAAATCATGAGTTGCAACTATAGAAATTGCATTTCTATCCATAATATACTTAAGTATTTCTTTAGAAGCTGATATTCTTTCTATAGGATTAGTTCCCTTAAATATTTCATCTATTATGCAAAATGCAGGAATATCTTCATCTAATGAGTTCAATATTCTAAGTACAGAATTACATTCTTCTAAATAATAGCTAGTACCAGATAAAACGTCATCAGATAAACTTAACGAAGACATTATCCTGAAAAATGAAGCTACATACTTATCAGAAATACTCATTGAAAGGGATTGAGATAATAATATATTTGTGGCTAAAGTTCTCATAAAGGTAGATTTACCAGACATATTTGATCCAGTTAATACAACACCTTTTCCTTTTAAGGAAATACTATTGGGAACACCATTCTCTAATAGTGGATGAATTACATTTTTAATTATTAAGGTTTTATCTTTATTATCTATAAATTCAGGAATACAGTAATTAGGAATTCTACATCTATAAGAAGCTACGGAAATATAAGCTTCTAATTCTCCTATTAAAGCGTATAATTCTATTAAGCTTTGTCTATTATTTTTAATTATATTGATTATTGAGTAATAGGAACGAATTTTAGTTAAGAAAAATCCATTTATTGTTTCAATAAATATATCTAATTCACTAGATGTATAAATATATTTTGTCTTGCTATCTATTTTATATAGTGGAGGCAGTAGTTCTTTGATTTTTTCTATATAGTCAGTTAAAGCCTCATTTTCTAATTTTGAAATTTCTTTAGCAGCTCTTATAAAATTTCCTAAGTACTGTAGAGATGAAAGTTCATATTCAATTTCAGCAGCTGCTCTTGTTGAAATGAACATATATATAACAAAAATACCTAAGAAGGTTGGTATATACTTAGAACCAAAAATAAAGAAGCAAATTAGAACTATTAATGAAGAAAGAGCAATAATATTAAATAATAATACTTTAGTTTTGCTAACAATGGCATTTGTATTAAATAATTTAAATACATCGCCTTTTCTTTGACGGCCGAGGCTAGAGAGAATTTGCTGTAAACTTCCTCTAAGTTCTTTATCATTAATAAAGGTTTCTATTATTTTATTTCTTTTAGAAATAGTTTTAGGGTTTAGTTTAGGTGTTCTAAGCAAATAATATAGCATTTGTTCACCAGGATTTGATGAACATATACTTATTTTCATTAATAAGTCATCTATGTTTAAATCATAAGCTGTTTGATCATCAATATTATAAAAGTCTTTTTCTTTTAAAATAGAAGGACCATATTCTTTATAAAATTTATGAATTTTTTCAAAATCAAATTTATTATCGTAAGCTTCTGGCCAAGAATGAATTAGATATTGAATTTCTTTTAGTTTTTTAGATTTATCAAAGAATTTAGAAGCTATCACTATGAATAAAACAAATAAGGCAATGCCTATTTGATAGGCTCTACCACCAATAGATGGCCCCAATTTAAAGGTGAAGTAGATTATTATTGCAGCTAAAGAAATAGAAGATAAGGTTATAACTCTATAAAAGAGTAGTTTATTTTTCATGTTATACCTCCAAGGTTAATATAAATTAGTAATTACATTGGTTTAAATCTAAAGAATAAAATAAGAAATATTGATATATTATTTCTTATTATTTAATTATAACATTTGATTCTATAATTCTATTACAAAGAATAAATTTATAGATTTATCCTTAAGAAAGGTATAAAATAAAAGATAGAATTAAAGAAAATGGAGTGAGATAATTGGACAATAAGAATAGGCCAATAGGTTTTTTTGATTCAGGGGTTGGTGGTTTAAGCGTATTAAGAGAAGCTGTAAAGATAATGCCTAATGAGGATTATATATATTTTGGAGATTCAAAAAATGCACCTTATGGAATGAAAAGTGTAGATGAAGTTAGAGAATTGACTTTTAAGGCAGTAGAATTATTGCTAAGTAAGGGTGTTAAAGGAGTAGCTATAGCTTGCAATACAGCTACAAGTGCAGCGGTAGCTGATTTAAGAAAGATATATCCGAACTTACCATTAGTAGGAATAGAACCAGCTTTGAAGCCAGCTGTTGAACTTAATAATGATGGAGATATATTAATTATGGCTACAGCTATGACATTGAAGGAAGAAAAGTTTAAGAGGCTAATGGATAGATATAAGGATAGAGCATCTATAATTCCAGTACCATGTCCAGGACTTGTTGAATTTATAGAAGCTGGAGATTATAAGGGAAAAGCTGTAGAAGAATACCTTTTAGAAAAAATAAATACATATAGAGATGGTAAAATTTCTTCAATAGTATTAGGGTGTACTCATTATCCATTTATAAAAGAAACATTATCAAAAATTGTTGGAGAAGATGTTAATATTATAGATGGAGGCTTAGGAACTGCTAAGGAGCTTAGAAGAAGGCTAAGTGAGAAAAATCTATTATTAGAATCCAATACAGAAGGAAATATTGAAATAATAAATTCTTCTGATAAAAAAGAACTATTAGAATTAAGTTACGAATTGCTAAAAATGAATTAATTATTTAAAACTCCGTAAGGAGTTTTTGTTTTTTTAATAAACATAAAAAATATTGTTAAAATGTTGACAAAAACTCGGAGAGTTGATATATTATAGTAAAGAGAATATTCAGAAAATTCAAATAGAGAAAAAGTTTTTTTGGGGGGAAGATTTATGGAAATTAAGGTAAAAGAAGTATTAGGTGAAGATATAACTATAGAAGATGCTATATTATTAAGAGAAATGATTAGAAATAGTCTTAATATCGGAGTGCTATTAGATTTTGAAGGATTTAAAAGAATTCCAACAACATTTTTAAATGTGCTATTTGGAGACCTTATTAATAGCTTTGGTAGAGACTTCATTTTTAAACAAATTGATGTTAAAAATTTATCAAACTATACTGATTATTCAAGAGTTGTTTTAGGGACTACATTTAAATAATATAATAAAAAGAATTAATTATTAAAAACTATAAGAAGGGGTTGTATTAATGCAATCCCTTCTTATCTTTTGGGTTAGTTATATTTATATTCAGATGAGATTATAGCTTAATTTTGTGTTGTTTTTACTTTTAAATAATATATAATTACTATAAGAGATAAATATAAAAGTTCTTACCTAAAGATTATCCTTTAGAGGAATTTATAATGATGAAAGTGTAAATAATAAGTAAGGATTTACATTGAAAGGAGATTTTATATGAAAAACCCAATAGTAACTATAAATATGGAAAATGGAGGAGTTATTAAAGCAGAATTATATCCAGAAATAGCTCCTAATACAGTTAGAAATTTTATAAGCTTAATAAATAAAGGATTTTATGATGGGGTTGTATTCCATAGAGTAATACCTGGATTTATGATTCAAGGTGGTTGCCCAGATGGTAATGGAATGGGTGGCCCAGGATATAGCATTAAGGGTGAATTCAGCAGAAATGGATTCAAAAATGATTTAAAACATTCAAGAGGTGTTTTATCTATGGCGAGAACTATGGTTCATGATTCAGCTGGAAGCCAATTTTTTGTGATGGTGGCAGATGCCCCACATTTAGATAACCAATATGCTGCTTTTGGTAAGGTTATAGAAGGAATGGAAGTTGCTGATGATATAGTAAAGGCTAAGAGAGATTATAATGATAAGCCACTTGAAGATCAAAAAATGGTTAAAGTAACTGTTGATACTTTTGGTGAAACTTATGAAGAACCAGAAAAAGTAGGAAGATAACATAAAAGGGGGAATAGAGAGGGATATGCTTAGTAATAATAAATGCATATTAGTTCATAATATACCAGAAGAGGAACTTAGGGAATTAAGAAATGATGGCTTTAATGTAGTAGAAGTATCAAGAGAAATGACTGAGATGACTGTTTCTGATATTTTAAATGGACTAAGATTTGAAACTGTTAATGCAAATTTACAAAAGGAAACTGTTATCTTATTTAATGGATTCTCAGATGAAGAAATTAAATTAGCTATAACAGCAATTAGAAAGAGATTTAAAGAAGGAATATTTGCAGCAGTTACACCTACTTCAATTGAATGGAAGTTTGGCTATTTAGTTGAGCATTTAATTGAAGAAAAGGAGTGGTATTTAAGAAGTCAGAAGGGAAGAGCTTAAGTGAGTAGAGTTGGCGATAAGATAAAGGAAGCTAGAATAAAAAATGGATTAAGTCAAAAGGCTTTAGCTAAAAAGCTAGGAGTGGCAGAAAAATTTATTAATGAAGTTGAAATGGGAAGAAGAATAGCTCAAGAATCTTTTATAGATAAGGCATCAAAAATACTAAAAGCTGATTTTAATGATGTTAGCATGGTAGTAACAGATGAAGCCTTATTAGAAGAAAGAAAAGCGATGAAGGAGTTAAAGACTAGTTTTTCTGAGAAGAAGAATACTTCAAAGCAAGAGGAAGTTTGGACAAATGCCTTTTCATCTGTATTAAAAAATGTTCCTATATTCGATTATACTTTAAAGAATAGCAATGGATATAGGGAGCTACCAATTCACTCAAATAAAGTTGAAGGCTTTAATCAAGATAAAGTTTTATATTTAGAAATTCAAGACGATGAAATGTCTGGATTTAGAATGTTAAAAGGGGATTTAGCCTTTGCAAGTATAGTTAAAGAGCCAAGTAATAATGGTATTTTTTTAGTTGATTACAAGGGGAAAAGAGCTATAAGGCAAATAAAATTATTAGGAAATTCTAAAGTTTTATTAGTTAGTAATGGTGGAAGTCTTTTAACAGAAACTATGAATTTAAATGAAATTTCTGTAGTAGCTAAGCTAGAGAGATTAGAAATAAAATTATAATATAACTATAAAAAGGTTATTATGAGAAGAATCTCATAATAACCTTTTTTATTTTTAGAATATCACATCAATTTAAGTAGTCATATATTAGTATAAATAACTTTTTGAGGTGATAGTAATAGAAAATATAAATTCAAATAAGATAAATTCAGGACTTGGACTAGTTCAAAATATATCTAAAAGTCTACTTGGTAAGCTTGGAATAAGTGGTGGGTTAGGTAAGGAAGAAAATAATATAGAAGTTACTATTATATCAGGAGATACTCCAGAAAATATAAGGACTGCAGTAGAGAATATTGGAGGGAGCTATTATGATTTAGGCTATGGATTTGGTTTAGTAACAATTTCAATAGAAAATGTAATAAAACTAGCTAATATTCCATCTATTAGATATATTGAATTACCAAAGCAATTATATACTACAGATTCTGGTAGCAATAGAGCTGCCTGTGTGCCAGTAGCTAGAAGTAAATATGGTATTGAGGGGGAAGGAGTTTTAGTTGGATTTATAGATACTGGAATAGATTATACTCATCCTGCCTTTAGAAATAGTGATGGAACCACTAGAATAGATTATATTTACGACTTAAGTGAAAGTGGAAAAGCATATAACAGGGATGATATAAATAATGCATTAAAGAGTCAGGATCCATATTCTATTGTTACCTCTATTGATACTGTGGGCCATGGAACTCATGTAGCAGGTATAGCATGTGCAGGAGGAAATATAAATTCTGAGTATTATGGTGTAGCTCCTAAAAGTTCAATAGCCATGGTTAAATGTACAAGGGGGAATTTTGCACTAAGTAGCAATATTATGAAAGGACTAAAGTTTTTAATAGAAGCAGGTAAATATTTAAATAAGCCTTTAGTAGTTAATATTAGCCTTAGCACTAATGATGGGGCTCATAATGGTACAAGTCTTTTAGAACAATATATTTCAACTATATCCACATTAGAAAGAGTTACCATAGTAATAGCAGCTGGAAATGAAGGAGATTCAGCACATCATATAGGTGGAACTTTAAAAGGGCAAAATAGAATATCTATAAATGTTGCAGCAGATGAACCAGGAATAATATTGAATTTATATAAGCCTGTTTTATCTGACATATCTATTAGAATAATTAGTCCTACAGCAGCAACTAGTGGGGATGTAGTTGTTCGAGAAGGGTATTATGAAGGGACAATAGGAACAGATAGATACCAAATTTACTATTCAGGACCAAAACCCTTTGACATAATTGGAGAAATTACAGTAGCTATATTAGCAAGTGGACAATATATCTTATCGGGGCAATGGGAGATTAGAATTAATTTATTAAATGGGTATAGTGGAATTTATGATATGTGGTTGCCAATTAGGGAAGGACTTAATGTTAATACTAAGTTTTTACAACCTACAGTTTTAAACACTTTAGGGATACCAGCTACAGTAACTAATGTTATAGCCGTTGGAAGTTATAATTACTTAACAGGTAATATTTCTCCTTTTAGTGGAAGAGGAAGAAAAACCATTTATCAGCCTATTAGGCCAGATTTAGTTGCTCCAGGGGAAGGTATAATGTCAGCTATTCCCAATAGAAGTTTTGATTCTAAGAGTGGTACATCTATGGCAACTCCTCATGTTTCTGGAATAGCTGCCTTAATGATGGAATGGGGAATATTAAAACAAAATGATCCATATCTTTATGGAGAGAGACTTAAATATTTCTTGGTAGTATCGGCTAATAGAAGTAGAACAGAAATAACATATCCTGATCCAAGCTGGGGATATGGTGAAGTTTGCCTTAGTTCAGCAATTGAAAGGATAATTGAAAATATAGGAGTTATTACGAATAAGAGAGGTGGTGAAGTTGAAACTATAATGAAGAATGAAAAAAGGGGAATTGAGTTGAATAATAACTTAAATGAATATAAAACAAGAAAAAATAATAAAGGTATCTACGATTTTATTGATAGAATTGAGCAAAATGTAAATGAAGATGAAAAAGAAGTAATAGGAATTCTTATTGAATATAATTCCTTGGAAGAAGTGAAAAAAATAAATGAGCTTCCAGGAGCTTCAGTTGCTATATTAGATGCTAACTATGCAATAGTATTTATACCATATGATAGGATTTCGGAAATTGTTCCATATATAAAAGATATAGCGTCTTTAGAAATTCCAGCAATTTATACTTTAGAACAAATTTCACCAGTAGATGCCAGTGGAGCTCCTTTGTTTCATAATAATCCTTATCTTCAATTAAATGGGAGAGGGGTTGTTGTTGGAATTATTGATACAGGTATAGACTATTTAAATAGAGAATTTATGAATGAGGATGATACAACAAGAATTCTAAGAATATGGGATCAAAGCTTAGAAGGAAATCAAGATATATATGGAGTGAAAGTAGGGATAGAGTATAAGGAAGATGATATAAATAGAGCTATACAAGAAAATAAAAATGGGGGGGATCCTTATTCTATAGTGAAGAGTAGGGATACTATAGGTCATGGAACTTCTGTTGCAAGTATATCTGGAGCCAGAGGGTATAACCCTGAAGTTAAAGGAGCAGCACCAAATTGTGACTTCGCAGTAGTTAAGTTAAAGGAAGCTGCTAGGATTTTACAGAAACAAGCTGGAATTAGCAGTATTAAAGAGGGAAGATATACAGGTATAGAAATAATTTTAGGAATTAGATATTTATCAAGGTTAGCAAGTGATATTAATAAACCAATGATAATTTGTATTCCACTAGGAACTAATACAGGAGCACATGATGGTACTAGTGAAGTTGAAGGATCCATTGAGGCTGTAAGTAATCAAGTTGGAGTTCTTTGTGTTACGGGCACAGGAAATGAAGGCGATACAGATACACATACTGAAGGCAGATTTACACAGTCTGGAGAAATTAAGAATATAGAAATTAAAATTGGTAAAGGGCAAAAGGATATAAATTTTCAAATATATATACAACAGCCGGATAGAGTATCCTTAGGCATAGTATCACCATCAGGTGAAGTAATAGAAAAAATACCAGCAAGACTAAATAAAGTAGAAAATGTGAATTTCGTTTATGAGGGTACTAAAATGAGAATTTCTTATTTTTACCCAGATCCAATTACTGGAGCTGAAATAATAAGTATTGAAGCCAGAGGATTAAGAGAAGGTATATGGCAATTTAGATTATATGGAGATTACATCGTTGATGGAAGATATTGGAGCTGGTTACCACAAAGAAGTTTATTAGATGAAGAAACCAAGTTTCTAAGCCCAAGCCAATATACAACATTAACTATACCAGGAACAGCAAGAAGGGCTGTGGTAGTAGCTTTTTACAATCAAAATAATAATGCAACAGTTGGAGAATCAGGACGAGGATTTACTAGAGATGGTAGAGTAAAACCAGATTTTGCAGCAGGAGGTATAAATGCTATAGTGACTACTCCTGGAGGAGGGACCAAAACAATTAGTGGCTCTTCAGTAGCGACAGCTGTTACAGCTGGATGTTGTGCACTTATAATACAATGGGGAGTTGTAGAAGGTAATGACAAAAATTTATATCCTATTGAAATTAGAAGTTATTTGATAAGAGGAACTACCATGAGAGTTGGGGATAAATATCCCAATGAGCAATGGGGATATGGGACTTTAAATATGAAAGGCATTTTTGATTCAATAAGAGAAAATCTATCTGGAGGAGTTGAGAGCACAAGGGATGATGAAGAGTATAATATTGGAGAGTTATTCATAAGAAAACCTGAATATATGTAGTTAATTTATTTAAAAAGAACAAAATTTTAACTAAGGCATATATTAATTAAAGGAGAAATAATAAAGGAGTAATATATGCCACAAGGTAGGTTAAAAGTTCAGTGTTTTGTTAATGAAACTTATATACCTGTTGACAATACAAGAATAACTATAAGACCGTCAGCAGGTGGCCCAAGTGCACAAGTAATATCATTATCTACAAATTCAATGGGGGAATCCCAAATTATTGATTTAGAAGCACCACCGCTAGAATATTCTCAACAACCAACAGGACAAGTTCCTTATAGTATGTATGATATAAGAGTTGAAAAAGAAGGATTTCAAAGTATTTTAATAAATAGGTGTCAGGTTTTCCCGGATGAGCTAGCAATACAACAATGTAACCTTATAGAATCTTCTGGAATATTAACTAGGATGGAAAATATAAATGTTCAACCAAATGTAGCAAATACGCCACAAATTCAACAAGGTGGAAATATAAATGAAATAATAAATATAGGGCCTAATACATTAAATGGTAATTATCCAGAAAAAATTCCAGAAGAAGAAGATAAGCCACTTCCACCACCAACAAGTGGAGTAGTCTTGCCAAAACCTGTTGTACCAGAATTTATAGTAGTTCATGCAGGAGGACCTAATAATACATCAGCACCAAATTATAATGTGCTTTATAAGGACTATATAAAAAATGTAGCATCTTGCGAAATTTATTCAACTTGGCCAGAAAGTACTATAAGGGCAAATGTTTATGCAATTATTTCCTTCACATTAAATAGGATATATACAGAGTGGTATAGGGGGAAGGGGAAAAATTTTGATATAACAAATTCCACAGCCTATGATCATGCGTTTACTTATGGAAGAAACATATTTGAAAGTATAAGTGAAGTAGTAGATGATATATTTGCGACTTATATAAGAAGGATAGGGAGAAAGCAACCTTTATTAACACAATATTGTGATGGTAAAAATGTTACTTGTCCTGGATGGATGACTCAATGGGGAAGTAAGTATTTAGGAGACCAAGGAAGAACACCTTATGAAATTTTAACTAACTTCTATGGAAGTGATATAGAATTAGTAACGGCAGAACAAGTTAAAGGAATTCCTAAATCTTATCCAGGATATGATTTAATAGTAGGCTCAACTGGACCAGAAGTGCAAGCTATACAGGAATATTTAAATAGGATAGCTCAAAATTATCCATTGATACCAAAGGTATCACAGGATGGAGTGTTTGGTCCAAATACAGCAGAAGCAGTTAAAGTTTTTCAAGGAGTATTTAATTTGCCACAGACAGGAGTAGTAGATTATGCAACTTGGTATAAGATATCAGATGTTTATGTTGGAGTATCTAGAATTGCTGAACTTAGAAGAAGTGTAAAATCTGTAGAGAGAATTTTTATACCACCAAGGTCATTTGATAATTATTATGATAAAACAGTTCCAAGATTTAATTATTTTGATGATATGTAATAAGAAAGGAGTTGCTTAGGCAGCTCTTTTATTATTGATTTCCAATAAAAATTTACATTTTATAACACTATATCTATTTATTTGTGCATATTAGATATATAATAAAAAGATATTATAATTTACTATTAGGAGGGGAATTTATGAAAGGTACTGTAGTTTCCACATGGATCAGAACCTGTAGAGATTTATACGGAGATGAAATTATAAATCACTGTCTAAGAAATGTTAATTGGCCAGAAGGTATTATTTTTACACCATTAGAAGATGTTGAGGATGAGAAGATTTTTAGTTTCATTAATATCATAGCAGAAAAGGTTGGAGTTTCAGTTAATGATTTGTGGAAGGTAATAGGAGAAAACAATTTAAATAAATTTGCTGAAGATTATCCTGTATTTTTTAAAAGAGTTACTCTATATAAATTTTTAACATCACTTAATTTTATTCATTCTATAATTATGAAGAAGATAAAGGGAGCAAGGCCACCTAAAATGGCTATTACCCCAGTATCAGAAAATAGCATTAATCTTAAATATATTTCAAAAAGAGAATTAAATGATTACTTTCTTGGATTATTAATAGGAAGTTCAAAATTCTTTAATGAGAAAATTGAAGTTAATGAGGTAGATAAAAAACCTGGGGAATTAACAGTACATATTAAATTTGAAAATAGTATAGCAAAGAGCAAGAAGTTTTTAATTAGTAATTTACTATCAAAAATAGGTTTTAAAAGATTGGAATTAAAGATAGCAATGCCAATATTTTTAATAGTAACATTAATAGGTATACCTATAATAGGACTTATAAAAGGATTAGTTATGGGAGGAATTTCAGGAATAATTTCTATAATAATAAGTTATATTGTTATTAAACCATTAAATGATGTTATAGATAATATAGAAAATAATAATTTTGAAGAAATAGATAAAAGTATAAAGACTAATGATGTATTAGAAAAAGTATATAATGGTATTTCTAAATTAAAAGGAAGTATTAGTCATGACTTAACTTCTGCTAATTTAACTTTAAATGAACTAAGTGTATTTACTCAATCAATGTATAAAACTACTGAGAAGATGAAAAAGGCTACTGAAGAAATATCAGTTTGTTCAGAGCAAGTATTAGTATGGGCAGAGAAACAAGAATTAAGTACAGAATTATTAGTTAAGCAAACAAATGATAACATTATTGCTTTAAAAGAGTTAGCTAAGAATGAAGATAATAATAAAAATGAACTAGCAAAATCAGTAGAAAAGATAAATGAAAGTCATATAAGTGTGGACAAATCAAGTGATGCAATTAAGAGTGCTTTAGATTCATTTATGAATGTAAAAGAAAGAGGACAAAGCCTTGAAAAAAAGGCAAATGATATAACTAATATAGTATCCATAGTATCAGGGATATCAGATCAAACTAATCTTTTAGCCTTAAATGCCTCAATAGAAGCTGCAAGAGCAGGTGAACAAGGAAGGGGTTTTGCTGTAGTTGCAGAGGAGATTAGGAAACTTGCTGAACAATCACAACAAGCAGTAAAGGATATAAATAGTAATTTATCTTATTTTGCTAGAGAAATCACAGCCTTAGTTCTAAGTATAGAAAATCAGTATTCCTCTTTAGAAGTAGAAACTTCAAACTTAGAGAAGGTTAGAATTATAAGTTCAGAAGCAAATGATTTAATAAAAGTGGTTTCCAATGAAACTAACGAAGCCATAAATAAATTAAATAATGAGGTAGTATCTGTGGAAGAAATGAGTGATACCATTAGAAGTCTATCTGAAATAGCAGCTGAAAATGCAGCATCTTCACAACAAGTAAATCAAAATATAGAGGAATTTACGAGAAGTATTAATGAAATGATAGAAACCCTTCAAAAAATTAAAGATGTAGAAGAAAACTTTATTACTGATGAACACAAATATGAATAGAAATTAATAATGGAGCTGCATTAGCAGCTCCATTATTAATTTAATTCCTTTTTATTTTTATAATAAAAATATATTGTTTGAATAATAAATACTAAGCTTAATAGGCCAAAGAATGGATATAATGAGCTGATAAGATTAGAAAATCCGATTCTTGATATAGGTAATGCAATTAAAATAACTATAAATATTCCTTTTTTAAAATCTATATTGAAGGTGTTATTTATAGTTTTACTAATTGAATAAACATCTGAAACTTCTGTAGAAAACATTTCAAGCAATATGACAACTAATAATAATGCTTGAATTATATTTCCAAAAGGTTCAGCAACAAATAATAGTGGTATTTCATACTTATGTATATAAGGTTGATTTATCATAAGTAAAAAGTTAATTGCAAAACTTAAAAGTACTAAGCCTAAAGCACCTAAGGCAATTCCAAAGAACATTGTTTTAGGTTTTCTTATTTGATTGCTTAAAGGGACTAAAACCCCTAGGCAGCAAAGTGTATTGTAACCAGCATAAAGGATTGTAGATAATGCTATTCCACTTTTAGTTGGTTCAAACTTTGTCATTTGTTGAAATGAAACCATATCTTTACAAAACATAAAATATAATAAGGTAATAAGTGTAATAGTAGTAATTAGTATTGGAACAATAAATGAATTTACTTCAATTAATCCATCAGTATCTCTTAATAAGAAAAAGATGGCAAATACTACCATGATTAATGATCCTATGATTTTTGGAATTCCAAAAAACTGATTAATTAATGCGCCACTACCGGCCAAAATTATAGAAGCACTAGAAATTAAATAAAGTGTAGTTATTACTCCTGTGATTTTGCCAAGGATATTTGGACTAACAATTTTTATAACATCACCATAAGAGTTTAACTTATACTTAATACTTATTTTGGAAACTATAGAGCCGAGAATAATATAAAATATGCCACAGACTATAATTCCCAAGAAACTTACTACACCATATGATGTAAAAAATTCTTTGATTTCTTGACCAGATGCTAATCCAGCACCAACTATTGTTCCTATGAAAACAACAGCTACTTGAAAAATTCTAGAAAGTTCATCCTTCATTTAAAATCCCCCTAAATTGTATCTACTAACAATATATATAAGTTATTAATCTTTTATTCCTTTAGTTTTTTACTTTAGGCTGACTTGGAGGTAAAGTATAGAAAAAGTATGAAAATGAATAAGCTATCTAATTTTAGGAAAAATAACCTTAAGGAAGCTTAAGGAGGAATTAAATTGAGAAAAGGAATTTTATCATTGTCTTCTTTATTGTTATTTTTATTAATGATGTTTTCAGGATGTTCAAAAACAAGGGATAAAGCAGAAGAAGTAGATATATTTAGGCTAAGAAAGGCTTTTGACTTGGCAGATGAATATTTAGGATTAATTAAAAATAATCATATAGAAGAAGCTAATAATTTATGTACAGAAAAATTACTAAGTAGCAATAAAAATATAACAACAGGAACTTCAGAAATAATAGCATATGCTCCTGATAATGTAATAGAATCTTCAAAATCAGCATTTATAACCTTTAATGTAATAAGAAATTCATCAGATGAACCTAAGTGTGATTTAGATAATTATGCAATTAAAGTTATAAAGGAAAATGATGATTATAGAATAGATGAAATAAAGGCTACAAATTTGAAACAGGTATTTGTTAAAAACAAAGCCCTACGCATTATTGGCGAAGATGGAGGGAAAAGTGATTTAATTATTTCTTTAAATAATATTCCAAAGGATGCTTACTTAAAGGAAAATGAGCTTATGCTTTATAAAGAAAAGGTACCATCAGATAATTTTGGACCAGTATCATTAGGATACAAGGGTAATAAAATAGCTATATCAACTATAAGTGGGAATAGAGCCTTTATATCTATTGCATATATTCAAGAAAGCAAGGAAGCTCAAGGAGCAAATAGTCAAGGTGATGAAGGAGGAAATACTAATCAAGAGGGGATTAGTGCAACAAGTAACCTAGAAGATTTACTTGATAAGCCTATAGCCAAGAAAGTAATTCCTATAGATATGTATAATGGAGTAAAAATAGATAATCTAGTATTTACTCATGAAGAGAGATATTTAATTACCGAGTATGTTAATACTAATTTAGTTAAAAGAATAAAGGTATATACTAGTGCTAGTGGAGACTTAATACAATTAAATTTTGATGAAATGTTTAATGATGATAAATATAATATTGAGTTACTTGATTTTAAGAAGGATGAATTTAATATTAATGTAACTGGTAAAGATAATGCAGCGGATGTAAATCAAGAAATAATTGGTGAGTATAAGGTAGATATAGAAGAAAAAGAAATTAAAAAAATATAGAAAACTCTTAACATATACAAATATTGTAGTAGAATAAAAGTACAACTTAAATAAATAAAGTGGTACTTTTATTTTTTGGAGGAATTATGAAAAAATGGAATGATAAAAGATATCATAGTTTAAATTATTATCTTAGAAGTAAGTTTGATGAAAAAGTATATAAGATATCTTTAGACGGAGGATTCAATTGTCCAAATAGGGATGGAAAAGTTGCTAAAGGTGGATGTACTTTCTGTAGTGCAAGAGGATCAGGGGATTTTGCAGGAAGCAGAATATTATCAATAACTAAGCAATTTGAAGATAGAAAAGATATGATGGAGAAAAAGTGGAAGGATGGTAAGCTAATTGCGTACTTCCAAGCATATACCAACACTTATGCTCCAATTGATGAACTTAGAAGAAAATATAATGAAGCATTATCTCAAAAAAATGTAGTTGCCATATCTATTGCAACAAGACCAGATTGCGTAGATGATGATGTTTTAGAGTATTTAACTGAATTAAATGAAAAGACGTATTTAATAGTGGAACTTGGATTACAGACCATAAATGATAAAACTGCAAGAGAATTTAATAGAGGATATGATTTTGAAGTTTTTGATAATACATTAAAAAGATTACTTGAAAGAAATATTGAAGTAGTTGCACATACAATCTTTGGACTACCAGGGGAAACAGAAGAAGATATGTTAAAGACTGTTGATTATATAGCACATTCAGGAGCTAAGGGAATTAAGTTCCATTTACTTCATTTGATGAAGGGAACTAAAATGGTAGAAAAATATGAAAGTGGAGAATTAAAACTATTAACTCAAGAACAATATATAGATTTAATTTGTAAAGGCATATCAAGAATACCAGAAGAGATGGTAGTTCATAGACTTACAGGTGATGCACCTAGAGATTTATTAATAGGGCCAATGTGGAGTCTTAAAAAATGGGAAGTCTTAAATGCTATAGATAAGGCTTTAGAAGATAATGATATATGGCAAGGTAAAGATTTTAAATAGCCATATATGATTGGGGGAATTTATATGAAATTAGATATAATTATTTCTGCAGATAATATAAAAGAAGAATATTTAGAAAATAAGATAGTAGTTGTTATTGATATGTTAAGAGCAACATCAGTAATAATAACTGCTTTAGCAAATGGAGCTAAAGAAGTATTTCCTATACTTACTATAGAAGAGGCTTTGAAAAAGAAAGAAGAACTTATAATGAATGGAATAAATCCACTACTTGGAGGTGAAAGAAAGGCCATAAAAATAGATGGCTTTGATTTTTCTAACTCACCTTTAGAGTATACTTCAGATAAGGTTCAAGGAAAGAGTATAATTTTAAGTACCACTAATGGAACAAGAGCAATTAATTTAAGTTTAAAAGCAGAGGAAATACTTATAGGGGCTATAATAAATGCTAAAGCTGTTGCAAGAGAATTAAAAAAATATAATAAAGATGTGGTTTTCATTAATGCAGGAACAAATGGGGAATTTTCTATGGATGACTTCATTTGTTCAGGATATATGATAAGCCTTTTATGTGATAATGACAATAATGAACTTTCAGATATAGCTAAAACTGCTAAATATATTTATGAAAATAACACTGACTTAATTAGTTATATAAAAGAAGCAACTCATTATAATATTTTAAAAGCCTTAAATTTATTAAAGGATTTAGAGTATTGTTGTCAAAAAGATATTATAAATATAGTACCTAAGTTTTCCAAAAGTTTGAAAAGTATAAAAATTTAAATAATTGATAATTATTTTTAAAATATTTTAAATTTAGTGTTGACAAGAAAAATAAAAAGATATATTATAATATTAGATTGATAATCAATATCAATTAGCGAATAAATATATTATTAAAAGCTCCACACTTCTAATAATATAATATATAAATAATTAAGCTCCTATATTATAGAATTTATTTCGGTAAAAGATGGCTAAACATTAGTTTAGCCATCTCAGAGTGTCGACAAAGTCGACACTCTTTCGTTTTTATTGTAAAATATTTTTAGGTGATTAAAATGTTAACAAAG
>CAKVEW010000012.1 GCA_934746015.1 uncultured Clostridium sp.
GAGTAAGGGCATTCAATGTAAGGTTTGGGCAGTTGATGATGGTGAAATTGGTAATGAATTAGAGAAAAATAAAATAGATATTATTTTGCTTGGACCACAAATTAGATTTAAATTAAAAAAAATACAGAAAAAATATGCAGATCAAAATGTAAAAATAGTTTGTATGAATTCTGTAGATTATGGAATGAATGATGCGGCGAAGATTCTTGATTTTGCTTTGGAAAATATAGGAGGTTAATATGAGTAAATTAATGGATAAGATAACAGTTATTGTTGAGGAGAAGTTAAATCCAGCTTTTGGCACATTTGCTGAGTTACCATTTGTTAGTGCAATTTCAAAAGCCTTTAATGATTTAATGCCTTTAATGATGATAGGTTCATTTGCAGCTTTGTTTTCAGGTTTTACAATAACAAGTTATCAAGATTTTATTACAAATACAGGAATTAAAGATGTTTTGATTGTTGTCAATAATTTAACATTAAATATATTGGCATTATGGTTAGCATGTTCTCTTGGATATGAATATGCAAGTAAAATTGGATTAAAAAAATATGCTTTTATTAATGCCTTTATTAGTGCTTTTTCATTCTTAATGGCAGTAAGATATATATCAATTGAAAATGTGAATTATTTACCTTTTAAAGAATTAGGAGCAAGAGGTTTATTTACTGCAATGATTGTAGGAGTTTTATCAGTACGTATTTATCAATTGTGTGTTGTTAAAAAGATATATATAAAAATGCCTGAAGGAGTGCCATTATATATTCAAAATTCATTTGCTGGTATTGTACCTGGTTTATTTATGGCAATTATAATGGGGATATTACATGCAGGAATACAAGCATTGGGTTATGAAAATATAACAACATTGATTTACACTATTATTTCAACTCCACTTAATGTATTAACAAGCAATGCAGGATTTATGGTTATTTTAATGGTTTTACCGACATTATTTTGGTTCTTTGGTATTCATGGTGCAAACGCAACAGGGGCTATTATTAATCCTATTTTGATTCCACTTGCTATGGCAAATGTAGAAGCTTATGCTAATGGGCAACCAATTCCTAATATTATTGCACACGGCCTAATGGCTGTATGTGGTATTTATGCAGTCCCTTGGGCAATCTTATGCTTACGTAGTAAACAACAACGATTCAAAGTTTTTGGTAAAATGTCAATTCTACCCTCACTTTTTGGGGTGAGTGAACCAAATAACTTTGGGATTCCACTAGTATTAAACTCATATTTATTTTTACCTCAAGTATTAATGACCGTTATTAATATAGTCTTAACAATAGGAGCAATGAGTATGGGGATTCTTCCTTATACACATGCAATGTATGTATGGGGGTTACCAATATTCGTATCAGGATTTGTTCAATTAGGATTTATGGGCATTATTTGGCAAGCTGTTTTGTTGGTAATTGATATAATTATCGCTCTTCCATTTTGGAGAGCATATGAAGAAAGTTGCTTAAGTGAAAAGAATGTAGAGGAGGAATAGTTTATGAAATTAATTGTAACAGCGGATGATTATGGAATATCAGATGCAGTGACAGATGGCATTTTGAAATGTGCTAGAGATGGTGTTTTGACTCAAACAGGTTTATTTAGTAATATGCCTGGTGCTAAATATGCAGTAGAGAGAATGCTGAAAGAATGTCCACATATTTGCTTAGGCGAAGATATTAATTTAGTAGCTGGATATCCTGTAACGGCTCCAGAATTGATTCCAACTTTAGTACAAGAAAATGGAAGTTTTAAAACATCAAGAATGCACAGATTTTTAGATAAAACAACTCCTAACCATATTACATATGAAGAGGCATTTTTGGAAACAGAAAATCAAGTAAAAAAATTTATTGAATTAGTAGGGAAAAAACCGGAATATTTATCAGGTCATGCTTATGGATGCGAAAATACTAATAAGGCTTTGGAAGATGTTGCTAAAAAATATGAAATTGTTTTAGCTATGGATATGTATAAAAAAATTGGTGTTGGAGCAGGTAGTGAAGCTGCTGGTTGGAACAAAATATCTACGGATGAAAATGGAAAACATCAATTTGATATAGAAACGCAATTATCTAGAGATCCATTACAAATGTTTATTGATGGAAAGATAGAATATCTTCAAAAGGCTTTGGAAGAAGATGGAATTGCACATATTCATACTCATGCAGGATATGTTGATAGAGATTTGTTGAGAAGAAGTTCATTTACAATGATTAGAATGATGGAAGCTGATTTTATTAGTTCTCCTGAACTTGTTAAGTGGGTTAAGGACAATAATATTCAATTAGTTTCTATAAAAGATTTTAAATAAAAAAGTAAGAAGCTGTAAAGAAATATCATTATTTTTAGGGTGTTTCAATCAGCTTCTTATTATTAAAAATCAATGAGAAAGAGGTAAATTTATAGCTATTCGTGATGACATTCTAACTTAAATTTGTTAAAGAATGCCAAGTTTGAATAAGCCATATATAAATAAAATATGTTATGAAAAATAAAAATATTATAAACCCAATTTTTGTTAAGTTATGTATTATAAATTTTGTGATGATGTTAGGTCAAAATATGACAAATACACTGACTCCTAAATATGCGGATTATTTGGGGGCAAATGCAGTCATGGTCGGGATGGTAACAAGCATATTTGCATTGTCATCACTATTTATTAAACCATTTTCTGGTCAAATGATTGATTCGTTTAATAGAAAGAAAATATTGTTTTATTCAATTATAGTCATTGCTATTGCATTTACGGGATATGGATTATCAACAAGTATTATTATGTTACTATTCTTTAGGTTATTGCATGGTTGTGGTTTGGCATTTACAGTCATTGGATGTCTAACGATGGTATCTGATACTTTGCCTAAAGAAAAATTGACCTCGGGGATAGCATATTATACAGTTTCTGGAGCAATTGCACAAGCGATAGGTCCGAGCTTTGGTTTATATTTGTATGATATAGTTGGATATCAATATACTTTCTTTATAAGTGTTATTATTATGTGCTTATCAGCAGTCATAACTTTATCTTTAAATTATCCAAATCAAAAAGGTCAACCATTTCATTTGTCTTTAAATAATATTTATGCAAAAGAAGCAGTATTACCTGCAATTATTATGTTTTTCCTCGCTTCTGTGTATATTACGATTTCTTCTTATTTAGTCTTATTTGCTGAATCAATGCATGTAAAAAATATTGCATTATTTTTTACAGTTAATGCTATTGCTTTATTATTTACGAGACCTTTAATAGGAAGATTATCAGATAAAATAGGTACTCTCAAAACCTTACCAATAGCAATTGTTGCATTTGCTTTATCAATGATAATGATAAGTTTTTCAACAAATACATTTATGTTTATAATAGCATCCATTATAAATGCTTTTGGTTATGGGGCTTGTCAACCTCTAATACAATCTTTATGTATTAAAAGTGTGACTCCTGATAGAAGAGGAGCAGCAAGTGCCACAAGTTATTATGGAACAGATTTTGGTTATTTGTTTGGGCCAATAATTGCTGGAAATTTAGTTGAATATTTTGGATATGCAGGTATGTTTAGAACTATGCCAATAATGCTTGTTTTTGCTTTGATTATTTTATATGTTTTTAAAAATAAAATTAAAGCTATTGAAATGCTTGTATGAAAGAGGTGTTATCATTGAAATTAATTGTAAGAGGAGCAGATTATGGAATGACAACAAGTATTACAGATGGATGCCTAAGAGCTATAAGAGAAGGAATATTAACAGATGTTGGCTTAATGACAAACAATCATAGTGCAATTAGTGCAGCTGAAGAAATAAAAAAACATCCACAGATTTCCGTAGGGCAGGATTTGAATCTGGTATCAGGTATTCCAGTTACTGATCCTTCCTTGATTCAATCACTTGTCAATGAGGAAGGCCGATTCTATACTTCTTCAGAGCGAAAAAACTTAAATAAGTTAGATATTTCCTATGATGAAATAATTTTAGAAATGGATAACCAAGTTAAAAGATTTATTGAACTTATGGGAAGAAAACCGTCTTATTTAGTAGGGCATTCTTTTTCAACTCCGGAAATAGATGAGGGAATAAAGGCTATAAGGGAAAAGTATCAGGTACTTGAAAATTGCTTTGCTGATTCAGAACTATATGTTGGGGAAAGATGGTATTTTAAGAACTTAAAAATTAAGCCTAATGAGAATAAACCGAGGTATGATCTTGAGGCACAAATGAATACAAACGTAGAACAGTTTATTCTTGAAGACTGTTGTCAGCTTTTAGGACATGATTATGCACTTCTAGCTACACATTGTGGATACTGTGATGGAGAATTATTAGAGATGTCATCTTTTTCTGTAATACGTGGAAAAGAACTAGAAGCACTATGTTCACCTAAAGTAAAAGAATGGATAAACAAGAATAAGATTGAACTCATTAATTATGATCAGTATATTGAACTAAGGAGGGAGTAGGTATGAAAAAAGAATTTCTTTGGGGAGGTGCAGTTGCAGCTAACCAGCTAGAGGGTGCCTGGAATGTTGATGGTAAAGGCCCTTCTACAGCAGATTGCATGACTGCAGGTGCAGTTGATAAATCTAGGGAGTATACATACGGCGTTGTGGATGGATTAAATTATCCAAATCATGAGGCAATAGATTTTTATCATCGATATAAAGAGGACATCAAGCTCTTTGCAGAAATGGGATTCAAGTGCTTCAGGACATCCATAGCTTGGACTAGGATATTCCCAAAAGGAGACGAAGTAGAGCCAAACGAAAAGGGCTTGAAATTTTATGATGATTTATTTGATGAATGCTTAAAATATGGTATAGAACCAGTGATAACAATATCTCATTATGAGACTCCATATTATTTAGTAGAGAAGTATGGAAGCTGGAAGAATCGAAAGATGATTGAATTTTTCATCAGGTTCTGCAGAGTAATCTTTGACAGATATAAAAATAAAGTGAAATATTGGATGACCTTTAATGAAATTAACTGTATAGCTATGCATCCACAAATTCCAACAGGAATAAGAGAAACTGATTTACAGACTATATATAATGCAGCACATTATGAACTAGTAGCTAGTGCTAAGGCTGTGAAACTAGGACATGAAATTAATCCTGATTTTAAAATAGGAATGATGATGCTATATCCTTTAACTTATGCTAAAACCTGTAATCCCCTAGATAATTTGATGGCCATGGAGGATATGGATAAGCATTATTACTTCTCAGACGTTCAGGTGAGGGGATATTATTCTAGTAAAGCAAAGAAATTTTTAGAAAGAAACAATGTACAACTTGATATCCAGGATGGAGATACTGCTATTTTAAAAGAGGGAACTGTAGATTATATAGGCTTCAGTTACTATATGAGCAATATAGCAACCCATGATAAGAGCAAAAGCACTGTAGGCGGCAATATGGTGGAAAGTGTTAAAAACCCATTTCTTAAGGCAAGTGAATGGGGATGGCAGATTGACCCTGTTGGGTTGAGACTTTCATTAAATAATTTATATGATAGATATCAAATTCCATTGTTTGTCGTAGAAAATGGTCTTGGGGCTGTAGATACTGTTGAACCTGATGGAACTATCCATGACACCTATAGAATTGACTATTTAAGAGAACACATAAAGCAGATGAAATTAGCGGTAGAAGAAGATGGGGTAAAGTTAATGGGCTACACACCTTGGGGATGTATAGACCTAGTATCTGCTGGTACTGGTGAAATGAAAAAAAGATATGGATTCATATATGTTGATAAGGATAATGAAGGCAGAGGCACACTTGCACGAAGTAGGAAGGATAGTTTTTACTGGTATAAAAAAGTAATTGAAACAAATGGTCGAAATTTAGACTGATTTCTATTCTTGATAATTAACAATTAACTAGTAAAAATGGATAGTATATAATTTTTAAGGAGTTGTTGTACTAAAAATTAGTGCAGAACTCCTTTTTTGATAAAAAATAGAGAATTGTTTCTTAACACTGGTTCGAAGTATGGTTTACTAGATACTTAAAACAAAATACAGGATGCCTTTTGGAAAGATTCTTAGAATTCTAGGGAATATATTTCAAAAGTAATGGTAGAAACTTCTTTTTAACTTATATATAATTAATTTAAGCAATAAATATTTAACAAGGGGGGAAGAACTAAAGATAAATGAAAAATGAATAATGAAGAATGTAGAATTAAGGTGGAAACTCCTTGTGGAATTTCTAATCGAATATATATTTAATAATTCATATTTAATTACATGAAAGTTATTCGTTTAATATTTATGCAGTAGTTCGATTTAATATGGAATATAAAGTTAGAGAAGAAGTAAAAAATTTAGAAAAGTATATAGCTGGGAAGCCTATAGAAGAAGTTAAAAGGGAGTATGGAATAGAGAAGGTTGTTAAACTTGCCTCTAATGAGAATCCATTAGGAACATCAGAAAAAGTTAAGGGAATTATGGGTAACTTAATTAATGAGATGAATATGTACCCAGATGCATCTTCCTTTGATTTTAAAGAAGCTTTAAGTAAAAAATTAAATATAGATAAGAATATGATATTCTGTGGGGCAGGGTCAGATTCTTTAATAAATGTAATTTGTGAAGTTTTTTTAGACAAAGAAGATGAGAGTATAATGGCTGAAATAACTTTTCCAAGGTATGAAAGTAATACGAAATTAATGGGTGCCAAAGCTATAAAGATTCCTTTAAAAAATAATGGATTGGATTTAGAATCTATGGTAGAAGCTATAACTGAAAAAACTAAAATAATTTGGCTTTGTAACCCTAATAATCCTACAGGGGGAATATTTACAAAAGAAGAGCTAAATAATGTATTAGATAGAATACCTCAAGATATAATAATAGTTATGGATGAGGCTTATGGTGAATATGTTACTTCAGAAGAATATCCAGACTCACTAGAGCTTATAAAATCATATCCAAACATGATTATTTTAAAAACTTTATCAAAGGCTTATGGTTTAGCTGCCCTAAGATTTGGGTATGGAATAGCTAATGAAGAAATAGTAGAGTATATGAATAGAGTTATAAATTCTTTTGATGTAAATTTATTTGCTCAAAAAGCAGCAGTTGCTGCAATAGAAGATGATGAATTTATAAATAAAGTTAAGAGATTTAATGAAGAACAAAGGGAATTATTAGCTTTAGAGTTTAAAAAAATGGGCCTTGAATATATAAAATCAGAAGCTAACTTTATAATGGTTAATGTTAATGGAGATGATAGGCCAATACATGAATATTTATTAAGTCATGGATATATAATAAGACCAGGCTATTTATTAGATATGCCAGGATGGATAAGAGTAAGCTTAGGAACTAGGGAACAAAATTTAGAATTTTGTAAACTATTAAGAATGGCAATAGAAAAACGAGATATTAAATAGAGTAGAAGGAGATAAGTAAATTGCTTTTCTCCTTTTTTACAATATAAAATAAAAAAACATTATATTTTATAGTTTTATATTAGATAAGTAGTATTGTATTTAAGGCATTCTTATTATATTACTATGTCTAATATGATATAATCTTATTAAGAAATGTAATCAAAGGGAGGTAGCATAATGAGATTTATAATAGTTACAGGATTATCAGGAGCAGGTAAGACGGAAGCAACAAGAAGCCTTGAAGATATGGGATACTTTTGTGTAGATAACCTTCCACCAAAGCTAATACCTAAATTTGCAGAAGCTTGTGTTCAAAGCCAGGGAAAAATAAGTAAGGTAGCTTTAGTTATAGACATTAGAGGAGGAATATTTTTTGATGATTTATTTGAAAGCTTAAATTATTTAAAAAATCAAGATTTTAAATATGAAATACTATTTTTAGATGCCTCTGATGAAGTTTTAGTTAAGAGATTTAAAGAAACTAGAAGAAGTCATCCATTGGCTCCTGGAAGCAGAATAATAACAGGGATTAATGAAGAGAGAAATAGGCTAAGAGAAGTTAAAGATAGAGCGGATATAATAATTGACACATCAAAATATGCTATAAAAGATTTAAGAGAAGAAATGACAAAGAATTATGGTGAGGTAGAACAGCCTAAAAAGCAACTTTCTGTAACTATACTAAGCTTTGGTTTTAAATATGGAATACCAGTAGATTCAGATTTGGTTTTTGATGTAAGATTTATACCAAATCCATTTTATATACCAGAACTTAAGCCGTATTCAGGTAATGAAGAGCCAGTTAAGAAGTATGTCTTAGAACAAGAGGAAACAAAGGGCTTTATTAAAAGAGTTGATGATTTATTAGAATTTCTAATACCTAAATACAAGAAGGAAGGAAAAAGACAGCTTATTATATCAATAGGATGCACTGGTGGCAGGCACAGATCTGTTGCTATTGCAAATGAGTTGTATGAAAAATTATTAAGTAAGGATTATAATATTTCTATAGAACATAGAGATATTAAAGAGGATGTACATCAAGGAGCAAAGAAACTATGAGTATAAAAGAATGGTTAAAGCCTGGAGTTAAAGTGAAAAGATGGCTATTCTTTGGGGTTTTTGGAATTTTATTAATTGCTTTTGGCTTTACAGAGTTGGCTGTAAGGAGAGTTTATGATATTTACTACAAAGTATTTTATATATTTCTAAACATAACAGGAGTTTTAGTAATATATATTTCTGTAGTTGAAAGTATGAAGTCAATAATTGCTTTAACTAATAAAGGATACATTCATCTATCATTAGATAGTAGGAAAATGGAAAATTTGATATATGAAAAAAGATTATTAGTAAAAGGTCCTAAAATTGTAGTAGTTGGTGGGGGAACAGGATTATCTACAATGCTTAGAGGATTAAAATACTATACATCAAATATTACTGCTATAGTCACTGTTGCAGATGATGGTGGTGGATCAGGAGCTTTAAGAGAAGATTTAGGAATGTTGCCTCCAGGTGATATAAGAAACTGTATACTAGCATTAGCAGATACAGAACCATTAATGGAGGAACTTCTTCAATATAGATTTACAGATGGAAGACTTAAAAATCAAAGCTTTGGGAATTTATTTTTAGCAGCTATGGATGGAGTAAGTGAAAACTTTGAAGATGCTGTTCAAAAAATGAGTTCAGTTCTTGCGGTTACAGGAAAGGTAGTGCCTGTAACCTTAGAAGATATGAAGTTAGTAGCAGAATTAGAAAATGGGAATGTAATAGAGGGCGAGTCACAGATTCCAGAAGAAGCAATAAGACAAAATTCAAGAATAAAAAAGTTGATGGTAGAACCAAATAATGCAAAGCCTCTAGAAGATGCTATTAAATCTATAGAGGAAGCTGATGCAATAGTTCTAGGTCCAGGAAGTCTTTATACAAGCGTTATTCCTAATCTATTGGTTAAAGATATTGCTGATAGTATTAGAAAAAGTGATGCTATTAAGATATATATTTCAAATATAATGACTCAGCCTGGTGAAACTCATGGCTTTAAAGCTTCTGATCATATAAAGGTA
Organism: uncultured Clostridium sp.; assembly: GCA_934746015.1. Taxonomy (GTDB): domain Bacteria; phylum Bacillota; class Clostridia; order Clostridiales; family Clostridiaceae; genus Clostridium. The sequence goes on from CAKVEW010000012.1 coordinate 9,484, forward strand.
TTAAAGAAGTATGGTGGAAGAGGTATTGTTGATTATGTAATAGCTAATAGAGGTGATATTCCATCAGATATAAAAGAGAGATATTTAAAGGATAATTCTCAATTAGTAGAATTAGATAGTAAGGAGCTTAAGAGGCTGGGAGTTGAAGTTATAGAAGCTTCTTTAGCAAAAATTGAAAAAGGTTATGTTAAACATGATTCAGAATATCTTGCTGAAGTTCTTGTAGATACAATAATGGAGAAAAAGCTATTATATGATAGAAAGAGAATAATAGAATACATGTATGTTTCTCAAAAGATAAAGCAAAGAGAAAGAGAAAATAGGGCTAATAAAGATAATAATTAATATTTAAGGACTAAAAAGAATAATTCTTTTTAGTCCTTTTTATATAGAAAAATAGCATAATTTCTAGAAATATGGAAAATAAACAAATTATTTGTTAGAATATGTTTATAGAGCAATTTAAATGAATATTTTTTAAGTAAGGTGAGGTATGATGTGGAAATATTGATGACATTTATAGAAATGATAATAGTTGTTCTACTATATAACAGTCTATTTAACAAAGGAAAGATGGATAAGTTCTTAAATTATTGTTTAATAATTTAAGTTTGTAGCGTACTTTTTAATAACTTCAGTAAAATTAACGGATTATTTGTCTATGTAGTTTTACTAATAGCTGAAATAATAGCTATATCGTATGTAGATAAAAAAGACAGTAACTTAGTGTTAATGGAAATATTTACAAGTATAATAATGAGTTTTATAATACAAAGCAGCATAGTTGCCGTAGTATTTCTGTTAACAGGAAAAACTAAAGAATATAGAGACATACATCTACTTATATATGCAATTATAATATTCTTAATAATAATATTAATGAAATATAACAGAAAGTTAAAAGATATTGATTTTCAATCTTATATTAAAAATAATCTTTTAATATCAAATGTTATTTTGAACATATTTACATTTTTTATGATATTAAAATTAATTTATGGTAGCGGAAGAATATCTAATATTATCATTATTGAAATCATTGTAATTATATTTATTAATATCTTCTTTAATATAAGTTTTTATAAAAGTATACATAAAACAATAATAATAAGTAAGAATGAGGAAGTAAAAAATGCTTACAATCCTTTATTGGATGAAATAATTCAAAATATAAAGGCAAATGAACATGAATATAAGAATCACATAGGTATGCTTTACTCAATGATGCAAGTAGCTACTAGTATTCCAGAACTTAAAGAAAGGGCTGGGAAGTATATTGGAAATATACAAAATACTAATGTTTTAAGTAATGTTTTAGATGTTGAAAGTACAATAATAAAGGCTGTATTATACAGCAAACTAGTAGAATGTGAGCAGCTGGGAATTAGTTTAAGTTATGAGATAAAAACTAATTTAGAAAATTCTCTTTTGGATGATACTGAAATAACTATTATACTTAGTAATTTATTAAATAACGCTATTGAAGCAACTAAGAATAATATTAATAAAGATATAGAAGTAGTAGTAAGAAAGTTTGAAAAATATAAAATAGAGGTTAAGAATAATATTGCAAGCTTAAATATAGATCCTAGTGAAATTCAAGACTTTTTTAATAAGGGTTTTTCAAGCAAGGGTGAAGGAAGAGGATACGGATTAAACAATGTTAAAAAAATAGTGAAAAAGTATAAAGGTTCAATATATGCTAGAATAGTTGAAGATTATTTAGTAATAGAAATATATGTATAGCTTATATTAAGCTATAATTTACATCTAAATTTTTATTGTTATTTATGTTATAATAACTTGATAAGAATAGTAAATAAGGAGAAATAGGCAATATGTCATTTTCATCAAAAGTAAAAGGAGAAATATGCAGATATTCAGAGTTAACTAAAGAGGAAGCATTAGCTGAAATTTCAGCAATAATGAAGATAAGTGGAACAATATCCTTTAGTGGATTAGGACTATCATTTAGAATTACTACTGAAAATCCTGCATCAGCAAGACATATATTTAGTTTGCTAAAAGAGCATTTTAATATACATTCAAAATTAATGGTTAAGAAAAGTAACTCTTTAAAGAAAAATAATATATATATGGTTTTAATAGAAGAAGATATGGGTGTTAGAGATCTTTTAAGAGATACAGGAATACTTACAGAAATAGAGGGAGTATTAACTTTAAATTATAGAATAGATAAAGATATGGTTGGCTCAGAGGAATTAAAGCGAGCATATGTAAGAGGAGCTTTTATTGGTGGGGGTAGCATTAGCAATCCAGAGAAAACCTATCATTTAGAATTTGTAACTCATAGTGAAGAATATGCAAGAGATCTATCAGCTTTGATTAATACTTTTGGATTAAACTCTAAAGTTATACAAAGAAAAAATAGCTTTATAATATACTTAAAGGAAGGAGAACAAATCTCAAACCTATTAGGAATTATAGGAGCACATACTTCATTATTAGAGTTAGAAAATATAAGAATAATGAAAGAAATGAGAAATAATGTTAATAGGCTTGTAAATTGTGAAACTGCAAATTTAAGTAAAACAGTTAATGCAGCTGTTAGACAAGTTGAAAGTATTAAGCTTATACAAAAAGAAATAGGGCTACAAAGATTACCAAAAAATTTAAGAGAAGTAGCAGAACTTAGATTAAGCTATCCAGATGAATCATTAAAAGAACTTGGAGAGATGCTAGAACCTCCAGTTGGAAAGTCTGGAATTAATCATAGACTAAGAAAAATAGAAAAAATAGCAGAAGAAATAAGATCGGGAACGTACTAAAAGAATGTAAAATGAAGAATGTAAAATGAAGAATTAATGGGAAAACTCCATTAGGAGTTTTTTTATTAGATTCTTTTTAGTAATTTGGAACAAATTACTTCCTTAATTATTCATTATTCATTTTTCATTATTCATTAGAAGCTGACTGGTTCAGCTTCTCTAGGAGGTGTTTATTTGGAAAAGAAATTTACGCACTTGCATCTTCACACTGAATATAGTTTGCTTGATGGTTCTGGAAAAGTAAAAAAAATAATAAGTAAAGCTAAAGAATTAGGAATGGATAGCATTGCAATAACTGATCATGGAGTTATGTATGGTTGTGTAGCTTTTTATAAGGAGGCTATAGAACAGGGGATTAAGCCTATACTTGGATGTGAGGTTTATGTTGCTGCAAAATCCATGGACATTAAGATAAGTGATAAAGAAAATAGTACCCATCATCTAGTTTTATTAGTTAAGAATGAAGAGGGATATGAAAATCTAATGGAAATAGTATCAGAGGCATCCATTAGAGGTTTTTACTATAAGCCAAGAGTTGACCATGACTTTTTAAGAAAACATAGTAAGGGTCTAATAGCCTTAAGTGCATGTTTAGGGGGAGAGGTTCAGTACTGGCATCTTAAGGATAACTATGAAAAAGCTAAGGAAGTAGCACTTTTATATAGTGATATCTTTAAGGAAGGATTCTATTTAGAGATACAAAATCATGGAATGGATGAACAAAGGAAAGTTACAGAAGCAAATATTAAGTTATCTAAGGAAACAGGGATTCCTTTAATAGCTACAAATGATGTTCATTACATAAATCAGAAGGATTCAGCATCTCATGACATTCTAATGTGTATACAGACAGGAAAAACAATAGATGATCCCAATAGAAGAAGATATCCTTCAGATCAATTTTACTTAAAATCTCCAGAGGAAATGTGGGATATGTTTTCTTATATTCCAGAGGCACTAGAAAATACAACAAAAATAGCTGAAGAATGTAATTTTGATTATGAGTTTCATGTATCCAAATTACCTAAATTCCCATTACCAGAAGGTACTGAGCCTTACAGTTATTTAAAAAAGCTTTGTTATTCAGGATTAATTGAAAGATATGATGTTTTTAAGGAATTCCTAAATAAACCACTAAATGTTGAAGAATTTGTGGATTATTATAAGGATAATGAAGAAGCTTGTGGATATATTGAGAGATTAGAATATGAATTGTCAGTAATTAAGCAAATGGGATATGTAGATTATTTCTTAATTACCTGGGACTTTATAAGGTTTTCTAATGAAAATGGGATACCAACTGGTCCAGGACGTGGATCTGCAGCAGGTTCTATAGTAGCTTATACATTAGGAATAACTAAGATAGATCCAATAAAATATAGTTTGCTTTTTGAAAGATTTTTAAATCCAGAAAGAGTAAGTATGCCAGATATAGATTCTGATTTCTGTTATGAAAGAAGGCAAGAAGTTATAGACTATGTTGTTGATAAATATGGTGTAAATAATGTATCTCAAATTATAACATTTGGAACTATGGCTCCGAGAGCTTGTATTAGGGATGTTGGAAGAGCTATGAATTACTCTTATGCAGAAGTAGATAGAATTGCTAAGATGATTCCAACTATGTTAGGAATAACTATAGATAAGGCGTTAGAAATAAATCCAGAACTTAAGGCGGCTTATAATAATGAGGAAAGAGTAAAACATTTAATAGATGTTAGTAAGGATTTAGAAGGACTTCCTAGGCACTCATCTACACATGCAGCTGGAGTAGTAATATCTTCTAAGCCGTTAGTTGAATATGTACCTCTTCAAAAAAATGAGGATTCTATAGTGGCACAGTTTGATATGACAACTTTAGAAGAATTAGGTTTACTTAAGATGGACTTCCTTGGACTAAGAACATTAACTGTTATGAATGATGCAGTAAAAATGATAAAAGAAAACCAAGGAATAGACATTAATTTAGATAAGATAGATTTTGATGATAAGGATGTTTATAAAATGCTTGGTGAAGGAAAAACAGCAGGTGTTTTCCAATTAGAATCTCCAGGTATGACTTCCTTTATGAAAGAGTTAAAACCAGATTGCTTAGAAGATATTATAGCTGGTATATCTCTTTATAGACCTGGTCCTATGGCTGAGATTCCTAGATATGTAGAGTGTAAGCAGAATCCAGATAAGGCTAAATACGAGGTGCCAGAACTTGAAGATATACTAAATGTTACTTATGGAGTAATGGTGTATCAGGAACAAGTTATGGAAATAGTAAGAAAGCTAGCAGGGTATTCTATGGGAAGAAGTGACCTTGTAAGAAGAGCCATGTCTAAGAAAAAGCACAAGGTTATGGAAGAAGAACGTAAAAACTTCATTTATGGTGTAGTAGATGAAAATGGAAATATAGAAGTTCCAGGATGCTTAAGAAATGGTATTTCAGAAGAATCTGCAAATAAGATATTTGATCAGATGATGGACTTTGCCTCATATGCATTCAATAAATCTCACGCAGCAGCTTATGCAGTTATAGGATATCAAACTGCATATTTAATGAAGTACTATCCAGTAGAAACTATAGCAGCTATGCTTAACTCTGTTATGGGAACAAGTGAAAAAGTAGCTCACTATATTGCTTTTGCTGAAAGCTTAGGAATTCAAGTACTTCCACCAGATATAAATGAGAGTTATTCAAAGTTTACTGTTAAGGGCGATAAAATTAGATTTGGGTTAGCAGCTATAAAGAATGTAGGATTTAATGTTGTTGAGACCATAGTAGAATCTAGAAATAAAAAGGGGCCATTTGAATCTTTAATGGATTTCATTAATAAGATAGATTTATCATCAGTTAATAAAAGGGCTATTGAAAGCTTAATAAAAGCTGGTGCTCTAGATGGTTTTAATATTTATAGATCAAAATTATTAGCTGTATATGAAAAGTTAATGGATGGAGTAGCAAATGAGAAGAAGAGAAATATAGATGGGCAAATAAGTTTATTTGGAATTGAGGAAGAGGTTGAGCTTCCAGAAATAAATTATCCGAATATAAAGGAATTTGCAAAGAAAAACTTATTATCTATGGAAAAGGAAATGACAGGATTATATTTGTCAGGACATCCTTTGGATGAATATATAGATAGTCTTAAAGTACAGACATCTACTAATATGGAAAAAATATATAAGTCCTATGAGATAATAAAGGAAAACTTTAACCCTAGTGATTTACCTGAAGATATAATTCATGATGAAGAAAGAGTTATCATTGGAGGGATAATTGCAGAGTATAATCAAAAAATAACTAGAAATAATACTATGATGGCATTCTTAAAACTAGAAGATTTAACTGGTATAATAGAAGTTATAGTTTTCCCAAAGACTTTAGATAAAGTTAGAGAGAATCTAAAAGAAGATGCTTTGGTTGTTATTAAAGGAAGAGTAAGTATTAAGGAAGATGAACTTCCAAAGCTAATATGTGAAAGTATTGAACCTTTAGAAAAAATAAATGCATCAAAAGTATATCTAAGAACTAAAGATTTAGCAGAAGGAAAAGCTTTAATACAAGAACTGAAAAAAATGCCTGATTATTATAAAGGTGATACAACTGTATATTTATTTACTGAAAATGATAGAAAAAGTTACAGGATGTCAAAGGATATTTGGATAAATCTTGAATCAGATGCAGTAATATATTTTAAGGAAATCATCGGAGATGAAAATGTGAAGGTAATAGAATAATTTAAAGTAAGCTTACATTTGCTAATTAATAAAATTTTAATACAAGATTTAGCACTTGTAAGCTTCATTATTTTTATTTAAAAGTTAAAAAATTTCAATATAATTAATTATTTATCTTTAATACTAATATAAATTAATAAATATATAAATTTGAAAATTTATAAATAATAAATAAGAAAATATTATTATTTCATATATAAATCTAAGTAATTTAGGTTATAATATAACATATAAAGAACAAAAAAAAGTCGATAAAAATCAATTATTGTATTTATTTTAGTTGCATAAACTTAATTAAGCAAGTAAAATAAGTAAGATGATAAAAAATAGTAAAAACTTATTAATGTGGTAAAAATAAAATTATTATAGTAAATAAAAAATGGATAATTCCACAGGAAGTGGGACAACCTTTGTCCCGGTGGTGTTAAGGAGGTAACAACATGAAAAAAATAGCTATTTTAACTAGTGGTGGAGATGCTCCAGGAATGAACGCAGCAATAAGAGCCGTTGTAAGAACTGCTTTACATCATGGTATTGAAGTAATGGGCGTTCAAAGAGGGTATAGTGGTTTAATTAATGGAGAAATATTCCCAATGGATAGATCATCAGTTTCTGATATCATTCATAGAGGAGGTACTATATTAAGAACAGCTAGATGCCTTGAATTTAAAAAAGAGGAAGTTAGAGTTAGAGCTACTAAGATATTAAAAGCTTATGGTGTTGATGCATTAGTAGTAATTGGTGGAGATGGATCATTTACAGGAGCTAAGCTTTTATCAAAGCTAGGGGTTAAAACTGTAGGTTTACCAGGAACTATAGATAATGATTTAACTTATACTGATTTTACAATTGGATTTGACACAGCTTTAAATACAGTAATAGATGCAATAGATAAAATTAGAGATACATCTACTTCTCATGAAAGAGTATCAATAGTAGAAGTTATGGGAAGAGATTGTGGAGATTTAGCTTTATATGCAGGAGTTGCAGGTGGAGCTGAATATATAATTACACCAGAAAAGGGTTTTGATAAAGATGAACTTTGTAGGGTAATTCTAGAAGGAAAACAAAGTGGAAAAATTCATAATCTAATATTATTAGCAGAAGGTGTTGGAGGAGCTCAAGAATTAGCAAAATATGTTGAAGGTGTTACAGGAATTGAAACTAGAGCAACAGTATTAGGTCATATTCAAAGAGGCGGTAGCCCAACAGCTGGAGATAGAATTTTAGCTTCTAGAATGGGATCTAGAGCAGTTGAAGTTCTTATGGAAGGTAAGACTTCAAGAGTAATAGGAATAAAAAACAATGAGATAATCGATCAAGACATAGATGAAGCATTAGCATTAGATAGAACATTTGATGAAAAATTATTTGAAATATCAAAAGAAATTTCATCTTAGACTATAAATCCTTGATTTATTACTCAAAATATAAATGACTACTTTAGTCAAAAATAAGTCTAAAATATTATATACTTAATTAAAGGAGTGTTATTACATGAGAAAAACTAAGATGATTTGTACAATAGGGCCAGCTAGTGAAAGCCCAGAGATATTATCACAAATAATTGAAGCTGGAATGAATGCTTCAAGACATAACTTTTCACATGGAGATCATGCAGAGCATGCAACTAGAATAAACTTAGTAAAAGATTTAGCTAAGAAGCATAATAAAGAAATAGCTATAATGTTAGATACTAAGGGACCAGAAATTAGAACTGGAAGTTTCGAACCAAAGAAGGTTGAATTAAAATCAGGTAATGATTTTACAATATATGCAGGTGGAGATGTTGTAGGAGATACAACTAAATGTGCAGTAACTTATGAAGGATTAGCAAATGATGTTAAACCTGGAGATACTATATTAATAGATGACGGTTTAGTTGGATTAAAAGTTGAATCAATTGAAGGTAATAAAATAAACTGTAAAGTTATGAATACAGGCTTTGTAGGAACTCACAAAGGAGTTAATGTACCTGGAGTTTCAATTAAGTTACCAGCTTTAACAGAAAAAGATATAGCAGACTTAAAGTTTGGATGTGAAATAGGAGTTAACCTAGTTGCAGCATCATTCATAAGAAAGGCAGCTGACGTTGAAGCTATAAGAAAAGTTTTAGTTGAAAATGGTGGAGAATACATTCAAATATTCTCAAAGATAGAAAATCAAGAAGGTGTTGACAATATAGATTCTATATTAGAAGCTTCTGATGGTATAATGGTTGCTAGAGGAGACCTAGGTGTAGAAATACCAATGGAAAAACTTCCAGCAGTTCAAAAAATGATTATAGAAAAATGTAATAATGCTGGAAAGCCAGTTATAACTGCTACTCAAATGTTAGATTCTATGATAAGAAACCCAAGACCAACAAGAGCAGAAGTATCAGACGTAGCAAATGCTATATATGATGGAACTGATGCAATTATGTTATCAGGAGAATCAGCAAACGGAGATTGGCCAGTAGAAGCTGTTCAAACTATGGCTAAAATAGCAACAGAAGCTGAAAAACAATTAAATTATGAAATATCTACATCAAAGGCTAAGAAGCATATACCTGCTATAGCAGGAGTTATTTCAAGAGCTGCTGCAAATGCTGCTTACGAATTAAAGGCTTCAGCAATAATTTCATCAACTCAAAGTGGGGCTACTGCAGGAAGATTATCTCAATGTAGACCAGATTGCCCAATAGTTGCTGTTACTCCAGATGAAAGAGTAGCTAAGAAGTTAGCATTATACTTTGGAGTTTATCCAGTTGTTTCTGGAAAAATGAAATCAACAGATCATATGATGGAAGAATCAGTGAAAGTTGCAGAAGCTAATGGATTCGTTACAAAGGGAGACACAGTAGTAATTGCTGCAGGTGTTCCAGTAGATAAAATTGGTGCAACAAACTTATTAAAGATTAGTGTAGTAGAGTAATAAATAAAATATAAGAGTTAGTAAGTAATATTTAAGATTTAGTGAACTGTGGTGCTAATTATTTAGCACTGCAGTTTTACTTTTATAAATAATATGTCCATTTATTTTTTTAGTAAGACTTGAATAAAATCACACAATTGATAATAATTATCATATAAATATAGAAAAATAAGAAAATGGTTTTAAAATAGTATAAAATTAGTATAAATTATATATAAAAATAGATAATTAACAAAATGTTAACAATTATATTGATAAAAGTTACGTTATAATGTATATTATGTATTAAATAAAGTAATAATATTATTATGGAATTAAATGGCAACTAATTCTGCATTTGGGCATCATATGATGCCTATTTTTTTATACTAAAATATAATAACTAATTTAAAGAGCTATTAAAAATATGTGTATTAAAAATTATAAAATATAAAGAGTAATATATTAATATTTGAAATTCCATAAGGAATTTCTTCTTTAATTGTGCATATGAATTACGCATTATGCATTATAATATACTGCTTTTGTGTTTTATATATTTTTATGCTATTATAAGATGAAACTTTAGAAATCATTATACTTACAAGGTTTTAAGAGGTGGATAATTTGGTTGAAAAGAACAATGAATATATATTAGATATAATAAGCGTAGGATACGAAGGTGAAGGTATAGCTAAGATTGATGGCTATCCTATATTTATAGAAGGTGCTATTTTAGGAGAAAGAGTGAAAGCTTTAATAGTTAAAGTTAAGAAAAATTATGCTTATGGAAAACTATTAGAAGTAATAGAATCTTCTGCTGAAAGAGTGGAGCCTAAATGTAAGGTTTATAAAAGATGCGGTGGATGCACTGTTCAGCATATGAGTTATAAGAAGCAATTAGATTATAAATTTGAAAGAGTAAAAGACTGTATATCAAAGATTGGTGGATTAGATAGGTCCTTAGTTAAATATCCAATAGGTATGGATATTCCAGAGAGATATAGAAATAAAGTTCAATTACCTGTTGGTATGGTAAAAGGAGAACTAAACATTGGTTTCTATGCTCCAAGAAGTCATAATATAATAAATTTAGATACATGTCTAATTCAAGATAAGGTAGCAGATAAAGTTGCTGAGCTTACAAGGAAATGGATGACTAAATACAATATACCTGCGGCCAGTATTGATGGAGTTTTTAATAAAAATGGATTAATAAGACATATAATGATACGTAAGGGCTTTACTACCAATGAAGTTATGGTAGTTTTAGTAGCTACAAAAGAAAAAATTGAAAATATTGATAAATTTATTGATTTAATTAAAGATAATATAGAAGGAATAAAGAGCATTATATTAAATGTAAATAAAGAAAATACCAATGTTATATTAGGCCAAGAGTGTATAACATTATGGGGAGAAGATATTATAACAGATTATATAGATAATTTTAAGTTTAATATATCTCCACTTTCATTTTTTCAGGTGAATCCTGTGCAAACAGAAAAGCTATATTCAAAAGCATTAGAGTATGCAGAATTAACAGGAGAAGAAACTGTTTTTGATGCTTATTGTGGAACTGGAACAATAACACTTTTCCTTTCACAAAAAGCAAAGAAGGTTTATGGAGTTGAAATAATAGAGCCAGCAATAATTAATGCCAGAGAAAATGCTAAAATTAATAATGTAGAAAATACAGAATTTTTTGTAGGAAAATCAGAAGAAATAATACCTGAATTAATAGGGAAGGGTATAAAACCAGATGTTATAGTTGTAGATCCTCCTAGAAAAGGCTGTGATATAAAACTATTAGAATCTATAGAAAAAGCAAGGCCAAGGAGAGTGGTTTATGTTTCTTGTGATCCAAGTACCCTAGCAAGGGACTTAAAAATATTAGAAGAAAAAGGCTATAAGACAGAAAAAGTACAGCCTGTTGATATGTTCCCACATACAAGTCACATAGAAACAGTATGTTTACTAATTAGAGATTAGTGAAGTTAAAAAAATACTTACTCTTTGGGAATTTATAAAAAGATTACCCTATAAATAACTTTTTATTAGATTAATAATATAAATATGATTGGAAGTCCTCTAAGAGATATCTTAGAGGACTTTTTTAGAATTATGCTTATTCTGAAACTAAGAATAATATTGAGAAAATTCAGAAAATTTGGTACAATCTTGATATATAGATAGAAATTATGATAATTAAGCATATCTTGAGTTTAATTGTATTATGTATATATTAAATAAATAAAAGAATATTTAGGAGGTAATAAAAATGAAAAGAGTATTTGGACTATTTGAAGCAGTATTCGATGTAATCTATCTTAGTATAGCTTTAATTTTAGGTATTGAGCTTCTTATTACAGGAGTTTCAAATAATATACGAATACTAGCTGGTATCATGGCCTTAGTACTAGCTTTAGGAGATTCATTTCATTTACTTCCAAGAATAGGTGTTATATTCACAGGAAAAGAGGAAGAGCTAAGAGTGGCATTAGGACGAGGTAAGCAAATAACATCAGTAACAATGACTATTTTTTATTTGTTTATGTGGGAGATTGGAAAGTTAAAAGCATTTTATGATATAAGTGAAATATGGACATATATAGTATATATTCTGGCAATAATCAGAATCTTCCTTTGCATACTTCCTCAGAATAGATGGAAGGATAGATATCCTCCACTTAGCTGGGCTATATTAAGGAATATACCATTTTTCATGTTAGGTGGAGTAGTTGCAGCTTTATTCTTTATATATAAAAATCAGATGTTTGGTTTGAGTTGGATGTGGTTGGCCATTGTTCTAAGCTTTACTTTTTATTTTCCAGTAGTACTTTGGTCAAATAAGAACCCCAAAATAGGAATGTTAATGCTTCCTAAGACTTGTGCTTACCTTTGGATGTTAATAATGTGTTTGTCTCTTTAGATTTATATAAATAATTTATTAAAAGTGAAGGAGTGATAAACTAATGTTTTGGTCAGGATTAATTATTGGTGCAATATCCTTTTTAATAATAGGTATTTTTCATCCTATTGTTATTAAATGTGAATATTATTTTACTGATAAGATATGGCCAATTTTTTTTATAGGCGGACTTATTTTCTGTGTGCTTTCACTTTTTGTATATAAAATTATACTCTCAGCTACATTGGCTGTAATTGGATTCACAATGCTGTGGAGTGTAGGAGAGCTTAAAGAACAGACTGAACGAGTGAAGAAGGGGTGGTTTCCAGAAAATCCAAGCAGAATAAAAAAGTAATTTTTCTATTTGATGCTCAATATCCAAGTGATATATGAAATATAATACATGAGCAAAAGAAATGAGAAAGGAGTTTTATTATGAAAGACTACAAAAAATTAACTAATGAAGTAGGTGCACCAGTTCCAGATAATGAAAATTCAATAACAGCAGGTCCTCGTGGTCCTGTAGTAATGCAAGATGTATGGCTTATGGAAAAGATGGCTCACTTTAATCGTGAAGTAATACCAGAGCGTCGTATGCATGCAAAAGGTTGGGGGGCTTATGGTAAATTTACTGTTACACATGACATATCAAAGTACACAAAAGCTAAAGTTCTACAACCTGGAGCAGTAACAGATGTATTTATACGTTTCTCTACTGTAGCAGGGGAACGTGGAGCTGCTGATTGCGAGAGAGATATCCGTGGTGCAGCTATTAAATTCTATACCGAAGAAGGTAATTGGGATTTAGTTGGTAACAATACTCCTACTTTCTTTATAAGAGACGTTCATAATTTTAGTGACTTAAATCGTGCAGTAAAACGTGATCCACGAACAGGTCGTCGTTCTGCACAAAATAACTGGGACTTCTGGACATTACTTCCTGAGTGCTTTCATCAAGTTACTATAGTAATGAGTGATAGAGGTATTCCAGCTTCTTTCAGAAACATGCACTTATTTGGAGAGCACACATTCTCATTATATAATGAGAAGAATGAACGTGTATGGTGTAAATTCCATTTTAAAACTCAACAAGGTATCAAGAATTTATCTAATGAAGAAGCACAACGTATAAATGGAATGGATCGTGAATATCACGGAAAGGATCTATTTGATGCTATTGAGCGTGGAAACTATCCAAAGTGGACTATGTATGTACAAATAATGACAGAAGAACAAGCTAAGAATCATTATGAAAATCCATTTGATATTACTAAAATTTGGCGTCATGCAGAATACCCATTAATTGAAGTTGGTGAGTTAGAATTAAATCGTAATCCAGAAAATTACTTTGCTGAAGTAGAGCAAGCAGCATTTGCTCCAGCACATATTGTACCTGGTATTGGATTCTCCCCTGATCGTTTCTTACAAGGAAGATTATTTGCTTATGGAGATGCACAACGTTATCGTCTTGGTGTAAATCATAACCTTATACCAGTTAATCGTGCTAAAGTAGAAGTAAATGAGTATCATCGTGATGGTGCTATGCGTGTAGATGGAAACTATGGTAGAACTCCAGCTTATAGCCCAAATAGCTATGGTGATTGGACTGCTCAACCAGATGTGATGGAACCACCTTTAGATTTAGAAGGAGCAATGTATCGTTATGATCCTAAAGACGATCCAACTGATGATTGCTTCCGTGCTGGTGGAGATCTTTGGAGGGTATTAGAAGAAGATAAGAAGGAAATACTTATAAATAATACTGTAGAAGATATGGAATCTGTTACACAAAACATAAAATATCGTCATGCTGTTCATTGCTACCTTGCTGATCATGAGTATGGAGAACGTTTTGCAAAGGCTGCAGGACTATCCATGGATAAGGTTATAGAACTTTCTAAGCTTGATAATGAGGGATTGATTAAGGCAACTCTATCTAGTGAAGTATAAAAGTTATAACTAAATTAATTTGTAAAGAAATGCTTATAAAATAGAATAATATATAAGAGCTCTAGGATATAAAATCCTAGAGCTTTTTTAGATATATTGAAATGAATACTATAAATTATAACTATAATTGATTAATTTTGAAAACTGTTAATAGAAAAGATTAAATTATAGTTGAATCAATAAAAATTGATGATAAACCTGGTTTTGGAGTATATATGATAATGTTTATTAATAATAAATGAAATATATTTTCAGATTATATTATTTTTGCGTTAAATAATATATCATAATATTATTAGACCTTATATTAGTATCTTATAATTATAAGTGATTAATTCTGAGGAATATCAAGGGGAGACATTAATTTTAAATATTGGGGATTATAAAAAATATTATTTTGAATTAGGTATTGATGGTACAAGTTTAAGAAATAAAAAAATATAGTAATAGAATAATAAAAGTTAAGTACTTTAATTCTTAGAGAGGATTTGTAAAAATGATTGAATGGAATGATAAATACAAAACTGGTATAGAGCTGGTAGATGAACAGCATAAGGAGTTATTTAGATTATTTAATAAGATATATGATCTATATAATAATGAATTTCTAATAGATAAATATGATAAAATAATAGTAGCTTTGGAAGAATTAAAAGATTATACAAAATACCATTTTAAAGCTGAAGAGGAGTATATGCTTTCAATTAGATATAAGAAGTTTTTTGAGCATAAGTCAAAACATGAAGATTTTATAAGAAAAATTGATTCTATAGATTACAACATTATTGATAATGACCAACAGAATCATTTGCTTGAATTGTTAAAATTTGTTACTAACTGGTTAGTGGAGCATGTTATAACGGTAGACAAGCAGATATTATTGTAAAGTACAGGTAAATCAAAATAATACATAAAAATGTTACTTTAAAATACTAATTATAGTATTTCATGACTTCCTCAGATTAATAAATAAAATAAATTTAGAGAGGCAATAGGTGTGAGTGTTAATAAATACCTAATGCCTCTTATAATTTAATATAATAAAATTACAATAACTAAATCATTTCATATTAAGAAAACTGCATTTCAATATTAATATCTATTTTTTCATAGAAAATAATATCTTTCATATAAAGAATCATCAGAATATAAAGGTTTCAATAAGGAAGGAAAATATGTAAAGATTTATTACAAAATCATAAAAATGTAAAAAAATTAGACAAAAAGGGTTGTTTGTCTAAAGATTTTATGGTAAAAATGGTATATAATAGTATAAAAACAATTTATTTTCTGTGGTTAAGGAGGAGAAAATATGAGATTAACTCATGCAGCAGCTAGAAAGGCTTTGGGAACAACTATAGATGGTATATTGAAATATGTAAATAAAGATAAAGAAAAAAATTTATTGAAATTAGTAGATATATCAGAACAATTTCTAGATGGAACTTTTAGTAAGGAAGCTTTTGATGGAGCTAGAAATCTTATAAAAGATCCTAATGGAAAGTGGATGAAATATTTAGATAGGGCACTAAATGAATTAAATCCACATGTTATAAAAATGACAGCTTTAAATTTAGGATTTGAAGCAGGCTTTAGTGGATACAAAAAAACACTAGAATTGCAAAAAAAATATAACTGTAATATACCATGGATTATACTTATGGATCCAACTAGCGCTTGTAATTTAAAATGCACAGGATGCTGGGCAGCAGAATATGGACATAAGTTAAACCTAAGCTTTGAAGATTTAGATAATATTATCACTCAAGGAAAAGAACTTGGTATTTATTTTTACATGTATACTGGTGGGGAGCCATTAGTTAGAAAAAAAGATTTAATTAAGTTATGTGAAAAACATAATGATTGTGCTTTTCATGCTTTCACTAATGGTACATTAGTAGATAGAGAACTTTGTGAGGATATGGTTAGAGTTGGGAATCTATCATTATCTATTAGCCTTGAAGGATTTGAGGAAGTTAATGATGGTAGAAGAGGAAATGGAATTTTCAATAAAGTAATGGATAGTATGGATTTATTAAAGGAATATGGATTAATCTTTGGTACATCTATATGCTATACTAGAAAAAATATAGATGTAGTAACATCTGATGAGTTTTTGGATTTAATTATTGAAAAGGGATGTAGATTTACTTGGTATTTCCACTATATGCCTGTTGGAAATGATGCGGCTATAGATTTATTACCAACAAGTGAACAAAGAAAATATATGTATAAGAGAGTAAGAGAAATTCGTTCAATGGAAGGTGGAAAACCTATATTTGCAATGGATTTCCAAAATGATGGAGAATTTGTAGGGGGATGTATAGCAGGAGGAAGATGTTATTGTCATATAAATCCTAATGGAGATGTGGAACCATGTGTATTTATTCATTATTCTAATGCCAATATACATGATAAGAGTCTTTTAGAATGCTTTAAGCAACCTATTTTTATGGCTTATAGAGAAGGACAACCATTTAATGAAAATCATTTAAGACCTTGTCCTATGCTAGAAAATCCAGAGTGCTTACAAGAAATTGTTAAAAAGACAGGAGCTAAATCAACAGATCTTATGTCTCCAGAATCAGTTGAACACCTATGTGGAAAATGCTTAGAATACTCAGAGGACTGGGGAAAAGTCGCAGATAAGTTGTGGAAATAAATTATATATAAGGGTTGTACAATAATTTTTATTGAAAAAAATAATAAAAGTGCAATAGAGTAATATTTATTCTGTTGCACTTTCTTGATATAGGAAGAAAAATAAAATATAAAGTAAATGTGAAATATATTTTTATAAAAAAATTAAAACTTTAATGGCCTTTAGATATATGGTTAAAGTTGTTGATGAAAATTTATATTTTAAAACCAATGTAAGTAAGACATGTAAATATTAATTACAGATATTTATATAGAGAAATTTATAGGAATTAGTAAAAATGCAAGAATTAATTGGAAAAAGATTCATAATAACTGTTTAACAATTAAATGTCTATATTATTGATAAAATGATATAAAAATAATACATATATTATTATATAGATATATTGACAAGGATAAAAATAGTAATATAATAATTAGTATATAATTTAATTATTGTAAAAAAAATAAAGTGATTGAAGATGGAATCTGTTAAGCTGTTATGAAAAAATAGCTTAATAAATCTTAGACTTTCTAGTTCTTTGAAAATTATATAAGTTTGATTATTTTTTTGCATAGGAAATATACCTGCGAAAATATAAATTTTAAAGCAGGTTAATCAAAAATATTTAAGAACATTATGAGGCTACGAACCAAGATTTACTTGATATATTATCGCTAGCAAAGCCAGCAACTTCGGCAGGTGTAAGGTTATTCAATGAACCATGAGCTCTAATAAAGTTATAGTGAAATATAAAGATAAAAATAAGATTATTAGCTTTTTCAAATGAATTAAATCCTTTTTTAGATTTATACCAAGACTTAAAGGTTTTATTAAATGATTCTATAAGATTATTGTTTATATCACTAGACATTGGTTTTACAGGCAAATGTTTTGTAGTCGGCAATAGCGTAGCTATCGCTTCGTTATAAGCTGGCCATCTGTCTGTTATTAAGTTTGATGGTGAACCATATTTTTTAGCTTCATTTATTAGAGAAAAAGCTGAATTTCATCTCTATATTTGCTTTTGCTTAAATGAAAAGAGACTATAAAACGTGTTTCAGAGTCTATAACTAGCCATAGATAGTGTTTTATACCATTAATAAAAACAACAGTTTCATCAGCGTGCCAATCATCAGATTGTAAATCTACTTGATGCTTAAATTTATCAGCTTTCAGTTTGAAAAAAGGAGCAAATTTATTACTCCAATTAGCTATGGTTACGTGAGACACTTTGATATTAAAGGTATTCATAAGAAACTGAGATATAGCCCTAGTTGCTGTATTGTTTAAGTAATATAGAGTTAAGGCAGTAATAATTACTTGTAAAGGAAATCTCATTCCTTTCATAGAAAGAGATCCGGTAACAGCTTCGCTAGACGCTGGATCGATATTAAAGTTATGGTAATTAACTATAATATGATTACACGTTCTATTGCTACATTTATATCTATTGTAGTGTTTATAGGAATGGTGTAAGTAAGTTGATTTGTTACACTTTGGGCATTTAGGATAATTCATTTTAGGTCGTCCGATACCATCGCTTGCGATGAATTGACGCTTACATTTTTGACATTGATATTTTTGATTAGCCTGCTTGTCAAAACCAAACTTATATAGTTTATCGGAGTGACAACGAGGGCATCTAATATTTGTTTTGTTCATTGCTCTTTTCTCCTTTCGAGGGGGATAATTAGTTCTTTTCAAACTTATTTTATTTCCTTGAGTTGAGAAGAGCAATGTTCATATAACTTAACAGATCGCTTATATGAATTGGGGGGATAAATATGATTAGTTTAAACGATAAGGTTGAAGAATATATTAAAAGTAAGTCAACGGAGATAGATTGGGACAACATTGAGGAATCCTCTGCTACAGCTATTGCTATGGAGATAGGAGAGAAAAGAAGCAATGTTACTAAGGCCTTAAATGAAATCTATAGGGCTAACAAGCTTATTAAAATTAATTCTACCCCAGTAACCTTTTGGCATATCAAAACAATAGAGGACTTTTATTCTGTAGTATTAACAAAAAAAAATTTTGATACTATTGATGAATTCAGAAAAGTACTTGGTAATAAGGGTAAAAAAAATGTTTTCGCACAATTAATTGGTTATAACAGTAGTTTAAAGCACTGTATAGAGCAGTGCAAGTCAGCTATAGTATATCCTGAGAATGGGCTTCCAATTTTGCTTTATGGAGAACCAGGTACTGGTAAGAGCTTTATGGCAAGGCTAATGTTTGAATATGGTAAACAGAAAGGTGTTATACCTAAAGAAGGTCAATTTTTAACTATTAACTGCGCAGAGTATTCTAATAATCCAGAACTTTTATTGACTAGTTTATTTGGTTATAAAAGAGGTGCTTTTACAGGAGCGGATGAGGATAAAAATGGAATATTGTCTGTAGCTGATAATGGGGTTTTGTTTATGGATGAAGTTCATGGGCTGAAGCCTGAATGTCAGGAAAAGATATTTTTATTTATGGATAAGGGAATATACCATATGGTAGGAGATAATAAAACATGGTATAAATCAAGAGTAAGATTAATTTTTGCAACAACCGAAAAACCGAATAATGTTTTATTAAAAACTCTCCTTAGGAGAATTCCAATAACTGTTACTTTACCGTCTCTAGAGGATAGATTATCTAAAGAGAAAAAAGAATTGATATATAATAGTTTATATTCAGAAGAGATTAAAGTCAAAAAGATAATTAAAATCAGCAGAATGGCTTATCAAATATTACTGAACCATAAATATGTTGGTAATATAGGAGAACTTGAAAATGTTATAAAAGCTTCTGTTGCCAATAGCTTAATCAATTCGAATGAGGAAGATAATATCAATATACATACATATAATTTACCTTTAGACTTAATGGAAAGCTCTTATACTGTATTTAACAATCCTAAAGAAGATAAGGCTATGTTAGAAATAAAAAGCTTAAGGAGTTCTGAAAAATCAGATAACAAGCTGTTTGCACTTAATCAATTTTTAATAGAATCTTTGTTAGAATGGGATAAAAATATAATAACACTTGATGATTTTATTATAAAAAGCAATGAAAAATTCGAGCAATATATTGATTATCTATATTTCGATGAAAATAAAATTGATAAATTCACAGAAAAATTTACAATTAATCTCTTGACCAATATGGTAAACTTGCTAAACCGCAAGTATAGCCCGATTACTCTTTCAAATAATGAGGTGGAAATATTAGATAGATTTCTATTAGACTATGGTAATTTTAGTGATTCTAGTGAAAGCCTTTCTATCAAATATTGTACGGAAATAGATAGGATGCTAGAGCAGCTAACTAAGGTATATAGTTTTAAGAGCAATATGGCAGATGAGCTGTTGCAGTTATTATATGATAGTAATCTAATAGGAACTAATTCTTTAAGCCGTTTGAATATATTTTTGATTTTGAATTATTTAAAAAGAGATATAATACCTTCTACCATACCAGGAATAATAATTGTTCATGGTTATTCTATTGCTAGCGGTATTGCAGAAGTGGTAAATCAATTGCTAGGTCAGCACATTTTTGACGCCATAGATATGCCGATAAATAGCGATATATTGGCAGTAGCAGAAAAATTAACTGAACAGCTTAAAAGAATTAAAAACTGTAATGAAATTATTGTTCTTGTAGATATGGGTTCATTAGAAGCAATTAATAGATACCTTGAAGATAAGTTTAAGATGGATATAGGGATAATAAATAATGTTACGACACGTATGGCTTTGGATGTAGCAACAATGATAATTCAAAAGAAAAATATAAAAGAAATACTTGAGAAGGCTTGCATTAATAATACAAATAAATACAGTCTTATTGAGAATAAAAAGAAACAAGATGTAATATTATCTGTATGTGAAACAGGAATTGGAACGGCGAATAAAATAGTGGATTTAATTAAAAAAAGCTTACCAAGTGAAATAGATACAATAATTATTACCTATGATTTTAGTAATCTTCAAACTATGGGAGATAAATTATCTTTATTTGATAAATACAATGTCTTATTTATTGTGGGAACCAAAAATCCCGATATAACTAATGTTCCATTTCTATCTATAGAAGAGTTAATAGAAGTACAGGATACTACTAAAATATACAGCTTATTTCAGGGTAAGCTGAGCTATAATCAGGTTGTATCATTTACAAAAAATATTGTAAAGAATTTCTCTTTAGAAAATTTAATTGACTACTTGAATATATTAGATCCAAGAAAAATAATCAAAAGCGTTGAAGAGGTTATTTCCAGTCTTCAAAAGGAGCTTAACATGGAATTTAGTAGTGGAACAACCTTAGGACTTTATATACATATATGTTGCCTAATTGAAAGAACCATAATAGATAAGGAATCTGCTAGCTATAATAATCTTGATGATTTCATAAATGATCATAAGGATTTTATAAAAATTACTAAAAAACTTTTCTTAGCAATTGAATTATCATATAATGTAACAATTTCCGAATCGGAGATAGCGTATCTATTCGATTATATTTATTCAGAAAAGCGTCCTGGTATGTCAAAAATAAAAAGTAATTACAATGATTTGTTTGAGTTTAATGAATAAAGGTAGACTGATTTATACATTTACACCGTGCTCCTAATTGGCACGGTTTTTTGCTGTAAACTTAGTGAAGTATATTATATTGATGAGTATATAGGGCTTTTATGGCAATAGCATGGAATATGCTGTGCTCAAGGAAAAATATTGTGAGGTGTAAAAATATGAAAGGTACAAAGAAAGCGATAGAACTTACATGGGAGGAACAGGCTAGATATATAGACCAATCTGTGTTAAAGCCTGAATTTAGTGATGAAGAAGTAATTAAGTACATTCAGGAGGGAATTGATTTTAAATGTAAAACTGTATGTATAAATCCTTCCTCTTTAGACATAGCGGCGAAAATGACGGAAGGAACAGAAACAGGTATCTGTGTAGTTTGCGATTTTCCTTTTGGTAAAAGCTCTACTGTATCAAAGGTAGCACAGGGAGAGTTAATATGCAAGAGTGGTAAGGTGGATGAACTAGATGTGGTTTCAAATTATGGATGGATTAGAAGTAAAAAGTGGCTCCAGGTTAGACAGGATATTAAAGCTGTAGTGGATATGTGTCACAGCTATAACGTAAAAGCCAAGGTAATATTGGAAACCGATGCTCTTAATTCATTGGAGATACAGAGAGCGACAGAAATTGCTGTTGAGGCTGGAGCTGATTACATAAAGTCTTCCACGGGCTTTTATACAGGAGGAACTGCTATAGGAGCATCTAATGAGATAATGGATATTATGCTTAAGGCTTCAGCAGGACGATGTTTAATAAAAGGAAGCGGTGCTATAAGGACACGGGAGCATTTTTTGGAGCTCATTGACATGGGAGTAGACAGAATGGGAATAGGATATAAATCTACGCCTATTGTGCTTGGAAAAACAATAGAAGAGGTAAGGAAATTATAATATAAGATTGTGGGGTATAGAAGTATGAATATAGGACTTGTAGGTAATGGAATGATTATACCTGATATACTTAGTCAAATAAAAAACATACCTGAGATGGAGTGTATAGCTATTTGTGGGAGAGAAAAAAGCTCTTTTAAGCTTCTACAATTAGCTAAAGATTATACTATAAGTAAGGTTTATTATAATTACGAAGAACTACTAGAGGATTCAGAGATTGATGTTATATATGTTGCCATAGTAAATAGTCTTCACTATGAGTATTGCTTAAAGGCGCTTAATGCAGGAAAGCACGTTATCTGCGAAAAGCCTTTTACATTGAAGTATGAGGAGGCTAAAAAGCTTAAAGAAACGGCAGAGGGGAAAAAACTATTTTTATTTGAAGCTATAACTACAAGGCATATTCCGGTATATAGTCAGCTTTTTGATAGTATTAAAGAAATAGGTAATATTAAGGCTGTATTCTGTAATTTGTCGAAATATTCAAGTCGGTATGATGATTTTGTAAAGGGAGAAACTCCTAATGTGTTTAATCCTTCTTTAGGAGGAGGGGCATTAGAGGATATAAATATTTATAATATTCACTTCTGTGTTGGGCTATTTGGAGAACCTATGGAAGTATCCTATTATGCAAATGTTATTAGAGATATTGATATCTCTGGAACCTTAATATTAAAATATGATAACTTTACTGCTTTATGTGTTGGTGCTAAGAATAATAATGTAGGAACGGGTATTTTTATACAGGGAGAAAAAGGGGCTATAACTTTTAATGAAGGTTCATATTCAATTACAGGATTTAATATTATTACAAAGGGTAGTCAGAGATATATTATCAGCAAAGAAAAGGAAAGACACAGGATGTTTTTTGAACTCTCGGAGTTTTTAAGAATAATTAAAGAGAAAAAGTATGATCAGTGCTATAGTAATTTAGAAGATACTCTAAAGGTTGTAAGGATTAGTGAAGATGCCAGGAAATTTGCAGGGTTAAATTTTTAATAAAGTACTAATTACAATTTTATTTACTCAGTGCCATACTATTATAATGATAATCTTGGAGGAATTATGGATGTATCCTATTAAATTTGAAAATATATATTTTGAAAAAATATGGGGAGGAAGTTCTTTAAAAAGTTTTAGAGAAAATGTGCCAGAGGGGAATATAGGTGAAAGCTGGGATGTTTCTTGTCATCCAAATGGGATGAGCATCGTGGCTAATGGTCCTTTAAAAGGAAGAACACTTAAAAGTATAATTGATGAATATGGTTATGATTTGATAGGAAATAAGGTATCTGTAGAAAGGTTTCCCTTATTGATAAAGCTTATTGACGCAAGAGAGAGACTTTCTGTTCAGGTTCATCCGGATGATGAATATGCCTTGAAGTATGAAAGAGATCAGGGGAAAACAGAAGCTTGGTATGTGCTTAAGGCAGAGCCTGGGGCTAAATTGATTATAGGGACCAAAGATTGTTCGAAAGAAGAATTTATTGGTGCTTTAGAAGGGAATTATTTAGAAAAATACTTGAATGAAGTACCTGTTAAAAAAGGAGATTGCTATTTAATTAAAAGTGGGATGGTTCATGCTATATGTGAAGGAGTAACAATTGCTGAGATTCAGCAAAGTAGTGACCTAACCTATAGAGTTTATGATTATGGAAGACCAAGAGAGCTTCATAAGACCAAAGCTCTTGATGTTATAAATCTTCAGCTCAAGAGTAAGAATCTTCGAATTGATGAAGATAAAATGCCTAAAAATAATTGGGGTAATATGTGCGAAAGTGAATTCTTCAATATTGATAAAGCAGTTATAAGTGGGGAACTAAAGGATAAAAGTGATGTAAACACATTTAGTATTTTAACCTGTGTAGATGGATCGGGAGCTATAAAAGGAGATGGTTTTAAGGAAAATATTAAAGTCGGTGACAGCTTTTTTGTAGCAGCTGTACTAGGAAATTATGAAATAAGTGGTAGACTAACATTATTAAAAAGCGTGCCAACAAAATAGATTAATTAAGTTGT
Source organism: uncultured Clostridium sp. (assembly GCA_934746015.1). Lineage (GTDB taxonomy): Bacteria > Bacillota > Clostridia > Clostridiales > Clostridiaceae > Clostridium. The sequence goes on from CAKVEW010000012.1 coordinate 33,897, forward strand.
TAGTATAAACGTTCAAGTAGTATTAATAACAAGTCTTGTATTCATTTATTTATTTTATGAGGATGATCGAGCCATTTATAGAGAAATCAAGGTGCTGATTATATGAAAAGAATAGCCATACTTACCAGTGGAGGAGACGCTCCTGGTATGAATGCTGCTATAAGGGCAGTAGTGAGAATCTCTCTTTATAATGGCATAGAAGTTATGGGAATCAGAAGGGGATACCATGGTCTAATAGAAGGGGACCTGTTTAAAATGAACAGGAGTACTGTCGCTGACATAATATAGAGAGGTGGAACAATATTAAGGACTGCCCGCTGTGAAGAGTTTAAAAAGGAAGAAAGAAGACAGAAAGCAGCAAATATTTTAAAGGCCTATGGAATTGACTCTTTAGTTGTTATAGGAGGCGATGGTTCCTTTACAGGAGCCAAGCTTTTAGCAAAGCTAGGGGTATCTACTATTGGTCTACCAGGAACCATAGATAATGACCTAGCTTACACGGACAGTACCATAGGCTTTGATACTGCTCTTAATACCGTTCATGATTGCATTAATAAGCTTAGAGATACTTCCACATCTCATAACAGAGTAAGCATAATTGAAGTAATGGGAAGAAACTGTGGAGATATAGCCATCTATTCTGGAATATCCTGTGGAGCTGAAAGTATTATAATTCCTGAAGTGGGATATGATAAAGAAAAGCTTGTAAGGAATATTTTAGAAGGCAAGAATAATGGCAAACTTCATAACATAATTGTGTTATCAGAAGGAATAGGTGGAGCTTATGGCCTGGCAAAATATGTTGAAGAAACAACCGGTCTTGAAACTAGAGCTACGGTTCTTGGACACATTCAAAGGGGTGGCTCACCTACTGTTTCCGATATTATTCTCGCATCGAGATTAGGTGCTAGAGCTGTGGAATTATTGATGGAAGGAAAGAGTGCAAGAGTAGTTGGAATAAGAAACAATGAAATTATAGACAAGGACATAGATGAAGCACTGGATGAAGAGAGAAAGCTGGATGATAATTTGTATAATTTAGCAAAGATACTATCTCTTTAGTGTATAAGACAAATAGCTTGTACATTAAAATTTTAGTTTCAATATGAGATAATGATATCAAACTATGAAAAGGATGATACGAATCTCAATTTTCTAAATTTTTTGCTACCATAGGCTCTAGAACTTCCAGATGACTGTCGAAAACAAAATAGCTAATATAATAGTCGCCTCTCGGCGACTTATTATTTTCAGAAGACAACTGGGTTGGCGTGTACGTTGATTTTATTTTCAATATTTATATCTTTCTGATATTTATGATAAATATAGTAAATGGTGCAACTATGACCGTAGTGCTTAAGACACCTATATTTGCTATAGTAGAGATGATAAAGTCTAAAAAATAAGCACACTTGTATTCAGTCGGATTACGGTTGAGTATAGGCGTGCTTTTGTTATAGATTGAAAAGATTTATTTCCCATAGGCGGAGTGATGATCTGACGAAGTTTAGTAAAAATATATTTATGCTACATTGGCACTTGAGTTTGATTTGAATTCAAGTGCTTTTATCTTGCCAATGTCGTATAAATCCTACTCATTTCGCTGTAAGGTTATAAAATATTTGAAAATATTATTAGATTAATAGATTGGCACGATTTTTTGCTATATTAATAATGAAAAGACTTTTAGACAGAAAGGTGGTGATATTATGAGAAAGTATATTATAGCTTCTCATGGAGGATTAGCAACAGGAATAAAAAGCGCTGTAGAAATGATAATAGGAACTTGTGGGAATATAGAAAGCTATGATTTAAATACCTATTCAACTCCTAAAAAAATATATGATGTTATATTAGCACAAATAGAGAAAAATGAATCCTATGAATATATAATCTTTGCTGATATTCCTGGTGGAAGTGTATATAATCAATTAATGCATTTATGTAAATTTAATAGTGTTTATTTAGTTGGTGGGGTTAATTTAGGCATGGTGCTTGAGGTTATCATCAATGAAGAAGAGAAAAATACAAAGGACTTAATATTGGACTCTATTAATAAAACCGTTAATAGCATTGTCTTAATTGATAATGAGTTTATGAAAGAAAAAAGAAATAACGATAAGGAGGAAACTTTATGGTAACAATGCTGAGAGTAGACGATCGCTTGCTCCATGGACAGGTTGCTTTTTCCTGGGTAAATCAAACTAATCCAGATGCAATTCTTATTGCGAATGATGGCGTAGTAAATGATGAAATAACAAAATTGGCAATAAAGATGGCAAAGCCAGCAGGTGTTAAAATGGCTATTAAGTCTTTAAAAGATGGGATTGATTTAATTAATAATCCAAAAACAAAGAATATGAAACTTTTTGTAGTAGTTAAGAATACTGATGATGCATTAAAAGTAGTCGAAGAGACTGAAGGAATTAAGATCCTAAATATAGGTGGCGCAAGTAATAAAAAGGAAGGAGGGAAAATGATTTTAAAGGGAATATATATGACAGCCAAAGATATTGAAAATATTAAAAAGTTAATTCCATTGGTCGAAACAATTGATACTCGCGTTGTACCATCAGATTCGTGTAAAAATATAGAAAAACTTATTTAGAAGGAGAGAGAAAAATGGTTAATGCTTTATTAATAACTTTAGTTCTAATTGTATGTAATTTTATTAACTATTGGTTTGGGTATACTTTTACCACCCAGCCTATTATTGTAGCACCTTTGGTTGGATTAGTATTAGGAGATATGCAAACAGGTATTATTTGTGGCGCTACTTATGAGCTCATTTTCTTAGGTGCAGTAAGTATAGGGGGAATCATACCTTCAGATGCTACAAGTGGAGCGGCTATTGGCACTGCATTTACTATACTTGCAGGTATGACTGCTGATACTTCTCTTGCGCTGGCAATACCTGCTGGACTTTTATGTGGACAGTTTATGATGTTGATATTTACTTTAAGGAGCTTTTTTAATCCATCTATAGATAAACTTGTTGAAAAGGCCGATGCTAAAGGAATAGATATTATGGCTTTTGTTCAAACCTTGGTATTTTGTATTCTTGTGTCACTTCCTACCTTTTTTGCAGTAAGCTTTGGGTCTAGTGCAGTAGAAGCTGTTGTTAACTCATTGCCAGCAGTAATAACTGAAGGATTAACTGTAGCCTCAGGGTTACTGGCAGCTGTAGGATTCGGATTATTATTAAAGGTTATATGGTCAAAAAAATTAGCTGCATTTTTCTTTGTTGGATATTTTTTAGCAGCATATCTACAAGTACCAATATTAGGTGTTGCTATAGCTGGAATCTTATACTGTGTAATAGATTTTTCGGTTAGTGGTAGAAATAAAATGTCAGCGACTTTAAGCAATGGTAGTGAGGAGGAATTATTTAATGAGTAAGAAGGATTCATTATTTCATTTAGAACCAGAAGATAAGAAAATGATTAATTCCGTTACTTGGAGAACTATGATAGGAAGCGGTACCTACCAATATGAAAAAATGCAGGGTTTAACCTTCTTGTATGCTATGGTTCCTGTAATTGAAAGGTATTATAAGAAAAAGGAAGATAAGGTAGAAGCATATAAGCGTCACTGGGAAATATGGAATACTACTCCTCAAATGGCTGGTTTAGCAACTGGACTTGCTGCATCTATGGAAAAGCAGGCAGCAGAAGATCCTAATTATGAGACAAAATCTATTAATGCTGTTAAGGCAAGCTTAATGGGGCCTCTTGCTAGTATAGGAGATTCAATATTTTGGGGTACGCTAAAGATTATTGCTACAGGAATAGGCGTTTCCTTTGCTGCAGCTGGGAGTATTCTAGGACCAATTTTATATTTTCTTGTTTTTAATATACCAGCTTCATTAGTAAGACATATTTTGCCAGTAATTGGATTTAAATCAGGTGAAAACTTTTTAAAGAAAGCTAGTGAAAATGGTACAATTCCATTATTGACTGAGTATGCTAGCATGATTGGCTTAATGACTATAGGAGCAATGGCATGTACTATGGTAAGTATATCAATTCCATTTACATATAATGTAGACGAAGCATCCTTTACTATACAATCAATAATTGATAGTATCGCACCAGCTATTTTACCTATTGGACTTACATTATTATGTATGAAAATATTAAAGAAAGAGAAAGTTGCACCTGCTTTATTAATTGTAATATTAGTTATTCTATCTATTATATTGCATTATTTCGGGATTTTATAACATCCAGTAATAATAATTTAACTTTTGGAGGAGAAAATATGAACAATGATAAGAAAAAAGCTTTATTAGATCAGATGAAGGGTGGATTAATTGTATCCTGTCAGACTCAGCCAGGTGATGTAATCCACGATGGTACAAATACAGTTGTACTTATGGCTAAAGCTGCAGAATGGGCAGGAGCTGTTGGTATTCGTTCTAATAGTCCAGAGCAGGTAAAAGCTATTCATGAGGCTGTTAATCTTCCTATAATAGGCTTACATAAGATTAAGTATGACTGTTTAGACGATGTTATTATGACACCAACTATTGAGCATGCCATAGCACTTTGGGAAGCAGGGGCAAGAATAATTGCCTTAGACTCTACCCAAATGTTAAATCATATAGGCAAACCAAGATGTGATTTAATTCCAATAATTAAAAAAGAGTTGCCAGAAGCAATTATTTTTGCAGATGTTGATACCTATGAAAATGCTGCTCATGCTATAGAGCTAGGAGCTGATATAGTTGCTCCAACTATGTGCGGTTATACAAAAGCCACTGAAGGGATTGAACCACCAGATCTTAGAGAGTTTGCAAGAATGTGTAGAGATTTCAAGGGAAAAGCTGAAGTAATTATGGAAGGGCACATATATACTCCAGAGGATGCGATGAAAGCCATATATTTAGGTGCACATTCAGTGGTTGTAGGAAGTGCAATAACTCGTCCCCAACTAATAGCAAAGCGATTTGTTGATTTGTTGGGAGGTTTACAGGATAACTGGCGTGATGCAGAGAAAACATGGACAGGTATAACAACTAATGCTTAATAGCGTTTTTTAGAAAAATACTATATCTTATACTATTCCATAGTAACTTTCTCGATTCAATATAATAAATTTTCCGCTGAGAAAGTACTATGGATATTTTCAACATAATTAATTGATTTTGAAATTATATATGTGAAAATAATCTAAGGAAGGTGAATAGAATGATAAAGAAAAAGCAGAAGCTAAGCGGTAAGAAAACAAATGCAGAAATTGAAGCAAAACTGAAATGTGAAAAGTCATTAGAAGAACAGCTAGAGATAATGGAGGAATATACTAAGAAGCATCAAGAAACTTCAGGTATGTCTAGAGATTTAAGAGAAATCCAATGCATCAAAGTTATATATCCAAGACTATTGCGTAAAATAGGAAAAGAAGATTTATTCGCAGGCAGAATGGATTATCTCCCAGTAGGTTTTGGTTGTGTTACTTCTGTAGGTGGGGTAGGACATTATTGTCATTTTTATAATATGGAGAAATTTAGAGATGAATTGTCTGATGCTGATATGATTAGCAGAGTAGATAAATTAATAGCTTATTGGGAAGAAGAAGATACAAAAACTAAATATATGAATAAATATACTGATGGAGTAATTAATAGTGTTTATTCAAGCGATATAATGTTTGATGCCCCAGTAAGTAGCAGCGCTCGTCTAAGTGGTATGATGCTTAATTACAATAAGCTTGTGGATAAAGGAATTGTTGGAATAAAGAAGGAAATTATTTCACGTATGGATGATGATTGTGATAATTCATTTTATAAAGCATCTATTGAAGCATTAGACTTATTTACAAGCTGTTGTGACTATTATATAGAAGAACTCAAATCAGAGTGTTCAACCGCTGATGAAACAAGAACTGAACAATTAAATACGATAATAGATAGCCTTTCGGTAATCAGAACGGAACCACCAACAAATTTCCATCAAGCATTACAGCTTGTATGGATGTATGCACTGTTGGCAGGAGTAATAAACTATGGAAGATTAGATGATATAGTAGGTGAATACCTACAAAAAGATTTAGATGAGGGTAATATCACCTTTGAGAAGGCTAAAGCTTACGTTAAAAGTATATGGACATTAATTGAAAATAAGAGAACAACGGTAAATGGAAGAGTAATTGTTGGTGGAAGGGGAAGAAAAAATCCAGCTGCAGCAGATACATTTGCAAGAATTGCCTTAGAAGTATGTAATGAGTGTAGGTATGTTGAACCTCAATTCACACTTCGACTTTATGAAGATACCCCTCAGGACATTTATGATAAAGCACTTGAGTGTTTAGCTAGTGGGGCTACTTATCCTACTTTATATAACGATGAGGTTCATGTGCCAGGATTAATGCATTGTATGAGAATTAATGAAAAAGAAGCTGAGCAATATGCTCCATTTGGATGCGGAGAAATGAATATTGTTGGAATGACCGTAAGTCCTCCAAACTCAGTGCTTAATTTAACTAAAACTTTAAATATTGTGTTAAATGAAGGCGTAGATCCTTGGGATAATGTAAATAAAGCTGGTCCAATTAAGTTGAAGAAGCTAGAAGATATTAACTCATTTGAGGAATTCTACGCAGAATATAGAAAATTACATGACTACTATGCAGAAATATGTGTTGATTCACAAATAAATTCATATAAAGTAATGAATGAAGAAGTGTCATTTTTATTTAATAGTATTTTAATGGATGATTGCTTAGAAAAAGGTAGAGCTCTTCTTGATGGAGGTATAAGATATTTAGGTGGGTGCTGTGAAACCTTTGGAAATATAAATTGCTCTGATTCGATTTATGCAATTAAAAAGTTAGTTTTTGAAGATAAAAAATACACATTAAGAGAAATAAACAATGCGTTGGTTAATGATTTTCAGGGATATGAAAGGCTTCAAAAGGATTTAAAGGATTGCCCTAAGTATGGAAATGATTATAAAGACGTAGATGAAATTGCCAATATGGTATACGAAACCTCGGCTAAAACCATTCGTAGATTGGGAATTGAAAAAGGATTACAGTATTATGGCATTGTTATCATTAATAATATGGCAAATACTGAATGGGGACTTAAAACCAGTGCTTCTGCTGATGGAAGAAATAATAAGGTTTTTCTAAATCCTTCTAATAACCCTCAAGGTGGCGCTGACAAAAATGGTCCTACGGCAATGCTTAATTCTCTTTCAAAATTTGATTCTAGATACCATCTTGGTTCCGTACAGAATATTAAGTTCCAGACTAATTTCTTTAAAGAGAATATGGATAAAATTAAAATGTTGTTTAAAACCTATTTTAAACATGGAGGATGCCAACTAATGGTAACGGTGGTAGATAAATATGCTTTAGAAGACGCTATGATACATCCAGAAAACTACCCTAATCTTATTGTAAGAGTAAGCGGCTTTAGTGCTGTTTTTGTTAATCTTGATAGAAGTGTTCAAGAAGAATTATTGTCAAGAACTCTTTATGAGGGGGCTTAATATGAATATAAGCGGAAGTGTTATGGAGATAGAAAAGTTTGCTATCCACGATGGACCAGGCATAAGAAGCACAATTTTTTTGCAAGGATGTCCACTTCACTGCCCATGGTGTGCTAATCCTGAATCACAACAAATTAATACTCACTTAATGTATAATAGTAAAAAATGTGTTAAATGTGGGACTTGCGTTAAGAATTGTCCACAAAAGGCAATTACTGTAGAGAATGGTCAGTTAAATTTTGACCGAAAAAAATGCATAACTTGTAAGACCTGCAAGGGAAATTGCCCTGCAGATGCAATTAGCTTTATTGGAGAGAGAAAATCTATTGAAGAAGTTATGGAATCTATACTTAGGGATAAGAGTTATTATGACGAATCCGGCGGAGGCGTGACCATCTCTGGTGGAGAGCCTTTTGTTCAGTTCGATTTTCTTATTAATGTATTGAAGAAATGTAAAGAATATAATATTAATACTGCTATAGAAACAACTGGAGATACCAGCTGGAGTAACATAGAAATGGTTCTACCTTATGTTGATTTATTTCTCTATGATATGAAACATAGTGTCCCGGAAAAAATTATTGAAGTTACTGGTGGAAATGGATATAGGATTCAAGAGAATTTAGTTAAACTATCTAAAGAGAATTCCAATAAAATTATCATTAGAGTTCCTGTTATTCCTGGCTTTAATTACTATGATAATGTTATTAAAGATATTATTAATATGGCGTTGCAATTAAAGATTCCAGAAGTGAATTTACTTCCATACCATAATCTTGGAGCCTCAAAGTATGATCAATTAGGCAAAGAATATACTTTAAAAGATGTAAAAATGATGGCTAAAAGCGAACTAAAGCATTATGAGAATTACGGAGAAGCGGTAGGGGTAATGGTTAAGATTGGAGGATGATAATAAACTGATATTTTATACGATAGAGAAATTGTTTATTACAATTTCTCTATTTGTAGTTTTAGAATTTTTATAAAGGTTGTTGATAAGTATGAAGTATGTAAAAGCAATTATTTTTGATTTAGATGGGCTAATGTTTGATACAGAAAGAATGAATTTATCTTTAATAAACAAGTTGGGAGCAACATATGGACTTAGCATGTCAGAAGATGATTATGCCAAACTTATAGGACTGGGACCGGAAAGTATGGATTTTATAAATAAAGAATTTCCCTACTTTTCAAAGTTAGGATTTAGTGATGAGAAAAGGACAGAGTATATAAGAGAATATTTTAAAAAGCCTGGGGATGCGAATAAACAAGGCTTAAGAGAACTGTATGAGTATGTAAGAAAAAGATATAAGCTAGCTATTGGAAGTAATTCTACAATGACTTTTATAAGAAGTATGTTAGATTATTCCGGCTTTTTTATGGATTTTGACCTTATATTAGGGGGAGATATGGGGATTAAGCCTAAGCCGGAACCAGATATTTATCTAACCATTGCAAAAAAGCTAGGAGTAAATCCGGGAAATTGCATTGTTTTAGAGGACTCTAAGACAGGATTAATGGCTGCTAAAAAAGCAGGCATGTTGTCAATATTCATTGAAGATATAGTTCATTACAGTAGTGAGATAGAGGAGTACATACAGTATCAGTGTAAGTCATTAAATGAAGTAATAAATATATTAAAAGGTTTAGGATAATTTGATTTAGACTGAGACTTAGTTTATATTCATTAACATTACTCTTCCAATGAATATTCTTTTTTTCTCTTTGAGGAATTTTCTATTTTCATTATATTTCTGTATTTTGCTATAGTTCTTCTAGATGCATTAAAACCCTGTTTTTTTAATAAAATATACAATTGAAAATCACTATATGGTTGACAGGGGTTTTCTTTCAGTATTAATTTTCTTATAGCCCTTTGTAAAGGATCGGATAAATCCTTAACTTTTCTTGAAATAAATAAGGATTTTAATGGATAGACTCTATTTTCAAATTCATAATATTTATTATTAACGCACCTGCTAACAGTTGAAATATGAATTCCTAATTTGCTAGAGATATCCTGGAGTGTGCAACGTTTTAAAGGTTTCCCTAATAAGAAATAGTCTTTCTGAATATTTATAAGTTCATTAGATATTAATAGTAAGGTAGCATTACGCTTTTCTATATCAGATAGCAAAATCATAGCTTCTTCGAAATATTTTTTTAGCCTTGGGTCATTTCTTATACTTGAATAATAATCCTCATTATATTTCCATTCGCCATATTCTATAGGAGAAATAACCAAGCTATTCTCCGATATATTAATTTTTATATCTGGATATATATAACTTGTTTCTTTTTTACAATAATTAGAGCAAGGATATGGATTTAGTGCTTTGATTATAGAAAGCGAGTCATATATTTCTTCTACGGTTGCACCACACTTTTGGGCAATTAATTCTAGATTTCTATTTAGGATTTCATTTTGAAAGTTTGTAAGTATTTCTAGTGGAAAGCTTTGATTATCTGCTATAAGCTGAAGTTTAAGACAATCAATTACATTTTCTGCTGCAACACCTATAGGTTCAAAGGATTGTACGATTTTTAAATTATAGATAAATTTATCTTTACTTATATTAAGTATAGAACAGTAATCATCTATGGAATATGATAAAAATCCTTGATCATTTAACGACTCAATAATAAATGTACAAATTTTAGTGGAGTGATGTTGTCGGCATACATGAAGCTGATGTAAAAGGTCTTCTTGAAGAGTTGTTTCCGTATGTATCAAATCAAGTGCTGTCATACTGGAGTTCTGTGTTTCTATATTAGGGGTATATTCTATAAATGGGTTTTCCTGCATAATATTTTTAAGATGTGCTAGTAACTGCTCTTTAGACATACTCATAATTTTTAGTGAGTTAATATATGAATTGTTTACTTTTTGGATTTGCTTAATAGTTTGCTTTTGAATAATATTTTGATTATTAGACATAATTCGCTACCTCTAAACAATTAAAATAAAGAAATTTTAATATTATTTTATTATTATTAATAGTATATAATAAAAGATAAATAAGATAAAGTTCTTATATGGAATCTGTTAAGCTGTTATGAAAAAATAGCTTAATAAATCTTAGACTTTCTAGTTCTTTGAAAATTATATAAGTTTGATTATTTTTTTGCATAGGAAATATACCTGCGAAAATATAAATTTTAAAGCAGGTTAATCAAAAATATTTAAGAACATTATGAGGCTACGAACCAAGATTTACTTGATATATTATCGCTAGCAAAGCCAGCAACTTCGGCAGGTGTAAGGTTATTCAATGAACCATGAGCTCTAATAAAGTTATAGTGAAATATAAAGATAAAAATAAGATTATTAGCTTTTTCAAATGAATTAAATCCTTTTTTAGATTTATACCAAGACTTAAAGGTTTTATTAAATGATTCTATAAGATTATTGTTTATATCACTAGACATTGGTTTTACAGGCAAATGTTTTGTAGTCGGCAATAGCGTAGCTATCGCTTCGTTATAAGCTGGCCATCTGTCTGTTATTAAGTTTGATGGTGAACCATATTTTTTAGCTTCATTTATTAGAGAAAAAGCTGAATTTCATCTCTATATTTGCTTTTGCTTAAATGAAAAGAGACTATAAAACGTGTTTCAGAGTCTATAACTAGCCATAGATAGTGTTTTATACCATTAATAAAAACAACAGTTTCATCAGCGTGCCAATCATCAGATTGTAAATCTACTTGATGCTTAAATTTATCAGCTTTCAGTTTGAAAAAAGGAGCAAATTTATTACTCCAATTAGCTATGGTTACGTGAGACACTTTGATATTAAAGGTATTCATAAGAAACTGAGATATAGCCCTAGTTGCTGTATTGTTTAAGTAATATAGAGTTAAGGCAGTAATAATTACTTGTAAAGGAAATCTCATTCCTTTCATAGAAAGAGATCCGGTAACAGCTTCGCTAGACGCTGGATCGATATTAAAGTTATGGTAATTAACTATAATATGATTACACGTTCTATTGCTACATTTATATCTATTGTAGTGTTTATAGGAATGGTGTAAGTAAGTTGATTTGTTACACTTTGGGCATTTAGGATAATTCATTTTAGGTCGTCCGATACCATCGCTTGCGATGAATTGACGCTTACATTTTTGACATTGATATTTTTGATTAGCCTGCTTGTCAAAACCAAACTTATATAGTTTATCGGAGTGACAACGAGGGCATCTAATATTTGTTTTGTTCATTGCTCTTTTCTCCTTTCGAGGGGGATAATTAGTTCTTTTCAAACTTATTTTATTTCCTTGAGTTGAGAAGAGCAATGTTCATATAACTTAACAGATCGAAAATAAATTTTAGGAGGATATAGATGGTTTTATTTGAAGTAAATTATTTCTCCAATACATTGGGAATTAATACGAAATTAAATGTGCTTTTGCCTCAACAAAAGTCAAATGAAATAGATTCTAAGGAGAGTATTATTAATGATAAACAACCTGTAATATATTTATTGCATGGTATGGGAAATGATGAAAGTGTTTGGATGCGTAGAACTTCTATAGAAAGATATGCATCACAATATGGATTTGCTGTAGTAATACCAACAACTCAATTAGGTTGTTATACTGATACTACATATGGTGCTAAGTATTGGACTTACATATCAGAAGAAGTACCTCAATTTTGCAAGGAATATTTCAATAATTTTTCAGATAAAAAAGAAGATACTTTTGTTGCTGGAGTTTCTATGGGAGGACATGGAGCACTTAAATTAGCATTAACTCATCCAGAAAAGTTTAAAGCAGCAGCATCATTATCAGGACCTTTAAATATAGCTAGTGAATCAATAACAGAAGGATTTAAGAATAAAAGAAAGTCTTTTTGGGAGGGTGTATTTGGACCTTTAGAAAATATAAAAGGCTCAAAGAATGATTTAATTTATCTTTTAGATTCTTTATCAGAAAATAATAAGCTTGATGAAATACCTAAGCTATATTCTTGGTGTGGAACAGAAGACTTTTTATATAAAAATAACTTGGAAATGGAGTCAAAAATGCAATCTTTAGGTGTAGATTTTCAAGCTAATTATTCAGAAGGAGAACATAACTGGGCTTGTTGGGATAGAGAAATACAAAATGTATTAAAATGGTTTAGTGAATTAAGAAATTAATTATAAGATGAATTAATAGGAATATTTATAATTAAATTTACATAAAAATAGATATTCTTTAAATATTCTAAATTTAATTGACAAAAATTAATAACATTCATATAATATGAGTATAAACAAAATCGAGTAATCCGATAGGAATTATAAGCTATGATAAGAAGAGTAAATTAAGGGAAACTTTCAGAGAAAAATCTCCAGGGCTGCAAGGGGTTTAAGTGAAACTTAATTGAAGTGCATCTTTGAGCTCTAAGTTGAAATAATAGTAGACTTTAGCGGGAACGCCCGTTATAGCGGTAGATATATTTATTTATGAGATTTATGCTATTGCATAAAAATCAGAGTGGAATCGCGTGTGTTTTTACTTCGCCTCTGAATATGGAGACGAAGTTTTTTTATTTTCAAAATCCGGAGTATGAAAATATATACATATAAATAATAATTTTATGGAGGGTAAATATGAGATTTAATAAATTATCAAAAATATTAACTGCAACAGTAGCCACAGCAATGTTATTAACAGCTTGTGGAAATAAAGTAGACAATAATAACAGTACAGGGGGAACTTCCTCACAATCTGATTCATTTATATATGGGATAGCTGGTGATCCAGGAAACTCAGTAAATGTAATAACAACAAGTGATCGTTATGGATTAATGACTATAAAAGCATTATATTCACCACTATATATGTATAATGCAGATGGAATTAATTATTTTCTTGCAGAAAGTATGACTCCATCAGAAGATAATCTAACTTATACGGCTAAGCTTAGAAAAGATGTTAAGTGGAGTGATGGAGAAGCATTTACAGCTGATGACGTTGTATTCACATATGAAGAGATGTTAAAAGAAGAAAATGCAGGATGGGCATATAGCCAATTAATATTTAATGGAAAACCAGTAAAAGTTGAAAAAGTAGATGACTATACTGTTAACTTTATACTTCCAGAAGTTAGTGCTCCAGCTATGGAACTATTAGCAAATATATTCATTATGCCAAAGCATATTTATGAAGGAGAAACTAACTTTGAAAATAGTGAAAAAAATGCTACACCAGTAGGAACTGGTCCATATAAATTAGCAGAATATAAAGCAGGACAATACGTTAAGTTTGAAAAAAATGAAAATTATTTCCTTGGAGAAGCAAATATACAAAATGTAATTTTTAGAATAATACCAGATGCTAATACAGCTAAGCTTGCATTACAAAAGGGAGAAATAAATGCTTTATCTGTTCAATCTAGTGATTTAAATGATTTAACTAAGGGAGATAATTTAGCTCCATATAAATATGATGAAGGTAGAGTTGCTTATATAGTTGCTAATTCAAACTCAAAAAAATTACAAGATAAAAAAGTTAGACAAGCTATTTTTTATGGAATGAATAGAACAGATTTAATAAATGCTGCTTTTGGTTCAAAAGAATATGCCGATGAAGTTTATACATTCTTACCTAACGGCAACCCATTCCATACAAATGATGTTGAACAATATAATTTTGATCAAGAAAAAGCTAAAAAGTTATTAGAAGAAGCAGGAGTTACTAATTTAACTGTTAAGCTAGGATATACTTCAAATGATGTTCCATCTCAAAAAGAAGCAACAATTATTCAACAAAATCTTAAAGCAATAGGGATTAATGTGGAATTAGCAGGTCAAGAGGGAACAGCTTTAAGTCAACAAATGCTTAATGAAGAATCAGATTATGACATGTTCATTGGCGGATACATTATGGGAATAGATCCAGATACATTTAATTCATTATTTACTTCAGATAGTAAATACAATTATAGTCACTATAAGGATAAAGAAATTGATGATTTATTTAATGCTGGAAGAGTTGAAACTGATGAAGCAAAGAGAATTGAAATATATAATAAGATTCAACAAAGGTTACAAGATAATGCTTACTTCTATCCAATGTTAGAAAATAAGAGGATAGTAGTTATGAGTTCTAATGTAGCAGGAGTTGATGAAGCTAAATTAGTACCAGTTTATACTTTTGAAGATATGTCAAAATTAAGTTTTAAGTAGAATTTAAATATTAAAAGGGGTGCTGCATATTGCAGCACCATATAATTTTTATCAGGGAAGTGATGATAAATGGCTAAATACATTTTAAAGAGAATACTTCAGGCTATTCCTTTAATATTACTAATTTCAATAATCTGCTTTACATTAATTCAATTAGCACCATATAATGCCATTGATACAATGATTACTCCAAAGATGTCACAAGAAACAGTAGAGCTTATTAAAGCAAAATATGGCTTTGATAAACCTGTATATCTTCAATATTTATTATGGCTTAAGGGAATCATAAGTGGACAATTTGGATACTCAATAATTACTCATGAAAGCATATCAAATGATTTATTAGCAAGAATTCCAGCAACAGTTGTACTAGTCTTACCATCTTATTTAATTGCCTTTATAATTTCAATAGTTTTAGGATTATTTGCAGGCTCTAATAAAAATAAATTAGCAGATAAAATTATAGATGGATTTTGCTCTATTGGAATAGCTATTCCAAGCTTTTGGTTTGCAATGATTATGATATTTATTTTTGGATATAAATTTTCAGTATTACCTATATTAGGCATGAATACTATTGGAAAAGAGGGGTCAATATCTGATTTCTTTTTACATTTTATAATGCCTTGTACAGTTTTAGTAATTGCCTTTTTACCTGATTTAATAAGATATGTAAGGTCTTCAACTATAGGACAAATTTCTGAGGATTATGTAATGGTACAAGAAGCTTTTGGAGCAAGTAGATCTGAAATATTATTCAAACATGTTTGTAAAAATGTACTATTGCCTATAATTACAAAATTGGGAATGGCTCTTCCTATGCTTATAACAGGAGCAATGATAACAGAAACTGTATTTGGATGGCCAGGAGTTGGACCGTATTTCGTAAATGCTGTAAGATCTTTAGACTATCCAATTATTATGGCAATTTTATTACTATCATCAACTTTAGTTATACTAGGAAACTTATTGTCAGACATCCTTTATTGTTTGATAGATCCTAGAATAAAGGAAATGAGGTAGGAGAATGGAAAATAGAAGATTAAAAAATTTTAAAGATGAAATTAAGTATAATAAGAGTGCTTTATTTGCTATATTATTTTTACTATTTATAGTGTTTATATCAATATTTGCATTTCTAATTCCAATAGATCCAGACTTAACAAACACATTGAATATTCTTCAATCACCTAGTACTACTCATATATTTGGAACAGATGAATTAGGAAGAGATTATTTTGTTAGAACTGTATATGGAGGAAGAGTTTCTTTAATAGTAGGAATCCTTGCTATGGTAATTTCCACTAGTATTGGAGTAGCTGTTGGCACTATAAGTGGATATTTTGGCGGAAAGATAGATAATATTTTAATGAGAGTAGTGGATATAATATCATCTATTCCATGGATGATACTAGTAACAGTAATAAGTATATTTTTAAAACCTGGATTACAAGCAATCATTATAGTTATAGGTTTATTTTCTTGGATGGAAACATCAAGGTTAGTACGTGCAGAAACTCTTTCAATTAAAGAGAGAGAATATGTGCTTTATGCAAAATCTATTGGAGAATCTTCAGGGAAAATAATTTTTAAACATATAGTTCCAAGTGTTTTCCCAACAATAATTATTGCTTCAACATCTAGTATTGCTGGAGCTATAATGACTGAATCATCTTTAAGCTTCCTAGGGCTTGGAATTCAGCCACCTATGTCATCTTGGGGAAACCTTCTTCAAAATGCACAAAGCAATCTTCAAAGTGCCCCATATATGGCATTAATACCAGGTATATTAATTATTTTAACAATATATTCTTTCAATAAGTTAGGGAATATATTAAGGGTACTTGTAGAACCTAAAACTTCAGGAGGTGAGAGTTAATGAGTAAGGATAATAATCTTCTTAAAGTAGATAATCTTAAAACTAATTTTTATAGTAAAGATAAGAAAATTGAAGCTGTAAGAGGTGTAAGTTTTCATGTTAATCAAGGAGATATATTAGGTATAGTTGGAGAATCAGGAAGTGGAAAAAGTGTCCTTATGAAATCTGTAATGAATATACTACCTGAAAATGCCAAAATAGAAGAAGGGAAAATTTATTTTAATAATATAGATATCTTAAATTTAAGCAAGAAAGAAATGCAGAATATTAAGGGAAAAGAAATGGCTATGATTTTTCAAGATCCTATGACTGCTTTAAATCCACTAAAAAAAGTAGGGGATCACTTAACAGAAGTGCTAATGAGACATAAAGGAATAAATAAAAAGGAAGCAAAGGTATTAGCATTAGATATTTTAAAGCAAGTAGGAATACCTATGCCAGAAAAGAGAATAGACCAATATCCACATGAATTTAGTGGAGGAATGAGACAAAGGGTGTTAATAGCAATGGCATTGGCATGTAATCCTAGGCTGCTAATTGCAGATGAGCCTACTACAGCCCTTGATGTAACAATACAAGCTCAAATTTTGCAGCTATTAAAGAACTTAAAAGAAAGTAATGATATGTCTGTTATATTAATAACTCATGACCTTGGTGTAGTGGCAAGTCTTTGTAATAGAGTAGTTGTTATGTATGGAGGATTAATAATGGAAGAAGGTCTTGTAGATGAAATTTTCTATGAAGCTAAACATCCATATACGAAGGCTCTACTTAATTCAATTCCTAAGCTAGAAGAGAACGAAAAATCAAGACTTAAGCCTATAAAAGGTTCTGCACCATCTCTATTAAATCCTCCAAAAGGATGTCCTTTTGCTGATAGATGTGAATTTGCATTTAAAAAGTGTTTCCAAGAGATGCCTAAATATAAGAACTTTAGTGAAACTCACAGAGCAATGTGCTTTTTAGAAAAATAAATTTAGGAAATGGGGTGTTACAATGTCTAATGAAATATTAATAGAAGTAAAGAATTTAAAAAAATATTTTCCGGTTAAAAATGAATTTTTAGGTGGAGAAAAAAAGTTCGTAAAGGCAGTGGATGGTGTTTCTTTTAATATAAGAAAAGGAGAGACCTTTGGTCTTGTAGGTGAATCAGGATGTGGGAAATCAACTCTTGGGAGATCAATTACAAGGCTTTATGATATAACAGAAGGAGATATTTTTTTTGAGGGAACTAATATAGCCAAACTCTCTAAAAAAGAAATGAAGAACTTTTATAGTAAAATTCAAACTATATTTCAAGATCCATATTCATCTCTAAATCCAAATATGACAGTTAGGGAATTAGTAAATGAACCTTTAGCTTTGCATACTAATTTAAGTAAAGATGAGAGAAATAAAAAAATAAAAGAATTATTAGAAATGGTGGGACTATCAGAGTCTGATATGGATAAGTTTCCTTATGAATTTAGTGGTGGACAAAGACAGAGAATAGGAATTGCAAGGGCTATATCTACTGAACCAGATTTTATACTTTGTGATGAACCAATTTCAGCATTAGATGTATCTATTCAAGCGCAAGTTGTAAATATGTTAGAGGACTTACAAAAGGAACTAAAGCTTACATATCTTTTTGTTGCCCATGATTTATCAATGGTAAAGCATATTTCAGATAGAATAGGAGTAATGTATCTTGGTAAGATAGTAGAAATATCAGATAGTAACGAATTATATAAAAATCCACTTCATCCATATACAAAGGGACTTTTATCAGCAATACCAATTGCAGATCCTAAGAAAGCAAAGAAATCTGAAATAAGTTTAATAAAGGGGGATGTACCAAGTCCTATAGATATTCCAACAGGATGTAGGTTCCATACTAGATGTCCTTATGCAACAGAGAAATGTAAAACTGTTGAGCCTGAAATGAAGGAAATAGAAAAAAATCATTTCGTTAGTTGTCATTTGTATTGATAATTCATAATATTAAGTATTGTATAAGAAATATGAAAATATATCTATTGACATAGGTGGAAAATAGTAGTAAACTGTATGTAAAATTAAATAAATACCTCACTTAGCAGTGGGGTAGAGGCGCAAAATTTAACAGTCTTTAGCTGAGCTTGAGAGTGCGATGAAGCTACTGAGAAGGAAATTTTGCCGAAGTTTGTAATATGTCTCGCTATTACTTGCTGGGTCTGTAATTAATAGTTACAGGACTGTCTTAATAAACTTCCCGGTTTATTAAGTTGTGCTATCTCAAATGGGAAGATGAGGGTTAAGTGTCTTTGAATTGATCTTGAGCTTAAGTGCTTAGTTATTTTTAGAGTATCTTATCCAAAATATTTAAGATAGCACCAACCAATAGGTTGGTTTTTTTATTATCATAAAGGAGAGGATAAATATGAAAAAAAAATTATCATTATTAATTTTAGCTGTAGTAACAGCAGCACTAACATTAACAGGTTGCGGTTCAGGTAAGGAAAGTAATTCTGGAGAGGATGTATTTAGAGTAGGGATGGAAGCAGGATATGCACCATTCAACTGGACACAAATGGATGATTCTAACGGGGCAGTTAAAATAGATGGAAGTTCTGAATATGCTGGTGGTTATGATGTGGAAATAGCTAAAAAAATAGCTGATAGTCTAGGAAAAAAATTAGTAATAGTTAAAACAGAGTGGGATGGGCTTGTTCCTGCCTTAACATCTGGAAAAATAGATGCAATAATAGCTGGTATGTCACCAACAGCAGAACGTAAAGAAACAATAGACTTTACAGATATTTATTATAAATCAGATTTAGTAATGCTAGTTAAAAAGGGTGGAGCTTATGAGAATGCAAGTACATTAAAAGATTTCTCAGGAGCTAAAATAACTGCTCAATTAAATACTTTCCACTACAGTGTTATAGATCAAATTCCGAGTGTTAATAAGGTAGCAGCTATGGACAACTTCCCTGCAATGAGAGTTGCACTAGAGTCTGGAGTAATAGATGGATATGTAACAGAAAGACCAGAAGCTTTAAGCGCACAAATGGCAAATGAAAACTTTAAGATGGTTGAATTTAAAGAAGGATTTGTTACTTCAGAAGAAGATACAGCAATAGCAGTTGGCCTTCAAAAGAATAGTGAATTAAAAGATAAGATAAATGAAACATTAAAAGGAATTTCTGATGAAGATAGATTGAAGATAATGGATGATGCAATTAAGAATCAACCAGCAGCTCAATAGCAATAGAGGGGGCTCAATTGATTTATAATAATCAATGGCCCCTATTTCACATATAAGGAGATTAGAATATGACTATAGAATGGTTAATAAAAATAATTACAAATAACTGGCCTATGTTTATACGTGGAGCAGGAATGACATTACTTATTTCAATAGTAGGTACTTTAATTGGGTCATTAATTGGACTTATAGTAGGAGTAATAAGAACAATACCAGTGCCAGAAAAAGGTATTAAAAAAATATTATTAAAGATAGTTAATATAATTTTATCAGTTTATATAGAATTCTTTAGAGGAACTCCAATGATTGTTCAAGCTATGGTAATTTACTATGGTTCAGCAGCAGCCTTTGGAATAGATATAAATAAAATAGTAGCAGGTTTATTTATAGTTTCAATTAATACTGGAGCATATATGTCTGAAATAGTAAGAGGTGGTATTGTTTCTATAGATAAAGGTCAATTCGAAGCAGCTCAAGCTATTGGAATGAATCATTTTCAAACTATGACTAACGTAGTATTGCCACAAGTAATTAGAAATATATTACCAGCAACAGGTAATGAATTTGTAATTAATATAAAAGATACATCAGTATTAAATGTTATTTCAGTGTCAGAACTATTCTTCCAAACTAAATCTATAGCTGGAAATAATTTTAGATATTTTGAATCATTCTTTGTAGCATGTATATTATATTTTATAATGACATTTACAGTTACAAGAATATTAAGATATTTAGAAAAGAAAATTGATGGACCAGAAAACTATATAATAGCAGGAAATCAAATGCAAGTTGCAAGGCCAGAAGATATGGCTAAAAAGTCTATGTAGTGGCTTAAGGAGGAGTTAGTATGGAAAAAATTATAGAAGTTAAGCATTTAAGTAAATCCTTTGGAGGTCATGAGGTTTTAAGAGATATTGATTTTTCAGTAAATAAAGGAGAAGTTGTTTGTATAATCGGCTCTTCAGGTTCTGGAAAATCTACATTATTAAGATGTATAAATCTTTTAGAAAAGCCT
Source organism: uncultured Clostridium sp. (assembly GCA_934746015.1). Lineage (GTDB taxonomy): Bacteria > Bacillota > Clostridia > Clostridiales > Clostridiaceae > Clostridium. The sequence goes on from CAKVEW010000012.1 coordinate 54,693, forward strand.
TCTGGTGGAGAAATAATATATAAAAATGAAAATATATTAGATGATAATCATGATATATATAAATATAGGACTAAACTAGGTATGGTTTTCCAACAATTTAATTTATTTAATAATCACAATGTTTTAAGCAATTGTGTTGTTGGACAAGTAAAAGTATTAGGAAGATCTAAAGAAGAAGCAGAAAAGGTAGCAATGAAATATTTAGATATAGTAGGTATGGGTAACTATATAAATGCTAAGCCAAAACAATTATCTGGAGGACAAAAGCAAAGAGTAGCTATTGCAAGAGCTTTATCTATGGAGCCAGATGTTATTTTATTTGATGAGCCAACTTCTGCTCTTGATCCAGAAATGGTTGGGGAAGTATTAAAGGTAATGAAGGAGCTAGCTGAAACTGGACTTACAATGTTAGTTGTAACTCATGAAATGGGATTTGCTAATGAAGTATCAGATAGAGTTGTATTTATGAATAATGGGGTTATCGAAGAAGAAGGAACTCCAGAAGAAATATTTAATAATCCTAAGAAGGAACGTACTAGAGAGTTCTTAAAAAGAACATTTAAATAGCATTAGGGAAATAATAAGAGATTGTATCAGGGTAAAGTATGGGATAAAAACTGAGACAACTCTTATTTTTTTATTTTATTAGGAATTTATAAAATGATTACCTCCTTGAATAACTTTTTTATTAGCTATTTTTCTAAATAGTAGGAGGAGTTATTCGAAAATAATATTGTAATTATAAAACTTGCTCAAATATAAGGGGGAAAAATGAAAAGAAAAATAAAAAACACGAGAAAAACATTAAAAATATATGTTGCTAAATTTTTAGTTTTAACATCAACAATACCAATAATAGTAATTGCTATAGCTAATTTTTATTCATTGAATAAAAATATATTAAACTTAAGAAATAGTGTTATTGAAAAAAATATTCATTCAATTAATGAATCATTAGGAACTAGTGATACTAAGAGTATAGAGGATATTAATTTCTTATCTTATGATGCTAACGCTAAAGGAGTAAAAGATAATAAGAATAATGAGATAGAGTGGCTTGAAAAGCTATTTAAAAGTTACATCAATACTAAAATGGGTATTTCAAATGTGTATATGGGAAGTGCAGATGGTAAATTCATAATTGCACCATATGAAGATATGGGCAGTTCTTTTGATGCAAGAGAAAGAGAGTGGTATAAGAATGCTTTAAATAATCCTGATAAAGTGGTTATATCAGATCCCTATGAGGATTATACAACTAAAAGAACTTTGATTACGTATTCTAAAGCTGTATTTAATGATAATGGAGAATTACAAGGGGTAATGGGAATAGATAAAAATTTAGAATATCTATCAGAGATGGTGAAAAAAATAGAAGCGTATAATGGAGCTTATTCTATAATTTTTAACAATGATGGTACAATTATAGCCCATGAAGATTCAAGCTTAATAGGTAAAAATACAGAGGATATCCCATGGATTAAAGAAATTCTTAATATTGAAGATAATAATAGAGATTATATGAAAATAGAAAATAAGTTATATTTAGTTAATAAGTCTATTCATATACAGACAGGATATATAACCTGTGTATTTATACCTGTAAGTGAAGTAAGTAAAGTATATTTATTAGAGCTAATAATGCCTTTAAGTATTCTTATAATAACATTAATAATAGTAATAGCTTTCTCTAGAAATTTTATTAATAAATTAGCTGAACCAATAAAAGAGGTAGTTAGGCTATTGAATAATATTAAAAAAGGAGACTTTAGAGAAGTTTCAGAAATAAAGAATGAATATAATGAAGAAGTTGCAGCTATGATGGAGGCTGTAAATAATCTTTCACAGGAAATGGGAATATTACTTACAGGGGTTAAAGATGAAGCCAATAGAGTTAATGACGGAAGCAGTACCTTATTTGAAATTATAACAGAATCAAGTAATGTAGGAGAAGAAATAGCAAGATCAGTTCAAGAGATAGCTCAAGGAACAACTAACCAAGCAGCACAATTGGATGATGGGATGAAAATGATTGGTGAGTTAGAAAAAGAAATAAATAAATCAATAATAAGCTCTGATAAGATGCTAAAAACTTCAGCTGAGGTTAAAGTATCTTCTGAAGAAGGTAGAGTAGCTATGGAAATATTAAGTGAAAAATACTCTGAAAATAAAGAAGCAAATGATAATATTGTTAATAAAGTAAATATATTATCAAAGAAGTCAAATGAAATAAAAATAATTGTAGAGGCAATTAAGTCTATCACAGAACAAACTAATCTATTAGCTTTAAATGCGGGTATAGAAGCAGCAAGAGTTGGAGAAGCTGGTAAAGGCTTTGCGGTAGTTGCTGAAGAAGTAAGAAAATTAGCAGAAGAATCCGCAAAATCAGCAACAGAAATAAATAATGTTATAGTAGAAGTAAAAAATAGTATTAATGATCTTTATAGAGATATATTAAAGTCAAGTGAGTTAAATAATGAAACTGGATCTAATCTTATTACAACCAGAGGCAAATTTGAAGTTATAGATAATATAATAAATGAATTAGAAGAGAATGTTAAAGAAGTAACGAATTCATTAGAGAAAATATCTTTAAGCAAGGATAATGTAATCTTAAAAATATCTGAAGTTGCTACTGTTGGTGAAGAAACAGCTGCAATTACCGAAGAAGTAAGCGCTGCATCAGAAGAACAATCATCAGCATTACAAGAAATAGCTAATGAAGCAGAAGGACTAAAAGATAATTCTATAAGATTAAATGAATTAATTAAAAAATTTAAAGTTTAGAAATAGATCTCTGGAAATGAAATGCACTATAACTGTTAGACAGAAGTAGCTAATAGTTATAGTGCATTTTATATAGTTATTAAAATAACAAATATAGACAATTGTTTAAAATGGTATTACAATTAATTTGTAATTAGAGTGAAACAAAATTACAATATATAAATTTATGTATATTCGGGGGAAGGATATTATGAATACTATCGTTTGTATAAAACAAGTTCCAGGTACATCAAAAGTAGAAGTAGATGAAAAAACTGGAGTATTAAAAAGAGATGGAATAGATAGCAAAATGAATCCATATGATCTATATGCATTAGAAACTGCCTTTAGAATTAAAGAGGTAGTTGGAGGAAATATCGATGTAATAAGTATGGGACCACCACAGGCAATGGAAGTAATTAGAGAATCATTTTCTATGGGAGTGGATAATGGAATATTAATTTCTGATAGAAAATTTGCAGGGGCAGATGTTCTAGCAACTTCATATACAATATCACAAGGAATTAAAAAAGCTGGAGACTACGATTTAATTATTTGTGGTAAGCAAACTACAGATGGAGATACAGCTCAAGTAGGACCAGAAGTGGCAGAATACTTAGGAATTCCTCATGTTGCAAATGTAAATAAGATAGTTGAGGTAAATGGTGATTTCATAACTCTTGAAATGGATATGCAAGAAGCCAATGGCTTATTAGAAGTTAAATTGCCTTGCTTAATAACAGTTGAAAAGGATATATTTGAACCGAGATTACCTTCATATATAAGAAAAAAGGAAACAAAGAATAAAGAAATAAAGGTATTCTCTTTAAATGATTTAGAGGATAAGAATGAAAATAATTACGGATTAAATGGTTCACCAACTCAAGTTGAAAGAATATTTCCACCTGAGGTTAATTTGAAACATGAAAGCTTTACTGGTAGCTCAGAAAAGGTTTCCAAAGATATTTATGATAAATTGAAGGAATTTAAGTTTATATAGGGGGATATATATGGCAAAGTTAGTAGTTAATCAAGAAAAGATAGTTAATATAGATGAGATTATAAGTATTTGCCCATTTAGAGCATTAGAAAATAATAATGGAAAGTTAGATATAAATTCTAATTGTAAAATGTGCAAGATATGTGTTAATAAAGGACCTAAGGGAGTAGTTGAATATATAGAAGAAGAAAAGGTTTTAATAGATAAAAGCAAGTGGAGTGGAGTAGCTGTATATGTTGATCATATAGATGGCAATATACATCCAGTTACTTTTGGACTTATAGGAAAGGCTAGAGAATTAGCAGATAAAGTAAAGCAAGAAGTTTCTTGTATTTTTATTGGAAATAATATAAAGGAAAAGGCAAATGAATTACTTCATTATGGTGTAGATAAAGTATATGTTTATGAAGATGACAGTTTGAGTAATTTTAATATAGAACCCTATACTACAATTTTCGAAGATTATATAAATAATACTAAACCTTCAGTTATTTTAGTAGGTGCCACTACTATTGGAAGATCTCTAGCCCCAAGAGTAGCAGCAAGATTCAGAACTGGATTAACTGCTGACTGTACTATATTAGATATAAAAGAAAATACTGATTTAGTACAAATAAGGCCTGCTTTTGGTGGAAATATAATGGCTCAAATAGTAACGCCTAATTCAAGACCACAATTAGCAACAGTTAGATATAAAGTTATGTCAGCACCTGAGAGAAATTTAATATCTAGAGGAAAAGTTATTGTTTGCCATATAGACAAAGAAAAATTATCTTCAAATGTAATAATAAAAGAAATAATAAATAAGAAAAAAGAGCATAGTATTTCTGATGCAGATGTTCTAGTAGTTGCAGGAAGAGGTATAAAAACTGAGAAGGATATGGAAATGATAAGAGAACTAGCAAGTTTATTAGGTGGAGAAGTTGCTGTAACTAGGCCTTTAGTGGAATCTGGATGGGAATTAGCTAATAAACAGGTTGGTTTAAGTGGTAGAACTGTAAGAGCTAAATTAGTAATAGCTTGTGGAGTATCAGGAGCAGTTCAATTTACGGCAGGAATGAATAATTCAGAGTATATATTTGCAATAAATAAAGATGAAAATGCACCTATATTTAAAATAGCTCATTATGGAATTGTTGGAGATATATATGAGGTGATTCCTAAGCTAATAGAAAAGATTAAAGAAGATGGGGGGAAGGCATATGCAATATAATAAGATTTTAGAAGATGATATTATGCATATAAAAGCAATTGTTAAAGACGATAATAGGATTTTCTATGGTGATAATATAAATGAAGATTATAGTCATGATGAATTAGCTTTTGTTAAAGTAAAACCAGAACTAGTTGTAAAAGTCAAGAGTACTGAAGAAGTATCATTAATTATGAAATATGCCTATGAAAATAATATACCAGTCACAGCTAGAGGGTCAGGTACAGGGTTAGTAGGAGCTTGTGTTGCACTAAAAGGAGGAATAGTAATAGACCTAAGTGATATGAATAAAATAATAGAGTTAGATGAAGAAAATTTAACTTTAACTGTTGAACCAGGTGTATTACTTATGGAAATAAGTAAGTTTGTTCAAGAAAATGATCTTTTCTATCCTCCAGATCCAGGAGAGAAAACAGCTACAATAGGAGGAAATATTAGTACTAATGCAGGTGGTATGAGAGCTGTAAAATATGGGGTAACAAGGGATTATGTTAGAGGGTTAGAAGTAGTTACAGCTAATGGAGAAGTATTAAATCTAGGGGGAAAAGTAGTTAAAAATAGTTCTGGATATAGCTTAAAAGATTTGATAATAGGATCAGAAGGAACTTTAGGGATTATTACCAAGGCTATACTGAAGTTACTTCCATTACCTAAAAAGGCTATTAGTTTATTAATACCATTTATAGATTTAGAAACAGCAATAGAAACTGTACCAAAGATAATTAAATCTAAATCAGTTCCAACAGCTATTGAGTTTATGGAAGGGGAAGTTATTAAAGCAGCAGAAGAATACTTAGGAAAGAAGTTCCCAGATCATAGCTCAAATGCTTATTTATTATTAACTTTTGATGGTAATTCAAAAGAAGAAATAGAAAAGGCATATGAGAATGTAGCAGAAATATGTTTGAAGGAAGGAGCATTAGATGTATTTATTTCCGACACTGAAGAAAGACAAGAATCTATATGGTCTGCAAGAAGTGCTTTCCTAGAGGCTATAAAGAATTCTACTACAGAAATGGACGAGGTAGATGTAGTTGTTCCTAGAAATAAAGTAGCAAGCTTTGTAAAGTTTACTCATAAGTTACAAGAAGAATATAAGATTAGAATACAAAGTTTTGGACATGCTGGAGACGGAAATCTTCATATATATATACTAAGAGATGATTTAGATGAGGGCAGTTGGAATAAGCTATTAAATGAAATTATGGGGAAAATGTATACTAAAGCCAATGAATTATCAGGACAAGTATCTGGTGAACATGGAATAGGATATGCTAAAAGAGAATATTTAAAGGAATCTTTAAGAGATGAAAATATAGAAATAATGCAAAAAATAAAGAAAGTATTTGATGATAAAAATATATTAAATCCAGGAAAGGTTTGTTACTAAGAGAAATAAGAAGATATAATTTTCAAAATATATTTTGAAAATAACCTTAAAAGATATGAAGATAATTTTGCCTATTCAAAATGATGGCATTATTATTTTCATATCTTTTTATTTACATAATAAATGCAAATATCTTTTTATATGAATTTAACAAAAAATATTAAATATAAATATATAAAGATATTATTTTTAAAGTAGGGGGGATAGCTGTGGCAAAAGGATTTTATACTTTTAATAATTATTTCAAAACAAATTCTAGCTTAATTACAGCATCAATGGAAGATTATATAGAAATGATTTATAGGCTATCAAGTAAGACAGGTTTTACTAGAGTAGTAGATTTATCTAAGGCATTGAATGTGAAGCCATCCTCTACAACAAATATGATAAGAAAGTTAGATGAGTTAAGATTAGTTACTTATGAAAAATATGGTTATATAAAGTTAACAGATGATGGAGATAGATACGGAGCATACTTATTATATAGGCATAATACTGTAGAAAAGTTTTTGAATATAATTGGAGCCACAAGTAATGTATTAGAAGAAACAGAGAAGATAGAACATGTTTTAAGCAAAGAAACCTTTGAAAGAATTGAGAATTTTATAGAAATTATTGATAATCACCCAATAATAAAAGAAAAATTAGGGAAGAATAAATAATATCATTATTTTACTTAATTTTAGTTAGGAGTGATTATATGAAATCAATTTGGAGTGAAAGCTACAATATAAAGAAAAAAGAACATAAATTAGATATAAAAGAGGCAGATGTAGTAATTATAGGTGGAGGAATAGCAGGGATATTAATTGCTTATATGCTTAAAGAAACTGGAGTAAAGGCAGTGGTGTTAGAACGTAACAAGGTGTTAAAAGGAAATACAATAAATACTACTGCAAAGATTACAATACAACATAATATTATATATGATAAATTAATTAAAGAATTTGGAAAAGAAAATGCAAAAAGATATGCTTTAGCAAACCAATTAGCATTAGAAAACTACGAAGAAATAATTAGTAATAACAATATTCAGTGTGAGTTTGAAATTGAGGATGCTTATGTTTATACCTTAGATTCTCCTGAAAAAATAGAAAAAGAGTATAATGCTGCAATAAGTTTAGATATAGATGCTGAATTAGTAGATAATATAGAGCTACCATTTGAAATTTCTAAAGCTATTAAGTTTAAAAATCAAGCAAACTTTAACCCTATAAAGTTTTTAAACTACATTGTAAAAGACTTAACTATATATGAAAATACAACTGCTATAGAAATAAAAGATAATGTTGTAGTTACTGATAAAGGAGAAATTAAAGCAAAAAATATAGTAGTGGCTACTCACTTTCCTATTATAAATGTACCTGGTTACTATTTCTTAAGGATGCATCAAGACAGAGAATACGTTATTGCTTTGAAAAATGCTCAGCTTTTAAAAGGAATGTATATAGATGAGAAGGAGTCTGGATATTCATTTAGAAGATATAAAGATTATTTAATTTTAGGGGGAGCATCAGGGAGAACTGGAAGTAATGAAGAGGGAGGATCCTATAATAAATTAAGGGATTTAGCTAAAAAGCTTTATCCAAATTCAACTGAAGAATATCACTGGTCTGCACAAGATTGTATTACTTCAGATGGAATCCCTTTTATAGGCTTCTATTCAAAAGAACTTCCTAATGTTTATGTAGCTACTGGATTTAATAAATGGGGAATGACATCATCTATGGTTTCAGCAATAATAATTAGTGGATTAATCAATGGTAAAACATATGATTTTAATGAAATATTTTCCCCAAGTAGGTTTGATATGACTGCATCAATTAAAAATCTTGTTAAGGATGGATTTGAAACAACATATAACTTTATTGCAGAAAAGATAAGAATCCCAATGGAAACTGTAGAAAACATTAAAAATGGTGAGGCTGGAATAGTAGTATATAAAGGGAAAAAGGTTGGTGTATACAAAAATAAAGGTGGAAAGATTTATGCTGTATCAACTAAATGTCCACATTTAGGATGTGAATTAAATTGGAATGCTGATGACTTATCTTGGGATTGTCCTTGTCATGGATCAAGATTTAATTATAAGGGAGAATTTTTAGAATCTCCAACTATTAAAGATTTGAAATATGAAGAATAAAAATAATTATATTAATAAAAAAAGTTATTTTGAAGGTTGGTATTTTAAGCATCAAAGTGATGACTTTAGTATTTCATTTATTCCTGGGATAAATATAAATAAGAATGGAGATAAGTATGCCTTTATTCAGATTATTACAGAGAAGAAATCATATAATATAAATTATGATTTCAATGATTTTTCTATAAGTAAAGATAAACTTACAATTAAGATAAAAGACAATATATTTTCTTTGAATGGAGTAATAGTAAATATAAAAAATAAAGATATTAATATAAGAGGAAGGCTTACTTATAGAAATATTACTCCTATAAAAGGAGATATAATGGGACCATTCGCTTACTTTCCATTTATGGAATGTTTTCATGGAGTTTTAAGCCTAAATCATAAAGTAGAAGGAAATTTATTTATTAATGATGAAGAATTTAAATTTATAAAAGCTAAAGGCTATATAGAAAAGGATTCAGGAACATCCTTTCCTAATAAATATCTATGGGTACAATCTAATTATTTTAAAAATAATGATATAAGTATAATGGTTTCTATAGCTAATATACCATTTTTAGGATTTGAATTTAATGGGTGTATAGCTGTCGTTTACTATGAAGGAAAGGAATATAGATTAGCTACATATAATGGAGTAAAAATAATATCTTATAATGAAAAAGGATTAATAATAAAGAAGGGCCAATATAGGTTAGAAGTAGAATTAAAAGAATTATATCCACAGAATCTTTTAGCACCAAATGGTGGAGAAATGATAAGAACAATAAAGGAAAATGTAGCCTGTAATGCAAGGTTTAGATTTTTTAGAGGGGAGAATTTAATTTTTAATTTAGATTCTAATAAAACAAGTTTTGAATATGTAAGTAATTAAAAAATGTGAAGTATAAGGTTTATACTTCACATTTAATTTAAAATATTACATTGATTTATGGAATGTTCTATTTATAACATCTAATTGTTGTTCTCTTGTTAACTTAATGAAGTTTACAGCATATCCTGAAACTCTTATAGTTAATTGAGGATATAATTCTGGATGTTCCATAGCATCTAATAAAGTTTCTCTATCAAATACATTTACATTTAAGTGTTGAGCACCTTGAGAGAAGTATCCATCCATCATTGTTCCTAAGTTATGGATTCTATTTTCAGGTGTCTTTCCTAATGCATCAGGTATTATTGAGAAAGTATTTGATATACCATCTTGTGAATGTTCATATGGTAATTTAGCAACTGAGTTTAATGATGCTAATGAACCACTGTTATCTCTTCCATGCATTGGATTAGCTCCTGGAGCAAATGGTTCTCCAGCTTTTCTTCCATCAGGAGTAGTACCAGTCTTTTTACCATAAACAACATTTGAAGTTATTGTTAATACTGATTGAGTATGATATGCATTTCTGTAAGTCTTATTTTTTCTGATCTTATTCATCATATTTTCAACTAACCAAACAGCTATATCATCAACTCTATCATCATCATTTCCGTATTTAGGGTAATCGCCTTCAACTACAAAGTCTATAGCTACACCTTCTTCATTTCTGATTGGCTTAACTTTAGCATATTTAATTGCTGATAAAGAGTCAGCACAAACAGATAATCCTGCTATACCACAAGCCATTGTTCTGAATACATCTCTATCATGTAAAGCCATTTGTAATTTTTCATATGAATACTTATCATGCATGTAATGAATAACATTTAAAGTGTTAACATAAAGGTTAGCTAACCAATCTGTCATAGTTTCAAATCTTTCCATTACTTCATCATAATTTAGATATTCGCTAGTTAGTGGAGCAAGCTTAGGTCCAACTTGCATTCCATATTTCTCATCTTTACCACCATTAATAGCGTAAAGTAAAGTTTTAGCTAAGTTAACTCTAGCACCGAAGAATTGCATTTGCTTACCAACTCTCATTGCAGATACGCAACAAGCAATTGCATAATCATCTCCCCAGTATGGAGCCATTAAATCATCATTTTCATATTGAACTGAACTTGTATCAATAGAAACCTTTGAACAGAAATCTTTAAATCCTTGAGGTAATCTAGTTGACCAAAGAACAGTTAGGTTTGGTTCTGGTGATGGTCCTAAAGTATATAGTGTATTAAGAATTCTGAAAGAGTTCTTAGTAACTAATGTTCTTCCATCTAATCCCATACCACCAATTGATTCAGTAACCCAAGTTGGGTCTCCTGAGAATAAATCATTATATTCTGGAGTTCTTAAGAATTTAACAAGTCTTAGTTTCATAACGAAATGATCTACTAATTCTTGAGCTTCTTCTTCAGAAATTAATCCAGCTTTTAAATCTCTTTCTATATATATATCTAAGAAAGTAGATGTTCTTCCTAGAGACATAGCAGCACCGTTTTGGTCCTTTATAGCTCCTAAGAAACCAAAGTATAACCATTGAATAGCTTCTTTAGCATTCTTAGCAGGAGCTGATAGATCAAAACCATAAGTTGCACCTAATCCTTTTAATTCTTTTAAGGCAAGTATTTGATCAGAGATTTCTTCTCTTAATCTAATTATATCTTCATCTATACATCTAACTTCTAAACTTTTCTTTTGAGCAATTTTATCTTCTATTAATCTATCTACGCCGTATAAAGCAACTCTTCTATAGTCACCTATAATTCTTCCTCTACCATATGCATCAGGAAGACCAGTTATAACTCCTGATTTTCTTGCAAGTCTCATTTCATCAGTATAAGCATCAAAAACACCTTGATTATGAGTTTTTCTATACTTAGTAAATATTTCTGAAATTCTTGGACTTACTTCATAACCGTAAGCTTTTGCAGCATTTTCAGCCATTCTTATACCACCAAACGGCATTACAGCTCTCTTTAACGGAGCATCAGTTTGAACTCCAACTATTTTTTCGAAAGCTTCATCTATATATCCAGCTTTATATTCATTTATTCCAGAGATAGTTTCAGTATCAATATCTAAAACTCCACCATTTTCTCTTTCTTTTTTGAATAATTCACTTACTTCTTCCCATAATTTTTTAGTTGCATCAGTTGCACCTACTAAAAAATTATCGCCACCAGTGTATGGAGTATAGTTTAATTGAATAAAGTTTCTGACATCAATAGACTTAGTCCATTGACCTTGTTTAAAGTTGATCCATTCTTGCTTCATACATTGCACCCCTTTTTTCAATACTTACAAACATTCTTACAATTGGGATTAATTCTCAACAAATAATGTTTATCTTCTACATTTTATCATCAAGTTTTAATAATTGCAAGAAGGTCTTTAATTATTAAATATGTTGATTAGAAATAAACTTATTGTATAATTATATAGTATAAGTAGAAATTTTGGGAGGGCTTTTTTATGGCTGGCGAAAGAAAAATATGTAGATGTAGAAATGTTAGCTATTTAGAGATAAAACAGGCAATGAAGTCAGGTGCTAGAGATATAGAGGATATTATGGAGCTTACAGGTGCTGCAACTTGTTGTGGAGGTTGTACAAGTGAAATTTTATCAATATTAGATTCAGTTTGTACTTGTAATTCAGTTTCTATGAATGAAGTGGTTGATGCTGTTAATAATGGTGCAGATTCAGTAGATAAAGTTGGAGACATGACAAAGGCAGGAACTACTTGTGGTAGGTGTAGATCATTAATACAAAATATTGTTGAATTGAAAAAATAGTTATAGATATTTATAAAGGTGTATTTTTATTGATTTTAAAGGAAATACCATATTGCTTATTACCGTTACTGGGGTTCAAATAATAGCAATATGGTATTTTTCTTATTAGAACTTATGAAGGAAAATAGAATTTTATGATTGCTTATGATTATATATGAAAAAATATTGAATGTTTTTGAATTAATTTGAATGAAAATGGTTGAAATCGATTTAAAAAAATAGTATTATTTAAGCAAGGAGTGATTTTTATGTTAACAGAAGAAAGACATAAACTAATATTAGAGGAACTTAAAAAGAATTCAGTAGTATATGTGAGTGAACTCGTAAAGATGTTAGATACTTCAGAGTCAACAATTAGAAGAGACTTAAATTCATTGAATGCAGAAGGAAAACTTAAAAAAGTTCATGGAGGTGCTACTTTAGTTGAAAAGGAATACAATACCAAAGATGATAACTTATCCATAAGAGAAAATTTAAATATGGAAGATAAGGATATCATTGCAAGGTATGCAGCTAGTTTAGTAACTAAGGACGATTTTGTATATATAGATTCAGGAACAACAACAAATTTAATAATAGATTATTTAGAAGAAACAAATGCAGTATATGTAACTAATGGTATAAATCAAGCTAAGAGATTAATAAACAAGGGACTTACGACTTATATTATTGGTGGTGAATTAAAGAATTCAACTGAAGCAATAGTAGGTGTTGAGGCTATAAATAGTTTGAAGCGATACAACTTTACGAAAGGTTTTTTTGGAACTAATGGTATTTCTGAAAATAGGGGATTTACTACTCCAGATATGAAAGAAGCTTTAGTTAAAGAAGAAGCTATTAAGAGAACGAGAAATCCTTATATACTTGCAGATAAAACAAAATTTAACGAAATAAGCAGTATTACATTTGCTGAGGTAGACGAAGCAGTAATAATTACAACAGAATTAGAAGATACTAGGTATTATGATAATACTGAAATAGTGGAGGTCTTTAAATTATGATATATACAATAACCTTTAATCCAGCTTTAGATTATATAGTTAGAGTTGATGATTTTAAATTAGGGCAAGTTAATAGAACATCTTATGAAGAAATATATGCAGGTGGAAAGGGAATAAATGTTTCTATAGTTTTAAATAATTTAAGTGTAGAAAACATAGCACTTGGATATATTGCTGGCTTTACTGGTGAAGAAATAGAAAAAAAAGTAAAGAGTATGGGGTGTAAAACAGATTTTATAAAACTTAATAATGGCTTGTCTAGAATAAATGTTAAGTTAAAATCTAATGAAGAATCAGAGATAAATGGTCAAGGGCCAGATATAACTGATAAAGATTTGGATAAATTATATAAAAAGTTAGATCTATTGAAAGAAGGTGATATATTAGTTTTAGCAGGAAGCATTCCAAATACCCTTCCAGAAAATATATATGAAATAATCATGGAAAGGTTAAAAGATAAAGAAGTAAAGATTATAGTAGATGCAACAAGAGATTTATTATTGAACGTTTTAAAATATAGACCATTTTTAATTAAACCAAATCACCATGAATTAGGGGACTTATTTAATATTGAAATTAAAAATGAAGAAGAAATTATTTTTTATGCCAAAAAGCTTAAGGAAATGGGAGCTAGGAATGTACTAATTTCTATGGCTGGAGATGGAGCCATATTTATAACTGAAGATAATCAAGTTATAAAATCAGCAGTTCCAAAAGGAAAGCTGGTTAATTCTGTAGGAGCAGGAGATTCTATGGTTGGTGGCTTTATAGCAGGATATCTAAAGAATAGCAATTTAGAAGAAGCTTTTAAGATGGGAGTTGCAACAGGAAGTGCTAGTGCATTTTCAGAAGGATTAGCAACTAAAGATAAAGTGAATGAATTATTAAAAGAAATATTATAATATGGAGGATGAATTATGAAAATTACAGATTTATTAAATAAGAAATCTATAGCAATAAATCCTAAAGTTAATTCTAAGGAAGAAGCCATCAATAAATTAGTAGATTTAATGTATGCTTCAGGCAATTTAAATGATAAAGAAGAATATAAAAAGGCAGTTTTAGCAAGAGAAGAACTTAGTACTACTGGAATAGGCGATGGAATAGCTATACCTCATGCTAAAACAAAGGCAGTTAAAAATGCTGGATTAGCTGCTATGGTAGTAAATGATGGAGTAGACTATGATTCACTTGATGGTAATCCAGCAAAGATATTCTTCTTAATAGGTGCTCCAGATGGAGAAAATAATGTACATCTAGAAGTATTAGCAAGACTATCCACTATGTTAATGGATGAAAAATTTAGAAATGCTTTAGAAAACTCAAAGACTCCAGAAGAGTTTATGAATTTAATTGATGAGTTTGAAAATGAAAAAGTAAATAAAGTAAAAGAAGAAAGTAAAGATGGATATAGAGTATTAGCAGTAACAGCATGTCCAACAGGAATTGCCCATACTTTTATGGCAGCTGAAAGCTTAGAAGAAAAAGCTAAGAATATGGGAGTTACAATAAAAGTAGAAACAAATGGTTCAGGGGGAGCTAAAAATGTATTAACTGCTAAAGAAATAGAAGAAGCAGAGTGTATAATAATAGCAGCGGATAAAAAGGTTGATATGGCGAGATTTAACGGAAAGAAAGTTATCCAAACTAAGGTAGCTAACGGAATTCATAAGGCAGAAGAGTTAATAAATAAAGCTATATCAGGAGATGCTCCAGTTTATAATCATAGTGGTTCAAAAAGTGCGGATGAAGAAATTTCAGGGGAAAAGGAAAGTATAGGACGTCAAATATATAAGCACCTTATGAATGGTGTATCACATATGCTACCATTTGTTATTGGTGGGGGTATACTAATTGCCTTAGCATTCTTATTTGATGACTATAGTATAGATCCTGCAAACTTTGGGATGAATACACCATTTGCAGCATTCTTGAAAACTGTTGGAGGAACTGCCTTTGACTTTATGTTACCAATATTAGCTGGATATATTGCAATGAGTATAGGTGATAGACCAGCACTTGCAGTAGGTTTTGTAGGCGGTATGCTTGCTAATAAAGGCGGTTCAGGATTCCTAGGAGCATTACTTGCAGGTTTCATTGCGGGATATTTAATAGTTGGATTAAAGAAGTTATTTGAAAAGCTTCCTAATAGTTTAGAAGGGTTAAAACCAGTATTATTATATCCTTTCTTTGGTATATTATTAATAGGTGCAATTATAGTATTTATAATTAATCCACCAGTGTCAGCTTTAAATACTGGAATTACTAATGCATTAAACAACATGGGAGAAAGTAGTAGAATATTACTTGGTGCAGTTTTAGGAGGTATGATGGCCTTCGATATGGGGGGACCTTTAAATAAGGCTGCATACGTATTTGGAACAGCATCATTAGCTAATGGACAATTTGAAATTATGGCAGCAGTTATGATTGGTGGTATGGTTCCTCCATTAGCAATAGCTTTATGTAGTACATTCTTCAAAAAGAAGTTTACAAAAAAGGAAAGACAATCAGCAGTTACTAATTATGTAATGGGATTATCATTTATAACTGAAGGAGCAATTCCTTTTGCAGCTGCAGATCCACTAAGAGTAATACCTTCTTGTGTAATTGGATCAGCAACAGCAGGTGCACTTTCAATGTTCTTTGGTTGTTCCTTAAGAGCACCTCATGGTGGAATATTCGTTTTACCAGTTATAAGCAATCCTCTTGGATACTTTATAGCTTTAGTAGCTGGATCAGTAATAGGAATGATAGTTTTAGCTATATTAAAGAAAAATAAATATGATTAAGTAAAAAATAGCCATAAGAATATTCTTATGGCTATTTTTACTATAAATTAAAGAATATATATAATTAACTTAAAAACGGATAATAATCCGAGTAATTGCCAGATAATTTTTATTATTCAGAAATAAATATTTTGAATTTAAAAAATATATGTAATATAATGTATTTATAGAAAAATTAATTTTATATAGGAGTGTGGAAAAGAATGAAGAGTTTAAAGGGAACAAAAACAGCTGAAAATTTAATGAAATCTTTTGCTGGCGAATGCCAAGCTAGGACAAGATATACTTACTATGCAAGTGTAGCTAGAAAAGAAGGTTATGTTCAAATTTCAAACATATTTATGGAAACTGCTGAACAAGAAAAAGAACACGCAAAGAGATTTTATAAATTCTTAAAAGATGAATTAGCTGGAGAAGAAATAGTAATAAATGCTGGATATCCAGTGGCATTATATGATGATACTGCTAGTAACTTAAAAGCAGCTGCAGCAGGAGAAAATGAAGAGTGGACTCAACTTTATCCTGAATTTGCAAGAGTTGCAAGAGAAGAAGGATTCCCAGGCGTTGCTATTGCTTATGAAAGAATCATAGAAGTAGAAAATATGCATGAAAGAAGATATAATAAATTACTTAAGAATGTAGAAGAAGGAAAAGTATTCAAGAAAGATGAAGTAGTTTTATGGAAATGTGGAAATTGTGGATATATCTTTGAAGGAGCAGAAGCACCAGAAGCATGTCCAGCATGTTTACATCCAAAATCATATTTTGAAGTATTTTCTGAAAACTATTAATAGATTATTAGAGGCTTAAGAGATAACTCTTAAGTCTTTTTTTATTATGGGAGAAATATATAAAAATATAGTTATTAAATAATATATTACTTTTAATGATTTAATGTATAATTAATATGTAAATAAAATTGAGAGGGGATTATTATGTTTAGTTCCTTAAATAAAAAATTTAAAGTTATTTATATATTTTTAGGTATAATAATATTTTCTGTTTGGTCATTAACAGCAGTTAGTGTATATATGACTAAAAAATCCACAGGTGGATCAATAAGTAGTAGTTATAAAAGTATAGATTCAATAAAAAGTATGATAAATACAGTGAATAGTCAAGAAAAATCAATATTAATTTATCTTCAAGGAGATAAGGAGAAAGCAATAAATATTTTTCATACAAATGATGATGAGTTTTATAAGTGGTTATATATCGCAAAGGGAAATATTACAGATGATGATGAGGTTAAGCTATTAGATAAAATTAACTATGAATATATAGAATTTAGCAAGCTATTCTCTTTGATTCAGGATTATAGTAATGGAGAAAATCATGACGAGTTAGTGAAGTTCTATAATGAAAAAATAGCACCACAGGCAGAAGTAGTTACTAATGATTTAAATGCATTAGAAAAATTGAATGAGGATATTATTCTAATAGAAAGAGATACTTTTCAGAGTAAGACAAAAGAAATTATATATTCTATTGTTTTATTATTTTTAGTAGTTGCTATTATTTTTGGAATAAGTTATTTTATTCTATTAAATAGATATTTTTATGATATTAATTTATTAGTATATTCATTAAATGATACAATAATTTTATTAGACAAAGATTATAGAGTTAAATTTATTAATAGAAATGGAACAAAACTATTTCAGATAAATGAAAAGGATTATAAGAAAAAATATTTTTTAGATTTAATTAATATACCTGAAATATATAATCTAATCCAAGAGTATGAAATAAGTAAAGAAAATAATAAAATCATAGAAGTTATTTATAAAAATAAAAGACTATTTCTTAAAGTAGATATTTCTTCAAATAGAGTAGGAAATAAAAAAAATAAGGATATATTATTAGTTATTAAGGATACTACAGATTTAATAGAATCAGAAGCAGCTAATAAAAATTTGATATATACTATATCACATGAATTAAAAACTCCATTAACTTCAATGATGATGGGGATAGGACTTATAAATAATGAAAATATTGGAGAGTTAAATGTAAAACAAAAAGATATAGTAGATACTATGGAAGAAGATGTTCAGAAGTTAAATGAGTTAGTATCAGATTTATTAAAGGTATATGAAATTCAATCTAATAGAAATAGCTTAAATAAAAAAAGTTATGATATAAGTAAAATTATTAAGGAAGCTTTTTCTAACTTTCAATTTCAAGCAAAAGAAAAAAAGATATCTTTAGAGTTAAACTTAAATTCTAAGTTACCTTATGTAATGATAGATAGTGAAAAAATAAAGTGGGTTCTAAATAATTTAATTTCTAACGCAATAAGATATACTGAAAATGGGGTAGTAAAAATAAGTGCTAGATATGATAAAGAAAAGATATTTGTATCTGTAAAAGATACTGGAAGAGGAATTCCTGAAGAGTATTTAAATAAAGTATTTGAAAGATTTGTTAGGGTTGAAGGTTTCGATATACCTCAAGAGAGTACAGGATTAGGACTTGCTATTGCTAAAGAAATAGTAGAAATACATGGTGGAGAAATTTGGTGTGAAAGCAAGATAGGTATAGGAAGTAAATTTACTTTTACTATTCCATTAACTGAAAATTAGAATTTAGGAGTTGAGGTTATGAAAAGAGTATTAGTTATAGATGACACCAAAAATATTAGAAATTTATTAAGTACTTGTCTTGAAATAAGAAGATATAACGTAATTACAGCAGATAACGGAGTAGAAGCATTAAGAATTATAAAAAATAAAGATATAGACGTTAATTTAATATTTCTAGATATTAGAATGCCTGGTATAAGTGGAACAGAGCTTTTGAAAATTATTAAGGAGGAGAGAGAAAGCTGTCCTGTAATAATAATGACTGCTTTTGCCACTGTAAAAAACGCAATTGAATGTACAAAATTAGGTGCATTAGTATATCTACAAAAGCCTTTTTCAACTGATAGGATAAATAGTGTTCTAGATGAAATTGAAGGAAAAATAGAGTATAATATTGAAAATAAAGAGGATAATAATTTATTGAATGAAGTTAAGTTATTACTAAATAATAAAGAAAATGCTATAGAAGCACATAGGCTATTGAAAAAGGCGATAGGATTTGATCCATATAACAAGGAAGTATATTTATTAATAAGTAAAGTAAATAAGATTCTAGGAAAAGAAGAAGAAGCAGAAAGGTTTGAAAAAATTTATAAACTTTTTTAGAAATATATATTTAATAATAGATATATTTTAAATTTTCGGAAACTAAGATATAATTAAATAGTTAGAATTTTTATATAACTAGGAGAGAAGAAATTATGTTTTTAAAAGAATTAAATAAAGAAGAATCAATATGTTTTTTAAATTTAGTTTCAATTTTTGCTAAAGTTGATAATAAGTTTGCAAAAGAAGAAAAAGATTTAGTTAATGAGTATAAAGAAGAATTAGGAATATATAATGAAGAAATTGAAACTATGGAATATGATGAAATAATAAAAAAGTTAAACAATTCATCAGATAAGTCTAAGTTAATTATTTACTTCGAATTAGTTGGATTAGCTTTAGTTGATGGTGATTATGAAGATGCAGAAGTTGACTTCTTAGAAAAGATAGCATATGAATTTAAAGTATCAAGATCAAAAAGAATTGCAATAGCAAATTATTTCTATAACTTCACAGATGTTTATAAGTTTACAACAGTAGATGCTGAAAACAACATTGATCTTTTAAGGGAACAAGCAAAAGCAATTATAAATTAATTTAATAAATTAAAAAATTCAAAAGATAATAAAATAAGTATGTTTATATAAAATAAGGGAATTTTTATTCCCTTATTTTTTTCTTAAAGTTTTACAAATAGTTTACTATTTTACCAAAGGAGATTTATTGAAAAAAATATATATATTATGTAGAATAGAATTGGATTAGGGAATTAAATAAATAAGGGAGATAAAAATAAATTATGATAATAATATTATTATTAATATCGGTATTTGCATCATTTAAATTAGCTGAAGAAAAAGGACAAAACAAATTTATATGGGCAGTAGCAACTGCTATAATTGGACCATTTGTTTTAGGAATCCAATATTTAATTTCATGGTACAAATTTAGAAATTCAATAATATAATTAATAGCTGTATTAAAAGGTATTTTTGAAAAGACTTTTTAATACAGCTTTTTTATAAATTCTTTTCCTTCCGTGAATGAGAATATAATATCTATATCATTTTTTACTGTTATATATAGGTTTATAAATGTGGATAACTCAAAGAATATATGTTGAAATTGTGGAAAGTTATCCACAAAATGTGGACAACTATTAAAAATTGTTGAAAACTTTTAAAAGGGTATTGACACAATATATATGTATTGAATATATGTTTGTAACAATATGATGATTTTTGTTGAGTAATAAATCTATATGTTATATAAGGTAAAATAAGAAAAAAAGTATATGTATGTATAAAAATAAAGTTATGCACAGTTTGGACAAAATGTGGATAAAAACTGTGGATAATGTTACAATTATAATGAAAATATAGAAAAAATCATAGTTTTTTAAATTTAGCCTGTGGACAACTTCATTATTTTAAGTGAATAAGTTTGAAAATTTATGAGAAAAATGTAGAAATAATGAAAAATTTAAGGAGTAAGAATATGAAATTTGATAAAAACATCTTTGAAGGAAGGTTTCTAAGTAGGCCTAATAGATTTAATGCAAAAGTATTATTAAATGATGAAGAAATTGTAGTACACGTTCCAAATACAGGAAGATGTAGAGAAATATTAAAAGAAGGAACAAAGATATTTCTAAGAGAAGAATTAAATCCTACTAGAAAGACCAAATATGATTTAATTGCAGCAATGAAAGATAACATATTAATTAATATTGATTCACAGGTTCCAAATAAGGTAGTTTATGAAGCTTTACAAAATAAAAAAATTGAAAATTTAAATAAGTATAGTACAATAAACAGAGAAAAGACTTTTGGAAAAAGTAGGTTTGATTTTAAGTTATCCACAGAAGATGATGAAATATATTATTTAGAAGTAAAAGGAGTTACTTTAGAGAAAGATGGTCATTGTAAATTTCCTGATGCACCTACAGAAAGAGGTGCTAGGCATATAATGGAACTTATTGAAGCTAAAAAACAAGGATATGGTGCAGGAATTTTATTTCTAATACAATTAGATAATGTGTATACTTTTTCGCCGAATGATGAAACTGACATTGAGTTTGCTAGAGCTTTAAGGTTAGCTAAAGAAAATGGTGTAGATATAATGGCTTATAATTGTATTGTGGATGAAAGAATGATTGAAATAAATAAAGAAGTTGATATAATATTGTAATTAAGCTAGTTTTTACTAATTAAGAGGTGGGATATGAAGTATAAGTTTTGCCCCATGTGTGGCAGAGGATTAGAGGAGAAGTTCAGTTGGGATGAAGGTGGAGTCCCATATTGTTCTCATGATGATATAATGTTTTTTGATACACCTAAGCCATGTATAATGGTGGCAATAATAAAAGATGATGAAATATTGCTACTAAAACAAAGCTATATATATGAAAATTCAAAGGTATTATTATCAGGATATATTAATAATAATGAAACGGCAGAAGATGCAGTATGTAGAGAAGTTAAAGAAGAAGCTGGTATAGAGATAAATAATATAAGATATTTAGGTTCAGATTATGTAGCTGATAAAGAAATTTTAATGATAACATTTGTTGCAGATTTTGTTTCGGGTGAAATTGAAAAGTCTCCAGAAGTAGAAGGGATTGGATGGACAAAACTTTCTAAAGCATTAGGAGAGATGAAAGAAGATATTATAGGAACAAAAGTTGTTAAGAAGGTATTGGAATTAAAAGAATTATAAGAAATCAGTAGCTATAAAACTAATAGCTACTGATTTTTTTATAGTTCATTTCTGGATATTTTAAAACTTAGTATATTATTTGAATAAGTTATTTCTGCTGTATCTATCATCATTCCAACTAGAGTAAGTTCACCATCTGCCTCAGCTTCTCCACCTAAATTCCAATAATATTCTTCAATTTCGTGTTGTCTATTAGTATTTAAAATAGTAGTTAAATTATCTAATTCATCTGCTTCTATATTATTTATTTCACCCCAGATATGAAAGATTGTATTTGAATCATTTTTTTTGAGGTTTACATTAATATCTTTTGCACCAAGCTTGTATAGATAAGTCATTAGTTCATTAATAATTTTTAAATTTCTTTCAAATTGGTATTTCATTTTATAAGGTCTCCTTTTTAAAAACATTTATCACGGGAATTAAGAGCATTGCTACAAATCCTGCTGCTAACCCATTATTATATAAATTAAGTCCACCATGAAGGTATCCTATATTACTTACCATATTTACATGTAAAAATCCAGCCAATATACCAATTTTATATCCAAATTTCCCAGCTATTGGGGCTAGTGCAGTGGAAAAAAGAATAGATAGGATTAGTGATGGGGAATTAATAGGATTAATATTAATTATGCATGCTAAAATTGCACCTATAATAATTGGGATAACGTTTACTAAATGCTTACCAAAGGCTCCAAAACCAACAATAGTAAATATTCCTGCAATAGTAGGTCCATTTAAATGAGATTTTAAAGCGAGTACGAGTATTGTTGATAAAAAGCATAATATTCCCATATTAAAATAGCATGTATTTCCGAAGGATATATAAAAATCACTAACCAACTTACCTGGTTGTTTAATTAATAATAAAAACTCTTTTTTTATTGAAGGATTTTTGTAAGTTCCTAGAACAATTAAATAAATAGAGATAATTAGTAATAAAATTGCGAAGACATAGTTTGATTCTGTATTCCATAGCATTCGAGATTCAAATTCTATACCTAAGGATCTTAAGATGGACATCAACAATGTAGCATAAATACCAGCTGAAAAGCCTATATTATATAAATTATATCCACTATGGACTTTAATGCAATGGGAAGAAATAGGTACTAATATAAATCCAGTTAATATACCGATTATATATCCTAATATAATTCCAATAGATTTTGGAAAATGGTTTGTAAAACTGAGTTGACTTACAGTAGGTGCTAAAGTTGTAGAAAGCATTGCAACTAAACTATAATTAAGAAATGGTTCCTTTTGATATCTAGAGTAAAGATAAACACCAGTAATAATTGGCCAAATATTAAATATATTTTTTCCGAAGAAGGAAAAACCTGTTATTAGCCATAAAGACATAATAGTAGATCCATTTGGTTTAACACCAATAAAAACTAAAATTAATAGTGCAAACATGCTAGTTAAAGCAGAATTAACAAGTGAAGCTCCTATTCCTCCGATTTCTACATAATCGGAAATTAATATATCAGGACTCAGAATTATTTTTTTTAGTCCTGTTACTATTTCAAATGGAGAGTCTAGAATAAATGCAACAATAATAAAGAAAAGATACATAGTTATCAAAATACTATAGGGGGGGTATAATTTAATCTTTTTAATATAAATCACCTCTCAAAATTTTTTAGTATTTAACACTAATAAAGATATTAGATATTGATTCTTATTTAATAATTTTATAAAATAATCTAGTTAAATATATATTAATATGCAAAAAAGATAGTATAATATAATTATACGAAAAAAAATAATAAAGAGAAAGATAAAATAGGAGGAGTTTTATATGGATGGGAAAAAAGTAAAACAGGTACCAGAGATAAAAGGCGCATTAAGAAGCCATGTAATAGAGGTTCCTTCTTGTATTAGAGAATGTAGTGGGATAAAAATATTTGGCAAAAGAATAAAATCTTTATTATTTACAACAGATGTAGCAATTATAAAAAATACAAATGCAGATGCTATAATTGCAGTATATCCTTTCACCCCTCAGCCTATTATAACTCAAGCTTTAGTTATGGCAGCTGATGTTCCTGTTTTTTGTGGCGTTGGAGGAGGAATTACTCAAGGAAAAAGAGTAGTTAATTTAGCTCTAGATGCAGAATTTAAGGGAGCTATGGGTGTTGTTGTAAATGCACCAACTTCTAATGAAATAATAAGAAATGTTAAAGAAATAATAGATATACCTGTAATTGTTACAATAGTATCTGAGTGTGAAAATATAGCAGAAAGAATAGAGGCAGGAGCAACTATATTAAATGTATCTGGAGGCAAAAATACTCCTAATATAGTTAAGAAAATAAGAGAAGAGTTCCCTAATTTTCCGATAATAGCAACTGGTGGACCTACTAATGAAAGCATTATGAGAACTATAGAAGCAGGAGCAAATGCAATAACATACACACCACCACCATCAGGTGAAGTAATGGGGGATTTAATGGACAAATATAGGGGCGAAAATTAAAAAGTTTAATTCCTTTGCATAAATATAGAATAATTATTTTAAAAAGTGTATAATAATAAATATAATGAAAAAAGCCACTATGATTAACCATGGTGGCTTTATTATAATATTTTAAAATATATTGGAGGAAATATATGAAACTTTTTGGGGCAAGCAAAATTGAAGAAAATGATCTAGTCATTGGAGGCATAAAGGCCAGTGATTTAGCTAAAGATTATGGAACACCACTTTACGTAATGGATGAAGAACTTTTATTAGATAAATGTAGGGGCTATATAAAGGGATTTAAAGTTAAAGAAGATAACAATAGAGTAGCTTTCGCAGGAAAAGCATTTTTAACAATTGAAATGTGTAAATTAATTAATGAAGAAGGTTTATATTTAGATGTAGTTTCTGGGGGCGAATTGTATACTGCATATAAAGCTGGCTTTCCAATGAAGAAAATATACTTTCATGGAAATAATAAAACTTTAGATGAAATAGAATTTGGAATTAAATTAGGTGTAGGAAGATTTATCGTAGATAATGTTGAAGAGATAGTTAGAATTAATGAAGTAGCAGAGAGTTATAATAAAAAGCAAGATATATATCTTAGATTAACACCAGGAATAGAAGCTCATACCCATGATTATATAAAAACAGGACAAATAGATTCGAAGTTTGGTTTTGCACCTGTAGGGAATATTATTATGGATGCTGTAAAGAAGTCATTAGAGTTAGATAATATTAATTTAGTAGGCCTTCATTGCCATATAGGATCACAAATATTTGAGACAGAACCATTTAAAGATGCAGCTGAAATTATGCTAAAGTATATATATGATATAAAACAAGAAACAGGACATTATATAGGGGAGCTTGATTTAGGCGGTGGATTTGGGATTTATTATTCTGAAGGTGATAGTCCAAAAGAAATAGAAGATTATTGTAATGTTATATTAAATACTGTAGAAAATGTTTGTGATAATTTAGGAATTAAGAAGCCTATATTAACAATAGAGCCAGGAAGATCAATTGTCGCAAATGCTGGTACTACATTATATACTGTAGGAAATATTAAAGATATACCTGGGGTTAGAAGGTATTTATCAGTAGATGGTGGAATGACAGATAATATTAGACCAGCGTTATATGGTGCAAAATACGAAGCTTTAATTGCAAATAAGGCATTAGCCCCAATGGAAGATAAGGTTACAATAGCAGGTAAGTGCTGTGAGTCAGGAGATATATTAATTCAAGATATAGAAATTCAAAAAGCAGAAAGTGGAGATATACTAGCTGTTTTATCAACTGGAGCTTATGGATTTTCAATGGCAAGTGGATATAATAAAATAACTAGACCAGCAGTAATTTTTGTAAGAAATGGTGAAGCAAGAGTAGTTGTAAAGAGACAAAGTTACGAAGATTTAATTAAGGAAGAAATATAATATTATTTAAAGGAGCTATATATAATAATCACTACTTACTGTATGATTTTATACAGCTCCTATTTTAGTAGATTGACTGCTATTTAAAATTGTAATAATATGATATACTAAAATATAATATAAGTTATAGAGAGAGGTGATTAATAGTAATACTATGGGGAAAGAGGAATATGTAATTGATAGAATAGAAGAGGATTATGTTGTATTAGAAGGTTTAGAGGGAAATATAATCAATATTGAAAAGAAATATATAGCTGATGAAGCAAAAGAAGGAGATATACTTTACAAAAAAGATAATCTTTATTATATAGATAATGAAGCTACAAAATTAAGAAAAGAAGAAATAGATAGATTAATGAAAGGATTATGGGAAGAATGACAGGAAATAATATTGAGAATAATGAAGGTGGAAAAAGTTCAATAAAAAATTTCATTTATGAGTGGGGAATCCCAATAATTTCAGCATTTATTATTGCTTTTCTTATAAATAAGTTTTTGTTATTTAAGGTTCTGATTCCATCAGAATCTATGGTACCAACTTTAAATGTTGGAGATAGGTTATTTGTAACAAGAGTTTATAATTTAGATAAATTAGAAAGAGGAGACATAGTAGTTTTTTATTCAGAAGAGCTCCAAGAAGATTTAATTAAAAGATTAATTGGATTGCCAGGAGATAAGATTGAAATAAGAAATGGTGTCGTTTCTGTAAATGGAGAAACACTACAAGAAGATTATATAGGTGCAGAAGATAATTTTAATGGAGTATATGAAGTTCCGGAAGGAAAGTATTTCTTTTTAGGAGATAACAGACTTTACTCTAAAGATTCACGATATTGGATTAATCCTTATATTGATGGAAAAGATATTACTGGAAAAGCACAAATTAAGGTATATCCTTTTGATGAGATAGGAAAAATAAAATAGTTTATTAGAAAGGAAATAATATGGATAATAAGAATACTGATGAAAATAATAACAATAATAAAAAGCAATATACTATATTGTATGCGATTTTAGCATTTTTATTTTTATATGGATTTACAGCTACTAAGAACTTTATGACTACAGAGCAAATTAGTTATAATAAATTCTTAAGCATGTTAGAGAATAATCAAATAGAAAGTGTAGTTATTTCCTCAAGTGAAATAAAAATATTACCAAAGGAAAATGAAGAAGGAATTTCAACTAGAAAAGTATTATATACAGGTAATGTAGAGGATCCGAATTTAATAAATTTATTAAATGAGGCTGGTGTAGAATATAGAGCAGAGGCAATTAAAGATAATTTTTTTGCAGACTTTATTTTTAGTTGGGTAATTATGCCTATAATACTTTTCAGCATTTTTAGGTTCTTAGCCGGACGAATAGGAAAGAAAATGGGCGCAGGACCTATGATGGGATTAGGCAAAAGTAACGCTAAGGTTTATAGAGATAATGATATAAAAGTTACTTTTGATGATGTAGCTGGTCAAGATGAGGCTAAAGAGTCCCTAAAGGAAATAATAGATTATTTAAATCATGCAGAAAAATACACTGAAATAGGAGCTAAGCTTCCAAAGGGGGCTTTATTAGTTGGACCACCTGGAACAGGTAAAACACTACTTGCAAAAGCAGTTGCTGGTGAAGCAAAAGTACCATTTTTATCTATTTCTGGTTCAAACTTTGTTGAAATGTTCGCTGGAATGGGAGCTGCTAAAGTTAGGGACTTATTCCAAGAAGCAGAAAAAAATGCTCCATGTATAATATTTATTGATGAAATAGATTCAATAGGTAAGAGTAGAGACTCTCAACTTCAAACTAATGATGAGAGAGAACAAACCTTAAATCAATTATTAACTCAAATGGATGGCTTTGATTCAACTAAGGCAATAGTAGTCTTAGCTGCAACAAATAGACCAGAAATACTAGATAAGGCATTATTAAGACCAGGAAGATTTGATAGAAGAGTTATAGTTGATAGACCAGATCTTAAAGGAAGAATAGATATTTTAAAAGTTCACTCTAAAGGTGTTAAGCTTGGAGATGATGTGGATTTAGAAGAAATAGCAAAAAGTACTCCAGGAGCTGTAGGTGCAGATTTAGCTAATATAGTAAATGAAGCTGCTTTAGGAGCAGTTAAACATAATAGAGAGTTTGTTATGCAAGAAGATTTAAGAGAAGCTGTTGAAGTTATTATTGCTGGTAAAGAAAAGAAAGATAGAATTCTTTCTCCTATTGAAAAGAGAGTTGTTGCTTTCCATGAAGTAGGTCACGCTTTAGTTGCGGCTCTTTTAGATAATACAGACCCAGTACATAAAATTACTATAGTACCAAGAACTATGGGGGCATTAGGATATACCATGCAGTTACCAGAAGAAGAAAAATATCTTGTTTCGAAAGAAGAGTTAACTAGTCAAATTATGGTTATGTTAGGTGGTAGATCAGCAGAAGAAGAGGTATTTAACTTAGTTTCAACTGGAGCATCTAATGATATAGAAAGAGCGACTAAAACTGCAAGAAGTATGGTAACTATATATGGTATGACTGATAAATTTGATATGATGGCATTAGAGTCTGCTCAAAATAGATATTTAGATGGAAGAGCTGTTAGAGAATGTAGTGAAGAAACTTCAACTATAATAGATGAAGAAGTACTAAACATAATTAGAACTTGTCATAAAAATACTAGAAAGATATTAAATGAAAATAGAGATTTATTAGATAAAATTTCTGAATACTTATTAGAGAAGGAAACTATATTTGGAGATGAGTTTATGGAGTTTGTATATGAAAAATATCCAGAGCTTAAGGAAAAGAAAGATAAGAAAGTAAGAGATAGTAAGTCTAAGGATGAAGTTGTAGTAAATATTGATAAAGATAATCAATAAGCAATTAATGAAAAATAGTATTGAAATGAAGTTGATTTAAAAGAAACTGAAGTTTAAAATAATAAAAGTTGGTTAATTTAATGGAAGAGTGTACAAATTTTTTGTTACACTCTTTCTTAGTAAAAAGTCAAAGGGGGAAATGCTCTTGGATAAATTTGAATTCTTAAGGGAAGAAGAAAACCTAAAAAAAACATTAAATATTCTTAATGATGAAACATTAAATTATATAGAGAAAAGGAAGGCTATTTCTGAATATATACTTGACTATAGAAAGAAATATATTGAAGAATATAGAGATGATGAAGATAAATTAATAGAATATTTTGATCATGAAAGATATATAAAAGAGGAAAGTTACAAGGCTATAGATAGAAAACTATCCGAGTTTGTAAAGCTAAAGGAATCACCCTATTTCGGAAAGATTAATTTCAATGATGATGGATTTAATGAAGAATTGTATATCGGAAGATATGGATTAACACCAGAAGGAAGTTATGAGCCTGTAATTGTAGATTGGAGGGCTCCTGTTGCATCTTTATTCTATAAAGGAATGTTAGGAGAAACGAGCTATTCAAGTCCACAAGGAGAAATACCTGTAGATATATTAGGAAGAAGACAGCTTATGGTTAAAAAGGCTAAATTAGAGGGATATTTTGATTCTGATATCAATATACAAGACGAAATATTACAAATGGTATTGTCTTCTAATTCCGGAGAAAAGCTTAAGGATATAGTAAATACAATTCAAAAGGAACAAGATGAAATAATAAGAGCTGATAGAAATAAAGTTGTTGTAGTTAATGGGGTAGCTGGATCTGGTAAAACCACAATAGCTCTTCATAGAGTAGCATATTTATTATATAACTATAGGCAACAATTAACTGATAAAGTATTAATTCTTGGGCCAAATGATATATTTATGGATTATATATCAGAAGTTTTACCTAATTTAGGTGAAACTGCAGTTAAAAATGAAACTTTCTTATCATTTGCATATAAGGAAATAGGTCTTAAGGAAGAAGTTAAAGATATAACTTCTTATTTAGAAGAGGTTCTAAAGGAAAATAAAGAAGTAATTAATGAAATACAATATAAATCATCTAAGGATTTCATTGATTTGCTAGATAAAAAGACAATTGAAATAGAAGAAAATTATTTTGAAATAAAGCCTGTTAGATTTTTAAATGAAGAAATAATTTCAGTAGATGAAATAAATGAATTATTTGAAAAACATTATAAATACATGCCTATATTCAGAAGAAGCCAAAAGATTAAGAGAATATTATTTTCTAAGATTAAAGATAAGAGAGATGAAAAGGTTAGAGAAATTAATATAAATGCTAAAGATGAGAAAGCTAAATTATCAGCAGATGAATTAGCTATTGAAGAAAATAATATAGAGTTCAGAAGAAAAATTGCAATAAGAGATGTGGTTAGGGAAGTTATGAAATCCAAGGCTGACATAGAAGAGTGGATTAATAATGAAGAAATAATTCATATATATAAGCAATTTATGAATATTGAAAATCTATCATATTTAGATTTAGCTGGAATTTTATATCTGATGATAAAGTTAGATGGAAAAAAAGCAACTTATGAAGTTAAACACATAGTTATAGATGAAGCTCAAGATTATAATATGCTTCAATTTATAGTTCTTAAAGAATTAACAGGTTGTAAGAGCTATACAATAGTAGGTGATTCAAATCAAAGGTTAGTTAAGGCTGAAGAAGTACCTGCAATGCTAAGATTAAAAGATATTTTTGGTGGATTCTTTAGTTTATATCAATTAAATAAAAGTTATAGATCTACTTATCAAATTATGGAATATGCTAATAAGTTTTTAAATGAAGATGTTGTAGTACCTTTTGTTAGAAAGGGAGAATTTGATGTTTTAGAAACTACAGTACCAAAGGGCGATACTGAAGATTTAATAGAAGTTATAGTGAATCTTTTAGAAGATTATCAAGAAGAAAAATACGAAAATATAGCTGTTATAACTAAGGATAAGGAAGAAGTAAATATTATTTTACCTGAACTTAAAAAGCGTACAAATATCTTAGCATTTAATAAATCTGATATAGTTTATAGAGGGGGAAAGGTACTTGTTCCTTCTTATTATGCTAAAGGGCTAGAATTTGATGCTGTAATAATAGTTGACTTCAATGAAAATACTGATAATTTAATTAAGTATATAATGAGTACAAGAGCACTCCATAGATTATCTGTAATAAAAATAAGATAATAAATTTGGTGCTGTAGTACAATGAATGTAATGCTAGTGTGATTCGAGGTTTGCCAGGTCACAGCTAGCATTATATTTTTTTATTGTAAAAATTCACAATATATACGTATATTTATTAGTCATTATTTAGGAAAGTGAGTTTAAAAGTTGAATAAAATTGAAATTAGATAAAAAGGTAATATAATTAAATCATGAGATTTATGTAAACGATATAGGAGGTGTGTAAATGGATTGCTTTTATGAGCAGTTTCAGACAAAAGACTATCATGGCATAGAAAATATTATAAATATTTTATCAAAAGCATCCATAGTTATAACAATATTGTGCGTAGCAATGTTAAATATAGTAGGAGCAATAACTTTTGTATTAGTATATTTCATCATTTTTATTTTATCAAGAAGGATAATAGTAGAATATGAATATGAGCTTACTGGAAATGAGCTTTCAATTTATAAGATTATGAATAAGAGCAAAAGAAAAGAAATAGGAAGCTTTAATATAAGAGAAATATCTAGTGTAAAAACTTTAGACAAGCTAAGTAATAGCACTAAAGTTATAAAAGCTTATTTAGAGGAATCAGGAATTAAACCAAAGGTTTATATAGTTAATGCCTCTAGGGGGGTTACAGGATTTCAATTAGCTATGGATGAAAAGTTATTAGATTTAATAAAAAGAGTTAACCCATTAGCATTTTATTAATATATTTGGAGGAGAGAAATATGGCAGGTTTAAAATTAAAAGGTATTAAAAAGGTATATGAAAATGGATTTGAAGCAGTTAAGGACTTTAACTTAGATATTGAAGATAGAGAGTTTATTGTTTTTGTAGGTCCATCAGGATGTGGTAAATCAACAACTCTAAGAATGATTGCAGGATTAGAAGAAATATCAAGTGGGGAATTATATATTGATGATAAATTAGTAAATGATGTTGCTCCTAAAGATAGAGATATAGCTATGGTTTTCCAAAACTATGCATTATATCCACATATGACTGTTTATGAAAATATGGCATTTGGATTAAAACTTAGAAAAATGCCAAAAGCTGAAATAGATAAAAAGGTTAGAGAAGCAGCTAAGATATTAGACATAGAACATTTATTAGATAGAAAGCCAAAGGCATTATCAGGTGGACAAAGACAAAGAGTTGCTATGGGAAGAGCTATAGTTAGAAGTCCAAAGGTATTCTTAATGGACGAACCTTTATCAAACCTTGATGCTAAATTAAGAGTTCAAATGAGAATAGAAATATCAAAATTATATAATGAATTAAACACAACATTTATATATGTTACACATGACCAAACAGAAGCAATGACTTTAGGAACTAGAATAGTAGTTATGCAAGATGGAGTTATTCAACAAGTTGCATCACCTACTGAAATATATAATCATCCAGCTAATCTTTTCGTTGCAGGATTTATTGGAAGTCCTCAAATGAATATGACATATGGACAAACTTCTGTTGAAAATGGAAGACAATATGTTAAAGTATTTGATAAATTAATGGAAATTCCAGCAGATAAGGTTAAAGCTATAAAAGAAAAGAATGCAGAAAATATAGACGTAATAGTTGGAGTAAGACCAGAAAACATATATCACACTAAGGAAGAATTAGCAAAACCAGGAGTTGTTACTTTTAATGGAGTAGTTGACTTAATGGAAAACTTAGGTGCTGAAATCTATATTCACATTAAAAAAGATGGAGCAAACTTTATCATTAAATCAAGAACAGTTGTAGATTACAAGATTGGTGATCCAATTGAATTCGGATTTGATGCTAATAAGATTCATATATTCGATAAAGAAGAACAAAACACAATATTCTAGTTAAAATGTAAAATGTAAAATGTAGAATTAAGGAAGAAACTCCTTGAGGAGTTTCTAAAATAACTCAATATTTTAAAAATGGAGCTGAAGAATAGCTCCATTTTTTTATGATATTTTTAGCATAATTATTTATTAATTGAACTATAGTTATCCTCTACTTGTTTCCAATTAACTACATGCCACCAATTATCTATATAATCTCCACGTCTATTTTGATACTTTAGATAATATGCATGCTCCCAAACATCTATACCTAATATTGGTGTTAATCCTTGAGATATTGGTGAATCTTGATTAGCAGTAGATATTATAGAAAGTTTTCCGTCTTTACCTAAAACAAGCCAAGCCCATCCAGAGCCAAACCTTCCTAAAGCTGCATCCTTAAATTTAGCTTTAAAGTTATCAAAAGATCCAAAATCATTATTAATAGCTTTTAATAATTCTCCTTTTGGTGTTTGATCTTTTTCAGGAGACATTACTGACCAAAAGAAGTCATGATTATAAACTCCACCTGCATTATTTTTAACTGTTTCTCTCACATCTTCTGGAATTGAGTTTAAATCCTTTAAAATTCCCTCTAATCCTTTTTTATATAATTCAGGATATTTAGCAATGGCTTTATTTAAATTATCTAAGTATGCCTTCTCATGTTTATCATGATGAAGCATCATTGTTTCCTTATCTATATAAGGTTCCAAGGCATCATAAGCATAAGGTAAAGGATTGAGCTCAAATTGAGAATCACTTAAATTGTTACTTTTTACAGTAAGTGTAGGTAGTAAAATAATACTAAATATAATAGATAAAGTTGATAATAATAAAATTGTATATTTTTTCTTCAAATTAAACACCTCCTTTTTTAGTATTTACAATCAAAAGGATTTTTATAAACAATTAGTTTAAATGGTATAATAAATATAAAATTAAGCTAAAGGTGGAGGAGTTATGAGAAAAGAACAAATAGAAGATTTTATAAAAGGTAATTTAATAAGTATAGTATATTTTAGTGGTGCAACTTGTGGAGCTTGTGATGCTATAAAAGAAAAAGTATTACATGTTATAAAAGATTATAATGAAGTGAAGTTCTTAGAAGTAAATGCTATAGAAAATAAAGAAATTGCAGCAGAATATAATATTTTTTCATTACCTATTTTATTGTTATTTGTCAATGAAAAAGAAACATTAAGATTAGGAAGATATTTTGATATATTAGAGTTTAAGAATTCATTAGATAGATATTATAATATGATTTTTTAAGAATTCCTTAATAATTTTGATACTAACTTTGTAACTTATTGTTACTATCATTATTAGCATAGGAAGTTACTTTAATTACGTTTAGATTTTAATTATAGGGGGACATATGAATAAGTACAATATTTTAGTAGTGGATGATGATAAAGAGATTACAGAAGCCATTGAAATTTATCTTTTAAATGAAGGATATAATGTTTTTACTGCTTACGATGGAATTCAAGCATTAAGGATTGCGAGAGAAGAAGATATTCATTTAATAATTATGGATATAATGATGCCAAGCCTTGATGGAACTAGAGCTACTATTGAACTAAGGAAGGAAAAAGAAATTCCAATAATAATGCTTTCTGCAAAAGCAGAGGACTCAGATGTAATTCTAGGTCTTAATTTAGGAGCTGATGATTATTTAACTAAGCCCTTTAATCCTTTAGAGCTTATAGCAAGAGTAAACTCTCAAATAAGGAGATACACAAGATTTTCTTCATTAAATGATAATATTAATAAAGATGTAATTACAGTAGGAGGATTAGAATTAAATAAAGAAAGCAAGTCTGTTACTGTAAATGGTAAGGAAGTTAATTTAACTCCATTGGAATTTAAAATATTAAGTCTTCTTATGAACAACCTAGGTAGAGTTTTTTCTATAGAAGAGATTTACGAAAGAGTTTGGAATGAAGCCCCTTATAATGTAGATACTGTAACTGTCCATATAAGGAGGATAAGGGAGAAAATAGAGGTAGACCCTAGAAATCCTCAATATGTAAAGGTGGTGTGGGGAGTTGGATACAAAGTCGACAAGAAATAAATTTTTTAAAGATATAGGAACATTTATATTTTTAATTCTGCTAATATTTTTTTCTATTTCTTTAATTGGGACAGTAAGAGAACATAGAAATTTCAAATCAAATTTCGGAGATACTCTTTTTGATAATAATTTAATAGTAAGTGAAGTTTTAGAACTAGATACTGTATTAAAAGAATATACAGTTTTATATTTGGATTTAGATGGGAATAAAAAAGAGAATGTATATAATAAAAGAATAGAAGAAAGTAATTCATATAAAGAGAACTCTATAAGAGAAGTTGAAAATAATATAAGAGAAGAAGCAAAAGAAAGTAATTTATCAGAAGAAGAAATAAAAAAACAAATAGAAGAAGTAAGAGCAAGTATTATGTCAGAAGATGGTGTAGATAATTATTATAGTCAGGTAATGAATTCTGCAAATAATATTATTTATAAAAATATAAATATAGAGTTTTTCTTTAAAGATAGCTCAGGAGCAAAGGTTACAAATATAGAAGACAATAATATTGAAGATGAAATAGATAATAATGCTTTTTTGAATAATGAAGATTATTATTATATGTATTTGCCAAGTTCTAAATTGAAAGTAAATAATACTTTTTATTCTAATGAGTTAATAGATATATATAACTCAATAAGACACAGTAATGATAATGTAAGTAGATTTTATAGAATACCTAAGGAATTAAAACAAGGAGATTTACTTTATAATATATCATTAGAAAGAGAAGAAGCTTCAAGTATTTTGTATAAAAAAATAGCAGTTACAGCTGTATTTGGAT